>JABXHX010000051.1 GCA_013373385.1 Flavobacteriaceae bacterium
AATATTCCTCACTGCTGCCTCCCGTAGGAGTCTGGTCCGTGTCTCAGTACCAGTGTGGGGGATCTCCCTCTCAGGACCCCTACCTATCGTTGCCATGGTAAGCCGTTACCTTACCATCTAGCTAATAGGACGCATAGCCATCTTTTACCAATAAATCTTTAATCAAATAATCATGCGAAAATTTGATACTATGAGGTATTAATCTTCATTTCTAAAGGCTATCCCTCTGTAAAAGGTAGGTTCTATACGCGTTACGCACCCGTGCGCCGGTCGTCAGCAAAAAAGCAAGCTTTTTCCTGTTACCCCTCGACTTGCATGTGTTAAGCCTGCCGCTAGCGTTCATCCTGAGCCAGGATCAAACTCTTCATCGTATATTTTAATAATATTTAATGATGTGTTTCAAAAGAATTAACCTCTTTAAGAGGTCTGTTATTCTACTCTTTGTTTACGCTGTCAATTTCAATATTTTCAATGAACTCTTAGGGTATCTCACTAATGCTTTTAACACAATAATCAATCTCCTAAATCTTGTAGAAATGCTAGAATCGAACTAACTAATTTATCTATAAACTATTCCAAAATTTCTCTGAACTTTTACTTGTTTCTCAAAGCGGGTGCAAATGTATAAACTCTTTTTATTTCTGCAAAAACTTTTTTGAGTTTTTTTTTAATTTATTTTTTACACCTTATTTCTTACGAACGTTTCCGCTTTTAAACGGACGGCAAAGATATTAACTTTATCTGTATTTACAACTAAAAAAATTACTTTTTTTAAAGCTTTCCCTAAATCTCTATACCTCAAATTAATACCTCTTTGAACTCCACTAAAACCCCTTAAATAAAGCCTTAGCGGCCGCAAAGATACAAACCCTTATCACTTACACAAACCTTTTCTTGCATTTTTTTATGTCTCAACTACTAAAACGCTACCACAGAACTATTTAAACTAATATAAAAATTGAACTATTGTATACATAAAAAATATAGCGCTGTACAACTGAACCAAAATCATTCATAAGTATCCATAAACCACTATGATTTTAATTGACTTTAAATACTCAGCACTAATAAATAAGCTTTATTTATTACTAATAAATAAACATGATTAAACAAAAAATCAGTATTACATACACATTAATTGTGTTTAGAGCACATATAAAGATCAAAATAATCTTTATACATATATATTGTATGAAATATAGTTTTCTAATATCTTTGCAGCCTAAATTTATAATTAATGATTAAGATTACATTACCTGACGGAAGCGTTAGAGAGTTCAATCAGAATAGCACACCTATGGATGTTGCTAAAAACATTAGCGAAGGATTTGCTAGAAACGTGATTTCTGCAAACTTTAATGGACAAACTGTAGAAACAACCACTCCTTTAACCACCGATGGCGAACTTATCTTATATACATTTAATGATAAAGGAGGCAAAAAAGCGTTCTGGCATTCTTCTGCACATGTTTTAGCACAGGCTATTTTAGAATTTCATCCTAATGCAAAACTAACCATTGGGCCCGCTATTGAAAATGGCTTTTATTATGATATTGATTTAGGTGATGAAGTTATTTCTGAAAAAGACTTTACACAAATTGAAAAGAAGTTTTTAGAGTTAGCTAGAGGAAAGCACGAATTTAAATTAAGAGAGATTTCTAAGGCTGATGCTTTATCGTATTATAAAGAAGAAGGCAATCAGTATAAAGTTGAACTAATTGAAAACCTAAACGACGGTGAAATTACATTTTGTGATCACGCAGACTTTACAGATTTATGTCGTGGCGGTCACATACCACACACAGGTTTAATTAAAGCTGTCAAGGTAATGAATGTTGCTGGTGCTTATTGGAGAGGAGATGAAAAAAATAATCAACTTACACGCATATACGGTATTTCTTTTCCAAAGCAAAAAATGCTTACTGAGTATTTAGAGTTACTAGAAGAAGCCAAAAAGAGAGATCATAGAAAGTTAGGAAAAGAACTAGAATTATTTACTTTTTCACAAAAAGTTGGACAAGGATTGCCATTATGGTTACCTAAAGGTGCTGCATTAAGAGGTAGTTTAGAAAGCTTTTTAAAAGAAGCACAGAAAAAAGCGGGGTACGAAATGGTTATGACTCCGCATATTGGTCAAAAAGAACTGTACGTAACTTCTGGACATTATGCTAAGTATGGGGAAGACAGTTTTCAATCCATAAAAACTCCAAAGATGGATGAAGAGTTTTTATTAAAACCGATGAACTGTCCACACCATTGTGAAGTTTATAATTTTAAACCACATTCATACAAAGACTTACCAAAGCGTTTTGCAGAATTTGGCACTGTGTATAGATATGAACAAAGCGGAGAATTACATGGACTAACTCGTGTTAGAGGTTTTACACAAGACGATGCACATATTTTTTGTACACCAGAACAATTAGATCAAGAGTTTAAAAATGTAATTGATTTAGTTCTCTATGTTTTTGGTTCTTTAGGATTCAAAGATTTTACAGCACAAGTATCTATTAGAGATATGGAAAATCTTGATAAGTATATTGGGGATGTAAAAACATGGGAAATTGCAGAAAACGCAATTCTTTCTGCAGCAAAAGATAAGGGATTAGATTATGTAGTTGAAGAAGGTGAAGCTGCTTTTTATGGTCCTAAGTTAGACTTTATGGTTAAAGATGCTTTAGGCAGAAGCTGGCAATTGGGAACCATTCAGGTAGATTACAATTTACCAGAGCGTTTTGAACTAACTTATAAAGGTGCCGATAATGAACTGCATCAACCTGTGATGATACATAGAGCACCGTTTGGTTCTATGGAACGTTTTATAGCTGTTTTATTAGAGCATACAGGTGGAAATTTCCCATTATGGCTTACTCCAGAACAAGTTATCTTACTGCCAATCAGTGAGAAATATCAGAAATATTCGGAAAAAGTTTTAGAATTGCTAGAAAATTCCGAAATTCGCGCCCTCATTGATGACCGAAGTGAAAAAACAGGAAGAAAAATTAGAGATGCAGAAGTTAGCAAAATTCCGTTTATGATTATTGTCGGGGAGAAAGAAGAAAAAGAAGGCACGGTATCTGTAAGAAAACACGGAGAAGGTGATCTTGGAACTTTTACCATTGATGAATTTATTTTATTAATACAAAAAGAAATAAGAAGTACATTAGTAGAATTTAATGTACAAAGTTAAAACAACGTTTAATTTAAATTTTTTAGCCATAGCAATTAGAAGAAATAGACCTAGAAGACCCTCTAGAATTATTAAAGAAGATCAACACAGAATTAACCATCATATAAAATATGTTGATGAAGTTCGTTTGGTTGGGGACAATGTTGAAGTAGGTGTTTACCCTATTGAAAGAGCAAGAGCGTTAGCTCAAGAACAGGAATTAGATTTAGTAGAAATATCTCCAAAAGCAAAACCTCCAGTTTGTAAGATTATTGATTATAAAAAGTTTTTATACGAGCAGAAAAAACGTGAAAAAGCTTTAAAGTCTAAAGCTACCAAAGTTACCATTAAAGAGATTCGTTTTGGACCTCAAACTGATGAGCATGACTATGAGTTTAAAAAGAAACACGCCATTAAGTTCTTAAAAGACGGTGCAAAATTAAAAGCTTTTGTATTTTTTAAAGGAAGGTCTATTGTTTTTAAAGAACAAGGGCAAATTTTATTATTAAAATTAGCTCAAGAATTAGAAGAATATGGTAAAGTGGAGCAATTACCAAAATTAGAAGGTAAACGAATGATTATGTTTATCGCTCCAAAAAAAATAGGAAAATAATAAAGAGTACTAAAATAAATAATAGTACAAAAAATTTTATAAGCAAGATAAAAAAGAAGGAGAAATGCCTAAATTAAAAACAAAATCTAGTGCCAAAAAACGTTTTAAGTTAACTGGCTCTGGAAAATTAAAAAGAAAGCACGCGTTTAAGAGTCATATCTTAACAAAGAAGTCTAAGAAACGTAAGCTTAAGTTGACACATGCTACATTAGTACACAAGTCTGATGAAGCAAACATCAAACAACAGTTAAACTTAAAATAAGTTTAATACAGGGAATTTAATTATTAACCATGGAGTTGAGCACAAAAGAGTTTTGAATTTTGAGTTAAAAGTTTTTAGTTAAATCAACTAAAAATTAAATGCTCAAAACTAGATAAACCGCCTACTACAAAAAAACAATTTGAATTATGCCAAGATCAGTAAATTCAGTAGCTTCAAGAAATAGAAGAAAAAAAATCTTGAAGCAAGCAAAAGGTTACTTCGGACGTAGAAAAAACGTTTATACAGTAGCAAAAAATGCGGTTGAAAAGGCAATGCTTTATGCATACCGTGACCGTAAAAACAATAAGAGAAACTTCCGTTCATTATGGATTCAACGTATCAACGCTGGTGCTCGTGAACACGGAATGTCTTACTCTCAGTTTATGGGTAAAGTAAAAGCTAATAATATTGAGTTAAACCGTAAGGTTTTAGCCGATTTAGCAATGAACCACCCAGAAGCTTTTAAGGCAATTGTACAGAAAGTAAAATAATATAATAATCCTTGCTTATACTAAAAAACCCAAACTTTCGTTTGGGTTTTTTTATTAATTTTACTTTTCAAAATCCCTAACCTAAAAACAAATTATCATGAAATCTTTCATTATTGGTATTGCTAGTATTCTATTAACAACAACTGTATACTCACAACAAGATTCGATTCCTGCAAATACACTTGACTATCAGTTTAAAACATTGTACAGAAAATCTAGCAGTTATCAAGAATACAAAGTCATTAAAAAAACATCGTATAACCAACTACATAAAAACGTACTAGATTCTATTAAAGGATTAACAGGCATCATAAACAATAATTCTCGATTAATTAGCTCACAAGAAGACACTATAAGCAACTTACACAAAACCAAAGCAGCAACCACAAATAAGTTACAAGTTGCGCTACAGAAAGAAAATTCAATTTCTTTATTTGGTATTGTTCTAACAAAAAGTGTTTATGCTACTATTTTGTTTTCTATTATTTTTATTTTAATTGTTCTTTTACTTTACTTTATCTATAAATTTAAAAACAGTAATGTATTAACTGTTGCTGCTAAAAGTGATTTACAGATTGTTGAAGATGATTTTAATCTATTTAGAAAGAAATCATTAGAAAGAGAGCAGAAACTTCGCAGACAGCTACAAGACGAAATTATAAAAAACAGGGGCAACTAACTGTTTTCAGTGAATAGCTTCTCCCTGTTTTCGGTGATGTGATTTTTACCATTTATGGGTATTGCGTGTAAAAGATTTACAATATAGATTTGTATCATACAATTACAGCAAAATAAATGTAATTATAGCCCCAACATTTGTTACGTATAAGCGATTAAATTTCTCCCTAAATTTTTAATCGCTTTTTTATTGTAATAAAAAAAGCACCAAAAGGCACTTCTATATTATATATAGGTTGAAATAACAGATTAAATAGACTCTCCTAGTTCTTTTAACTTTTCTGTATTTTCTGCTAATTTTAATTCCTCTATAATTTTTTGAATATCTCCGTTTACAATATTTTGTAAATCGTACAATGTTAGCCCTATTCTATGGTCTGTTACTCTTCCTTGTGGATAGTTATAGGTTCTAATTTTTGCTGATCTATCCCCACTTGTCACCATAGAACCACGCTTAGCAGCATCTTCGGCTTGTTTCTTAGCCAACTCCATATCGTATAAACGAGAACGTAATACTTTAAAAGCTTTCTCTTTATTTTTGTGCTGTGATTTTTGATCTTGACATTGAGCAACCAAACCTGTTGGAATATGCGTCAAACGTACTGCAGAATATGTAGTGTTTACAGATTGACCTCCAGGACCTGATGAGCAAAAGAAATCTATACGAACATCCTTTGGGTTGATTTCTACATCAAACTCTTCGGCTTCTGGAAATACCATACAAGTAGCTGCTGAAGTATGTACTCTACCTTGGGTTTCTGTTTGAGGAACACGTTGTACACGATGTACTCCAGCTTCAAACTTTAAATCGCCATAAACATCATCACCAGTAACTTCAAATTGTATCTCTTTAAACCCTCCATTGGTTCCTTCAGAAAAATCTACCGTAGAAACTTTCCAACCCCTACTCTCGCAATATTTAGTATACATTCTAAATAAATCGCCTGCAAAAATACTTGCTTCGTCACCACCTGTCCCTGCACGTAATTCAACCACTGCATTTTTAGAGTCTTCTGGATCTTTTGGAATTAGTAAAAATTTAATTTCTTCTTCGAGTTTCGGCAGCTTATCACTCGATTCTTCTAGCTCTATCTTGGCCATTTCTACCATTTCTTTATCCGAACCATCGGCAATAATCTCTTTTGCTTCTTCAATGGTATTTAAAGCCGACTCGTATTCTTTTGTCTTTTTTACTACTTCGCCTAAGTCTTTATATTCTTTACTTAACTGCACGTAGCGTTTCTGATCCATAATAACTTCTGGCTGAATAATTAAATCAGAAACTTCATCGTAACGTTGCTTAACAATTTGTAATTTATCTAACATCTTCTTGTCTTTTCTTGGAATGCGAATTTACAATTTTTATTGTAACTACTCTAAGTTTAAATTGATGTATATTTGAGGTATGCTGCTACAAAAGATAAAAATATTTTTTCTCTTTTATAAAAGAATCGCTTTACTTCCATTAAGTTCTTCTATCTTAATTTTGGCTACGATAAGTCTTTCTCCTTCAATTATAACTTTGTTATTTACTTCTTTTGTTGTATGGTTTTATCAACATTTTATTGATGATAAAAAAAAGAAAAAGCTATACTTCTTTTTTAATTTAGGCTTTTCTGAAACTACCTTATATAGTTCTTCTTTTTTTCTTAATCTTTTTATTTTGATTTTCATAAACGAATTCATAAAATGAATGTTATAGAAATAGACAACATAGAATTGAACTTCAATAATACAGAAATATTAAAAGCTGTATATTTAAAAGGTCAAAAAGGTAAAGTATCTGGAATTCTGGGAAGAAATGGTTCTGGAAAGACATCATTACTAAGAATAATTTTTGGCGAACTAATTCCTAACAATAAGTTAATTAGAATTGATAGAATGCCTATTCTGAAACCTCTTTACAAGAAAGGGTTGATTAAACATTTACCTCAATTTCATTTTATCCCAAACTCTACCTTTTTAAAAAAAGTTTTTAGGTATTACAAGGTTTCTTTTAATGCTTTTCTAATGGAATTTTCCAATTTTAAAGAATATAAAAACAGTAGGCTTTTGGAACTTTCAGGTGGAGAAAAAAGAATTATTGAAACTTATTTAGTTTTAAAACCTCCTTCAGAAATTGTATTGTTAGATGAGCCTTTTTCTCATATTGCTCCTCTCTATATTGAAAGTATAAAAAACATAATCCTACAAGAAAAGGAAAATAAGATTATCTTTATCACTGACCACCTTTATAAAGATGTTTTAAATATTTCTGACACTCTAAACCAAATTAAAGATGGTTGGTGTAAACAAATCAACTCACCCGAAGACTTGATTCGGTTTAAATACATAAATTCATTATGAAAAAAATAATTTTACTTTTATCTGTTGCTTTTCTTTTTGGGTGTACTACAGAAACAAAATCTAAACAACCTGATTTCTTACTAGGTAAATGGATTCGAGTGAATGATAAACCTGATAAAGTAACTTATGAAATTTGGAATTCAGACTTTACTGGATTAGGAATTACTTTAAAAAATAAAGATACCATTTTTAAAGAAGTACTAAGTATAGTTTCTATTAATGACACACTCACTTTAAAGGTTGAAGGCGTAAATGCAGTTGCAACATTATTTAAGTTTACATCACAAACTGACACTTCTTTTGTTGCTGAAAACCCAGGGCATGATTTTCCTACCAAGATTGAATACTGGTTAGAAAACCAACAACTAAAAGCCAAAGTTTCAAATAAAGAATTTGGAATTGATTTTGTTTTTAAAAAGAAAAATTAACACTCATTAACAATGGTTAACTAAATGCCTATCGAGATTTTACTAGTATTACATTCTTAAAATCTTGAACATGAAAAAAACCATTATTCTACTATTTACCATTTTGCTTTCTGCTAATTCGATTTTAGCCCAGGAAAATGAAAAAGATATTGAAAAAGCTGTATTATCTTATATCGAAAATTTCTTTGAGAATAAATTTGATGCAATGAATTCAGTCTTGCACCCAAGGCTATCTAAAAGAGGATTAAACCCAAATGGGCAAATCAATGAAGATTTACCTCCAAAAAAGTTAAAGGAAATGATGCAAAAGAAACGTCCTTTACTTTTATCAAAGCAACAAAACAAAGTAGAAGATATTCGTATATTTAAAAACACTGCCCAAGCAACATTAATTACAGGCTATCCAAACATGAAATGGAAAGAGTACGTCACCTTAGTAAGAATTAATGGAAAATGGAAATTGATAGATATATTTTGGGAATACTTTCCAAGAAAAAAAGGAATGAAACCTCAAAAGAGAAAAAAAAGAAACTAAATACTTAACAGAAAAAACTTGCTAAACTTTAGCAAGTTTTTATTTTAGTTCTAGCTTATATCCCACACCATGCACATTACTTATCTTAATGGTGTCATCACCTTTTATTTTTTTTCGCAGCTTTGAAATATAAGTATCTAAACTTCTTCCTACAAAAACACCATTATCTTCCCATACTTTTTTTGTAAGTTCTTCTCGCTTAATAATTTCATTGGGTCTTGAAACAAAAATAGTCAATAACTCACATTCTTTTTTAGAAAGACGAATCTCTGTTGCTTGCATTACCAGTTTATTTTGCTCTGGATAAAACTGATAGCTACCAATATTAATCGCATCTTGTACTGTATTCACTTCTTTTTTTACTGCTTTTTGCCTTAGAAAAGTAGCATCTATTATAAAAACTAACATCATGAATAGCAAAGCAAACAAAAAGAACTGCTTATCAAGATACAATGAAGTTGTATTGGTAAATTTCACTTCAATAGTATAACAATTTTGTGGCAAGACTCTTCCTTTACAAGGAATAATGTTTCGTTCTAACTCATTTTTCATTTCATAACTATACGCAACTTCACCATCAACACATTGCTTAACTTCTACTCGGTAATAATTGTGCAGTTTATTTTTTTTAAAACTATTCTTTACAATTTCAACTAAAAAACTAGGTTCAAAAGAAAGTTGGTGTTGAAATGATAGTTTAAACTTATAGCTACTTAGTTCAATAATGGGCAAGACCAACGAAGTTGAATCTTGGTTAGATAACAATAATTGGTTTCCTGCATCGCGTAACGATACTTTTACACGTTCTGCAAAGTCTTCATTTTTTTGATTTGAATCTGAAAAAATCCATCCAAAAAAAAGAACAACACATAAGCTACTATATATGTAAATTTTCTTTTTACTCATAATTGGTAGCAAAGAACTTACAATTTCTTTAATTTTTACAACTCTTTACACTTCTTTTACATTTTTTTGACACTTTTCTTAAACCGCTAAAATAGTTTTGAGCAAAACTTAAATTAAATCATATGAAAAAAATTATTCTTTTAATAATGGTTTCCATTATTTTCTGTTGTAAAAATATTGGACAAAATTCTTCAGAAAAAGGCATTCAAAAAAAATCTATTTCAATGAAACTTAAAGAGAACAATCATTTAAGTATAAAAAAACAAATAGAATTGTATAAAAAACTAAAAAAAGAAAAATTAAACGAATATAATTTTGAGAATGAAGATGAGCTCACCATGTATGCTTATTCTTATTTATGGGGTAATCAACCAAAAAATGCTTTAGCTATTTTCTTATTAATTGCAGAACAGTTTCCTAATTCTGCAAATGCCTATGACAGTTTAGGTGAAGTATATTTAGCTTTAGGAAACAAAGAACTTTCTTTATTTAATTATACGAAAGCCTTAAGAATGAATCCTGACAATTTTAATGCTGAAGATCAGATTGAACTTATTAGAAACCCAAATAAAAAAACACTAACACCTTCAGAAAAATTCAACAAAATTTATACCGTTGAAGGATATAAAAATGATTTAGATGAGCTCGGGAAAAAACTTATTGAAGTAAATCCAAGTACCTTAAAATTTATTTCTAAAAAAAACTTTTGGCAATTAATAGAAAATAAAAAAGCCTTAATATCAAAGAATACAACATTTGGAGATTTTATTTGGCATTGCAATGAAATTATTGCAAGTATTAATTGCTCACATACATCTTTAGATAGTTTTAGACAAGAAAGTAGCATGCTTAATACGGCTCAAATTTTTCCTTTACAAACGCGTTGGGTAAATAATAAACTATACGTGATTGACGCATTAACCAATTCTGACAAAGTAAAAATTAAGGATGAAATAACTCATATCAATAACATATCAGTTTCAACAATAATTGACAATATTTATAAGCATATTCAATCACAAGGCTACACGAAGTCTCCAAAGAGAGCTTTTTTTAATAAGTGGTCAACAGAAATGATTCCATATGAATTAGGTTTTCCAACCTCATATAAAATAAAAATTAAAGGAAATAGATTTCCTATAGCTTTAAATAAAGCTAAAAAAACTATTGCTCCATATGAGGACACATCAATTCAAAAACATAAAAACAACTTACATCTTGATTTTATTGATAGTACAAAAACTGCAGTTTTAACTATATCATCATTTAATTATTACGTTTGGAATAACTTAAATGAGTTTCAAAATTTTATTAATAATAGTTTCAAAAAAATTAATGACAAAAAAACAAAAAACCTTGTTTTAGATTTACGTTTTAATGGGGGAGGTTCAGCAGAATCAAGTATCTATTTATTAAAACATCTTGTTGACAAACCTTTCACTTATTTTTCTAAATCAACACATAATAACATAAAAGGATTTAATGGGAAAATGTATTTCATCATTGATGGAAATGGAGAGTCTACAACTGGTCATTTTATGTCAAAAGTAAAAGAACTAAATCTTGGTAAGATAATCGGTGAAGAACTTGGATCTAATCATTTTTGTACTGCAGGTCAAACTGTTTTAAGATTAAAAAACACAAAGCTTGTTTACTATGTGGCCAACACTGCTTCCAGCTTACATTCTAAATTCCCTTTTGATTACTTAGGAGTGCAACCAGATATCTTCATCACTCAACCAATAGATGATTATTTAAATAATTACGACACAGTAAGAATACAAACACTTAATTTAATTAAAAATGAAAAATAAGCTATTATTATTTTTATTACTACTAAGTCCTTTAGTAATAAATAGTCAAGAAAAATTAAATATTGATATTACAAAAAGCTCCATTAAATGGATTGGAGAACTTTCTTTTCGTTTTGGAGGACATGATGGATATATCAATTTTAAACAAGGATATTTTATAAAAAATGGTGATGTAATTACAGGTGGAGAATTTATTGTTGATATGAATTCTATTACAAATACTGATATTAAAGAGAAAGTAGGAAAGGATAATTTGGTAGATCATTTAAAAAAATCAGATTTTTTTGATGTAAAAAAATATCCCATTGCAACACTAAAAATCACCTCTGTTGAATATTTTGAAAATAATGGAGCAAGATTTTATGCTAATATGACTATAAAAGGAATTACAAAACCAATACAGTTTTATAGCAAGTTAGATTACAAAAATAAAACGATGAAAACTCGTTTTAAAATTGATAGACAAGAATGGAATATTAACTATCAAAGTAAATTTAAGAACAGTTTTATTTCTGATGCAATTGGCTTTGATGTAACCATACAACTACAACCATGAGAAACTACATTATATTACTCATACTATTTTATTCAACTGTTGCTTTCGGTCAAAAGAAAGAATTTGATTTGATAGACTTAGATACTACTTGGGGAAAAGAAATATTGCATTTTCCTGCAAGAAATATGAATTACACTGGTGTTGGCGAAGTAAGATTTCCTCCCAAAGGATGGAGAAACCCTAAGCATAACAATTTCTGGTCTTACACATATGCTTGGAGCATTGATATCGCTAGAAAAATACCTGAAAAAGAATTGGCAACAGATTTAGTAAAGTACTTTAATAGCTTGAATCATATTGATATGAGTGCTGTAAAGAACAAGCATTATAGTTATGCTACCGTGTCTAAAATCAAACAAAAAAATACTATAACTTTCTTCAAAGGAAAAGTAAAAATCTTTGATCGTTTTGCCACCAATAAAATGATACTTCTCAATGTCTTAATAGAAAGCCATTACTGTAAAAAGAAGAAAAAAACAATACTACTATTTAAATTTTCTCCTAAAGAATTTCAACATCAAACTTGGGAAATGCTAGAAAAAATACAGTTAAAATCTGACTTGTGTGAATAGCAAAAAAAAGCCTCAAAAATTTGAGGCTTTTTTATTGTTCTTTTTAATGATTATCCATAATTGAGAATAAACCGTAACTGTCCACTTAAACTTATTTCAAGTTCTCATCATAAATGCTTATTTTATAACAGGATGTAATTCCGAAATAAATTCGGAATGACGTAAATAGTATGATGATGAATAGTTACGAACAATCCGTTTTTTACTCTAATACTCAAAAGTTCCAAATTCACTTTTAATGGTTAGTTTTTTACTTTCAGAAGCTTCAACGCTACCAACAATTTGAGCATTTACATTGAATGATTTTGAAATAGCTATAATATCTTCGGCAATTTCTGGAGACACATACAGTTCCATTCTATGTCCACAGTTAAATACTTGATACATTTCTTTCCAATCTGTTTTTGATTGCTCTTGTATCAATTTAAATAAAGGCGGAATTGGAAACATGTTGTCTTTTACGATGTGTAAATTATCTACAAAGTGTAAAATTTTAGTTTGGGCTCCACCAGAACAATGTATCATTCCGTGAATAGAATCAGCCTTGTATTTTGATAAAATTGCCTTAATAATAGGTGCATACGTTCGTGTAGGAGACAACACTAATTTACCTGCATCAATTGGTGAGCCATCAACTGCATCAGTCAATTTAGTACTCCCTGAGTACACTAATTCTTGAGGAACTTCAGCATCAAAACTTTCTGGATATTTTTCTGCCAAATATTTATGAAACACATCGTGTCTTGCAGACGTTAGTCCGTTAGACCCCATCCCTCCATTATATTCAGTTTCATACGTTGCTTGTCCAAAAGATTCCAAGCCAACAATAACATCACCTGCTTTGATATTTGCATTGTCAATTACATCTGCTCGTTTCATTCTTGCAGTTACGGTAGAATCAACAATAATCGTTCGTACCAAGTCACCAACATCTGCTGTTTCACCACCAGTAGAGTGAATGGTTACTCCGAATTTTTTTAAATCATTAATCAACGCTTCAGTTCCATTGATAATTGCCGACAATACTTCTCCAGGTATTTTGCTTTTATTTCTACCTATGGTAGATGATAACATAATATGATCTGCAGCACCCACACACAACAAATCATCAATATTCATAATCAATGCATCTTGAGCAATGCCTTTCCACACTGAAACATCTCCAGTTTCTTTCCAATACATATAAGCTAATGAAGATTTTGTTCCTGCACCATCTGCATGCATAATCAAGCAATACTCATCATCGTTGGTTAAGTAATCTGGAACAATTTTACAGAAAGCTTTTGGAAATAACCCCTTGTCAATATTCTTAATAGCGTTATGCACATCTTCTTTTGATGCAGATACTCCACGTTGTGCGTATCGTTTAGAAACTTCTTGACTCATATGTTTGTGTTGTTGTTTTTGTTGTCGCGAAATTACTCTAAAAACAGGAAACATTCAAAGTTATTAGAACTTTTTACTTCTTCTTTCATACATAACAGTATCTCTCCAAATTTCATCTTATTGTGCTATTTTTCTCCAATGCTCTTCTGTCAATGAGGTAATATCCATATGAACAAATCCCGCTTAAATAAGCGGGATTTGTTTTTAATTATCTTGTAAACAATAATTCTCTATATTTTGCCAATGGCCACAGCTCATCATCTACCATCATTTCTAATTTATCTGAATGATAACGGATTTGGTCAAAATATGGCTTTACCTTATTACAATAGGCATCTGCAGCTTTTTGCCCTGTTAGCTTGTTTGCTTTTCTACGTTCTTCTACCATAGCTTCAATTTTAGAGTTGATTCCTGCAATATGTTCAGATATTTTCTCAATTAAATCTATCTGCTCTTTTGCATGCTTTCTAAAATTATCTCCGAAAATATTTTTCAGTCCGCTTACATTTTCAATCAATGTATTTTGGTATTTAACGGCTGTAGGAATTACATGGTTTCTAGCTATATCTCCCAATACTCTACCTTCTATTTGAATACGTAAAATATACTCTTCTAACTCTATTTCATGTCGTGCTTCTACTTCTACCTTATTCATTACACCCATTTCTTCATGTAAATCAATAGCTTTTTTAGAAATTTTTGCTTTTAATGCTTCTGGAGTTGTTTTGTTATTACTCAATCCGCGTTTTACTGCTTCTTTTTCCCACTCTTCTCCATAACCATTTCCTTCGAAACGAATTTTTTTAGAAGCTTTGATATACTCTCTTAATACATTAAATATAGCCTCATCTTTCTTCAATCCTTTTGTATTAATTAATGCATCAACTTCTACTTTAAAATCTTTTAATTGCTTTGCAATAATTGTATTTAATGTAGTCATTGGTCCAGCACAATTAGCCCAAGAACCCACCGCTCTTAACTCAAATTTGTTACCTGTAAAAGCAAAAGGCGATGTTCTGTTTCTATCTGTATTATCAAGTAAAATTTCAGGAATTTTACCAACAATATTCAGTTTTAAGTCTGTCTTTTCTTCTGGAGATAATTTCCCTTTGGTTACATTTTCTAGCTCATCTAACACAGAAGAAAGCTGCGAGCCAATAAATACAGAAATAATTGCAGGTGGCGCTTCGTTTGCTCCTAACCTGTGATCATTACTTGCACTTGCAATAGATGCTCTAATCAACTCTTCATAATCATGCACAGCCTTGATAGTATTTACAAAGAAGGTTAAGAATTGTAAATTCTTCATTGGTGTTTTACCTGGACTCAATAAATTCACTCCTGTATTTGTAGACAATGACCAGTTATTGTGTTTACCTGAACCGTTGATTCCTGCAAAAGGCTTTTCGTGGAATAACACTCTAAATCCATGTTTTTCTGCTACCTTTTCCATTACATCCATCAATAATGAATTATGGTCTACGGCTAAATTTGCTTCTTCATATATTGGCGCTAACTCAAACTGATTTGGAGCAACTTCATTATGACGTGTTTTAACAGGAATACCTAACAAAATAGATTCTTGCTCTAAATCTCTCATAAAACTCATCACTCTGTTTGGTATAGAACCAAAGTAATGATCGTCCAATTGTTGTCCTTTTGCTGGCGAATGACCTAACAAAGTTCTTCCTGTTAAATTAATATCTGGCCTTGATGCTGCTAAAGCAGAATCAATTAAGAAATATTCTTGCTCCCAACCTAATGAGGCATTTACTTTAGTAACATTTTTATCAAAATATTTACAAACAGCTGTTGCTGCATTGTCAACAGCTTGTAATGCTCTTAACAAAGGTGCTTTATTATCTAGTGCTTCACCCGTATATGCAACAAAAACTGTTGGTATACATAGGGTTGTTCCATAAATAAAAGCTGGAGAAGTTGGATCCCAAGCAGTGTAGCCTCTAGCCTCAAAGGTGTTACGAATTCCTCCGTTAGGGAAACTAGATGCGTCTGGTTCTTGCTGCACTAATTCTCCACCTGCAAATTTTTCCATAGCTCTACCATTACCAATAGTTTCAAAAAAGGCATCGTGCTTTTCTGCAGTTGCACCAGTTAATGGTTGAAACCAGTGTGTGTAGTGTGTAGCACCTTTAGACAATGCCCAATCTTTCATTCCGGCAGCTACTTGATTTGCCGTTGCCCTGTCTATTTTAGTTCCAAATTCAATCGCATTCATTACACTTTCGTAAGCTTCTTTGGTCATAAACTGACGCATTGAATGTTCATTGAACACATTTTTACCAAAAGATTCTGATTTTCTTTCGGTATCAAAAACTTCTACAGGTTTTCTGTTTACTGTTTCTCTTAATGCACTAAATCTAATATTTGACATACTGTTGTTATTTTTTGACAAAATTAATCAAAATATATATTTAAACAACAAACACCCCCTAATTTTTATTATCAACAATTGTTAAAAACAAAACTAAACTTAAAATACCCCTATTTATTTTAGGGGTGTGATATTTTATAATAGCTTTTATTAATATATTGCAAATTTATAATGTAGGTTAACTATAAGAATCATAAAACAGCAGAAACTATCAGTAGTTCGTTTATTGTTTGTGGAGGATTCATGTTAGTTTTCAGCAAAAAAAATCGATTATCAATAATATGATAACAACTCATATCATCACTAAAAAAAGCGATGACACTATCTTGCCAATCAATTGCATTTTAATTTAGAGTGGTAATTATAAATACAATGTATAAACCCAAAAGCACAAAACCATCTTTCCAGTCTAATCGAAGTTTTTTTGGAAAAAACACTAAAGGTAAAATCAAAAATGAGATTCCTAACATCCAAAAAAGGTCATAATTCAATAACTCACTATCCTTTAATTGTATTGGAGTAATCATAGAGGTTATACCGATAACAACCAAAATATTAAAAATATTAGAACCTATTAGGTTACCTATAGAAATGGCTTTTTCTTTTTTAATGATTGCAACAACAGATGCTGCTAACTCAGGTATACTCGTTCCTACTGATACTACAGTTACCCCAATGATACGCTCACTAACACCTACTTCTTTTGCGAGGTTTACAGCACCATCAATTAACAGTTCTGAGCCAGCCCAGAGCCCTAGTCCACCAACTACCAAAAACAATGCGATTTTATAAACAGGCAACTGCTCATCATCTTCTGGCATTTCATCAACTACTGCTTGTTTCTGGAATTTTAAAAGGTAAATTAAAAAAATAGCCAAAAGAGAAAATAAGATAGCTCCTTCATTAAAGTTAATTATCAAATCGTCTGATAAGAAAACATATAATAATATAGAGGCTATCATCATTACTGGCCAATCTGTTCTGTAAAAACTTTTTTGAATATCTATTTTTGATAAAAAAAGGACGATTCCTAATACCAATCCTATATTGGCAACATTTGACCCCACTACATTTCCTAATGCCAAATCTGGAAAACCATCTAAAGCCGACTTGATGCTCACAATTAATTCTGGTGCAGAAGTTGCAAAAGATACCACTGTCATACCAATTACAATTTTAGGAATGTGTAATTTTAATGATAAACCAACTGCTGCTTTTACCAACCAGTTCCCTCCTACGATTAACAATAACAATCCTGCAGCTATATAAAGAAAATTCATTCAGTAGTTTTTTGCGAAGATAGTATAATTTGATTTTTTCTAATAACTTTGCACCAATTACATTTATTAAAATACTATTAAACTTTATGAGCGTTTATCGTTGCTTTTTATTATTTCTATTATTAACAACTTTTACATTGCACTCTCAAGAAAAAAGAACTTTTTTACAGCATCGGTTTGATGGTTATAAAATGATTTTAACTAAAGACCATAGCACAACAAAATTAACAGCTATTAAACATAAACTTGAGAGTATTGGAGTTTTATTTACGTTTACTAATGTAAAACGGAATCGCAAAAAAGAAATTATTGGTGCTGTTTTTACTATTAGAAATAAAAAAAGTAATGCTACCGTTCGGTTTGAAAACGGAAAACCAATTCCAGATATATTAATTGGAGAGGTTAACGACATTGTTTTTATAAAGCCTAGCAATAAAATTAAAACTGATGTAAAAAACATATTACATCAGAAGAATTAAGTATCTTTTTTGTATATTTAACTACAATGAAAAAACGTTTTTTTAAATTTTTAGCGAAGCTTAACAAGCTTGTTTTGCCTTCGTACACTAAACGACAACTAGACATAACAAAAGCTACCAAAGTACAGTTAGCAATTATTGGCTGGAGAGCTTACGTAACATTACAATCTTTAGATTAAATTTTTTATTATGGAAAAAGAACATATTTTAGTTTTTACAGATATTTCTGTACTTGTAAATAGATTGCAAAATTTACTTCTATCTGAAGGAATCAAGTCAATGGTTAAAGACAATGTTGAATCTGCAAGACTTGGAGGTTATGGTTCATTTCAAAATTCAGTTGAATTATATATTTTAAATTCTGATATTGACAAAGCAACTCCAATAATAGAAAACTTTAAAAAAGAAATCGCAGAATAGGTTTTATAATTTAAAAAATGCTGTTATATTTGCACCCGCTTACGGCCACGTGGCGCAACTGAATAGCGCATCTGATTACGGCTCAGAAGGTTATAGGTTTGAATCCTATCGTGGTCACAACAAAAACGCACCAAAATGGTGCGTTTTTTATTTTACACTATCTCGTTCTATACTGAATGTAAATCGTTATATTACTTACTATTCTTTATTTTTTTTACTGCAAAAATTAATCCGCCTAAAAGTAAGTAGACAACTCCACCATCTATTGGCAACCCAGGAGGTGGCGGTGGCGGGATTGGTGGCGGAACTACTTGTGCAAACATCTGAACAGATATTACACCCAATACGAAAGTTATATATAATTTTTTATTTTTCAATTTTAACAAACTATCTATTTATTTTGACCCACAAATTTTAAAAAAGTCACAGCCAAATATTATAATTTGATATCTATTCAAAATAGCGTCTTAATATTATTCGGTGTTCTGGTAAACTTTTATTGTATTCTTTAACTAACAACTCTACTATTTCTGGTTTTTCTTTTCCAATTGCTTTTTTTGAACTAAACTTTGAAACATACAGATTATATACATCGTTATTCTTTTCAAAAACTAAAAAATGTTTAGCGTTTAATTCACTAAAGCATATTTCATGATGATTAAAAGCACCCGATTCATCTTTAAAAAAAGCTCCAAAATTATAATACAAAAAAATGTTTGTCATACTAAACTAATTCTGCAGACAACCCTAAAGATAATAATTTAGAGCATCTCGGTTTTAAGTCTTTATACTCGCCCGTTTTAACCGTACATTTACCTTTGTAATGCACTAAAACTGTACATTGTTCAGCTTGTTCTAATGTATGCTCACAAACATCTATCAAAGAATCTATCACAAAATCAAAGGTATTCACATCATCATTATACAACACTATTTCGTGTTGATTTACTTCTTTTTCTAATACATCAATTTCTTCTTGTATTTTTTCTTTTGTACTCATTTAAAAAATAAATATACTAACTTTTATAATATTTTAAAGAAATCCAATTATTTCTTTCTAATGTTTTTTGAAGTGTTAAACCATACTTAATTACTTCTGTATCTAAAATAGAAATATCTTCTTTATAAAAACCACTCAATAATAAAAAACCATTATTATTTAAACATTTTGTATATGTTTCCATATCATTAAGCAATATGTTACGGTTAATATTTGCTATAATTACATCAAATTTTTGCTTACTTAACAAGCTTGCATCTCCTTCAAAAAACTGAATATGCTTACAATTGTTTCTTGTTGCATTTTCTAGAGAGTTAAGATAGCACCAATTATCAATATCAATTCCCTCAATAGGTTTTGCTCCTTTCATTTCTGCAAAAATGGCTAAAATTCCAGTTCCACAGCCCATATCTAAAACCGATTTATTCTCTAAATCTAACGCCAGTAATTGTTGAATCATCATGTGTGTGGTTTCATGGTGCCCCGTACCAAAACTCATTTTTGGTTCTATCACAATATCGTATTGCAATTTTTTATTTTCGTGAAATGGCGCTCTTACACTTACCAAACCATCAACTTCTATAGGTTCAAAATTCTTCTCCCATTCACTATTCCAATTGGTTTGCGCAACTTCTTTTTGTTGATATGAAATTTCAAATTCAGAAGATTTTAGAATTGCAATATCTTCTATTATACCCGCAAACCAATCTTGTTGTTGTATGTATGCTGTTACTCCATTTTCGTTTTCAACAAAACTTTCAAATCCTGCTAGCCCTAATTCTGCTATTAAAATTTCTGTTGCAGGCTCTTTGGGGCTTACAACAAAGTTGTATTCTTTATAAATTGCATCCATTAAATAGCTTTGATAATTTCTGTAAAATCTTCTACTTTTAATGAGGCACCTCCAATTAATCCTCCGTCTACATCTTTTTTAGAGAATATTTCTTGAGCATTATTTGGCTTCACACTACCCCCATATAAAATTGATGTGTTTTCTGCTACAACTGTATTGTATTTTTTTGCCAACACATCTCTTATAAACGCATGCATTTCTTGGGCTTGCTCTGGAGTAGCAGTTTCTCCTGTACCAATTGCCCAAACAGGTTCGTAAGCAAGTACAATATTGACCCAAGCTATTGGTTCTAAATGAAATAACGCATTTTTTAGTTGGTTTTCTACAACGGTAAAATGATTTTCTGATTTTCTATCTTCTAATAATTCTCCAAAACAAAAAATGATTTCTAATCCGCTTTCTAATGCTGCATTAACTTTTTCAGCTAAAATAACATCTGTTTCTCCAAATAAAGTTCTCCTTTCAGAATGCCCAAGAATTACTGTTTGAATTCCGATACTCTTCAACATTGATGCAGAAACTTCTCCTGTAAAAGCTCCGCTCTTTGCTTGATGCATGTTTTGAGCAATCACCTCTACTTTTGATTTTTTTGCTTTTTTAAGTCCTGCTGTTAAGTTTACAAATGTTGGCGCTACTATTACACGAGTATTCTTTAACGATAATTTTTTAATCGACTTTCGTACTCCCTTAATAAGTGTTTTCGTTTCTTTACTATCATTATGCATTTTCCAGTTTCCTGCAACAATTTTATGTCTCATTACCAACTATTTTTATTCGTTAAAAAGTATTTTTGTTTGAGCAACAAATGTAATTTATTTTTTTAAGGCCTCAACTATGCTGGAGTCGGTAATTCTTTTGGCTTTAAATAAATCTAAGAAACCGTTTTCATTAATCACCAAGTACCTCGGAATCCAATTAGAGTTTAAAAAATCTCCAAAATCACTATCCATCCCTTTACTCATATAATAATGATTTCCTTTAAGGTTGTATTTTTCTAAAGCTTTTTTCCACCTAAAAACACTTCTATCGGAAGAAATAAACACATAAACTACACCTGGATATTGTATTTGTAGCTGTTTTAAACCTGAAAAACTCACAATGCAATCTTTACACCAAGAAGCCCAAACATTCACCAGTATTTTTTTTCCTTTATTTACTTCGATTATTTCTTTAAACTGAATTGATTTTCCATCTAAAGTAATAAATGTATCATTCAGCGCTTTTTCGCTAAAAGATTTTGGTGTTGTACAACTTGCTAACACAATAAAAAACAACAAGAAACTTTTATACATATTTTAAGTTTGATTATCGGTAGTCTGTAAACGCTGTAAATACTTACAAAAACTCACAACAAAGTGATTTAAAACAAATATAGATAAACTATCAAAAATAAGTACATTTGCATAATTATATTCCTGTTTTAAATGACTACACAACAACTTATTGAACAGATTCAGCTAAAAAAATCATTTTTATGTATTGGATTAGATGTTGACTTAGCTAAAATTCCGACACATTTATTAAAAGAAGAAGATCCTATTTTTGCATTTAATAAAGCTATTATTGAAGCTACCCATCATTTATGTGTTGCATACAAACCAAATACAGCCTTTTATGAAGCATACGGATTAAAAGGCTGGAAATCTTTAGAAAAAACCATACAATATATCAACAAAAATTATCCAGAAATTTTTACTATTGCTGATGCCAAACGTGGTGACATTGGTAATACATCTAGCATGTATGCTAAAGCTTTTTTTGAAGATTTAGCTTTTGATTCAGTTACTGTAGCTCCTTATATGGGAAAAGATTCTGTAGAACCTTTTTTAGCTTTTAAAGATAAACATACCATTATGCTAGCCCTTACATCTAACGAAGGTGCTTTTGATTTTCAAACGTTAAGCGTCAATAATAAAGAGCTTTACAAAGAAGTTCTTGAAGCGTCTAAATCTTGGGAAAATTCCGAGAATTTAATGTATGTCGTGGGTGCTACCAAAGCAGAGTACTTTAAAGAAATTAGACAAATTGTTCCTCATAGTTTTTTATTAGTTCCTGGAGTTGGAGCACAAGGTGGCAACTTGCAAGATGTTTGTAAATACGGAATGACATCAACTGTTGGATTGCTAATTAATTCTTCTAGAGGAATTCTTTACGCCGCTAATGATTCTACTTTTGCTGAAGCAGCCAAGCAAAAAGCTGAAGACTTACAAAAAGAAATGGAGTTAATTTTAACTGCTAAAAAATAAGGTTTTCAATTCTTTTAGAATCATATCGTTAGTTCCGTCTCAAACCGAATTATTGGTTGATTTAGGATTGGAAGACTGTATTGTTGGCATCACTAAATTTTGCATTCATCCTACACATTTAAAACAAGAAAAAGCAATTGTTGGGGGAACTAAAAATTGTAATTTTAAAAAAATAAAAGATTTAAAACCTACCCATATTCTTTGCAATAAAGAAGAGAATACTCAAGAGATTGTTGCAAATTGTTCTAAAATTGCAACCACACATATTTCCGATATTTATACAGTTGCAGATGTGTTACAACTAATTAATGCCTACGGCACATTTTTTTCTACAAAAACAACTGCAAAGCA
This sequence comes from Flavobacteriaceae bacterium, assembly GCA_013373385.1. Classification (GTDB taxonomy): domain Bacteria; phylum Bacteroidota; class Bacteroidia; order Flavobacteriales; family Flavobacteriaceae; genus Polaribacter. The sequence goes on from JABXHX010000051.1 coordinate 22,778, forward strand.
ACTTATCACTAAAATTAAGTCAAAACACAATAGTTTTATTGATTTTATAAAAAACAAACCTCCGTTACATGTTGCTTATTTTATTTGGAAAGCCCCTTGGATGGTAGCAGCTAGTAACACTTATATCAATCATCTATTAGAACTTAACAATTTTAAAAACATTTATGCAAACTGTAACAGATATCCAGAGATATCAATTGAAGATATAGGCACGAACAAAAATTTAGATTTTATCTTATTATCATCTGAGCCTTACCCTTTTAAAGAAAAACACATTACTGAGATTAAAAAAATAAACCCTAAGCTAAAAGTTATGTTAGTAGATGGAGAAATGTTTAGCTGGCCTGGAAGTAGGTTATTAAAAGCGTTTGATTATTTTAAAACATTACACAATCACCTTTAAAAGTTTATTCAAAACCGAATATTCAAATACTATTAGTTTTTCTTTGATGTAGGCAGTAATTCACGTAAATGAATTCAACTCGTGTCAACTTACTCTAGTTCCTAACGTTTTAAAAAATTAAAAGCCGAGTTTAAAACTCGGCTTTATATTAATTCATAACAAATTACTTTTTATTCTTTAGTTGTTTGTTTAATTCAAAATAACTACTCAACGAGAACAATGTTTAATGTAATTCATTCCGAAAAAATATTTTTTCTGTAATTTTAAAACAAAGAGTCTACATCAAAATGTAAACCCTTAATCATATTTACCATCCAGCATTTTGTTGTCCAATATTTGGATTTGCTGTAATTTCTAGTGTTGGAATACCCCAAGTAAATTTAGGATCACTTGCAGTTCTTACCATTGCATCAAAATCTGAACCAGTGTTAATCAATGTCGTATTTTGAGGAAGCCTACGTGTAAAGCCTAAATTCCATCTACGTAAATCATCTAAACGAAACCCTTCAAAAGCCAATTCTCTAAATCTTTCATCTCTGACAGCATCTGTAAGTACAGGGCCAGTAATTCCAGCTAATGCTGTTAAATTTCTTGCTGTTCTTAAAGCATTCAATGGTGTTAAAGCATCTGCTCCTGGAATATTTAATGCAGATTCCGCTGAAATTAAATACATTTCGGCAATTCTGAATAGTATAGGCGAATGCGCATAATTAGTATTTCCAGAATACAACGCTGGGTTTCCTGGGTATTTATTTACAGCCCAAACTCCTGGATATGTAACTGCATTTTGCTCAACAACTTTCTGCTCAAAATAAACATTTTTTCTAAAATCATTTGCATCGTATTTATCAACTACCCACTGAGAAGGCAAAAAATCTGGAGCGAAATTTTTTGTAGCTGAAATAAAGCCTAAATAAATGATATTTACATTTGGTAACTCATTTGGATTCGACACTTTTAAAGCAGTAATTACTTCTTGGTGAGAATCTGTATGCCACATTGCTTTTAATCCTGCAGCAGTTTTTATTAATGGATACTTTCCAGATCCTATTAACTCATCAGCAATAGTTTTCGCCCCTTTCCAATCTTGCATATAAAATTTTACACGCGCTTCTAATGCTTTCACAGCATCAATACTAAGTCTTGTTGCTCCTGCTGTTCCAGCTACAGAAGCCAATTTACTTTTAGCTACAGAAATATCACTTAAAACTTGGTCATAAACTGCTTTAACAGATTTTCTTTCTCCAAAGACAGTAACGTCAAAATCTAAGTAAATTGGCACCCCTAAATCTGTAGCAGCTGATGATGGATTGTACATTTTACCATACCTTACTACTAAATTATGGTAATAAAGTGCACGAACAAAATGAGCTTCTCCTTCATATCTAGAGAGTTCTGCTGTTTCTGAAGCATCACTTGGTTTTATATTTTTAAACCCATTAATTGCTACATTAACATCTGCTATACCTCTATAATAACCTAACCAAACTGTTTGTAATATACCTGTATTTGCTAAAAACTCAGTCCACCTATGTGGCGATCCATTTCTATTACCATAGGTTAAGGTTGCGTTTAACTGATCTGCTTGAATGTCTAAAGTAAACATTCTACTACCGTATAGATTTCCTCTTAATCTTGCATACATTCCATTATTCCAGCTTTTAGCATCAGCAAGTGTTTCAAAAGATTGACTTCTTTCTATTTGATTTGTAGGAAATCGTTCTAACTTATCACATGATACAACAAGTAGTACTAGTAAAAAAGCTGAAAACAATAATTTTATTTTATTTTTCATAATTATCTGTTTTTAAAATTTAATTTCTACACCCAAAGACATTTGCTTTGTGTTAGGATTAGATCCTAGTGCAATATTCGAATCTACTTCTGGATCAACTCCTAAGTACTTCGTAAACGTCAACAAGTTTCTACCAACTAAAAACACTCTTAAGTTTTTGAATCCTGTTTTTGACATCACTTCTTTCGGCAGATTATATCCTAAGGTTAAGGTTTTTAATCTTACGAATGAAGCATCTTCTATTAAAGTTGAATCAAATTGGGTAAATCTTGGTCCATCATATCTTGGAAATGTAGTAACATCTCCTGGTTTTTTCCAGTAATCAAGAACTCTTTTTGATGCATTAAATCCTCTAAATAAGTTTGGGTTTTCAGAAAAGAATCTATCATTATTTAATAGATATTTTCCTAAAGAAAAAGAAAAATCTGTTTGAAGAGTAATTCCTTTATAACCAGCGCTAAATCCAAAACCACCATTTAAAGGAGGTTGCCTTTTAATTCCTAAATTTTGCTGTAATGCAGCAGTATTAAAACTAGAAGTTACGTTATTTTTATCTTTATTTGTTACTGTGTTATCAGAACCAGGCACATACCACTCAGATAAACCTGTTTGAGGATTAACACCTGCATGTATTGGGTAAAAATATGAAACTGGTTGTCCAACTATCCATGCTACCCCTGTATTAGGTATAATCCATCTATCTAAACCATTAAATAGTTCCGTAACTTTTTGGCTATTATAGTTAAATGTTAAATATGGTGTTATGTATGCTTCTTTTGATTTTAAAACATCAAAATTTAACTCTACGTCAATTCCTCTATTTGTTAACTCTCCAACATTTTTTGTTATTGAAGTAAATCCTGTACTAGGCGCTAACGGAACGCTAACTAATTGGCTTTTAGTTATTCTATTATATCCTTCAAGATTTAATCTAACTCTATCAAATAATGTCATATTTAACGCTAAGCTCGCTTTAGATTGCTTTTCCCAAGTTAACGCTGGATTACCAGGGTTACCAATTTGAAAACCTGTTGAACTATCGTATTGATTTGCACTAACTGTAGCTAAGCTTTGGTAGTTTCCTAAACCTGAATTTCCACTTGTTCCATAACTTGCTCTAACTGTTAAATCTGTTAACCAATCGACATCTTGCAAAAATTGTTCTTTCTTTGCTTTCCACATTCCACCTACAGACCAAAATGTAGCTTTTCTATTTTTTGCTCCAAAACGAGAAGAACCATCTTGTCTTACAGAAGCATCTGCAAAATATTTTTCATCATAGTTATATTCTAAACGTGAAAATAGCGATTCAAAAACATACTCACTACTAGACTGATTTACTGTTATATTATTTGATCCAGCGTCAAGTTCTAATAAACGATCATCTGTTTGACCTCTAGAAGCTCCGTCAAAAGACCTAAAATCATTATCAACAAGCTCATGTCCAGCCAAGAATATAAAATTATTTACATCATTTAAACTGTATTTATACTCTAGTGTACTTGTTATTGTTTTTGTTGTATTCCTTGCAAAACTCTCAAATGCACTACCATTTCCGGGGCTACCAATAAAAGATGGCAATGTTTGAGTAGAAACCGTAAAATCAAAAAAATCTATACCAGCTTGAGTCTTAATTGTTAGATTATCAATTGGTTTTATACTTACGTATCCAGAAGGATTAAATTGTAAGTTTTTACTTATTGATGGAAAAACTTCTTCTCTATATGCTGGATGATATCTACCCCAACCAGGTATAAAATCATATCTTTCTCCAGTTGTTGGATTAGTAGGAGAAAACCATGGTTGAGCTAACCAAGACAACCCTCTATTTGTACTATTTCTACCAGATGGATTTAATTGACGCTCATCATAACCTATAGATAAATTTACTCCTACAGACACCCAATCTTTTACTTTAGAGTCTATATTAGATCTAAGCGTATATCTTTCAAAATCTGATTGATAAGCTAACCCTCCTTGCTCAGTATGGCTAGTAGAGATAAAATAACTTGTTTTTTCACCTCCTCCAGAAATAGAAACGTCATTTTGTATAATTGGCACATCACTTTTGTAATATACTTTATACCATTTAGTATCACTAGGATTATTTTTAAGTAAATTATCTACAAAAGCTTGACTTCTATAACCTGTTGCCACCCAAAATTTTGACAACTCATCTCTATTCATTGCATTTTCAAAGAAATCTGTATTTGCCAAATTAGAAATACCATATTGTGTTCTTACTGTAATAGTAGCATCTTGATTTCTTCTACCTTTTTTGGTTGTAATATATACTACTCCATTTGCTGCTCTTGATCCATAAATTGATGTCGATGAAGCGTCTTTTAATATGGTTACACTTTCAAAATCATTTGGATTTAAAGAAACAATAGCTCCACTAGAAATAGGAACACCATCTAAAACAACTAATGGCGTTGAACTACCTCCTAAAGAACCAACACCATGTAGTCTAAATGACGATGATGCAGATGGCTCTCCAGAAGAAGTAAACACCTGTAAACCAGCCACCTTACCTTGAAGCCCATCTAACATATTAGGGCTAGGTTTTTCTTTAAGTTCATCTGAATTTACTGTTGTTATAGAACCAACAACACTAGTTATTTTCCTTGCTGTACCATAACCAACAATAACCACTTCTTCCAATATGTTATCTCCTTCTTCTAGAGTAACATTAATAGTACTAGAAGCACCAACAAGTTTTTCAACTGTTTTTTTCCCTACAAAACTAAACACCAATACGCTGTTTTGTTTTACCTTAATTGCATACTTTCCATCAAAATCTGTTTCAGTACCTTTCTGCGTACCTTTTATTAAGACACTAACCCCTGGCAATGTCTCACCTGTAGCATCTGTAACCGTACCAGAAACCATCCTTTCTTGTGCTTGCATTCCTAGAGAAGCACTAAAAAACAGTAAAATGAAAAGTATACTTTTGTACTCTTTTCTCATAAATTCTAAATTTAATTGATTAATATTAATAGCTAATTTATCTAAATAGACACTTCGTGTATTAAGATCTGATGTGAGCAACTGTTATTTTGATTTGAATAACTTTATATTTTAACTGACTTTAATTATATTGGTCTAAATTATTTACACTTAAATATTTAAGTATATTTTTTAACTAATTACATGGCTTTATGGAAATAACTACGCTTATTGTTGATGATGAATATTTAGCTAGACAGCGACTAAAAAACTTGGTTTCTCAAGTTCCTGAATTGCTACTAATAGGTAACTCTAATACAGGGAGAAACGCTGTTAAAAAGATTAACAACCTACAACCTGATTTGGTTTTTTTAGATATCAGGCTAAAAGACATGAATGGCTTTGATATTATTGAGCAATTAAACACTACTAAAAAACCATTAATCATTTTTGTTTCTGCTTATGATGAATATGCGCTTAAAGCTTTTGATTACTTTGCTTTTGACTACTTACTAAAACCATTTAAAGACAATCGCTTTTTTAAAACAATTAACAACATTGTCAATTACTTCAAACATGATGAGTATATTGATTTAGAAAGTAAATTAAATAACCTAATTGAATTTGTAAAAAAAGACAAGAACATAAATATTAAGAATTCTGTAAGCGAGAAATTAGCTATTAAATTAGGTAATAAAGTTAATTTCATTAACACAGAAGACATCAAATACATTATTGCTTCAGGGTATTATGCAGAAATTTATACCGAAAAGAAAAAGCATGTTTTAAGAGAGTCTTTAACAAATCTATCTCAAAAGTTAGATCCTGATCTATTTGTAAGAATACATCGATCTACCATTATTAATATAAATTCAATATTAGAACTTATCCATTCAAGTTATGGAGAAATAGATATTAAAACCTTAGACAATAAAGTTTTTAGAATTAGCAAAAGCTATAAAAAAGATTTTCAAAATTTAATGAACCTATGAACCAATCACTTTTAAAAAGAATCTCTTCTAAGTTATTTTTATTAATAGCCACTTTTTACGCAATATCTTTAGTTTTAAGCTTTATTAAATATGCGTACTTTAAATATTTAGGTTACCATTACAAAGACATTACATGGCTAGATTTTTTTATAGAATATTTTGTTGTTGATTATATTGCTGTAATGGTTTTTGCGCTTTTTGTATTGATCACAACTCGGTATATGATTTATAAAAAGTTGAGTTTAAAATTAATTCTTTTAATTCATTTTTCTTTATCTATTTTTATTGGCTTCTTTATTTATAGTGGCACTAAAATTCTTTTAATTCTTATAGGAAAGCAAAGTATTTCTCAAATAAACTTTCTTGATTATTTGAATCATATCATCCAAGATTTAGATGTCAACTTTTTAGTGTACTTAACCATGGTATTAATTATTTACAGCTACTACTATGTTAAAAGAATTAAAAAAATTCAACTAGAAAAAAGTACCATTAAAGAACAATTAGCAAACACAAAACTTAGCTTATTAAAATCGAATCTTCAACCTCATTTTTTATTTAATACATTAAACAGTATTTCATCTTTAATTGACACCAATGCTAAACAAGCACAGAACACCATTGCAGATTTGGCTGATTTACTTAGAGAAATATTAGATTTAGGTAATCAAAACTTAATTCCTTTAGAAAAAGAATTAAATATGTTAGAAAAATATCTAAATATAGTTCGTATTCGTTTTTCTGATCACTTTGAGTTTAGCAGTCATATAGATAGTGAATTAGTAAAAACTAAAATTCCTAGCTTGTTGCTTCAGCCCATTATAGAAAACTCAATTAAACATGGCTACGGTTATTATGTTACAGATTTAAGTGTACATCTTTCAGTGAAAAAAATAAACGATAGAATAGAGATATCTGTTTCTAACAATGGTTGTCCTTTAACTTACAAACCAAAAAAATCTAGTAATAATATTGGTTTAAAAAATATTGTTGAGAGATTGAGAGCTATTTACAAAGAAAATTATAAATTTTCTATAAAAAACAAAACAGATAACACTGGGGTAATTACAAACATTGATATCCCATTATTACATTATTAACTTAATACGATTGTATTACCGAATTAATACATCATGATTTAAATAATCAACCCTATTTAATTTTTCTTTAATTTTCATTGCTTTAAAAGCAGCATTATCACTTTCCATTTCATCAATAATACGATACGAAGCTGATTTTTCTATCAACTTTCTATACCTACTTTCTAGGTGTCCTTTAATAATATTGAGTTGAGTTTTACGTGACATTTGGTTAATTTCAATCATTAAATATAATCAAATAATTGAAATCCAATAAATTAATTTCAACTAAAATTAGTTAAAACTATCTGTTTTTTTATCATAACCATAAGGACAGTGCTTACATCCGCTTTTACAACAGTACCCTCTTTTAAGGTGGTATTTTTCTGTAAATACCTTATAACCTTGCTCATTTAAATAAAAATCGTCGGGTTCTAATTCTATTCTAGGCTTAAACATATTGCAAAAATAACATAAAAAAGCGCTCTTAAAGAGCGCTTCCTATTTAGTTTCTTTTTCTAGAGGATAATTTTTCAAAATCTCTTTTACAAAGAGTTGAATTCTTTCTCTTTTTTTATATCCAGATGTTGATCTTAAAGTACCAGAACCTATTCCTTGCCAAATCAACTTCTTTGCATCTTTATCTATAAAGTCAATAAATAATGTTCCTTCTGTATGTTTTGTAATTCGTATTCTATCTCTTTCAAAATAATAAGGAGGGTACCAGTAATAATTTGGATAATAGAATCTTTTGTCAACATTAACTTTTTTTCGTGATTTTGTAAAGATACTAATCAACACATCGGGATTTTCAGATTTCTGATACCCTTTAGCTAACATTTCTACTTCAATCGCTCTTAAAATTCTGCGCTTATCTATGTCAGAAATCTTGGCTTTATCAATACCCTTCTTATAAAAAGCAAAAGTCTTATATTGAGAGAAATCTGTTTTCGAATCATAATCAGTCACAACTTTTATTGAAGTACAAGAAATAAAAAACAGCAAAGTCAAAAATAAAACAGCACACCTTTTCATAAATTACAAGATTTAAATTAGTCTAAAAATATCAAAAAACATACCAAAAAGAAACCCATACAACTACAACCAAACTAATAAAAATTTAAAACTACTTAAAGATTCTAAATATTTTTTAAGATTTCCGTAAATTGCGTACCCAAAAATTAAGACAATTTACGAATGGAACAAATAGCTCCTTATAAACCAAAACATAAAGTACGAATTGTAACTGCAGCCTCTTTATTTGACGGGCATGATGCAGCTATTAATATAATGCGTAGAATTATTCAATCTACTGGGGTTGAAGTAATTCACTTAGGACACGACAGAAGTGTTGAAGAAGTAGTAAACTGTGCTATTCAAGAAGATGCAAATGCTATTGCAATGACTTCTTATCAAGGTGGACACAACGAGTACTTCAAATATATGTATGATTTACTACAAGAAAAAGGTGCAAGTCATATCAAAATCTTTGGTGGCGGTGGCGGAGTAATTCTTCCAGAGGAAATTAAAGAATTAATGGATTACGGAATTACTCGTATTTACTCTCCTGATGATGGACGTGAAATGGGATTACAAGGAATGATTAACGACCTTGTTCAACAATCTGATTTTGCTATTGGTGATGTGTTAAACGGAGAAGTAAATCATTTAGTAGATAAAAAAATTGGAAGCATTGCTCGTGTAATTTCTTCGGCTGAAAACTTCCCAGAGGTTGCAAAAGAAACAATGGATATTATCCATAAGAAAAATAAAACATCAAAAACACCGGTTTTAGGAATTACAGGAACAGGTGGAGCAGGAAAGTCTAGTTTAGTGGATGAATTAGTGCGTCGTTTTTTAATTGATTTTCCAGAAAAAACTATAGGATTAATTTCTGTTGATCCTTCAAAAAGAAAAACCGGAGGAGCTTTATTAGGAGATAGAATTCGTATGAATGCTATTAACAACGAACGTGTGTACATGCGTTCATTAGCAACGCGTCAGTCTAATTTAGCTTTATCTAAATATGTAAACGAAGCGGTAGAAGTTTTAAAAGCAGCGGAGTTTGATTTAATCATTCTAGAAACTTCAGGTATTGGTCAATCTGATACCGAGATCATCGAACACTCAGATACTTCATTGTATGTAATGACTCCAGAATTTGGAGCTGCGACTCAGTTAGAGAAAATCGACATGCTTGATTTTGCTGACTTAGTTGCTATTAACAAGTTTGATAAAAGAGGTGCGTTAGATGCGTTACGTGATGTAAAAAAACAATACATGCGTAACAATAACCTATGGGATATTCATATGGATGATATGCCGGTTTTTGGAACGATTGCTTCTCAATTTAACGATCCAGGAATGAACTCGTTATACAAAGCAATTATGGATAAAGTTGTTGAGAAAACAGGAGCTGATTTAAAATCTACTTTTGAAATTACAAAAGAAATGTCTGAAAAGATATTTGTAATTCCTCCTGCAAGAACTCGTTATTTATCTGAAATCGCTGAGAACAATAGAGCTTACGATAAAACTGTTGATGAACAAGAAAAAGTAGCTCAAAAATTATATGGAATCTATCAAACTATCTTATCTGTCATTCCGAACGAAGTAACAGAATCATTCCTTACCAAAAATGGAATTGATCAAGATGAGCTTCTGAAACAAGTTCAGAATGACGAACAACCATTTGCTAAATTGTTATTTGCACAGTTCGATAAAGTAAAAATGAACTTAGACCCATACAATTGGGAAGTCATTTTAAATTGGGCGACTAAAGTTCAAAAATATAAAGATCCTATCTACTCATTTAAGGTTAGAGATAAGGAAATTAAAATTGAAACACATACGAAATCACTTTCTCACTCTGATATTCCAAAAGTAGCCTTACCAAAATATCAAGCTTGGGGAGATTTATTACGTTGGAATTTACAGGAAAATGTTCCTGGTGAATTCCCATATACTTCAGGGTTATATCCTTTCAAAAGAACAGGTGAAGATCCGACAAGAATGTTTGCCGGTGAAGGTGGACCAGAACGTACAAACAGACGATTCCACTATGTTAGTTTAGGAATGCCAGCAAAACGTTTATCGACTGCTTTTGATTCGGTTACACTTTATGGAAATGATCCAGGACACAGACCAGATATTTATGGAAAAATTGGTAATGCTGGAGTTTCTATTTGTTGTTTAGATGATGCAAAGAAATTGTATTCTGGATTCGATTTAAGTCACGCTATGACTTCTGTATCGATGACAATCAATGGACCAGCACCAATGCTTTTAGGATTCTTTATGAATGCTGCTATTGATCAGAACTGTGAAAAATACATAAAAGAACATGGTTTAGAAGCAAAAGTTGAATCAAAGCTTAAAGAATTATATGATAATAAAGGAATTGACAGACCTAAATACAATGGAGAGTTACCAGAAGGAAATGATGGGTTAGGATTATTATTATTAGGGATTACTGGAGATCAAGTTTTACCAGCTGATGTATATGCTGAAATTAAAGCAAACACATTATCTCAAGTAAGAGGAACAGTTCAAGCGGATATTTTAAAAGAAGATCAAGCACAAAACACGTGTATTTTCTCTACGGAATTTGCTTTACGTTTAATGGGAGATGTTCAAGAATATTTTATTGACAAAAACGTACGTAACTTCTACTCGGTATCGATTTCTGGTTACCATATTGCTGAGGCTGGTGCAAATCCTATTACGCAGTTAGCATTGACTTTAGCGAATGGGTTTACTTATGTAGAATACTATTTATCAAGAGGAATGGATATCAACGCATTTGGACCAAACTTATCGTTCTTCTTCTCTAACGGTATTGATCCTGAATATGCAGTAATTGGACGTGTAGCTCGTAAAATATGGTCAAAAGCTTTAAAATATAAATACGGAGCAAACGCACGTGCACAAATGTTGAAATATCATATTCAAACTTCTGGACGTTCGTTACACGCTCAGGAAATTGATTTTAATGATATTCGTACTACATTACAAGCATTGTATGCTATTTATGACAATTGTAATTCATTACACACAAATGCATACGATGAAGCCATTACAACCCCTACTGAAGAAAGTGTTCGTAGAGCAATGGCGATTCAGTTGATTATTAATAAAGAATTAGGATTAGCTAAAAATGAAAATCCTATTCAAGGTTCTTTTATTATTGAAGAATTAACAGATTTAGTAGAGGAAGCTGTATTAACTGAATTCGATAGAATTACTGAACGTGGTGGAGTTTTAGGAGCGATGGAAACTATGTACCAACGTTCTAAAATTCAAGAAGAAAGCTTGTATTATGAAACTTTAAAACATACTGGTGAATTCCCAATTATTGGTGTAAACACATTCTTAAGTTCTAAAGGATCTCCAACGGTTACTCCACAGGAAGTAATTCGTGCAACAGAAGAAGAAAAGCTATTCCAAATTAAAACGAAAGAAAACTTAAATAAGGCTAATAAAGAAAAAGTAGCCGAAGAATTAGCAGAAATTCAAACAGCAGCTGTTCAAAATGAAAATATTTTTGAAAAACTAATGGAAGCTTCTAAAGTATGTTCTTTGGGGCAGATTACTTCAGCTTTATTTGAAGTAGGTGGTCAATACAGAAGAAATATGTAAGTTATTCTTGCAAAATAGTTATAAAGACCTCGCTTAAAATTAAGTGAGGTTTTTTTTAATATTTATCATACTCAGTCTTCCCCGATTTTAAATAATTGACAATATGAGTAATTGATCTTTCTTTAGCTTTTTGTAATGCTTTGGTAAAATCAAAAAAGAACACAGAACTCTCTCCGGTGGATAAAAACTCAAGAACTCTTTTTTTCTTTTTCATGTCGTACAAAACAACCTTTACATTTACAACACAGTATTCTGTTGAGGTGGTCTGCATTCCTCCAAAATTATTAGGCCCACCTGTAACTACACGAGTAGTTTCTATTCTATTGTTAATTTCAAAAAATGGAATATCAATAATATAATCTGTAGTACTATTTTCTTTTAAAAAATCCCAATTGTTTACTTTACCTATTTGTACACTAGAAAAAACACGATTATTTTTTAACGCTATAGAAATAGCATCCGTATAACTTTTTGCAAACACTTTATCGTCAGAAAAATTCTTTTTATAAGTCTTCTTAAAGTCTTTTAAATCTACATTATCAGCAACGGTAACCACAACAGTTTTTGATGCAAGCTCTTCAATAGTCTCTTTTTTTATTACTTGATTTACATAGTGCTTTTTTGCTATACAAGAAGTAAAGAATACTACCCCAACACAAAGAGTAAATACTTTTCTTAAACCATTTTTCATGACAAAACATTTTTAAAATTCAATATGCTAAATAACACAATTAAGTTACTACTAGCAACAAAACAACTTACAAAATGCATCTTTTTTTGAAATGCATTGTCTTCTTTATTAAAAAAGAAAAAATCATGAAACACAAACATTTAAAAACTGAATTTTACAACCAGCTAACACTCGGAAAAATAGCCCTACAAAAAAGAATTTTAAAACGGCTTTTTATCATTTTGAAAACGCACATATACTTGGGCAAAAACATGTTTAGCGTCATACAGTAAGTCACTATTGGATGCTTATATTTGGTCTTAAAACTAAAAACACAAAAGAAATTGTTGGGCAAGTATTTAGAATCTTAGCCTCCCTGCTCTTTACATTAATTTGGGTTCCTACAGGTAATACAGGAGGTAGCAACATTTCTCCCATCAAACCAATTCCGATTAGGAAAGAAATTCAAAAATATTTTTAAAAAGGTGCATCTTTTTTGTACCTTTTTTGTCTATTAAGTGAACCTTAAAATTTAAAATCATGAAAAATGAATGTACCTGTAATTGTGACGGATGCAAATCTGGAAACTGTGCTAATTGCACTTGCGAAAATTGTTCTTGCAACAATTGCAATTGTTAATATATTGTCAGTTTGAGTAATTTTTGTTAAAAAATTGTATCGAGAAGTCTTTAGAATAGGTTCTCGATACAATTCTGATTTACATCAGAATTACTCGAAATGACATTTTAAATCATTATAATGACTACTCAACAAGTTTGGGCTCAATATGCAGATGACTTAAAACGGTTTATCTTTAGTAAAATTAAAGATGAAGCTGTAGCTGATGATATTTTACAAGATTCATTTATAAAGATTCATACAAAACTCCACACACTTAAAGACTTAAATAAACTCAAATCGTGGATATTTTCAATCGCTCGAAATTCGGTATTAGATTATTTTAAAGCAACCAACAAAACTTTTGAATATGCTAATTTTGAAGCTGAAACTTTTATTGAAGAAGATGTTCATACAGAAAAAGATTGTTTACGTGGCATATTGCAAAACTTACCAAAAAAATACCGAGATCCTATTTTTTTATCAGACATCAAAGGGTTAAAACAAGCTGATGTTGCCAAACAATTACACCAAAATATCACCACTACAAAATCTCAAATCCAACGTGCACGAAAACTCATTGCCAAAGGTTTTATAGACTGCTGTGGGTACCGTTTAAATAATGATGGTAAATTGGTTGGTGAAATACAAGAGAAGGAAGATTGTAAAGTTTGTGGGTAGAACACTGACAATATGGCTTAAATTCTTTTTTGAATAGTTTTTGATAATTGTATGTAAAAACCTTATGAAATATCTTATTGTCTCTCTTTTTATTTTGTCTTTTGTTGGGGGTATTCTTTATATCAGAAAAAAAATAAAACAACAAAAAACCACTCCTGAAAGTAGAATAAGTGTTTATAAACATCCGAGTATGTTTAAAAAGCCTTCAATAGAAATGACCAATAAGAGTATTCAAAAAAAAGAAATACACAAAGCTTTTGTTCTTAAAACTAAAAATAACAGCTAAAAGCCACTTACAAAATCACCTTCTCCTTTTCTTTTTAGGCGCTCTAGAAACTTTCTTTTTTCTGCGATTAAAAGGCACAGCATCATCAAAGGTGTTTTTAGCTGTAGTTGCTTTCTTATTCTTTTTCCAAGAATTGTTATCTGGCAGTAACACTTTTAGTAAATCTTGTCGTCCAACTTTATTTAGTGTGTTTCTAATCCAATCTTTATTTTCTTTTTTATACCAAAAGAAAAAACGATGCTGATCTTCTCGTTCTCTTTTTGTTTTTGGTGTTTTGGTTGGTTTTAATGTATAAGGATGATACCCTGAATAATAAATTACCGTTGCAACCGTCATTGGCGTTGGTGTAAATCCTTGAACCTGTTCTAACTGAAAACCCATATCTTTTGTTTCAGCTGCCAAATTTGCCATATCTTCTACTTCACTCGCTGGATGACTCGAAATAAAATACGGAATCAATTGTAGGTTTAACCTCTTCTTGATGTTTATTTTATCAAAACGCTTTTTAAATAAATGAAAATATTTAAAAGAAGGTTTACGCATCAGTTTTAACACAGGGTCAGAAGTATGTTCTGGCGCTACTTTTAATCGACCAGAAACATGCTTAGTCATCACCTCTTCAGTATATGCGTCTAACTCTTTTGGGTCTGCATTTTTATTGAATTCTGGCACTAACATATCATGTCGAATTCCACTTCCAATAAATGATTTTTTAATTTTTGGATGCTTGTCTACTGCTTGATACAACTGTGTTAACGGCTTATGAGAAGTATCTAAATTACTACAAATAACTGGCGAAATACAAGATGGTGCCACACACTTATCACAAATAGATTGTATCTTTCCTTTCATTTGATACATATTAGCCGAAGGCCCACCAATATCAGATAAATAACCTTTAAAATCTGGCATATTAGCAACTGCATCAACTTCCTTTAAAATAGATTCTTGACTTCTACTTGCAATAAACTTTCCTTGATGTGCAGAAATGGTACAAAAACTACATCCTCCAAAACAACCTCTATGAATATTAATAGAAAACTTAATCATTTCAAAAGCAGGAATTGGACCACGTTTGTCATACTTTGGGTGTGGCAAACGTGTAAATGGCAAGTCAAAAGAAGCATCAATTTCTTTTTCTGTCATTGTAGGAAAAGGTGGATTAATCATCAATAACTTTTCTCCTACTTTTTGAAAGATTCGCCGAGCTTTTAATTTATTTGACTCTTGCTCTATTACTTTAAAGTTAGATGCAAATGTTTTTTTATCAGCCAAACAAGCTTCATGTGAATGGATTTCTACATCTTGCCAATTTTTTACTACGGGTATTTTCTCTTTATCAGTATGAATCAATACCGCAGTTTGCTTGATATTTTTTAAGCTGGAAAATGGCACACCCTTTTGCAATAATTCTACAATTTCTCGTAGTGGTTGTTCTCCCATTCCATACACCAGCATATCAGCCTTAGATGTTTCTAATATGGTTGGCAATAATTTATCTGACCAATAATCGTAATGAGTTACTCTACGCAAAGAGGCTTCAATTCCTCCAATTAACACTGGTATATCTGGAAACTTATCTTTTAAAATTTTAGAATATACTGAAGTAGCATAATCAGGTCTAAAACCTTTATCGCCATTTGGTGTATAAGCATCTTTGTCTCTACGTCTTTTACTAGCGGTGTAATTACTCACCATCGGATCCATACATCCACCAGTTACCGCAAAGAACAATTTTGGAGTTCCGAGTTTTGTAAAATCTTGTAAATTGTCATGCACACTCGGTTGCGGTACTATAGCTACACGTAAACCATAACTTTCTAGAATTCGACCAATAACAGCCGGTCCAAAAGAAGGATGATCTACATAGGCATCTCCACTAAATAATATAACATCTAGCTCCTCCCAACCACGAAGTTTTACTTCTTTATTTGTAGTTGGCAACCAATTTGACAATCTTAATTCACTCATGCTTTTGCAAAAATACCCAAATTAAACTGATTGGACTATTTTTTATTTATTGCATTACTTTTGTGAAATATATGTTAAAGCATGAAACGAATTATACTAATATGCGTCTTCTAAGTATCTTTAACCCAAATTTTAGAATTTACATTATGAGAAAATTATTATTAGCGATAGTGAGTATCGCTTTTTTAGCTAGCTGTTCTACATCTAATATAGCTGTTAAAAAAAATTTAATTGAAGTTGGTATTGACTTAAATACTGTTGTTGATGACAAAGTAAAAGTAGAAGTAAATCCTCAAAAAATAAAAGAAGAATCTGTAGTTTACCAAATCCCTGCTATTGTGCCTGGAACTTATGTTATAAGTGATTACGGTAAGTTTATTTCTGATTTTAAAGCTTATGATTATAAAGGAAATGAACTTGAAGTTAAAAAATTAGACACCAATTCGTGGCAAGTTAATAACGCTAAAAAACTAGATAAGATTTCTTACTGGGTTGATGACACTTTTGACACCAAAGAAAAACATAAAATCTATGTAATGGCAGGAACCAATATAGAAGAAGGTAAAAACTTCTTTTTAAACCTACCAGGTTTTATTGGATACTTTAAAGGAAAGAAAGAATTACCATATCAAATTAATGTTTCTCACCCAGCACATTTATATGAAACTTCTTCTTTGATAAATAAGAACACAACAAAAACAGATAACACAAAAGATGTTTTTGTAGCTTCCCGTTATGATGAAATTTCTGATAATCCAATTATGTATGCTCCATTAAACAATGTTAGCTTTACTATGAATGGAATTGAAGTAAACTTTGCCGTGTATTCTCCAAACGGAGTGCATTCTGCAAAAGACATGGAAGCTGATTTAAAGAAAATGGTGAAAGCACAAACCAATTTCTTAGAAGGTTTTGCTACTACTGATGAATACAATATCTTATTGTATTTATTTGATCCTAAAGTATACAAATGGAATAGCTTTGGAGCATTAGAACACCTATCTTCTACAACTGTTGTATACCCAGAAAGCTACTCTAAAAAACAATTGGCTAACGGAATGATTAACGGAACTGTTTCTCACGAATTCTTCCATATTGTAACGCCTCTTTCTGTGCATTCTGAAGAAATTCATTCATTTGATTTCAACAAACCTAACATGTCTAAACACTTATGGATGTATGAAGGAATTACTGAATATTTTGCAAATTTATTCCAAGTAAATCAAGGATTAATCTCAGAGCAAGAATTCATCGATGAAATGAAATCTAAGATTACAACTTCTATGCGATTTGATGATGCGATGTCGTTTACAGAAATGAGTAAAAACATATTAGACCCTAAGTATGCTAAAAACTATAGTAATGTTTATATGAAAGGTGCTCTAATTGGTATGTGTTTAGATATTATTTTAAGAGAAGAAAGTAATGGAACTTACGGTGTAAGAAACTTAATGCTTGATTTATCTAAAAAATACGGAGCAAAAAAAGCTTTTAAAGATGATGAGATTATTGATGAAATTGTAAAAATGACATATCCTGCTGTTGGAGAATTTTTCAAAAATCATGTTCAGGGAAATACACCAATAAATTATAATGACTTCTTTGCAAAAACAGGAATTGTAAGTAAAGTTGCTGAAGTAAACTCTAGATATTTTATTGATGCTAGTAATCAGCCTTTTATTAGTGTTAATCAAAAAAGAGAAATCTATTTTACAAAAAGAACTAATACTGGTTTAGTTGCATTAGGTGTAAAAGAAGGAGATGTTTTAAAGAAAGTAAACGGAGAAGAAATCACATTGCAAAATGCTAACAATATTATTGTAAAAACTTTTGGTTGGAAACCTGGAGATAAAATTACAATGGATGTTGTAAGAGACGGTAAAAATATTTTACTTAATGGAACAGCTATTGTTCCTAAGACGAAACAAAAAACATTAGTCGTTGAAGATTTACCAGCAGATAATCCAAAAGCTAAATTGAGAAATGCTTGGTTAAAAGGATAATGAAATCTATTTAGAAATAAAAAAAGTGACTTATAGTCACTTTTTTTATTTCTTTATTACAAGATGCGGAACTTTATCTACATCCCAATCAATTACTAAGCCGCCAGCCAATTGTTGTGCAATCTCTTTTCCATATAAATACTCACACAAATACAAGGCAGCTTCAAAAGATTTAGCACCACCTGCAGAAGTAATGTATTTTCCGTCATGTACAAACAAGACCTTCTTTCTAATATCTAAATCGGGAAACATCTCCCTCATTTTATCAATATCTGAAGGAAATGTTGTTGATACCATTCCTTTTAAAACTCCTGCTTTAGCTAATACAAACGCACCGTCGCAATGCGATGTAATAAACTCAGCCTCTTTATCAACTCGTCTTACAAAGTCAAGCATGGCTTTGTCTTCTAAATCAGTATCTAAGTGATGTTCTGCACTTGGCACAACCAAAATATCAATTTTTGGCAGGCTATCTTTTAAATAATTAAAATCAGGAATAATTTTCATTCCTTCAAAAGTCGTTATAGGTTTATCTGTATTAGCAACAGTAAACACATTCATTTGTTTTATTCCTTCTCTAAAAATAGTATGTTGAAAAATATCAAAAGGAGCTGTTAACTCGGTATTATATGTCCCGTTCATAATTAAAAACGCTACATTATATCGCCCCTCCTTTAAGCTTGGAAACTGCTTTAATTCTGTTGTTTGTTGATCATTTTTAATATTAAAATTGCAGCTAATCATGGTTATCAAAGCCACAACAACAATACTATATTTTTTCATTCTCTTTTATCTTATGTTTCGATAAAAGTATTAAAATCAGATTTAAGCTGCTAAATGATTCTAAAAATGTTTTTTCTTTTGTAGATTTACTTCAAAATCAACCAATTATTCATCATGAAAAAACAAGTCATCAAAACCATTCTATTGTTCTGTAGCATTGCGTTATTTGTAAGCTGCAATTCTAACTCAAATGATACAGCTAATATTAAGAAACCGGACACCTATGTTCAAGACAATTATACAAAAAAAGAGGTAACTATAGCAATGCGAGATGGAACAAAATTACACACCGTAATCTACGCTCCAAAAGACACCAGTAAAAAATATCCTATTCTACTTCAAAGAACACCCTATAGTTGTACGCCCTATGGAGAGGGTAAATTCAGAACACGTATTGGTCCTAACTCTCAGTTGATGAAAGAAGGAAATATTATTGTGTATCAAGATGTTCGTGGACGTTGGATGAGTGAAGGTGTGTATGATAATATGCGTGCATATATTCCAAATAAAACAGGAAAGCAAACTGATGAAACTTCTGACACATACGACACCATAGATTGGTTAGTTAAAAATGTAGAAAATAACAATGGTAAAGTCGGTACTTGGGGTATTTCTTATCCGGGTCATTATGCAACAATTTCTACAATTGATGCACATCCTGCGTTAAAGGCAGCTTCGCCACAAGCCTGTATTGGAGATTTCTTTTTTGATGACTTTCACCATAATGGCGCTTTTCTATTAAGTTATTTTAGAGCTATAAAATTATTTGGAACTTACAAAGATAAACCAACAGATACAGCGTGGTATTCTTTCCCTAAAATGAATTCTCAAGATCAGTACCAATTTTTCTTAGATGCTGGCCCTCTAAAAAATCTAAACAAATATTTTAGAAACGAAACGGTAGATAATTCAGCTCCTCAAAACAATAATAGAATTGATGATTTTTTCTGGAAGGAGATTGTTGAGCATCCAAATTACGACTCAGTATGGAAAAGCAAAGGAATCATTCAACATTTAAATAAAGTTCCATCTACAGTTGCAACTATGGTAGTTGGTGGTTGGTTTGATGCAGAAGATTTATACGGGCCTTTAGAAACTTATAAAGGTATTGAGAAGCACCAACCAAACAATTATAACATTTTAGTCTTTGGGCCTTGGGATCATGGAGGATGGTCTAGAAGTACTGTAAAAAACACTGTTGGAAATTACTATTTTGGAGATTCCATCTCACTAAAATTTCAAAAAGAAGTTGAATCTAAATTCTTTAATCATTTCTTAAAAGGTAGCGGAGATAAAAACTCAGGTTTGCCAGAAGCTTATGTATTTGATTCTGGAAAAAAAGAATGGAAAAGCTATGATATTTGGCCTCCAAAAGAAGCTAAAAAGCAAAATTGGTATTTATCTGAAAATCAAAAATTGATAATTGCCCCACCTGTACATAAAAATTATATTAAGCCTATAAAGTTTATTAGTGATATTAAAAGGCCTGTACCTTACTCTGAAGATATTAAAACTGTATTTACTCCAAGAAAATATATGACAGACGATCAACGTTTTGCTGCTCGAAGACCAGATGTATTGGTTTTTGAAACGGATGTATTACAAGAAGATTTTACGTTGGCAGGAGATATTTTAGCAAAACTTAAAGTTGCAACTACAGGAACCGCTGCTGACTGGATTGTTAAAATAA
Organism: Flavobacteriaceae bacterium; assembly: GCA_013373385.1. Taxonomy (GTDB): domain Bacteria; phylum Bacteroidota; class Bacteroidia; order Flavobacteriales; family Flavobacteriaceae; genus Polaribacter. Next base: position 43,336 of record JABXHX010000051.1, read on the forward strand.
TTGATGTGCATCCAACAGACACAAAGGATAATAATGATAAGATGCAATCGCATTTAAAAATGAGCAACTATCATTTAATGGTACGTAGTGAAGTAATGCGAGGTAGATTTAGAAATAGTTTTGAGAAACCCGAGCCATTTACACCAAACAAAAAGACACAAGTAAACATCAAACTACAAGATGTTTTTCACACCTTTAAAAAAGGACATAAATTACAAATTCAAGTACAAAGTACTTGGTTTCCTTTAATAGATTTAAATCCGCAGACCTATGTAGACAACATCTATAAAGCAGATGCAAAAGACTTTAAAACGCAAACGCATACGGTGTTTACAGATTCTAGTATCGAGTTTACCGTTTTAAAATAATCAATCAATGAAAAAATTACTTGTCCTATTTGTTATTTCCATTGTTAGTTGTACATCTAATACTAAATTAACAGAGTATGAACGTTGGGAATTGCATGCTAAAAACACAGAAATTATTAGAGATGATTTTGGCGTACCACACATATACGGAAAAACAGATGCAGATGCTGTTTTTGGAATGTTATATGCGCAGGCAGAAGATGATTTTAACAGAGTAGAACGCAATTATATTTGGGCAATAGGAAGATTGGCAGAAATTGAAGGTGAAAAATCATTGTACAGTGATTTACGTGCTCGTTTATACATGACCCAAGAAGAAGCAAAAAAACATTTTGATGAAAGTCCAGAGTGGTTACAAAAATTATGTGTTGCTTTTGCTGATGGATTGAATTACTACTTAGCTACACATCCAGAAGTGAAACCAAAATTAATTACTCGTTTTGAACCTTGGATGCCAATGTATTTTAGCGAAGGCTCTATTGGTGGAGATATAGAAAGAGTTTCTACCAGAAAAATTGCAGCCTTTTATGGCAAACAACATCCAAAAAACGCAACAGCTATTCATAATGGATTGATAAGGTTAAAGGATGATGAACCAAGAGGTTCTAATGGATTTGCTATTGCAGGAACAAAAACAAAATCTGGTAATGCAATGCTTTTAATCAATCCTCATACTTCATTTTTCTTTCGTGGAGAATTACATGTTGTAAGCGAAGAAGGATTAAATGCATACGGAGCTACTACTTGGGGACAGTTTTTTATCTATCAAGGATTTAATGAAAAAACAGGTTGGATGCACACCTCTACTGGGACAGACATAATTGATGAATTTGAAGAAACCGTTGTAAAAGATGGTTCAAAAACTTCTTACAAATATGGAGAAGAAACCAGAGCAATGGACTCAATTAAAGTCAACTTAAAGTATAAAACAACTGATGGTTTGAAAGAAAAATCTTTTATGACCTACAGAACACATCGAGGTCCTATTACGCATGCAAATGGGGACAAATGGGTAACTACTGCTTTAATGTGGAGTCCAGTAAAAGCATTGACACAATCATTTACAAGAACTAAAAAAGCAAATCATAAAGAGTTTTATGAAATGATGAACATCAGAACCAACTCTTCTAACAATACGGTTTACGCAGATGCAGACGGAACGATTGCTTATTACCACGGCAATTTTATCCCAAAAAGAAACGAAAAATTTGATTATACCAAACCTGTTGATGGTAGTAACCCAGAAACAGACTGGCAAGGATTACATCCTTTAGAAGACAACATTTTGGTGTTAAATCCTCCAAATGGGTGGATTCAGAATTGCAACTCTACTCCGTTTACTGCAGCTGCTGCCTATAGTCCAAAAAAAGAAGATTATCCTGCATATATGCATTCATTCCCAGAAAATTTTAGAGGAATGCATGCTATTCCGTTATTAACAGAAGCTAAAGATTTAACCTTAGATTCTTTAATTGACCTAGCTTATGACACTTATTTACCTGGTGCTGACGTATTAATTAGTGGATTACTAGACGCAGCAAAAAAATCACCTGTTAAATCTAGAAAAGCAAGAGAGGCAATTGCATTATTAAAAAAATGGGATTTTAGAGTATCTGTAACATCTGTTGAAATGACCTTAGCACAATTTTACTTAAATGCTTATTATGCATCTAGAAAAATTCCAAGAATGGCAGGCAATAAAAGAATGAGTAGATTAGGGAGGTTTGAATATATGAGTAAAACTTCATCTCCTAAAGAACGATTAGCAGTTTTTCAACTTGCCTTAGATAAGTTAAAAACTGATTTTGGTTCTTGGAAAACTCCTTGGGGTGAATTTAATAGATACCAAAGAAATGATGGAAAAATAAGACAAGATTTTAACGATGCAAAACCAAGTATTCCTGTTGGCATGGCCTCTGGAAGATGGGGTGCTTTAGCTTCTTACGGAGCAAGGTTTGGTAAAGACACTAAACGTCAGTATGGTACTTCTGGAAACAGTTTTGTAGCAGTTGTAGAATTTGGAGATAAAGTAACCGCAAAAACCATGTTGGCTGGTGGGCAAAGCGGAGATCCAAAATCGCCACATTTTAGCGATCAAGCGCAACGTTATGTGAACAAACAATTTAAAGATGTTGCCTATTATAAAGAAGATGTATTAAAAAGAGCAAAAAAAACATATCACCCAGGAAACAATAACCACTAAAAAATGAAAAAACAATTCACATTATTACTATTATTCTTAGCGACTATTAGTATTCAAGCACAAAAAACAACACCTATTTTTAAAGATGGAGAAGCTCAAATTGTAGAAGCTTTTAAGAACCCTAAAGATTGGATACGACACGATTTGTGGGTAGAAACCACTTTTGATACCGATGGAGATGGAAAATTAGATAGAATGCACGTATCAGTTACCAGGCCAAAACAAACAGAAACCGAAGGTTTAAAATTGCCAATTGTTTATGAGTCTAGTCCATATTATGCTGGTACTGCTGGAAATGCGCCTATTTTTTGGGATGTGAAACATGAGTTAGGCACAAAACCAAAACCTCGAAATCATGCAGAGGTAAAAAGAACAGGAAAGCGTCCTATTATTTCAAATTCTCAAATCAGAACTTGGGTACCAAGAGGATATATTGTAGTACATTCTTCTTCACCAGGTACAGGTTTATCAGATGGTTCGCCAACTGTTGGAGGTGATAATGAATCGCTTGCACCAAAGGCTGTAATTGATTGGCTATGTGGAAGAGCTAATGGTTACACAAGTAGAACGGGGAACAAAAAGGTTAAAGCGTATTGGTCTACAGGAAAAGTAGGTATGACTGGAACATCATACAACGGAACCATACCGTTAGCAGCAGCCACAACGGGAGTTAAAGGTCTTGAAGCAATCATTCCTGTTGCTCCAAACACTTCGTATTACCATTACTATCGTTCTAACGGGTTGGTACGTTCTCCTGGCGGATATTTAGGAGAGGATATCGATGTATTGTATGATTTTATCCATAGTGGCGGTGAAGATATGATTCCGAATAAAGGCTATATGAAAGACAATAACAACTCTAAAAAGTTTATCAGAAAAAGAGATTATAGCAATGCGAAAGTACGTGATACCGAAATGGCAAACGGAATAGATAGAGCAACTGGAGATTATAACGATTTTTGGGCTGGAAGAGATTATCTAAATGATATGAAACCAATGAAAGCTGCCCTGTTAATGTCGCATGGATTTAACGATTGGAACGTAATGCCAGAACACAGCTACAGAATCTATAAAAGAGCCAAAGAAATGGGACTGCCAACACAAATTTATTATCATCAAAACGGACATGGTGGACCACCACCAATGAAAATGATGAACCGTTGGTTTACACGCTATTTACACGGTATACAAAACGGCGTAGAAAATGATGCCAAAGCTTGGATTGTAAGAGAAAATGACGATAGATTACAACCAACATCGTACAAAGATTACCCAAATCCACAAGCAATACCTGTAACATTTTACTTACACCCTGGTGCTCCAGAAACAGGTAATTTAACAACTACAAAGTCGAATAAAAAAACAAAAGAAACATTGATTGATAATTATTCTTTCTCTGGTGAAATGCTAGCGCAAGCAGAAAATACAAATCACAGATTATTATATCTTACTCCTACTTTAAAAGAAGATCTCCACATTTCTGGGTTAGCTTCTATTACTGTTAAAATAGCGAGTAGTAAACCAGCAGCAAATCTATCTATTTGGCTCGTATCTTTACCATGGAATAAAGGACGTAGAACTAAAATTACCGACAATATTATCACACGTGGTTGGGCAGATTTACAGAACTACAAATCGTTACGTAAAAGTGAGCCATTAAAACCAGGTAAGTTTTATGAAATGACGTTTGATTTACAACCTGACGACCAAGTGATTAAAAGAGGACAGCAAATAGGTTTAATGATTTTTTCTAGTGATAACCAATATACATTATTACCAAAACCAGGAACAAAATTGACCGTTGATTTAAACGGAACTTCAATTTCAATTCCTGTAGTAGGTGGTAAAAATGCTGTTCAAAAATCAATCAAATAAAATTTAAATAGATGAAGCGTTTACTCTTATTTTTTACTCTTGTCTGTTTTTACACCAACGGATTTTCTCAACATGGAGAAGAACGTTATGTACCAGAAACCAACCCATTAGTTGTAAAGAAAATTGCTGAATGGCAAAACATTAAGTTTGGGTTGTTAATGCATTGGGGTGCCTATAGCCAATGGGGTATTGTAGAATCTTGGTCGTTATGTCCAGAGGAATATGGCTGGTGTGTACGTACAAAAAGTTCGAACCCTAATGATTATAATGTGTATACTAAAGAATACGAAGCATTAAAAGATTCGTTTAATCCATATAAGTTTAATCCAGATAAATGGGCAAAAGCTGCAAAATATGCGGGGATGAAATATGTAGTTTTTACTACCAAGCATCACGACGGATTTAGCATGTTCGATTCTAAATATACAGACTATAAAATAACGAATACTAAATCACCTTTTTCTAAGCATCCTAGAAGAAATGTAGCCAAAGAAATATTTGATAGTTTTAGAAAAGAGGGCTTATGGGCTGGCGCTTATTTTTCTAAACCCGATTGGCATTCGCCCTATTATTGGGATCCAAAATATCCGCCAAGAGATAGAAATGTAAATTATGAGCCAGAAGCCAATCCAAAAAAATGGCAACAGTTTATTGATTTTACTCATAATCAAATATTAGAATTACTTACAGATTACGGAAAGATTGATATTCTTTGGTTAGATGGTGGTTGGGTTGCAAAAAACACGAAAGAAGAAATTACCAGCTGGTACGATCAACAATTTAAGAGTTCTAAAAACGGATATATAAAACATCGAATGGTTAATCAAGACATTCTGATGGATGAACTTGTAAAAAAAGCAAGACAAAAACAGCCAGAATTAATTGTAGTTGACAGAGCTGTCTATGGAAAAAATCAGAATTATTTAACACCAGAAAATCGTGTTCCAAAAAAACCATTACCGTATCCTTGGGAATCTTGTATTATTTCTGGTGGAGGTTGGTCTCACACCAAAAATGCCAAATACATGAGTGGTAGACAAGGGGTACAATTATTGGTAGATATTGTTGCAAAAGGTGGCAATTTATTATTGAATGTTGCACCTACTCCAGAAGGAGAATGGCAACAAGGAGCTTACGATTTACTGAAAGAGTTTGGTGATTGGATGCACATAAACAGCGAAGGAATTTACAACAGTAAAGTACTTGCTCCCTACAAAGAAAATAACATTTGCATGACAAAACAAGCGAATGGGAATGCTTATTTTTTCTATTTAGCTAAAGAAGGAGAAACCAATATTCCGGCAGAGATTTTTATAGAATCTCATCAACCGACAAAAGACGCAAAAGTAACCTTACTAGGTAGTAAAAAGTCACTTTCTTGGAGAAAAGTAGGCAGCGGATTTAAAATTAAAATTCCGAAGCGCTTACAGCATAATCCGCCAAGTAATTATGTTTGGACTTTTAAAGTTTCCTCTTTAAAATAAGACGAGGCGGTTTGAAAAGTGATTCTTCAATTACTTTCAGAATAACACTTTTTAAACCGCTTGTTTATCTAATTTGTCTTTTCTCTTTGTACCATTTGCATCAACACAAACAAAAGCAGTATTCCAACCATAGATACTCCAGTAATAATATACCAAGTTGCATCAAATCCTAAAGAGTTGATCATTTGCAACCCAGAATTATGTCCAAAAATATGGGCAATTGAAAACGCAATGCTATAATATGCCATATATTCGCCTTGTTTTCCTCTTTTTGCTCTTTCCATTACAAAAGCATTAGAAAAAGGAAACGCAATCATTTCTCCTATGGTCATTAAAAACATTCCAACTACTAAAATACCTGACCATGAAAAAATGTTTAACACAATAAAACTCAACCCTGTTAAAAACAAGCCAAACAACATTAAAAATTCTTTGCTGTATTTACTTTCTTCTAACCATTTAATCAAAGGCATTTCAAGAACAAAAATCAACAACCCATTAAAACCAAGCAACAAGCCTATTTGCAATTCGGTTAAAACATGTATGTCTTTATAGTACAATGGCATTGATGAAAAATACTGTAGAAAGGTAACTCCAAAAATAACCATGGCAATGAAAAACACCCAAAATGCCTTGTCAGAAAATATTGAATGTGGATCTTCTACTTTAACCTCATCTATAACTTTTGCTTTTTTAGGATGCAATACAACAGACAGCAACACTGTTGCTAAGATACATGTAACTCCATCCACCCAAAATAATCCGTTGTAACTTATATACGTAATAATTAAGCCACCAATGGCTGGACCAGCAGAAAAACCTAAATTAATTGCCAACCTTATTAAAGTTACCGAGCGTGTTTTGTTTTCTGGCTTACTATAAGCACTTAATGCCACAAACATGGCTGGTCTAAATGCGTCTGCTATCAACGTAACCATAAATATTCCAAAGCAAAACTGATAGAAATTAGTTGCTAATTGAAGTAGCATAAATGCAATTCCGGTAAAAAATAAACTAATCTTCATTACTTTAAAAGACCCTATTTTATCTGTTAATTTACCCCCTATCCAAGAGCCAGCAACTGAGCCTAAACCAAAAAAGGACATTACCCAGCCAACATCTTTAATTGTAAATTGTAAACTTTCTGTAAGGTAAATAGATAAAAATGGTAACACCATGGTTCCGGCTCTATTGATGAGTGTTACTAAGGCTAGCCACCAAACCTCTCTTGAGAGGCCTTTAAAAGTTTTTAAGTAGTTAGAGTATAATTTTTTCATGTTTTTGGTTGTTGTTATAAAAATAAAAAGTCCGACTGTGAAGTCGGACTCTTATTGATAGTTATATTTTATTAAGATATAATTACATTACATAAGGTACACGACTTTGTTTCGTCTTAACGACGACTTTTGACATGTATATGTAATGACATTCCTCATTTTTTCTTTTTTGATGCTTCAAATCTATAAAATTATTTTGTAAAGTTGTACTTTTATTTTTTAAAATTATTTTTCTGATGAAAAAAGCCTTACTACTTCTTATCTTTCTTTCTTCAGTTTCTTTAACGGCACAAGACACTTATATTAAAGAAATTAAAAACTATCAGTACAAAGAAAATTTAAAGTTTAACGATAAGAATACTTCGCCCTTAACAGCTAAAGATTTAAGAAAATTCAGCGCATTGAGCTTTTATAAAATCGACAGAAAATATAAAATTGTAGCTAAATTAGTAAAAGAAAAAAATCCAGTAATTTTTGCAATGCCAACTACTACTGAGAGAAAACCTTTGTATATAAAATACGGAACTTTATTTTTTACGTTGGATGGGAAACAACAGCAATTAAATATTTACCAAAACAAAGATTTAGGCAGAAACCCTATGTATAGAGATTATTTATTCTTGCCTTTTACGGACAAGACCAGCGGAAACGGATCTTATGGCGGTGGACGTTATATTGATGTCTTAACAACTGATGAAAAAACAGATGGAACAATTAATATTGACTTTAACAAAGCGTACAATCCGTATTGTGCCTATAGCGATAGATATTCTTGCCCAATAACACCTAAAGAAAATCATATTAGTGTTGAGGTAAAAGCAGGCGTAAAAGCGTATAAATAATTATGACTACGGATTAATTGCTATCTCTTCAGATAAATCTAATTGTATGGCTTTTTCTAGCGCTTCTAAATGTGGCTTTCTCACTTTTATTTTAGTTGCTGCGTGCGCTTTTGTATTGAGTTTCGAAAACATTTCTGCTACATAAACTGCTGTAGTCATCAACTTATCTTCTGTAACTAGAGTATCAAAAAAACCAGCTTTCATGGCTGTTTTAGGATTAAACATTTCGGCATTACTTACACTTCTATCTAGATAGGTATTCACTAACCTTGCTTTTGCTATAGCAACACCTGCATGGTGCATAGTCATACCAATTTGTACTTCATTCATACAAATTTTGTAATCTCCTTCTACTCCAATTCTATAATCTGCTGACAGTAATAAAAAAGCACCTTTAGCTACTGCATGCCCGTTACATGCAATAATTATAGGCATCGGAAAAGACAACATTCTTAAAGATAATTTTGAGCCTTTTGTTACCAATTCTTTTGCTGCTTCTGGACTTTTAGTCATCACTTTTAAATCAAATCCCGCAGAAAATATTCCTGGCTGACCAGTTAGAATTACAACTTTATTTTCTTCTAGTGCTTTATCTAATGCTTTGTTTATTCCTTCAATTACTTCATGCGAAATAGCATTCGCTTTTCCATTATTAATGGTAACTAATGCATATTTGTCTTCACTCTTGTATTGTACTACTTCATTCATTTCTAATATTGTATTATTTGTGATTTCGACTACGCTCAATCACCAATTATTATTTTATCAAATACATTCCTGCAAAAACAGCTAGAAATCCAACTACAAAACTTGCTATGGTATAGATTGCGAAACTGGTAAAATCTCCTGATTTTAAAAACACATGATTTTCGTAAGCAAAGGTAGAAAAGGTTGTAAAACCTCCACAAAAACCTGTTGCCAAGAGCAAAGTGTGATTTTCTGTTAGTGCATCGTTTTTAGCAGCAAAACCTAAGAGAATCCCGATGAATAAACTCCCTAAAATATTGGCTAAAAATGTACCTAATGGAATTCCGTTTTCTTGATTATTCAACCATTTACCGACTACAAAACGCAACGCACTACCAAAACCTCCTCCAATAAAAACCAAGAGTAATTGTTTCATAAACCTACAGTTCTATATCATCAACATCTTTCCAGTTCCACTTACCAGTAATGGTTCCTTTGTTGAGCATCATAATTCCTGGGTTTGCTCTTACCATTGTTTTTAAAGTGGTTCCATCACAGAATAAAAAATCGAACGGCAATTGGTATTTTTCTTTGGCTAAAATTAATTCATCGGTAAATGAAGCTGACGCCCCATAGACTGTATAGCCTTTTTTAATTGCTTTTTCTGTAATTACTTTTATCGCTTTAAATCCGTTTACATCTGCTTTTTCTAAAGCATAAACTATTACTAGCAATACCTTTTCTTTTTTTAGAATTTCTGGCGCTAAATCGCTTTGTGCATCTTCTAAATAAAAATCGTGAATTTTAGGAATCTCGCCATCGTCTTTGTATTGCATTCCTTCTGGGATATTATTTCCAACAGCATACGGTCTAAAATCTATAATAGGTAAATGAGCCAAGGCATGGTAGGTAATGTATCCAGAAATTAAGAATGATAACAGCATTGCTATGGCTGGTAGTTTACCAGAAGACATAGGTGTGATGTCTTTTACTCTAACTACCAAAACTACTATTAAAACGGTTAGTAACACATCTTTATAAAACGATTGCCAAGGTGTTAACTTGATTGCATCTCCAAAACAACCACAATCTGTAACTTTGTTATAATAGGCAGAATACCAAGTTAAAAAAGTAAAAATAATAATCATGACTAGCAAGCTCCAAACGGTAGCTTTGGGTTTATACCCTACTAAAATTGCCACTCCTAATACAATTTCAGCAATTATTAATAGAATTGAAAAACCAAGCGCATAAGGCACTAAGAATTCTATATTTAATACACTCTCGCTAAAATATTCTTCAAATTTAAACTGTGAACCCATTGGGTCTACCAATTTTACAAAACCTGAAAATATAAATAAGGCTCCGACGATTACTCTTGAAATGTGTGTTAGTAGTTTCATGTGTTTCTTTTTTTAATAAGACTTCTCTATACAATTTTCGTATTCTTACCTACGCTCGATTTGACAGAGAACTAATGGTGATTGCTTTACTTTTTTTAGGTTTCTTGGGTCTTTTCTCTATTTTATTTGCTTCAAAACTAAGTCATATGAATCATAGCAAAAACTGCATAATTAATCATGTCTTGGTAATTAGCATCAATTCCTTCAGAAACAATAGTTTTCCCTTTATTGTCTTCAATTTGTTTTACTCTCAATAGTTTTTGTAATATCAAATCTGTTAACGAAGAAATGCGCATATCACGCCAAGCTTCTCCATAATCATGGTTTTTGTTTTCCATCAACTCTTTGGTAATCCCAATATGTTTGTCATATAGTTTGGTTGCTGCTTCAGTTGATAAATCTGGGTTTTCAACAACTCCCAATTCTAATTGAATTAATGCCATGATAGAATAATTGATAATACCAATAAATTCTGGTCTTTCTCCTTCATCTACTTTTCTAGTGGCATTCTCTTGCAATTGCCTTATGCGTTGTGCTTTGATAAATATTTGGTCGGTTAATGATGGTAAACGCAAAATCCGCCACGCACAACCATAATCACTCATTTTTTTAATAAACAAACTTCTACATTCTTCAACTACTGCATTGTATTGCTCTGATGTGTTTTGCATAAATCTTAAATAAAGTATTTCCTCAAAAATAGTAAATCTTCAATGCTTTTCATTTATTTTTACGCAAGAAATTTTGAAATCATTTTATATGGATAAAGTTGCTGTTTTCTGCGGGTCGAGTACTGGGTTTAATTCGTTGTACAAAGATGCAGCTATTGAATTAGGAAATTATTTTGCTGAAAATAGTATTACTATGGTTTATGGTGGAGGGAAAATTGGAATGATGGGAATTATTGCTGATGCAATTCATGTTAAAAATGGAAAAGTAATCGGTGTTATTCCTAAACTATTAGAACATGAAGAAGTAGTTAACAGAGAAGCTTCTGAGTTGATTATCACAAAAAAAATGAGTGAACGTAAGGTTATTATGAGTAAGCTCATTGATGGTTATATTACACTACCTGGTGGGTTTGGAACGTTAGATGAGTTGTTTGAAGCCTTGACTTTAGGGCAGCTACATATAGAACAAAAACCAGTAGGCCTATTAAACATCAATGGCTTTTTTGATTATACATTACAACAATTAGATGTGATGGTACAAGAAGGTTTTTTAAAACAAAAAAACAGAGATTTGTTATTGGTTGATAAAACTGTAAATGGACTAATGCAACAAATGTTAGCTTATAAAGCTCCAGAAGTATCTCATATAATTAACAAAGTAGTACGCTAATGATGACGATTAACTGCAAAGGTAAACTGATTGATTTTTCTACTCCAAGAGTAATGGGCATATTAAACATTACTCCAGATTCTTTTTTTGATGGTGGTAAGTACAAAAATGAATCTGATATTCTGAACCAAACAGAAAAGATGTTGTTAGAGGGAGCAACTTTTATTGATGTTGGTGCCTATTCTTCAAGACCAGGAGCTGCACACATTTCTGAAGAAGATGAGCTTCGGCGTATTGTTCCAGTAATTGAATTATTGATAAAGAATTTTCCTAAAATAATTATTTCAGTTGATACTTTTAGAAGTAAAGTAGCAACACAAACTATTAATGCTGGAGCAGCTATTGTAAATGATATTTCTGGCGGTAACATGGACACGGAAATGTTTACAACTATTGCTAATCTACAAGTCCCATATATTATAATGCATATGTTGGGCACTCCACAAAATATGCAACAAAATCCGCAATACAAAGATGTAACTCATGAGGTAATCTCGTTTTTTGCTAATCAAATTAACAAACTACATCAATTACAAGTAAATGATGTACTAATTGATGTTGGTTTTGGCTTTGGAAAAACCATTAACCATAATTATGAGCTACTTAAAAATTTAGCGTTATTTAAAAATTTAGATACTCCTATTTTAGCTGGAATTTCAAGAAAATCAATGTTGTACAAACCCTTAGAAGCCTCTCCAAAAACAGCATTAAATGCAACCACAGCTGCAAACACCATTGCTTTGTTAAATGGCGCAAATATATTACGCGTGCACGATGTAAAAGAAGCTATAGAAGCTATTAAAATAGTGCAATTGTTGTCTTAAATTTTTCGGCACTCTTTTTGTTTATCTCTTACTAACTTCCAAATTTTAATTAGTAACCAAACGATTACTATTTACTAATTTAAAATTAAAAAAATGCTACGAAGAAACTCCTCAGAAATCAATACTGGTTCTATGGCTGATATTGCCTTTTTATTATTAATCTTTTTTTTAGTGACTACTACTATGGAAGTAGATTCCGGGATTTTAAGAAAAATTCAACAAAAACCAGAAACTCAAGAAAAAACAATCATAAAAGAAAAAAATATTCTAGATGTGGTTATTAATTCTAAAAATGAATTACTTGTAGAAAATAAAACTATCAACATCAACAATTTAAAACAAATTGCAATTAATTTTATTGACAATGGCGCAGGTTTAGACAAAAACAAACTACCTTGTGACTGGTGTAACGGATTCAAAAATCCAAATTCTTCAGACCATCCATCAAAAGCATTTATAACTATACAAACTAATAGTAATACAAATTATGGTGTTTATATAAAAGTCTTGAATGAATTAGTTGCTGCCAATACATATTTAAGAAATAAACTTTCTAAGAAAAAATATAGAGTATCATACAACCAATTATTAGATCGATTTAAAATAGATAAAAGTAAAAGTCTCATAAACAAAATTGAGAATATTAAGAGTAAATACCCTTTATTAATCGCTGACATTGAAAATACAAATTGAAACAACTAAATGTTAAACAATTATTAGTATTTTTACCTCTAGAACAGCAAAAAATCTATGTTAGACTTTATTGATTTTTCTATTTTAGATATACTAGACATTCTTCTGGTTGCTGTGTTGCTATTCTACATTTATAAACTTTTAAAAGGCACAGTAGCTATCAATATTTTTTTAGGGATTGCCTTTATTTTCTTGATTTGGAAAGTTACACAAGCTCTTAAAATGGAGATGCTAAGTGGAATTTTAGGCTATTTATTAAGTGGTGGTGTTATTGCTTTAATCATTGTTTTTCAGCAAGAAATCCGTAAGTTTTTATTGATGATAGGAACTACGAACTTTTCATCAAAAAGGAGTTTCTTAAAACAACTAAAATTTTTACAATCTGAAATTGAATCTGAAATTGATGTTGAAACCATTGTAAATGCTTGTATTAAATTGTCAAAAACAAAAACTGGTGCATTGATTGTAATTGAACGTACCAATAGTTTAGATTTTTTAATCACAACTGGTGACCCTATGAATGCAGTTGTAAATCAAGCTATTTTAGAAAGCATTTTTTACAAAAACAGTCCGTTACACGATGGCGCAACCATTATTAGAGATAACTATATTGTGGCAACTCGTGTGGTATTACCCCTCTCTAGTGAAAAAATTCCTGCTAGGTTTGGCTTACGTCACAAAGCAGCCATTGGAGTTTCAGAAAAAACAGATGCTGTTTGTCTTTTGGTTTCTGAAGAAACAGGCGAAATCTCTTATGTAAAAGATGGTGCTTTTGTTTTATACAAAGACACTATCGATTTGATTAAGAAAATTACTTCTGATGTACAGTAATTGAATGTCTGAATTCATTTTCTATTAGCTACAACTCTGATTTACTTTACCACTACTCGATTACACTCACTGCTTTCGGTACTATAGACTCACTGTTTTCGGTGATGCCATTTCTCCCATTTATGGGTATTGTATGGCTTGGTTTTCCGATATATATTTGAAATGTAATAAATATCTAAAAAGATTTTCATTGACATAAATTATCCCCTCTCTAATAATTATTTGTACTCGAAGCGATTAAATTTTTCCCTAGATTTTTAATCGCTTTTTTATTTGCTTATTTTTTTTAATAAAGGAGTAAAGAAGCAGGGCAATGACAAGTTTCTTTTTGATACTTTAAACTACTATTATAGATTACTGCTTTCGTAGAAACAACAGTATAAGAGCCATAAATTGTAATGCTACAATTCTTATTATAACTACATCTATATAGCTTCTAAGCTACTAAATTGCTTATCGTATAAATTTTTGTAGTAGCCGTTTTCTTTTTCTAACAATTCTTGATGAGTGCCTTCTTCTACAATCAACCCTTTATCCATTACAATAATTTTATCCGCTTTTTTAATTGTTGCCAATCTATGCGCTATAACAATTGATGTGCGACCTTTTGTAATAGTATCTGTTGCAAATTGAATCATTTGTTCTGAATAAGAATCTACAGATGATGTGGCTTCGTCTAAAATTAAAATACTAGGTTTGCTTACATAGGCTCTTAAAAAAGCAATGAGTTGTCGTTGCCCAGAAGACAGCATAGCGCCTCGCTCTTTTACATTGTAGTTATAACCATTGGGTAAGCTCATAATAAACTCATGAATTCCGATTTTTTTTGCTGCTTCTTGTACTTCTGCTAAAGAAATTGCATCATCTTTTAAAGTAATATTGTTTAAAATACTATCAGAAAACAAAAAGACATCTTGCAATACTATGGCTATTTGATTTCTTAATGAATTTATTTCATAATCTTTTACTGAAACTCCATCAACACAAATTTGCCCAGCATCTATCTCATAAAAACGATTGATTAAATTGATGATGGTAGATTTCCCTGCTCCTGTAGCACCAACAATAGCAACAGTTTGCCCTTTTTCTACTTGTAAAGAAATGCCTTTTAAAACTTCTTCATCCTTTACATAACTGAAATGAACGTCTTTAAATGCTATTTTTCCTTCAAGATTTTTTGCAATTAATGTTCCGTTTTTATCAATACTACTTTGAGTATCCATAACACCAAAAACACGTTCACCAGAAACAATTCCCATCTGCAAGGTGTTAAACTTATCAGCAATTTGGCGTAATGGTCTAAACAGCATTTGAGTCATCATAATAAAACTCATAATTTCTCCAGGCTGTACTTCTACATTATTAACAGATTGTAAACCTCCATACCAAACCAATAATCCAATTGCTATTGAAGATAAAACTTCGGCAACTGGAAAGAAAATGGAATAATACCAGACTGCTTTGATGTGCGCTTTTTTATGTTTCTCATTAATTGCTACAAAATTGTCGTATTCAATTTTCTCTCTACCAAACAATTGCACAATTCTCATTCCTGTAACACGCTCTTGTACAAACCCGTTTAAGTTGGCTACTTGATTACGTACCTCTTGAAAAGTTGCCTTTATAGCGATTTGAAATAATTTTGTGGCATAAATTAAAATAGGTAATACTGCTAATGCTATTAAGGCCAATTGCCAATTCATAATTAACATAAAAACAATAACAACTAGCATTTTAAGAATATCACTTATTATCATAAACAAGCCTTGACTAAAGGAACTTGCAATTGTTTCGATGTCAGAAACCACCCTAGTAACCAATCTACCCACAGAAGTTTTATCGAAATAAGACATCTTAAACTGTAAGATTTTACGAAATACTTTTGCTCTGATATCTCTAATAATATGTTGCGCTATCCAATTGGCAAAGTAGATAAATGTTACTTGCAATATTACTTCTACAAGTAATACAGCTAACATTAGCAAAATATAGTTTAACAGCGTATTTTCATCTTTGTTTATTGTAAAATCGTTTACTGCTTCTTTTAATAAGTAAGGTCTTAGTGCAGAGAGTAATGCTGTGATAATTACTGATAAAGCAGCAACGATAAAGTGAACTCTATAACTTTTTGCAAAGCTTAAAATCCTCATAAATATTTTAATATCAAACGCTTTTCCTGACTCTTTACTCATGCTCGTATGTTATTGATGTTAAAAACAGTCCTTTTGCTGGCACAGACAAGCCTGCATTTGATCTGTCTTTACTCAAAATAATTTTCCTAAAATCTTCTTTGGTAATTTTATGCTTACCAACATCTACCAAAGTACCCACAATTGCCCTTACCATATTACGCAAAAACCGATTGGCTGTAATGTGAAAAGTTAAATTATGATCATCTAAAATCCATTTAGCTTCTGTAACAGTACACAAAAATGTCTTTACATCTGTTTTTACCTTAGAAAAAGCTTGAAAATCTTGGTATTCTAATAAGATGGAAGCAGCAGCATTCATGGCTTCAATATCTAATTTTTTATGATAAAATTGCCACGTAGTATCTAAGTTAAACGGATTTCTACCTAACCAAATTCTATACTCATAACTTCTCGTAACAGCATCAAAACGTGCATGTTTGTTATCAGCCACTTTTTCTAGATGATAAACTACTATGTCTTCTGGTAAAACGGAGTTAAATTTAAACACAAAGTTAGCGTCTAAATTTTTACTAGTATCAAAATGTGCAAACATTTGTGTTGCATGCACTCCTGTATCAGTTCTCCCTGCTCCAACTACACTAATTTCTTCTTGTAATACCACACTAACAGCTTTATTCAATTCTTCTTGAACCGAATTTGCATCTGGTTGTATTTGCCATCCGTGGTAATTTTTTCCGAAGTATGAAAGCTCTAAAAAATATCTCAAAAACTAGTACTTTTGTAAGTATCAAAACTACATAAATTAATTGGTTTTCACCTGTTGTTCATTTTATAATAATATTGTTTGATTAAAGTAATAAAATACATCATTCAACGATTCTTAATTCATTATCTATAATCACTTTTTTCAAGTCCCTGTTTTCAGTGAACCCTTAATCACGGTTTTCGGTGATGTCATTTTTCCCATTTTTGGGGATTGCACACCCTAACATTCTGCTATATATTTGAAGTGTACAAAACAAGAACAAGTAAAAGAATTTCATTGACATAAATTTATCCCCTAATAATTATTTGTACTCGAAGCGATTAAATTTTTCCCTAGATTTTTAATCGCTTTTTTTTGTCTAGTAATGAAGCTTTACTCCCTCTAAAATAATATAGATTCAAAGACAAGAGCGCTCAATAAAAAGACTTCTCTATGCAATTCCGATTAAAACCGGAACCACTAGAAGTATCTGCGTTGATGGTAATTATTATACAAAACGACTTAGGTAATAAATTTGTAATTCATAATTTGTAAAATGAATTAGTTTACCTTTACAACACTAATTTTGTTCTAAACCAATACGAGCTAAGAATACACAACCGTTTAATTTTATGAATTCTTATATATGAAAAGGATTTTACTGCTTTCTGACACACATGGCTATATTGATGCGCAAATTTTAAAATTTGTAGAACAAGCTGATGAAGTTTGGCATGCAGGAGACATTGGTGATTTACATGTAACTGATACCATAAAAAAACAAAAACCTTTACGAGCGGTATATGGAAATATTGATACCAATGAGGCTCGGTTAGAGTTTCCGTTAGACAATAAATTTACCGTAGAAAATGTAACGGTATGGATAACACATATTGGTGGCTATCCAAGTAAATACAACCAACGAATTAGAGAAGAAATTAAAAAAAATCCGCCAACAATTTTTATTAGCGGACATTCTCATATCTTAAAAGTGCAATACGATAAAACATTAAACTTATTGCATTTAAATCCTGGAGCAGCAGGCAAGCATGGTTTTCATAAAGTTAGAACCATGTTGCGTTTTACCATAGACAAAAGCGACATTAAAGAACTAGAAATTATAGAATTGGCTAAGCGTTGACTTTTGTTTCTTTTTCTACAATTGGCAGTTCAATCTCTATAATAGTCCCGGTTTTTGAATTTGAATTGATTTCAAATTTTCCTTTCATCATTTGTATTCTTGCTTCAATTTGATTGATTCCTAAACCATCTTTATTTGCAATGGTGCTTTTATCAAAACCATCTCCATCATCTTGTATGGCAATTAACAACCTATCCTTTTTTTGATGCACTTTTACCAAGGCCTTTTTTGCGTTACTATGTTTTAAAATATTATTTACCAACTCTTGGATAATATTATAAACTTTTATTTCAAAGTTTTGTTGGTAACGTTTTACTCCTTTAATATCTGTTTCTATCTCTATTTTTGAATTTGAATATTTATCTGCCATATCTTTAATAGCAAAAGCCAATCCAAATTTTAACAGCACCGAAGACACTAGTGTATGAGACAAGTCTCTAATTTTTTGTGAGGCTTCTACAATTATTTTTTGAGTTTTATCTATTTCTATAGGTGTAGTACCGTTAAACTGCATTTTGGTTGCTTGCAAATGTAAATTTGCAGAAGATAATAGAGAGCTTACACTATCATGCAAGGTTTCTGCAATTTGTTTACGCTCAGTTTCTTTACCATCTAAGGTAGCATTTAAAATACGAGTTTGAGATTCTGATTTGAGTTTATCTATTTTACTTTTTTGATCTAATTCGTTTTGTTTTATTTTTAGCTTTAAGTTACGTTGACGTAATTTATAGTTGTATAAAATTACCCCAGAACTTATCAAAACCAACAAACTTAAAACTCCAAAAAACCAAGCTTTTCTTTGTTCTTCTGCTTTGGCTTTTTCAGTTTTTTCTTTTGCTAATCTTAAATTGTATTTCTCGTAAATTTCATTAATAATATGATTAATTTCTGCGTTTCTTAAACTATCTTTAATTAAATAGGACTTTTCTTGATAATCATATGCAGTATAGTCTTTTAATAAATATAAAGTCCAAGCCAAGTTATAATATACTTGCTCTTTATATTTTACACCACTATTAGTTTTGTTATTCTCTATTAAAGCCAACGCATCTATATATGTTTCCTTAGCTTTTATGTAGTTTTTTTCACCTAAATGTATGTTTGCTAAATTTATTAAAGCAGCAGATTCAGAAACTTTGTCATTATTTCTCTTATGAATATTAATAGCTTTAATTGCATAATCTCTTGCTAAATCAAAAACTGAATCCTGAGTATATATCCCAGATAAATTTGTATAGGCTGATGCCTTCAATGATTCAATTCGGTTATCAAAAGTTGGCATTTTTATAATTTTATTATAAAACTGTAATGCACTATCTCTCTTTCCTAATCTATAATATTCTGCTCCAATTCTTAAATAATTACTAGCTGTAAGCCTCTGACTACTAAATGACTCTACATAACTACTCTCTTTTAAATTAATTAATTGATTGCTTTGTAAGATATTTAAAGATTTTTTAAAATATAACAACGCTTTTTTATGATTGTTTAATTTAATAAAAATATCGCCAATTAAAAAACTACATAAATATTCAAGCTCTTTATCTTCATATTTTTTAGCCTTTTCAATTAATATTAAAGAAATTTCTAGCGATTTGGAATATTCTTTTTTCCTAAATAAAGTTTTAGCTTTCTCTAAGTCTCTCTTAAATATATTATTTTTTTCTTGTTGTATAGTAAATGTTAAAGGAGAGACTTTTAAAGTCTCTCCTTTAACATTATTAATAATAGCATACACTTTTATCAGGGGCGTCAATATCATTAACCCACAAAGGATAAAAATTCTCATATTTTTTTGCATATGTTATTTTAAATTGCACTTAAAATTGTTTCTGAATTTGAAGTTCCATCATCAACAACGATAACAGGTTTGCTTACAGTATATTCAGCTGTCAATCCTTTTCCGTATAATTTATGATGGTTTACAAAATCTAATTTTACAGGTTTATCATCTTCACTTTTTGGGAATGTTCTTGAAAATTTAGTTTCATTTGTTGTGCCTTTTGATAAATGAATCTCGTAAGCTTCTTTTTTATCATTGTATTGAAAATCTACTTCAATATTATCTTTTACTTCAAAGTCTAACAGAATAGTACCATCTTCATTCACAGATAACTCATAGGTTTTTAAAAACTCTTTAGATTCTCCTTTTGCAAATTTAATATTTTCATCTTCAACAGAAAGTTTTGTGTATTTACCTGACTCTCCATCAATAAAACCAATACTTAACTTATTGTTGTCTAATGTAAAATCTTCTCTAAGGTTGGCTTCAGTGTTATGATTCACTTTAGATAAATGAATCTCATTTGTTAATGAACTAGCATCTAGGCGTTTGTTAGAAACTGTGTTTTCTGCTACAACATAATCAACAGAATAAGCTCCTGATGCATCTCTTTTTAATTTTGCTTTCTTTAATAATGTTTCTTGTGGTGCAACATATGGGTCAGTATCGTTCATTGTACAAGATGCAGAACTTAATGCTATTACAAGAGCTAAAAGGGCAACGCTTAATTTTTTCATGATAACTTAGTTTAGAGATATTTTTATTTATTTTTATTTGTTTTTAAAAAAATGCATGGGTTAGCTTTGATAAATTCTAATAAAGGCTAGGGGTTTTAACTATTTAGGGGGCTATTGTACCTTTATTTAGGGGATAGAATTTTAAATCATTCTGTGCTTAACAGCAAACATTGCTAAACCCACCGCATTTTTTACTTTTAGTTTTTTTAATAATTTTTTTCTATACGTTTCAACTGTATTTGTACTTATTAATAA
The DNA here is from genome assembly GCA_013373385.1 of Flavobacteriaceae bacterium. GTDB lineage: Bacteria > Bacteroidota > Bacteroidia > Flavobacteriales > Flavobacteriaceae > Polaribacter. The sequence continues at coordinate 63,978 of JABXHX010000051.1, forward strand.
TTGATCTGCTATTTCTGGTGTACTATACTCACTAGCCACTAACTTTAGCACTTCAATTTCTCTGTCTGTCAACTCACTTATAAGACTTGCGTCTTCTGGAGTGGCGTCTGGTCTGTTCCCTTCAGCTACATTTTGACCTATAGCCAAATTAAACAGTCCTTCTTTTATGTCATCACTAAAATACGGAATACCACTTTGTACAGATTTTATTGCTTTTACAATATGTTCTCCTGCACTTGTTTTAGAGATAAACCCATCTGCACCATACGTTGTTAACTCTTGCACTAACTTAACATCATCATAACTAGACAGCATAATAATTTTTTGACGTAAGGCTTTTTTATTAAACCTTTTTAACACTTCTATACCGTCTAACTCTGGCATATTAATGTCTAGTACTAAAATGTCTGCTTTGTTAGTCTTAAACCACTCTACTACTTGTAAACCAGTTAAAGAATGTCCAACAACTTCTATCTCACTATCAGTATTTAGCATCGCAATGATCCCTTCTATTAGAATCATATGATCATCGGCGACATGAACTTTAATTTTTTCTTTCATAATTAATTACTTTACAAATGTATGCTAGCAAACCAGTTTACACAATACCTAAAAACAGGGTATTTTTAGTCACGGTTTTCAGTGAACACACTCACCAAAAACAGTGATAAGCCAGACTCACCGAAAACGGTGAGTCATATTATTAAAACACTGATTTACTGTTATTTAAAATATTTTTTTTTTAGATTATTAATACAATAGCTAATTTACAAAAATAAATTCTCGTAAAATTTTAAACTTTAGAATATTCTTAAAAATAGCTTTGTTAAATTTCACAGTAGATTTTTTGGCTTTTACTGAACTCTATTTTTTTTATTTACTAACTAGTTTAAAAACAACACAAAAAAACCTTGTGTATTTTCATTCAATTAACACAACAGGTTAAATAAATATTTAGATAAAACATTAAATAGTAAAACAAAGTACATGGTGCCTATTAACTAAAAAGCCGAAGAATAAAATCTTCGGCTTTTTCGCACTAAATATACTAAGATGTTAGGTTTACCTTAATCTATCAACAGATTTTACAAGATCTTCATCCTTTTTAATTGCTTTATTTGCCATGGCAAGTAAAACAATAACAATAACAGGAATAAACATCCCAATACCCTTCTCAGAAACTACTGCTTCTCCAGATATAGTTAGTGACACATATATAAGCACACCTAATAAATAGAAGTTAACTAACATATTTACTCTACCGATTACAAATTGTAGTTGCCTTTTCTTAAACTGAAAAATAGCTACTACTGATAATACTGCAGAAAGTAAAAATGCTAAAAATATTGTCTTTAATAATATACTTGGGTTACTTAATAAATCTGATGCCATCACAGGTTTGCCAGATGAATTAGACCACAAGCTAAACACAAACGTTAATCCGCCAGAAAAAATTGCGGCAGCTAATAGGTATAATGTTTGTATTCTTTGAATCATTTTTAAATAAATTAGGTAGCAAAAGTAAAACTTTCTTTTTTTAAAAAGAAGCTTTGTAGTTAAAAATAATTCTATATATTTGCTTGTATAATTCAACTACACAATGGTATTGCTTTGTGTTACAAGCAATACAAAATCAAAATTATCTAATATAAAATTATTCTTGACTGTTTTAAGGATAATTTCCGTAAATAAAATTAATTATAACATACAGCAATGTTCGAAATAACTGAACTAAAAGCAAAAACTCTTGTAGAATTACAAGAAATTGCAAAAACCATTGGTTTAACTAAAGTTAGTAAACTTAAAAAATTAGACCTTGTATATCAGATCTTAGATATACAAGCTGATCACTTATCAGAAAATTCTAAACCAAAACCTAAAAGAAAAAGAGTTGTTAAAAAAGCACCTCAAGCACAAGAAAAACAGCATGATACTGCTACAGAAAAAAAGCAGGCAGAAAAAAAACAAGTCAATAAGACAGCTGATTTTAAAGAGCAAAAACAGATAGAAGAAAAGAAAGAAGAAAAGAAAGAGATTAAAGAAAATACTTCTGAAGAAAAAAAGCCTGTTCACAATCATCAGAACAATCAAAATAATCAGCGAAATAAAAACAACAACCACAATAACAAAAACAAAAATCAACAACATAGAGATAAAAACTCTAAAGGAAACAAAAGCAATTCTCGTTACAAAGATCCTGATTTTGAGTTTGATGGTATTATAGAAAGTGAAGGTGTTTTAGAAATGATGCCAGATGGGTATGGTTTTTTACGCTCGTCTGATTACAATTACTTATCGTCTCCAGATGATATTTATGTATCTCAATCTCAAATAAAATTATTTGGATTAAAAACTGGTGATACAGTAAAAGGAAATGTACGTCCACCAAAAGAAGGCGAAAAATATTTTCCACTGATTAGAGTATCAAAAATTAATGGTCTAAATCCTAATGTAGTTAGAGATAGGGTATCTTTTGAGCATTTAACTCCGTTATTTCCACAAGAAAAATTCAATTTAGCAGAAAGAGGTAGCTCTTTATCTACTAGAATCATTGATTTATTTTCTCCAATTGGTAAAGGACAACGTGGTATGATTGTAGCACAGCCAAAAACAGGTAAAACAATGTTACTAAAAGACGTTGCCAATGCCATTGCTGCAAATCATCCTGAGGTTTATCAAATTGTACTACTAATTGATGAAAGACCTGAAGAGGTTACTGATATGCAACGTAGCGTAAAAGGAGAAGTTGTTGCTTCTACTTTTGATGAGCCAGCAGATAAACATGTTCGTGTTGCAAATATTGTTTTAGAAAAAGCAAAACGCTTGGTTGAGTGTGGGCATGATGTAGTTATTCTTTTAGATTCTATTACACGTTTAGCGAGAGCCTACAATACCGTAGCACCAGCATCTGGTAAAATTTTATCTGGTGGTATTGATGCCAATGCACTACACAAACCAAAACGTTTCTTTGGTGCTGCTAGAAAAATTGAAGGAGGGGGTTCTCTGACTATTATTGCGACTGCCCTAACAGAAACGGGTTCTAAAATGGATGAAGTGATTTTTGAAGAGTTTAAAGGTACAGGTAATATGGAACTACAATTGGAGCGTAACATTGCAAACCGTAGAATTTATCCTGCAATTGATTTGATTAAATCTAGTACAAGACGTGATGATTTATTACTTGATGAAAAAACTGTACAGCGTATGTGGATATTACGCAAGTACCTAGCAGATATGAATCCGGTTGAAGCAATGGAGTTTATCAATGAAAAAATTAAAATGTCTAGAAATAACCAAGAGTTTTTGATTTCTATGAATGGTTAATCTAGTATTTTTTAGACATAAAAAAAACCGAATCAAAATTGATTCGGTTTTTTTTATGTTGAACTTTTTAAAACTATTCTATACCATAGAATGTACTTCTATTGTCTTCTACATTTGCTGCTTCTTTAATAGCATTGTACATTAAATTGGTTTGTGTTTTTCGAGCTGCTGCAATTCTTTTTCTGTACGTATCATAATTTGGTAACGTAACTGGCTTTTCTCTTTTTGTAACTACAAAAGCAAAGACTCCATTTTGTCCTTCTACTGTATTAAACACAGTATTTTCTTTTGCTGTGTACATTGCTCCTAGTATTTTAGGCTCAAAGCCTACACCCGTAATTACAGGAGTTTGCATGGTAACATTGGTTGCAGTTCTCACAGATTGCTTTGTTGCTGTAGCAATATCATTTAAGGTAGCTCCTGTCATGGTTTTTGCAATTACAGCAGCCTTCTTCTCATTTACTAAAATAGGACGCACTGTAATCGCAGCTTTAGCAGCAGACATCAATCCTTTTTTTGTTTTATTTGTAATAACAGCTACAACATGCCCATTTGTGGTGTCAAATATTTTAAATGCACCAACTTCATTTTCTTTATTGTGTGCCCAAGTAACAATACTTCTTTCGTTACCTAATCCAGGAACATTCTCATCCAATGCTTTTAATCCAAACGCAGTTTGTGGCTGCAGTTTTTTCTCTTTTACTACGGCATCAAAATCTTGTCCGTTAGTCAAAGCCAAAGCAAATGTTTGCGCATTTTGGAATACTGTATTTTCTGTATCTTGAGATGCTTCTATTTTTCTACCAAAAGTGGCTAATTTCACTGCCTTTTGTTTATTTCTAGACTCATCAACTCTGATAATATGAAATCCAAATTTAGATTTGATTACTTTGATATCTCCTTTTTTACCAAAGAAAAATGCATCACCAAAATCTTTATCTAAACTGTAAGCTTGTACTGCAGAAAGCCAATCTGTATCTCCTCCTTTACCTTTTGTTCCATCTGGATTAATTTCATCAGCAATAGCAGCGAATTTCTTCTGGTCTCTTCTTACCAATTTAAAAATACTGTCTGTATATTTTTTGGCTTGTGCCTCTGTCATTTTAGTATCTTGACCTGCTGATGCAGAACCTACAAATGGCACTAAAATATGTGCACCTTTAACAGAATCTGGTATTTGCACAACCTCGTTTATTTTAGATATTTTAAAAAAACCATTATCTTTATAAGGACCAAAAACATCTCCTTTTTTTCCTTCTAAAACTTTATCTACAATTGGCTTAGCTATGTCTTTTTTATATTGATAGTTTGTGTTTAATGCTAAATCAGAACCGTTGTCTGCAAAAAACTCTGCATCTTTTTCAACATTTTTAAATCCTTTTGCCACTCCATTATCAACTAATAGTTCTGCAACGTCTTTTTGAATTGCATCTTCATCAGCTTTTGTAGCAATAATATCAAACTTAACATACTTAATATCTCTAGAAGATTCTACTTTAAAATTAGCAGGATTTTCTTTTACATATTTTTCAATATCTGATTTTGTAACTTTGATAAGGCTGTCTGCCACCGTAGTATATGGCACAAACACATATTGAGCGGTAATTTTAGTATTATCTCTCATATACTGCATTTCTCCTTCTTTTAACGAAGCGCCTAAACCGGCAGTTATTAAATTATTGTAAGTACTGTTTTCTAATCCAGCTTTTATATTTCCCATAAAAGCAGCCCACGAATTCCATACAGCTTTATCGCTATCATCTTTCGCTAAAGCTAAAAACTCTTTTAGTTTTCCTTCATCGAACAAACCAGCTGAATTTAAAAAACGTTGGTCTCCTTTAATTGAAGGATTTTCTATTAAAGCTGTCCAAACATCATTTTCTCCAACCGTAATGCCAGCTTCTTCTAATTGTGTTTTATAAATTTTTTCTCTTACAAGATTGTTCCAAACAATATTAGAAGCTTGCATGTCGGTAATTCTATTACCTACTCTAGCTTTATACGCTTCTAATGCTTCGCTAAATTCTTTTCTAGTGATTGTTTCTCCACCAACTTCACCAACGGTATTAATTTTTGTTGAATTGAAAAAATCTTGAATACTTGAAGGATCTAATACAAAAGCAAATAATGCCAATCCAATCACTAGGATTAAGGCCATTGAACGCTCTCTAATTTTAGATAAAATTGCCATACGTCATTTATTTAATTAACAGGGAGCGAAAATACAATTTCGGTTTTAATAATGCAACTGCTTAGACACAATTATTTAAGCCTTTATACAGATGGTTTTCTTAGGCCTCTTGATTGTTTAATTTGAAGTTGATTTCTTCTATTTTTGAAGAGCTTACTTTTTTTATTTTTATGGTAAAATGGTCTATTTGTATTTCTTCGTTTTCTTCTGGAATATTCTCTGTATGATTGATAATATAACCACCCAGAGTTTCGTAAGCTTCTTCTTTTGGAATGTTTAAACTGTACTCTTCGTTTAAATAATCTACTTCTAAACGCGCAGAAAAAAGAAATTCACTTTCGCTTATTTTTTCTTCTAATAAGAGTTGAGAATCATGCTCGTCTTCTATTTCTCCAAACAATTCTTCTACGATATCTTCTACAGTAATCATTCCAGATGTACCTCCATATTCGTCTAAAACTATGGCTATACTTTTACGTTTTTTTATCAAACTGTTTAGTATATCATGAATCATCATTGATTCTGGAACAATCTCAACTGGCAATAGTACAGAGCGAATTGTTTTTGGTTTCTTAAACAGTTCAAAAGCGTTTACATAACCTACAATATCATCGAGCGAATTTTTATACACTAAGATTTTTGAAAAACCTGTATCAACAAAAATCTTTCTTAAATTAGAAATGGTTTCGTGAAACTCTACTGCCATCATTTCTGTTCTCGGCACCATAATTTCCCTAGCTTTCACTTTATGAAAGTCTAACGCATTCTGAAATATCTGAATTTCTGAATCAAAATCTTCTTGCGAATTCCCTGTTTCTATTTGCTCATTTATATAATTTCCTAGTTCTTCCTTACTAAATTCTGTTTGTTCTTGATCTTTAGCTGTTTTAAAAAACACTTTTAAAAAGAAGTCAGAAATACTTGTGATTATAGTTGAAAATAAATGAAACAATATATAAAAAAAATACGCTGGTATTGCAAAATATTTTAATGCATCATTTGCGTACACTCTAAATATAGCCTTTGGCAAAAACTCTGCTGTTATTAAAATTATGAGTGTAGAAATTACAGTTTGAATGAGTAGTATTGTAAAATCATTAAACGATTCTAAAGGTAAAATTTTTATCAAAAAATTACCCATATAAATACTATACACAACCAATGCAATATTATTACCTACCAACATTGTGGTAATAAATTTAGACGATTTATTAGTTAGTTTTGCAAGTACTTTTGAGAGGAAACCTTCTTTCTTTTTTTCTAACTCAATATGCAATTTGTTTGCAGATACAAAGGCAATTTCCATTCCTGAAAAAAATGCCGATAGTATTATTGAAATAACAATAATTGCTATTTGAGTTTCCATGCAGTAATTTACTGGTTATTTTTAGTTTGCACTTTTCTTCTAAAATGTCTTTTAAAGAAAAATACTAAGGTAATAAAAGCTGCAAAGCCTAGCATTAAATAGGCTTTTTCTCTGTCTTCATTCCATTCAAAAATGGCTTCAACTAAAAAAATAACTGCAATAATTAAATAGCCGTATTGTAAATATTTCCATAGTGTGTTCATAATAATTAATCTTCTTTAATGGTAAGTGGACCTGATATTTGTTTGGCTATAAATTTAGTTAAATCTTTTTTAGACTCAAACCCTTTTCCTTTCAAGGTGTCTGCATCTCTTACTTTAATAAGTGTGAATTTTTTCTCAGAAAAAAAGTAATCTGTTTTTTGATCCCAAAACAGCTGCTCAGTATACAGTTTAGAACCATCGGTATGGTTTGTAATTACCACATTCCCTTTTAATTCAGAAATACCCGTTTTTGCATAGGTTAGTGCGTAATTTCCAACAATAGTCACCGAGTCTTTACCTCCGTTGTCAAAAGTGATTAGCTGTAATCCTTTAGGAAACTCGTTATACGGATGCTCTTTTCTGTTGCTAAAATCTCTTAAAATAGGTGCATACATCTTAGATGTAATCTTGCCTGAATCTTTATACACGTGATTGATGTTTTTGGCAACACCTATTGGTAAATTTTCTACTAAAAGTAGGTTTCTTAACTCTTTAGAATTATTGCCACAAGAAAAAAACATTGCTACTAAACTAACAGTAACAATGTTTTTTAAATGTATATGTGAGATACGTTTCATTCCTATTTTTGTGGAACTTTTACTGTCTCGTTAATCCAACATTTTATAGTGTGTGGTGTACCTGCTTTAAGACCTAAAGTAAAGATTAACTTTTTAGAAGGTTCTTGAGATAAGTAGTTTTTAATATACTTAGATGCTCTTGCAGAGATACTTGGATCTACCGCTACTGCTCTCCTCACTTTTCTTAAGGCTGCTGTATACACCATTCTTTTCTCAAACTCATTACTCCCACACTGATCAGCACTTGATGCATATAAACTTGCTATTAACAAATACGCTTTCCCCATACTTGGTTTAAAACTTAAAGCTCTAGTTGCATAGCTTCTCGCTTGAGATTTTTGTCCTTTTTTAGCAAACAGTTGTGCCACTTTATATAAGTTTTCTGCTTTTTTAAATGGATCAGACTCTTGGTCTACAGCTTTCTTATAATACTCCATTGCTTCAGTTTCTTTACCTTTCTTATATAAGATACCTGCATAATAAACTGTAGTCTTTGGAGATGGATCTGCTGCCACCCATGCTTCTACTAATTTCTCATATAATGGATCATCAGTACACTCTTTTGTAAACATTCTTGCAACAGCTCTACTTAACCATTTTGCGTTGGTTTTGTTTGCTTCAAAATCTCTTGTATAAATTTTCTGCAAGTTCTCACAAGTAGATAGTTCTACAATAATATTATCTAAACCTGCTTCTACTTGCCCTAATGCTTTTGAGTTAACAGTATAAGCTCTTACATTATTTTTTTCTCTCTTATTTAATGCCTCTCCTTTTTCTAGTTTAACATTTAAAGGTGCTAATTTTTTTGAATAATAATCTAATTTTTCTCCTACAGATTCTAATACGTCATCATAAGTATCAAATACTACTTGTGGGTTTGATTCTTTATTTCTGTCTGTTACTCCTTGAAAATATCTGTAGATATTCTTTACACCCATCCTTGTAGGATCACTTTCGTATGCTTTCTTTAAAATAGCAAAAATTTCATCATCAGAAGCCAAGTTATTATCTGCCAAAAAAGATGCATGATCACTATGTGCTCTGGCTACATCTTTATTTGGAAAGTATTGTAATCTTTGTGCATAAATCTTTTTAATTAAAGCAACAAACTCATCTTTATTTCCTCCTGCTTCCAGTTTTTTATTTGCTAATTTTTCTCCGTAGATATAAATATTAACTGATAGGCTTGGGCAATCTGCCATTAGAGATTGAAGTATTGGATATGCTTTATCATATTTCTTTGCTTGGTAATCTCCTTTAAATAGGCCGTACTTTTTTATACACTCTTGTGTATTCTGTGCTTTAACCCCTGCACTCATTAACATTGTTAGTGCTACAAGTAAAAATGTAACTTTTTTCATCATCTATCAGTTTTTATTAATCAATTTTTAATTTCTGGAACCAAGCAAATGTACCTACTGCGTTTAAAGATAAACTTATCTTAAAATTAAAGTAATTTTCTTGTATTAAACTATTATTTATGGTTCCTCTTTTGCCATACTCAATACCTAAATTAAGATTTGACAAATCTCTTAATGGTAAACCTAATCCAAAAGATATGCCAAAGTCTTTGATCTCTGTAAAATTACCACCAACACCTGCCCCATTAACCAACAATCCTGTATTTTCAAATCTTAATCCAGCTCTGTAAGTTACTCTATCAAAATAGTTTGTAATTGAGTTTGCTTTCGGCAAGTAGAACCCTCCAACTGAAAACCTACTTGAATTTCCATATTTATAGGCTGCATTGGTTAAAATAGAATTATTAACTTTTAATGCTTTTTGAGATTCGTATTCTACTCCAGCGTACCACTTATTTTCTTTACCCAATCCAAAACCTACACCTAATTTTAGCGGATTAACTACTGTACCCTTTATAGAACTACTACTTAGCGTATCTCTTGGTATTTCCTGTACAGATGATTGTATTAATACTGAGTATAAATATTCGCTACCGCTAGTTCTCAATTCGTTTTCAAACTTTAACGAAGTTCCTAAACTTAATTTTAACTTATTAGAAAATTCTTTTTGGTACAAAGCTCCAAGCTTTACCTCGTTTCCTCTGATAACGGTTTTTTCGTTATTCTTTGTTCCTAACTGAGTATTGATTCTTTGCGAAAGAATATTGTTTTCTGTTTTACCAAAAATATAAGTCCCTTCGATTCCAAGAGCAAGGCTTTTTGTTAATGAAATACCAAATGAGCCATAAACCTTAGTAGTTCCACCACTACCGTAAAATCTTGTTGCTTCAAACGGATCTCCATTGGTATCGTTTGTAACAGTTAATAAAGAATAGCCAACCGCTGTATTAGGTTTTAATCCAAAAGTAAAGCCTGCTTTTTTTCCTAATGGAAAACCAAGATTAACATAAGATAGAGTTGTAGATGTTGAGCTTTGTGATCCAGAGGCATCTTTAATAGTTAAATCGTTTATATTCATCCCTACCGTATAGGTAGCAACACGTAAACTTGCATTTGCTGCTGGATTTAGTAAATTGATATGGTACATATCTGTAAAAGCAATACCTAAGCCTCCCATTGTTGCTTGTTCTACGGTTTGCGAACTAAATTGCTGACCTAATCCGAAAAAAGAATATGGAGAAGAACTGGTTCTTTGTCCAACTGCTTTTATTGATATTAGTAGTAAAAAAATATAGATAACTCTCTTTAACATTCTTCTTTATTATGTATCAAAATTGTATTTAATCCTTCCAAAACAAAATTTGGATGGGCAAATATGCCACTTTTTAATTGTTTAGCCAAGAAATATGTATCTCCTCCTGTTAAAACTATTGTTAAAAGTGGATATTCTTTTTTATATTGACTAATAACTCCCTCTATTTCATTTAAAATACCGTTGATTATTCCTGAATGAATACTTTCTTCGGTTGTAGTTCCAGTAAGCTTTACAGCCGATTTTTTTTCTAACAATGGCAACTTTGAAGTAAATGCTTTTACGGCATTGTACCGCATTGTTATTCCCGGAGAAATAGCTCCACCTAAATACATTCCTTTAGAATTGACAAAATCAAATGTAATACAAGTGCCAGCATCAATAATTAACACATGCTGCATGGTATATTTTTTTGCAGCATTGGCTACCAATGCAATTCTATCTACTCCAAGTGTTTTTGGTGTTTTGTACTGATTTATAAATGGTACTTTTGTTGTGTGGTTTAAAACTAAAAAAGCAGTTTTCTTCAACAGTTCCCTTTCAAGATGGGCAGGTAATTTTCTTACTGACGCTATTATTCCACTTTTTATTTGGTATTCTGACACTAAAAAATCAACTTTTTTTAGCAGTTCATTTTCTTCAATAACATCAAGTTTTAATAAGGTATCTTTCTCAAATACAGCTATTTTTACTCGAGTATTTCCAACATCAATTATTAAATTCATTCTAAGGTTTTATACGACCGCCAAAAATACAACAGATTTTTTACAAATTTATTTGGTAGATATAAAAAAGGTGTACTATATTTGCATCCGCATTGAGCACTGGTACCTTAGCTCAGTTGGTAGAGCAAAGGACTGAAAATCCTTGTGTCCCTGGTTCGATTCCTGGAGGTACCACATATAAAACCACTCTATTTAGAGTGGTTTTTTTGTTTACAATAGTTTTATCAATTGATTCAATAATGGATTTCTATTACTCTTATTCCATACTATAGACAATACTGCTTGCTGTTTTAAATGCTTTAACTCTATAAATCTTACTTTTTTATCATCTGTTTTAGTCAATGATTTTGGTACTATAGACACGCCAAAATTATTTTCAACTAATTTATAGATGGATCCTGCATGAATGGTATTGTGAGTTATGTTTGGAGAGAAACCACTCTCATCAAAAATCTGCATTACTTTTTCGTAGTAAGATGCACTGTAAGCTGGATTAAATAAAATAAATGATTCTTCTTTTAACTGAGAAAAACTTTTAAAATTCTCTTTAGTTATTTTATGATTTTTTGGCAACACTAAACAAAAAGGTTCTTTTAAAATTAGCTTTTTCTCTAATATTTTAGGCACCCTCTCTAAACGCACAAAACCCAAATCTAAATCATACGACAACAATCCTTCTATTTGCTTTTGATTGTCTAACTCTTGTAAACTAAAAACCACATTTGGATGCTTGCTTTTTAACTTTAATAGTAAATTCGGAATTATTTCTTGCATCGCAGAACCAACATAACCAAATTTTAAATCACCATTTTTTCCATCGTTTACTAGTTTTGCATGATAAAAAGTGTGTTCAATATTTTTCAAATTAATGGCAAGCTCTTTTTTTAAATACTCCCCAGCTTTTGTTAACACAACTCTTCTGTTATTTCTTTCAAATAATATTACACCTAAACTTTCTTCCATTTGCTTTATTTGTCTACTTAATCCAGGTTGCGAAATAAATAATCTTTCTGCAGCTTTTCTATAATGTAAATCTTCTGCAACAGCTAAAAAATATCTGATGTGTCTTAATTCAATTTGATAACTCATAGTTATTATTTATTGATTAAAATAATATTAATAGTTATCAAAAATAAAAATAACTTTGTGATATACCAATTTTATAAGATGATGATATTTAAATACGGAATAGATCAGTTAACTGTTGATAAGGTTATTGATATAGCACAAGGAAAATTAACTGCAGAAATTACATCGGAAGCTAAAGCTAAAGTTGCAGCATGTAGAAACAAAGTTGAAACAATGGCAAATGGCAATAAAGCTGTTTATGGTATTAATACCGGTTTTGGGCCTTTGTGTGATGTACAAATTACACCCGAAGAGACAAGTAAATTGCAAGAAAATTTATTAATCACCCATGCAGTTGGTGTAGGAAATCCAATAGATAAAGAACTTTCTAAAATTATGATGATTTGTAAGATTCATGCCTTATGTCAGGGTTTTTCTGGAGTCCGATTAGAGCTGATTGAGCGTATTCTATATTTTATAGAAAATGATTTGTTACCAATAGTTCCAGAACAAGGTTCAGTTGGAGCTTCAGGAGATTTAGCTCCACTTTCGCATTTGTTTTTACCACTTTTAGGGGAAGGGGATTTTTGGATTGGAAATGAAATAAAGCCAGCAAATGAAGTTTTAAAGGCACATAATTTAAAACCATTAGTGTTACAAGCTAAAGAAGGGTTGGGCTTAATTAATGGAACACAATTCATTTTGGCTCACGCCATCAAAGGTTTGCATAAAATGGAATACCTATTAGATTTAGCAGATGTCTGTGGGGCGATGAGTATTGAAGGATACCAAGGAAGCGCTTCTCCATTTAAAGCACAACTACATCAAATTCGTCCTTTTAAAGGGAATATTCAAGTTGCTGAGCGTATGAGAATGTTGTTGAAAGGTTCTCAAAATATTGATGCACACGAAGATTGTGAGCGCGTGCAAGATCCGTATTCAATGCGCTGCATACCACAAGTTCATGGAGCTTCAAGAAATGCATTTTATCATTTAAATGAATTGGCAGAAATTGAAATGAATTCTGTAACGGACAATCCAATTGTATTAAGTGAAACTGAAGCAATTTCTGGAGGAAATTTCCACGGGCAACCTTTAGCAATGGCCTTAGATTATGGTTCAATTGCTGCTTCTGAATTAGGGAATATTTCAGACAGACGTTGTTATTTATTATTGGAAGGAAAATTTGGTTTGCCAAGATTGTTAACCAGTGGAGGAGGATTAAATTCTGGATTTATGATTCCACAATATACTACTGCAGCGTTAGTAACAGAGAATAAATCATTATGCTTCCCTCCTTCTGCCGATAGTGTTCCTACATCATTAGGGCAAGAAGACCATGTATCAATGGGAAGTATTTCTGGTAGAAAGTTTAATCAGATATTAGGAAACATCGAAAAAATATTGGCAATAGAGTTAATGTATGCGGCACAAGCTATGGATTTTAGAAGGCCAAATACATTTTCAAAAATTATAGAAGAAAACTTTGCTATTGTAAGAAGTAAAGTAGAGAAATTAGAGGATGATAGAATCCTGAAAGATGATATCAATAATTTAATAGAGTTAGTTAAAAACCAAGCATTCATCGTAAAGTAAATAGTTATGACATTCCAAGAACAAATATTACAAGGAATTCCAAGTAGCCTACCAGCAAAAAAAGAATATCCTAAAGATGCCAATAGAGCACCAAAAAGAAAAGACATTCTTTCTATAGAAGAGAAGCAATTGGCAATTAAAAATGCATTACGATACTTTCCAAAAGCTTGGCACAAAGAATTGTCGGTTGAATTTGCTGAAGAATTAAAAGAATACGGAAGAATTTATATGTACAGGTTTAAACCTGACTATAAAATGTATGCGAGATCTATTTCAGATTACCCTGCAAAATCTGCACAAGCAGCAGCAATTATGTTAATGATTCAAAATAATTTGGATCCTGCGGTAGCGCAACACCCAGAAGAATTAATTACTTATGGTGGGAATGGGGCAGTGTTCCAAAATTGGGCACAGTATTTATTGGTAATGCAGTATTTAGCAATAATGACAAGTGAGCAAACATTGCACTTGTATTCTGGACATCCAATGGGATTGTTTCCATCTTCAAAAAATGCTCCAAGAGTGGTAGTTACTAATGGAATGATGATACCTAATTATTCGCAACCAGACGATTGGGAAAAGTTTAATGCATTAGGTGTTACGCAGTACGGACAAATGACTGCAGGTTCGTTTATGTATATTGGCCCGCAAGGAATTGTACACGGAACAACGATTACGGTAATGAATGCTTTCCGTAAAATTTTATCAAAAGAAGAAAATCCAAACGGTAAAATATTTTTAACAGCAGGTTTAGGTGGTATGAGTGGAGCACAACCAAAAGCAGGAAACATTGCAGGTTGTATTACCATTGCTGCAGAGGTAAATCCTAAAGCAGCAACTAAAAGACATGAGCAAGGTTGGGTAGATGTGTTAATTGATAACATGGACGATTTAATTGCTCGCGTAAAACAAGCGCAAGAAAATAAAGAGGTAGTATCTATTGCTTATATTGGTAATGTAGTAGAAATATGGGAGCGTTTTGATAAAGAAGACATTTTTATTCATGTTGGATCAGATCAAACTTCATTACACATTCCTTGGACAGGAGGTTATTATCCAGTTGATATTTCTTATGATGAAGCCAACCGATTGATTCGTGAAGAGCCAACAGTATTTAAAGAAAAAGTGCAAGCATCGTTAAGAAGACATGCTGCTGCGGTAAATAAGCATACTGCAAAAGGAACTTATTTCTTTGATTATGGAAATGCTTTCTTGTTGGAGTCTTCTAGAGCTGGAGCTGACGTGATGGCTGAAAATGGAATTGATTTTAAATATTCTTCTTATGTGCAAGATATTTTAGGTCCAATGTGTTTTGATTATGGTTTCGGGCCATTTCGTTGGGTGTGTACTTCAGGTAAACCAGAAGATTTAGATACTACTGATGATATAGCTGCAAATGTATTGCAGGAGATTATGGAAAACTCTCCAGAAGAGATTCAATTGCAAATGCAAGACAATATCACTTGGATTAAAGATGCAAAAAAGAATAAAATGGTAGTCGGCTCTCAAGCACGTATTTTATACGCCGATGCTGAAGGACGCACTAAAATTGCCGAAGCATTTAACAATGCTATTGCAGCCGGTAAAATTGGACCAGTTGTGTTAGGTAGAGATCATCATGATGTGAGTGGAACAGATTCGCCATTTAGAGAAACATCTAACATTTATGATGGAAGTAAATTTACTGCTGATATGGCAATCCATAATGTAATTGGCGACAGCTTTAGAGGAGCTACTTGGGTTTCTATCCATAATGGTGGTGGCGTTGGTTGGGGAGAAGTAATGAATGGTGGTTTTGGAATGTTGTTAGATGGAACCAAAGAAGCAGAAGAACGTTTAAAAAGCATGTTGCTTTATGATGTGAATAACGGAATAGCACGAAGAAGTTGGGCAAGAAATGATGAGGCTATTTTTGCGATTAAAAGAGAGATGGAAAGAACTCCGAATTTAAAAGTAACTTTACCAAACCTAGTAGAAGACGAATTATTAAACGATCTATTTTAATGGCTACTCTATTTAAAAACATTAAAGAATTAATTCAGGTTAGAACCGAACCTGTTTCATTTGTTTCTGGAACAGCAATGAATGAACTTCCAACGATAAAAAATGCATTCTTAGTGGTTGAAAATGGCTTAATCGCTGATTTTGGAAGTATGGACCTTTGTCCAACTACAAATTTCACAGAAGTAATTGATGCCACTGGAAAAATGGTTTTACCAACTTGGTGTGATTCTCATACACATATAGTATATGCTGGAAATAGAGAAGGAGAATTTGTAGACAGAATCAATGGACTTTCCTATGAAGAAATTGCCAACAACGGAGGTGGTATTTTAAATTCGGCAAAGAAGTTACAAGCAACATCTGAAGAAGATTTATACAATCAAAGTAGAGCAAGATTAGAGGAAATTATTCAACTAGGAACTGGAGCAGTAGAAATCAAATCTGGTTACGGGCTTACTGAAGAAGCCGAATTAAAGATGCTTCGAGTAATTAAAAGATTAAAAGAAAATTACGATATCTCAATCAAAGCTACTTTCTTAGGTGCGCATGCGGTTCCTAGTGAATATAAAAACAACAAAGAGGGTTACTTACAACTATTAATTAACGATGTAATCCCTAAAGTAGCGGCAGAAAAATTAGCAGAATACATTGACATTTTTTGTGAAACAGGATATTTCTCTGTTGCTGATACAGAACTCATTTTAGAAGCTGGAAAAAAGTATGGACTCATTCCAAAAATTCATGTGAATCAATTTACTGCTATTGGAGGTGTTGAAGCTGGTGTGAAATTTAATGCTCTTTCTGTAGATCATTTAGAGGTAATGAACCCAGAAGATATTGTTGCGCTACAAAACACATCAACGATGCCAGTAGCCTTGCCAAGTTGTTCTTACTTTTTAAGTATTCCATATACGCCTGCAAGAAAAATTATTGATGCTGGATTACCTTTGGCTTTAGCAACAGATTACAACCCTGGTTCTACTCCATCTGGAAATATGAATTTTGTAGTTTCTACAGCTTGTATCAAAATGAAAATGACTCCAGAAGAAGCAATTAATGCAGCAACAATCAATGGAGCATATGCTATGGGGCTAGAAAGTGAAGTTGGTACTATTACCAAGGGTAAGCTTGCAAATTTAATATTGACAAAACCGATTAACTCGTATGGTTTTATCCCATATTCTTTTGGAGCAAATCAAATAGACAAAGTATTTATTAAAGGAAAAGAAGTTGACTAAAGATTATAATGTAGATTATCAACCAGCACAAAAGATTTATTGGACTGGAAGAAAATCGAATCCAGATATTGGAAATCAATATTGGTATCAAGAAATTACCCTATTAGATTTTCAAGAAATCAATACTACTAATGTTGATATTGCCCTACTGGGATATGTTTGTGATGAAGGCGTAAGGAGAAACTTAGGGAGAACTGGTGCTAGTCAAGGACCAACTGCTTTGAGAGAACGACTGGCAAAATTGCCTATACACTTTGATAAAAAGAGAGTAGCCGACGTAGGAAATATTATTTGTGTTGACGAAGATATGGAATCTTGTCAGTTAGCTTTTGCTGACTATATTAAGCAATTAATCTCTAAACAAATCTTCCCAATTGCAATTGGTGGAGGGCATGATATGTCTTATGGTCATTTTAAAGGAATTCACAATGCAATTGGCAATAACAAAAAAATTGGCATCATCAATTTTGATGCGCACTTTGATTTACG
>JABXHX010000025.1 GCA_013373385.1 Flavobacteriaceae bacterium
CGTGATTGGAATATTTCTCGTCAGTTATGGTGGGGACAGCAAATTCCTGCGTTTTACTTTGGAGACGGAAAAGAAGATTTTGTAGTCGCAGAGAATATTGAAAATGCAGTAAAATTAGCGCAAGAAAAAACAGGAAATACATCATTAACTTCTTCTGACTTAAAACAAGATCCAGATGCGTTAGATACATGGTTTTCTTCTTGGTTATGGCCAATGTCTGTTTTCGACGGAATTCGTAATCCTGAGAATGAAGAAATCAAGTATTATTACCCAACTAACGATTTAGTTACTGGACCAGATATTTTATTCTTCTGGGTAGCACGTATGATTATTGCAGGATATGAGTACAAAGATGAGCGTCCGTTTGAAAATGTTTACTTAACAGGACTTGTACGTGATAAGCAACGTAGAAAAATGAGTAAATCTTTAGGGAACTCACCAGATGCGTTAAAATTAATTGAAGATTTTGGTGCTGACGGAGTTCGTGTAGGATTGTTATTAAGTTCTGCAGCTGGTAACGATTTATTATTTGACGAAGATTTATGTCAGCAAGGAAAAGGATTTGCAAATAAAATTTGGAATACCTTCCGTTTAATTAAAGGATGGGAGATTGATGAAAATTTAGCGCAACCAGAAACTGCTAAAATAGGATTAGCTTGGTACGAAGCTAAATTTAATAAAGTATTACTTGAGATTGAAGATCACTTTAGTAAATATCGCTTATCAGATGCGTTAATGGCTATTTACAAGTTAATTACAGATGATTTTTCATCATGGTTATTAGAAATTGTAAAACCAGGATACCAACAGCCAATTGATGCAATCACATACAAAGCTGTAATAGAAATATTAGAGAATAACTTAAAAGTATTGCATCCATTTATGCCTTTCTTAACAGAAGAAATTTGGCAACATATTACTGAAAGAACTCCAGAAGAAGCGTTAATTATAGCTAAATACCCAGCAATTGGTGATGTTAATGAAAATTTGATTACTAATTTTGAGTTTATGACAGATGTGGTTTCGGGAATTAGAACTATCAGAAAAAATAAAAACATTTCATTTAAAGATGCTATTGAATTGTCGGTAGTAAATAGTGAAAACTTTACAAAAGAGTTTGATGCTGTAATTCAGAAGTTAACGAATGCCTCTGAAGTTTCTTATGTATCAGAAAAAGTTGAAGGAGCTGCATCGTTCCGTGTAAAATCGAATGAATACTTTGTTCCTATTTCATTAGATACGATTGATGTTGAAGCGGAAATCACCAAATTAAATGCCGAATTAAAGCGTGCAGAAGGTTTCTTAACAGGAATTCAAAAGAAATTATCAAACGAACGATTTGTAAGCAATGCACCGGAACAAGTAATTACGTTAGAACGTAAAAAAGAATCGGATACTTTAGCAAAAATTGAAACAATTAAAGCAAGTTTAGCTTCATTAGAATAAACAGAGTTACCCTCATTTTACTTGAAATGAGGGTTTTTTAATACTGATTTATTCAATCAATGCCTCTCTTAAAATAGTAATAGGATGTTTAGCAATTCGTTGAGTTCCGTCAAAAATTTGATGCCTACAACTTGTTCCAGCAGCAATTATTTCTGTGTCTGAAGAACAGCTTCTTACTTTTGGGAATAACGTATCTTCACCAACTTGCATACTCAATTCGTAATGCTCTTTTTCATACCCAAAGCTACCTGCCATACCACAACAACCAGTATTTAAAATGGTAACTGAATAATTGGTAGGAATGTTTAAAATATTGAAACTTGCTGCTGTACTCGACAATGCTTTTTGATGACAGTGTCCGTGAATTTTTAATATTTTACTTTCTTTTGTAAATATATTTACATCAATATTTTCTTTTTGATTTTCGATGTTTAAAAACTCCTCAATAGTAAAACAGTTCTCAGAAAGTTCTTTTGCGGCTTTTTTATCGCTTGCAATTCGCAAGTATTCATCTCTAAACGTTAAAATTGCTGAAGGTTCAATTCCGATTAATGGAGTTTCTTTAGTAATAACATCTTTAAAAATTGCGATATTTTTATTGCAAACCTCTTTGGCTTCTTTTAAAAAACCTTTAGATATAAAGCTACGACCACTTTCTTTGTGATTGAGCACTACAACTTCGTAACCTAATCTTTCTAATACTGTAATTGCATCTTTACCAATTTCTACATCATAGTAGTTTGTAAATTCATCGTTAAATAGATATACTTTCTTTAGATCTCTCGACGTTGCTCGAGATGACAAATTAGAGGCAACATATTGTTTTTGAAACCATTTGCTAAATGTTTTTGAAGCTAATTTTGGAACACTTCTTTGTTGTGCAACACCCATTATTCCTTTAGCCAATGAAGTGTTTAATAATACATTTGTTAGGGCAGGAGTGATGCTTCCTAATTTGTTGTACTTTACATTGTTTGCAAACAATTTACTTCTAAAAGAATACCCATTGGTTTCTTGGTATTGGTATAAAAATTCAGCTTTTAAGGCGGCAACATCAACATTACTTGGACATTCTGAGGCACATGCTTTACAGCTCAAGCAGAGGTCAAATACCTGCTTTAATTCTTTATGGTTGAATTTATTAGGTTGATCAGAATTGGTTAAAAATTCTCGTAACGTATTTGCTCTTGCTCTTGTAGTATCTTTTTCATCTCTGGATGCTCTATAACTCGGGCACATTGTTCCACCAGCTGAAACTGGTTTTCTACAGTCTCCAGAACCGTTACACTTTTCTGCTAATTTTAGAATTCCTTCACTTTCAGAAAAATCTTGAATGGTTTTTATTACTGGTTCTGTTCTGTCAACCTCATAGCGTAAGCTTTTGTCCATAGGAAAAGCATCAGTAATTTTCCCTCTGTTAAATACATTGTTTGGGTCAAATGCTTTTTTAATACGTCTAAATAGTTGATAGTTTTCTTCTCCAATCATCAATGGAATAAATTCAGCACGTACAATTCCATCTCCATGCTCTCCACTAAAAGATCCTTTATATTTCTTAACTAATTCGGCTGTTTCAGTGGTAATTTTTCTAAACAGTACTACATCTTCAGATTTCTTTAAATTTAATATTGGTCGTAAGTGAATTTCTCCAGCTCCAGCATGTGCATAATACACAGCTTTTTGCTGGTATGTATCCATAATTTGGGTAAACTCTTCAATAAAGTCAGGTAAATCATTTAAATCAACAGCTGTATCTTCTATACAAGCAACAGCTTTATGATCTCCAACCATATTTCCTAACAAACCTAGCCCGGCTTTACGTAGTGCAAATATTTTGTTGATATCGGCTCCATATATTTTAGGGTGATGATATCCTAAACCACTTTTTTCTAAATCTACAATTAAGTTATCTGCTAATATTTCTGCTTCTTCTACAGTGTCTGCTGATACTTCTAACATTAAAATAGCACCTGGATCACCTTGTAAGAAAAATCTATTTTTAGCTTGCTCTCGGTTGTTTTTGGTACAATCTAAAATTATTTTGTCCATTAACTCACAAGTGTACAACTTGTGTTTCATAGTAATTACAGTGGCTTTTAAACTCTCATTAACACTGTTAAAATGAGAAGTAACCATAATACTTTTACTTGGCTGTACATCATCTAATTGAACCGTGATTTGTGTAGAAAAAGCTAATGTTCCTTCACTTCCAGATAAGAATTTTGCTACATTTATGGTTGGTTCAGTTCCGCCAAATAAGTCAGACTTCAGGAATTCATCCACGGCGTAACCGGTGTTACGCCTGTGAATGCTTTCTTTAGGGAATTCCTGTTTAATTTTTTCTTGAGTAGATTCTGAAATAAGTTCAGAATATATTGATTTGTAGATGTTACCTTCTAAAGAATCTAATTCCATTTTTTGCTTAAACTCCTCTGAAGTGATTTCGGAGAAAGTAGCCAAACTACCATCACTTAAAATGGTATCAATAGAAAGCACTTTATCTCGTGTTACCCCATAACGAATAGAAGTACTACCGGATGAATTGTTTCCAACCATACCACCAATCATACATCGGTTAGAAGTTGAGGTGTTTGGTCCAAAGAATAACCCGTGAGGCTTTAGATAAAGATTCAACTCATCTCTAATAACTCCAGGTTCAAGAGTAACTGTTTTATTAGTAGTATCTAAAGAGATAATTTTGGTAAAATATTTAGAAACATCTACTACAATTCCATCTCCCACACATTGTCCTGCAAGAGAAGTTCCTGCTGTTCTCGGAATTAGGGTAGTATTGTTTTTAGAAGTAAAAGCAATTAATTCTTGAATGTCTTTTACATTTTTAGGATAAGCAACTGCTAATGGAATTTTCCTATATACAGAAGCATCTGTAGCATATATTGTTTTATGTAAATCGTCAAAAAATAACTCTCCTTCTAGAGAATTGTTTAATGCGTTTAATTGTGTATGGTTAATCATTAGTTAGTGCTATTGAATAGGAACATTTTTCTTAAATCCAGCATCAAAACAGATAAATGTATCTGTGCCTGCAACTCCGTTTATTAAATGAACTTGTTCGTATAAAATTTCTCTTAAATGTTCATTGTTGTGTGCAAATATCAGAATAAATATGGCATAATTTCCAGAAACATAATTGCATTCAACAACTTCATCAATTTTAGTGAGTGCTTCCATCACAGATTTGGCAAAACGTGCTTCACGTAAACGAATACCTGTATATGATTTGGTGTTAAAACCTAGTTTCTTTTCATCAAGAATAAACTCAGCATTTTTAATAACACCACTTTCGGTTAGCTTTTTAATTCGCTGATGTACCAACGAATTAGAAACGTTCAATTCTTCTGCTATCTGCGAGTAAGCTTTACGTGCATCTTTACGTAATTGTAACAGGATTTGTTTGTCTATATAATCAAATTGACCTTCCATATGGTTGAAATAAAATAATTGAGTGTCAAATATTTTTAAATATATAAAATAAAAATCAAATTAATATAAAATTAATTTTATAAGTGTAAAATTACTTATAATGTATGATTTAATAAAGTAAATCAATTTATTTTTGTAGTGAAAATTTAATTAACAATGACAACAACTGAAATTTTTAACAATTTGTGGAATGAGTATACAGAGAGAACTCCTTCTGCTCAAAAAATAAAAGATTTGTTTACTAATAAAGGAAACACTGTTTATAATGATCATGTGGCTTTTAGAACTTTTGACGATGCAAGGGTAAATATTGATGTATTGGCAAGGCCATTCATAACTGTGGGTTATATTGAATGTGGTGAATATACTTTTGAAGCTAAGAAATTGTATGCAAAGCATTTTGAACATGCTACTGATAAGAATGCACCAAGAGTATTCATTAGTCAGTTAAAAACTGTTGAGTTTTCTTACGAATTGCAAGCTGCAGTTAAAAACATGATTGATAGCATTCCTACTGAAGAACTAGAAAGTGATTTGGTTTTTAAAGGGCGTTTATGGAGCCAACCTTCTTATGAAGTGTACAAACAATTACAAGCAGAAACTGAGTATGCTGCTTGGTTGTATGTAAATGGTTTTTGTGCGAATCATTTTACGGTAGATGTAAACAAGTTAGATACTTTTAATTCTTTGCAAGAGGTAAATGAGTTTTTAAAGGAAAACGGATTTAAGATGAATACTTCTGGAGGGGAAATTAAAGGGACTCCAGCGCAATTGTTAGAACAATCTAGTGTATTAGCAGATAAAATTCCTGTTAAATTTGCAGAAGCTACCAAAGAAATAACTTCTTGTTATTACGAGTTTGCTTTTCGTCATGCTATGACAAATGGAGAATTATACTCTGGCTTTATTGCCGGTTCTGCAGATAAGATTTTTGAAAGTACCGATATGGTACTGCAAGAAAATTAGTTTCTTAAAAACTAAATTCTTTGCTTAAAGGGAGCTCAATACAAAATTTAGTTCCCTTTTTTGGTGTACTTTTTACATTTATTTTTCCACCGTGTAAGTCTACAAATTCTTTACAAAGAATTAATCCCAAACCTGTACCAGTTTCTTTTTGTGTACCAGAGGTTGATATATTTTTGTCTATTTGGAAGATATTTTTTAATTGCATCTCATCCATTCCAATACCGTTATCTTCAATAGAAATTGAATATTTTTTTGATTTTTGTTTTATCTTAACTTTTATTTTACCCTGCGTGTTGGTAAATTTAATTGCATTAGAAATTAGGTTTCTAAAAATAGTATCAACCATTTGACGGTCAGCGCTTATAATTGCTTTTTCAGGAAGTTTTTCTTGTATGGTTATATTTTTTTGTTTGGCTACATATTCTAATAAATCAATTGTTTTTTTTACTGATTTAGACAAGTCAAATACTTTAGGGTTGTATTCCATTTTATTGGTTTGTATGCTAGACCATTCAATAAGATTATTTAGTAAGTCCATCGCTTTTTGTGATGAATTTTCAATAATATTAGCATATTCTTCTATACTCTCGTAATTTTTTTCTTTCACCTGTTTTGCCAAAATATTACTGAATCCTAAAACATTGTTAAAAGGAGCTCTTAAATCATGACTAATAATCGAGAAAAATTTATCTTTTGTAGCAATAGATTCTTTAAGTTGTTGCTCTGCAATTTTTTGTTTTGTGTTATCGTAATACAACACATAAACTTTATCCTTTTTATTTATCTTAATAATTGATGTATACGCCTGTACATCTCTTATTTCTCCACTAGCTAGTTGATGTTTAAACTCATTATAAGAACGTTTGTTGACAACCGTATGATTTAATAAATCTGCAATGGTGTCTTTATCAAGAATATTGATATCGCTAATTTTCATTTTTTTAAGCTGCTCAAGTGAATAGCCGTAAAAATTTATGGCAGCATGATTGGCTTGTTCTATGCATTGTGTTTCAGGATCTATGATAAGTTTAACCGCATTGGCTTGCTCAAACATAGCTTTGAATCTATTCTTATTTTCTATAATTGCTAACTCATTTGATTTTTTTTGTGTAACGTCAATAATGATAGAAGCAAGCTTTTTTTCACCACTAAAATCAATTGTAGAAGTGAACACACTTACATCTTTAATTGAGCCGTCAGAAAGTTTGTGCTTAAATTCAAAATAATCTCGCTCATTATTTTTAGCAAGAAGCATTTCTCTTTGGACTTCTTTTTCTGATAGCTGATTGATATCACTTATTTTTTTGTTGCATAGCTCTTCTTTTGTATATCCGTAAAAATTTAAAGCAGCGTTATTAGCATTTTCAATAAAACCAGTTTCAGGATTAATAATAATTTTAGCAATCTTAGATTGTTCAAATAACAATTTAAAATGTTCTCTACTTTCTTTGAGTTGCTTTTCACTTTCTAGTTTTTGAGTAATGTCTATAAAAGAGCCAGTAATAGTATCGTCAATCATAGTGAAAGAAATTTCTACTTGTTTTTTCGTACCATTTTTGGCTGTTAAAGTGTAGGTTCTTTCTTCTACTTCAGATGGGTTTATTTTATATTTTTCAACATCCTCTATAAAAGTAGCATAAGCTTCTTTTCTATAATCTTCATCTGGAAAAACGTTTAAAAACCACGAATCCCAATCTGGGGTGTCTTGAATTGTGTAACCTAGTAATTCTTCAAATTTTTTATTCATATAAGAAACTTCAGTTCCTTTAGATGAGCAGATGGCAATAGGTAAATAATTAAAAACTACTTTTTTTTCTTCTTCATTTAAAGTTTTGTGAAATGCCTCAGCTTGATTAGATTTTTCAATAAACTGCGTGTTTAGCTTTTTAAGTAAAAGGTTTTGTTTTTTTAATGTATGGTTTTGTAAGCTAAGTTTTAAATCATTTTCTACTAGGTTTTTTAAATGTAAAATAAGATTCTCATAAGTTTTATTAAGCTTTATTTCTTTACTATCTAAAATGCAAATGGTACCAAAAACCTCATCGTCTGGCCAATTTATAGGATATCCTAAATAAGAAATCATATTCAAATCACTATCTAAATTGTTATCTTTCCAAAGTTCATCTTTTAATGCATTGGCTACATACAATTTTTTTTGGGTTCCGATAACAGTCTCGCAGTACAACCCAAATTTGAGTTGTACTTTTTCGCCAATTAAATACGGATTTTTTGGAGAGTTGTTTTTCTGAAAAACCTCAATAGTATCTTGGTTTAACTTCATGATTAAACCAGTAGGTACGCTAGTAACTTGAGTAATAGTATCAAGAACTGATTGCCATTTTTTAGTAGTTTTTTTAGGGATTTTCGGTTTGTTATTAGAGCCAATATTTACCCTAACAGGTATATTAGTCTCTCTAACCATTACAGTAGAAAACGTATTCATAATTTGGGGGAATTTGTACTTGTTAATATAATAGATTTACTTGTAAATCAAAATATTAACTTAGTAAAGTTACAGAAAAATTAATTATAAAACAAGTATAAGGTAATGCTTTATGTTAAAGAAATTAAAAACTCTCGAGTGTGTTTGCTTTACCATATTGGTTTTTATACCTTGTACTTCTATTAATTACCAAACAAATCCTAATGAAAAAATTAGTCCTACTATTTTTATTTGTTGCTTCTGTAGCAACAGCACAACAAGTAGATTTATCGTATTATTTACCAAAAGGTGTTAGCTATAATAGCGCCATACCAACACCAAAATCTGTTATTGGCCATGAGGTTGGTGAGTGGCATATAACACATGATAAGTTGGTAGAATACATGAAGGCTTTAGCAAAAGTATCCGATAGAATTACATTAGAAAATCGCGGAACTACTTTTGAGGGCAGACCTTTGTTGTTGTTAACGATTACACATCCTAATAATCATCACAAAATAGAAAACATTAGACAGCGTCATATTGATGCGACCAACAATGCTACTTTAGATGTTTCTAATGACCCCATTGTGGTATACCAAGGATTTTCTATCCATGGCAATGAGTCAAGTGGTTCAAATGCAGCATTAGCTGTTGCATATTATTTAGCAGCTGCAGAAGGCGTAGCCATAGATAATTTATTAAAAAATACTGTGATATTATTTGACCCTTCATTTAATCCGGATGGATTGCAACGTTTTGCGTATTGGGCAAATACAAATAAGGCGAGTAATATCAATCCTGATCCAAATGATAGAGAATATCATGAGGTTTGGCCTGGAGGAAGAACCAACCACTATTGGTTTGACATGAATAGAGATTGGTTGCCAGTACAATTGCCAGAATCTAGAGCGCGTATTGCTTCGTTTCATAAATGGTTGCCAAATATTTTAACCGATCATCACGAAATGGGATCAAATTCTTCGTTTTTCTTTCAACCTGGAATTCCGTCTAGAACTAATCCGTTAACACCACAGTTAAATCAAGACTTAACCAAAGAAATAGCAGCATATCATGCGAAAGCATTAGATAAAATTGGTTCTTTGTATTATTCTGAAGAGAGTTTTGATGATTTTTATTACGGAAAAGGATCTACTTTTCCAGATGTAAATGGAAGTATCGGGATTTTATTTGAGCAAGGAAGTTCTCGCGGTCATGCACAAGAAACAGTAAACGGAATTTTAACATTTCCGTTTACAATAAGAAACCAATTTACAGCAGCATTATCTACGCTAGAGGCTGCCAGTAAAATGCGTGTTAAGATTAAAAAGTACCAGCAAAACTTTTATAAAAAAGCAAAAAGAGAAAGCGCAAAAACCAAAGCCATTGTTTTTGGTGATGAAAAAGATGCAGCAAAAACCTATCATTTAGCAGAAATTTTAAAGCGACATAACATTAAGTTTAATGAGGTGAAATCTGATTTCACTTCAAAAGGAAAAAGGTATAAAAAAGGATACAGCTATGTGATTCCGATGAATCAAAAAAATAGCCGTTTGGTAAAAGCCATGTTTCAGAAAACGACCAAGTTTACAGACAGTTTGTTTTACGATATTTCTGCATGGACATTTCCGTTGGCATTTAATTTAGATTACGAAGAAAACATTTCAAATAGCCGAATTGGTAAAGAAGTAACCAATTTAGAAATGCCAAAAGGTTCGGTTGTTTTTAAAAGCGATTATGGGTATTTAATGCCTTGGAATGAGTATTACAGTCCGAAAGCATTGAATGCAATTCTAGATAAAGGAATTAGAGTAAAAGTAGCCATGAAGCAATTTAAGAATGGTGGTAGAGCTTATGATTATGGGACCATTTTTATTCCAGTTCAAAATCAAAAATTAAATAGCAGAGATTTGTTTGTATTTTTAGAAAAAGTAGCCAAGAAAAGTCACTTGCAAATGTATGGAACTAGTACAGGATTAAATGACGGAATTGATTTAGGGTCTAATAATTTTAGAAATGTGACACCTAAAAAAGTAGCAGTTTTGGTAGGTAGAGGTTTTTCTAGTTACGATGCCGGAGAAATTTGGCATTTATTTGATACTAGGTACAATATGAAGATTACAAAACTAGATACTGATTATGCAAGTAGAGTAGATTTAAGTAAATACACAACCATTATTGCAAATGGTAGCACAAGTGATAAAGCTTTAGAAAACAAATTAAAAACTTGGGTAAGAAATGGAGGTACTTTAATTGGATTCCGTCATACAACTAGATGGTTATCTTCTAGAAAGTTCATGAACTTAGAGTTTCAATCAGCTAAAAGTCCAACAGCACCAGTATCTTTTGAAAATAAAAATTTGCAATCTGGTGCACAAGTAATTGGCGGAGCCATTTTTAATACCAAGTTAGATTTATCTCATCCTATCAATTTTGGATATAAGAATAACACTTTACCAATGTTTAGAAACACAACTATTTTTGTAAAACCTAACAAACGTAGTTATAACAACCCGATACAGTATACCAATAGTCCGTTATTAGCGGGTTATATTTCTAAACCTAATTTAGAACAGTTAAAGAATACAGTGCCTTTTCAGATTCAACGAAACGGTAGAGGTAGAGTGGTGGCTTTTACAGACAACACCAATTTTAGAGCATTTTGGTACGGAACAAACAAGTTGTTAATGAATGCAATTTTCTTTAGTAATTCTATGTAAAACTTAGTGAGAATAAATTTAAAAAACTCTTGATTTTTCAAGAGTTTTTTTGTAACAAACTTTACAGATACTCGTCATATAAACGAATATAAAATAACTATGAGTTTATTAAGAGTATTATTAGCCATCTTTTTTCCACCGCTTTCTGTTATAGATAAAGGGTGTGGTTCTTTTGTAATTATCTTTTTGCTGACACTTTGTGGATGGATTCCTGGTGTTATTGGAGCATTAGTGATTTTAAATAATCCAAAAAATTAGATAATTGGATAAATAGAATGATTAGATTTTAAGATTGCTTTTTACTAACACCTAATTACTAATTGCTATTTCACCTGCTCGCCATTTTTTATTTGCTTAGAAGCCTGCAGTAATACCACATTGCCTTCCTCATTATAAATACCTAGCACTAGGCATTCGCTGCTAAAGTTAGCAATTTGTCTTGGTTTAAAGTTTACAATTGAAGTTACTTGGCGATTCAATAAATCTTCTTTGGTATATAAATCTGTAATTTGTGCACTCGACTTTTTAATACCTAAATCACCAAAATCTATATGTAACTGATAGGCAGGTTTTCTTGCTTTAGGAAAATCATTGACTTCTATAATGGTTCCTACTCTAATATCAACTTTTAAAAAGTCTTCAAATAAAATTTCTTTAACCATAGCTTATTGTTTTACTGGATAAGGTCTAAATGTATATGATTTCTGAACAATTTTCCAGCTTCCTTTGTATTTTAATAATAAGAAATAATCAGTATACATTCTACCATAATTGGGCATTAAAATTTCTACTTTGGCAGAAGCTGCATTGTTTTCGTAATCTATGGCAATAATTCTACCAATTCGATTCGATTTTTTACCTTTTTTTATATTAGCAATATACCGTTTTCCAGAACGAGCCCAAGCGCTATCTCCACGTACGGTATATAATTTAAAATCTGGGTGAAAAGCTCTTTTTAAGCGATCTGGTTGTCCATTAGCAGTGCCTTCAATATAATCCATCAAAGTGGTTCTTATCATTTCTATTTCTGATTTTTTATTTTTCTCTTGAGCGGTTATTGATAGCGAAATAATTAAGCAAATCAATGTAGCTAGGTTTTTGAATGATTTCATATTAAATCCAGTTTTTTCTTTTTAATAAGTTTTCTATATGTGCGTAGTGATGATTGCAATGCCAAGCATAAATAGCAATGTTTTTCTTTAAAGAAACAGTATCTCCACTTTCAGGATGGATAAACGTTTTATTCAAATCGTCATCTGTCAACCCTTTCAGTAAATATACCCATTTTGCATGAACTGCGTAGATAAAATTGATGGCCAATGCAATTGGAGCGTTTTTAGTATCAAAAATCTCTGCCCATCTTTCTTCAAAGTAAGGTTTGATTGTAGGTTGATTTTCAGTAAGTGTCCATTTAAAACGAATGTAACTATTTACATGACTATCTCCACAATGATGCACTGTTTGTCTAATCGTCCAACCACCTTTACGATAGGGAGTTTCCAATTGTTCATCTGATAAATTACGGACTAAGGCCTCTATTTTTTTCGGAAAATACTCAATAGTCTGAATCCAGTTTTGAATATTTTCTTTAGTGATTTCTGTTGGTAATTGTACTTTGCCAATCGGATATTTTAATTGTTCTAAATTAATCAAGTGTATAGTTCTTTAAAAATTGCTTAGCTCTTTTATTATCAGCATCTAAGGTAAGTACTTTTTTAAAACAATTTACAGCATTGGTTGTGTCTCTACTTGCCCAATAAGCTTCTCCTAAACTATCATACACATTTGCACTTTTTGGATGCAAAGCAACATTCATTTTAAAAATTTCTATCGCTTTGTTGTGATTGTTTTTTCTCAAAGCGCGATATCCTTTTAAATTAATGTCATCTTCTCGAATACTTCTGCTATTAGGGTTGTTCTTTTTTACGAGTAAATATCCTTCTAAGGCCTTGTCATATTGTTCATTATCAAAATATTCTTTGGGTGTTTTCTGACCTTCTTCTAACTTAGAAAAATAAATAGTATTTCCTTTGTGTTCTCTCTTTTCTGCAAGCTTTATATAGGTGGTTGGTTTGGTTACAAAAATAAATTTTTCGTTCATTTCTCTAAGATAAAAAGTACTATCGTTAACCTTTAAAGGTTTGATATCTTTTGTTCCTCTCCATTTTACAAATAATTGACTGTCTGTAAAGTAGACAGAAATAATTTCATTTGTATTAAATAAATAGTTTCCACTAAAGGTTGAGATAAATTCAGGTGAGTTTTTTGAGTTATTACAGCTAATAAAAAGAGTGATAAAAAAGAGTAAAAGAAGGCGTTTCATATACAGTGCGATTTTATATTTAATCAATTAGACTAAGCTAAATAGTTGTTTGTTACACGAAAATAAAAAATAGTTTGTAAACAAAATTGTCTATATTTAGAAAATAAAAATTATATTTTATGGCTAAACTTATAAAACCACTAATGCTTATTGCTGTTTTTGGTCTAATGGCTTTTACTTCTTTAAAATCAGAAGAAGCTATTTATACCTCAATTCATACAGTAAAAGACTCAAAAATTAAGATACCTAAAGAGGTACAAAAGATTATTGATAAAAAATGCATGGGCTGTCATAAGCCAGATTCAAGAAACAGAAAAGGAAAGAAAAAATTACAATGGGAAAAACTAGTAAAACTAGACAAAAAAGGGCAGAAAAAATTTGTAGGTGCATTGTTTGAAGTTTTAGAAGAGCAAAGTATGCCGCCAAAGAGGATGTTACAGAGATATCCAAAAATGAAATTAACAGCAAAAGAATCTGCTGTTTTATTAGCTTGGGCAGAAAAGCTAGAGAAAAAACTTAAATAAAAAAAGCACTCTTTAGAGTGCTTTTTTTATTTATTTAAATGTTTCTAAAAACCGAAACACTTTATTCCAAGTATCGTCAACAGCAGTTTTAGTTCTAACAGCAACAAGCATTGAAGAGCCATGAACTCCATCTTTAGCAATATAAGTTTGATGGTTAAATTCGGTAGCTAAATTAAATTGCTTTTTTACACTTTCAATTCCCATTTCTTTAGATGGTCTTAATAATAGCAATGGAGTTTTTAAAGTTTTTAATAAATTATCGGCATTGCAATCTTTCATTGGCCCTCCAGAAGCAGGAGAAAAAGCAAGTACGCCGTGAATTTTATTTTGATGGTTATGGGCTAATTTAATAGCTAAAGCTGCACTGTAACTACTCCCCCAAACAATTTTTTTACCTTGATAGCCTTGTTTTGATATATACAGTAAGGCGGCTTCTAAATCTGGGTAAGCTTCGCAATAACTATAATTTTTATAAGTAGAACCAGCCAGTGTTCTGTTGTAGTTTCCAAATAATTGTCCGCCAGATCGTTGGTCTATAGCAAGTACATTAAATCCTTTTGCTGTCAATTTAGGAATAATAGTACTATACTCGCCTTTAGCATTTGATCTAGCTTGGTGAAATAAAAGAATTATTGGCTGAGATTTATTTTGTTCGTATAAATCTCCCACAACTTTCATGCTGTCTTTAGCATAAAAGCTAACTTCTTTACCTGTTGTTTTTACAGTTAAAGGTGTTGTATCTTTTTTCTTTTCTTTACAAGAACTTACTACAAGAATACTTACCAAACTTATAACAAATAGTTTTTTATATGTATTCATTTTATATAGATTGTTTTTTATTAAATCGCAAAATAAAATAGCCAAGGATAGCTGAAATAAATGAGCCTATTAAAATTCCGACTTTTGCAGAATCTATAAACTTAGGGTTGTCTTTAAAAGCTAAACTAGCAATAAAAATAGCCATTGTAAAACCGATACCAGCTAAAAAGGAAACCCCAATAATTTGCTGATTGTTAATTTCAGTTGGTATTTCTATCAGTTTTATTTTTTTTGCAAGCAAAACTATACTTGATATTCCTATACTGTTGCCCAAAACTAAACAGACAACAATATTTCTAATAATTACAACATCTAGTGCTGTATTACTACTTATTGCTACCCCTGCATTAGCAAATGCAAAAATAGGAATGATAAAATAGGCTACCCAGCTATGTAACTTGTGTTCTAAATGCTGTAACGGAGATTGGTATTTGTTTGTCCAATCTTCTAGCTCGTCAATCTGTTCTATTTGTTCTTTAGATAGTATAGGTTTTTCTGATTTTGCAACATTTTTAATATTATTTGAAATGCTAATTAAGTTATCTAAAAAAACACTGGTGCTAATTCTTTGTCTTACAGGAACAGAAAAGGCTAGTAAAATACCAGCAACAGTAGGATGTATACCAGATTTTAAAAATAAGACCCAAATTATAACTCCAAAAGACAGCATTAAAAACTTTGAATAGTATCCTTTAAAAGAAAGTAAATAAAGAATAGCTAATAATACAAGCGCACTAATAATCATAGCACCATTTAAATTGCCGCTATAAAATAAAGCAATAACCAATACTGCACCTATGTCGTCAACAATCGCAAAAGCAGTTAAGAATACTTTTAGGCTTAAAGGCACTCTATTACCTAAAAGCTTTAATATGGCTAAAGAAAAAGCAATATCTGTTGCCATAGGAATACCCCAACCTTTAAAAGTTTCTGGGTTTTGGTTTAAAACCATAAACAAAGCAACTGGAACAAGCATGCCTCCTAGAGCGCCAAATAATGGAAAAGCTATTTTTTTAACCGAATTTAATTCTCCAATAAGCAATTCTCTTTTGATTTCTAATCCTATTAAGAAAAAAAAGATTGCCATTAAACCGTCATTAACCCAAAGTAATAAGGGTTTGTTAAGGCTAAAAGTTTCTGTGGTAATTCCTATGTTGTATTGCCAGATAGATTGATATGTATCACTGTAAGGAGAATTTGCCCAAAACAATGCTACAAGTGTGGCAATCATCAATAGTATACCACTAAAACTTTCAATTTTTACAAACTTTTGAAATGGTGTTAGAAAAACTTTTTGTATCATATTTCTGTTTTTGAACTTTTGCACTCAAACTTACTTTAAATTTTTAGCTTTTGCAATTTGATTTTCAGATTAGAAAGTATAACAAACAAAAAAAGCACTCTTTTCGAGTGCTTTTTAAAAATTGTATGTAGTGATTATTTTACATCCATTAACTCAACATCAAAGATTAAGGTTGCGTTAGGCGGTATCACTCCGCCAGCACCAGCAGCACCATAAGCCAAGTCAGATGGAATTACTAAACGCGCTTTATCACCAACTTTTAATAGTTGAATTCCTTCATCCCAACCAGCAATAACTTGACCAACACCAATTGCAAAATCAATAGGTTGCTTTCTTTTGTAAGATGAGTCAAATACAGTTCCGTCTAACAATTGTCCTTTGTAGTGTACAGAAACCATTGCGCCTTTAGTGACCTGTTTTCCATCTCCGTTTTGTAAGATTTTGTAACGTAATCCACTAGGGGTTTCTTCATATCCTGCAGCAACGCTGTCTAATAATTCTTTTTGTTTTGCTTTTTCTTCTGCGATACGTTTTTCACGTGCACCTTCAAAAGTTCTAAATGCTTCAACAGCATTAAAAGCTTCAGCAGCTTCACCTACACGTATAATTTCTACGTCCATAGTATCATCTTGTGCTACAGCATCAACAACATCTTGCCCCTCTACAACACTTCCAAAAACTGTGTGCTTACCATCTAACCATGGAGTTGCCACATGTGTGATAAAAAATTGTGAACCATTGGTTCCTGGACCCGCATTTGCCATTGATAATTTCCCTGGGGCATCGTGTTTTAATTCAGGGTGAATTTCATCATCAAATTTGTAGCCAGGGTTTCCTGTTCCTGTTCCTTGTGGGCATCCACCTTGAATCATAAAGTCAGCAATTACTCTATGAAACTTTAATCCATTATAGTAAGGCGTTCCCTGTGGTTTTGCTGAGTTTTCTAAACTTCCTTCTGCTAAAGCAACAAAGTTACCAACAGTTCCTGGAGTTTTTTCGTGTTCTAGATTTACTAAAATGTCTCCTTTAGGAGTGATAAATTTTGCGTATATTCCGTTATTCATGTTTATTGATTTTTCTTATTTAATATATTAGGTGCTGAAATAAATTCAGCGCAAATTATTTTTTTGTGTTTAATATTGATAAGCTATAGGTTAATCCGAAATTGATATTAGTAGAATTGACATTTCCAAAAGGAGAAATCATTTGACCAGCAGAAGCGTTTAAAAATAAATCATCATTGATGTGATAATTTATTCCGGCTGTTGGTCTAATAAAAACACCTTCTCCAGAATCAACTCTACCACCACCAGCTACACCACCTGTGGCTTCTGCAAAAAGAGAAATACTGTTGTTTAAAAACTTATTAGTTCGGATACCTAATCCAAACATTCCGTGAGCGTAGCCACCAGATTTTCCTTCATAAGCAAAAGAAGCTTCTCCTACTAAATAGTACCTATGATTTATATCGAACAATAACTTTAAAGCAAGTAGTTGTAAGTCGCTATCTGGAATTCCGAATTTAGCCACATCAAGATAGGTTTGATTTTGGACTCCAATACTAATACCAAAGGTATTAATGCCAGTATATTTTTCTTCTGTAAATGGATGCTGTATACCACCGCTTAATCCATAGTATTTTAAGCTAAAACCAGCAGTTAATGCTTCAAAACTAGCCACTCCACCAATGGCTTTGTGATATCCACCGTGAGCACTTATTCCAAAATAATCTGTTAGTTTTATGTTAAATCCAGCCTTAGGGTAGATAGTTAAGCCACCTTCAGGATAAATTCTTCCTCCCGCTGCTCCAATTCCAAATTTTCCAAAGAAATTTACATATTTGGTTTCGATAAAGTTCTTACCCATACCAAAAAACAAATCCATAAAACCAGCGGTTAGACCACCATACATGGCATCAACATGTGCATAAATAAAAGTGTTGTTGGTTAAATAGCGTTGGTATTCAAACCCTAAAATTGATAAGGTGTGGTTGATTGGTTTATAAGAAGGAGTTGTACTTGCGTCTGTTCTAGAGTTACCTCTAGGAAAAAAATAATCAAACGTTATTTGCTGCACACTTTTAACTGCAGGTTTTTTCCAAAATGCACCTGTATTATTGTCTGCAATAAACGTTTTTTGCGCGTTTTTGTAGGAACTGTATCTTAAGGTTGTAGGAATTTCTACAAAAACAGAGATATTATCGTCTTTTTGAATCCCTGTAAAGAAATTCATATTACCATATTGTACTCCAGTAGCAAAATAGGTACTCTTGTATTTAAGTCCGATGTTGGTATATAAAATACCCCCGCCGTTTACCAAACTTCTATAGCCACCACCACCACCAAAGTGTACGTTTGCATCAAAGTATAGGTTTCTGTAAATTTTTTGTTGTGCTCCTAAAGTTACTCCAAGAGTAAATAGTCCACCTTGATCTCCTGTAATGGCAGTGTGAAATCCAGCGCCAGCATATAACCATTTATTTAATGTAAAGTTATAATTTAATCCAACAAAACCCATAGTTGGCTCTAGATTATAGCCAACTTTATCTACTGGTTGATGAATTAAGATGTAGTTTAACCGAATGTTGTTATTCATAGTTTTACCCTCTAACTCTGATAGGTTATACGTTTGAGTAAAAGCATTGATACTAATAAGACTAATTAAAAGAAATAGTATATTTTTTTTCATAATGATTTATTGATATTCACTTGTAAAGTGCAATTTAACACTTGGAAATTTACTTTGTGTCATTTGAAGGGTAAAAGCTGAGTCTGCTAAAAATACCAACTGACCTTGTTTGTCTTTTGCTAAATAGCGTTGTTTAACTCTTTTAAATTCTTTGAATTCTTCACTTTTTTCGTTTTCTGCTTCTACCCAACATGCTTTATGTACTTGTAAATTTTCGTAGGTACATTTGGCTCCGTATTCGTGTTCCAATCGATATTGAATTACTTCGTATTGTAATGCACCAACAGTACCAATTACTTTTCTTCCGTTGATATCTAAGGTAAAAAGCTGAGCAACACCTTCATCCATCAACTGATCTAACCCTTTGTACAATTGCTTGGCTTTCATTGGATCTGCATTATTTACATATCGGAAATGTTCTGGAGAGAAACTCGGAATTCCTTTAAAATTAATTTGCTCACCCTCAGTTAAGGTGTCGCCAATTTTAAAGTTTCCGGTGTCGTGTAAACCAACAATATCTCCTGGGAATGATTCTTCAACAATTTCCTTTTTTTCAGCAAAGAAAGCATTAGGGCTAGAAAATTTTACTTTTTTACCATTTCTAACATGAAGGTATGGTGTGTTTCGTTTAAAAGTTCCTGATACAATTTTTACAAAAGCCAAACGATCTCGGTGTTTAGGATCCATATTTGCATGGATTTTAAACACAAAGCCCGTCATTTTATTTTCTTTTGAATCAACTAAGCGTTCTTCAGATTTTTTTGGTTGTGGAGTAGGAGCGATTTCAATAAACGCATCTAACAATTCTTTGACCCCGAAATTATTCAATGCAGAACCAAAAAATACAGGCTGCAAATCACCATTTAAATAGGCATCGTGATTAAATTTTGGATATACTTCTTGTACCAATTCTAGTTCTTCTCGTAAGGTTTCAGCAGCAGTTTTACCAACAATTGTATCTAGTTCTGGGTTAGAGATATCATCAAATTCTATCCCTTTAGAAATGGTAGTTTTATTGTCTCCAGAAAATAAATTGATTTTCTTTTCCCAAATATTATAGATTCCTTTAAAGTCATATCCCATGCCGATGGGGAAACTCATAGGTGTAACAGTGAGTCCTAATTTTTGCTCAACTTCATCCAGTAAGTCAAATGCATCTTTACCCTCTCTATCTAATTTATTGATGAAAACTAGCATTGGTATGTTACGCATTCTACAAACTTCTACCAATTTTTCTGTTTGTGCCTCAACCCCTTTTGCCACATCAATTACTACAATAACAGAATCAACGGCAGTTAAGGTTCTGTAGGTGTCTTCTGCAAAATCTTTATGTCCAGGTGTGTCTAAGATGTTTATTTTTTTGTTTTTGTAGATAAATGCTAAAACAGATGTTGCAACTGAAATTCCACGTTGACGTTCAATTTCCATAAAATCTGAAGTAGCTCCTTTTTTAATCTTGTTATTTTTTACTGCTCCAGCTTCTTGTATAGCACCACCAAATAATAATAATTTTTCAGTTAAAGTTGTCTTACCAGCATCTGGATGTGAAATAATACCAAATGTTCTTCTACGCTGTATTTCTTCTAATAAACTCATCTACAAATTTTGAGGGGCAAAGGTACGGTTTATTCTGATATTTTATAAAACACAATTCTATAAAATATACCGTGTAAAAAATTCAATAATCAATATGAACTTTTCAATTATTGTGTTTAAATTGGGCGCATGAAGCGAATAGGACTACTTATTTTACTGCTAATTTCTTTTGCTTGTAAAGAAACTAAAGATAAGTGTTGCTAAATTTAAATAATGATGCTTGTTTAGTTTGGACTATTTCTGTTGATAAGAAAAATCAACTAAAAGTAGTCAAGTTTAATTTAGACGGAATTTGAGAATTATTCAATAATTTCAACTTTCATTTTTACATCAACTATTGGCCACTCATCTGGACCTACTTCAACTTCGGCAATTTTATCTAAGGTAGAAAACCCCGAAATTACTTCCCCAAATACAGTATGTTGGTTGTTTAAATGATGTGCACCATTTTTACTGTGTACCATGTAAAACTCAAACGGACTGGATAGTTTATCGGGATTGTTTTCCCAATGCCTGGCAGCGGCTAGAGCACCGTATTTGTGTTTTCTATGTGCTAAGAATTCAGGTTTTATCAGGTAATTTCCGTATTTGTTGCGTTGTTTCATGGTGTATTCGTCATCAGAATTTCCTCCTTGAATTACAAAATTTTTGGCAACTCTATAAAAAACGGTGGTATCAAAATACTTAATTTTTGTCAAGAAAATAAAGTTGGCCCTGTGTATAGGTGTATCATTGTACAGTCGCAGTTTAATCTTACCATATTCTGTAGTAATCATCACCTTAGTTTCTTTATTTGTTTTTTCGTACTCGGTAAAGAAGGCTTCAACATTATTACTGTGTAAACTATCCCAAGACTTTTCGGCTTTCTTTATATCGGGTTTGATTTTGGTACTATCTTTTAGAATTGTATTGATTTTTTTAGGCAGCTCTTTCTTTTTTTCTGCACAAGCAATGATAGAAATCATCAAAAAAAGACAAAGAGATTGAAAAGCGATTTTCATTTTATAAATACGGTATTTTGATTGCAAAGATAATTGATTTTGTTACATTTGTTTTATGTTAGAAGAACAGGTAATTTTAGTCGATACAGACGATCGTCAGATAGGTTTAATGCCAAAGATGGAGGCGCATGAAAAAGCATTGTTGCACAGAGCGTTTTCTGTATTTATTTTTAATGATAAAGGTGAGTTAATGTTACAACAAAGAGCTGTTGACAAGTACCATTCGCCTTTATTATGGACAAATACTTGCTGTTCTCATCAACGAGAAGGAGAAACTAATATAGTTGCAGGTAAAAGACGATTGCAAGAAGAGATGGGTTTTTCTTGTGAGTTAGAAGAAGTATTTTGGTTTGTATACAAAGCACCTTTTGATAATGGTTTAACAGAGCACGAATTAGACCATGTAATGGTAGGTAGGTACAACAAAAATCCTAAGATTAATAAAGAAGAAGTGGCAGCTTTTAAATGGATGCCATTGGTAGCTGTTAAAAAAGATATCGAGAATAGACCAGAACTCTATACAGAGTGGTTTAAAATTATCTTTAAAGAATCGTATGATAAAATTTCGAATTACAAGTTTTTATATCCAACAATTTAAGTATGCCAAAAGTAACAGCACATAGAAAGGCACATTTTAATGCAGCACACAGGTTATTTAAACCAGAATGGTCTGACGA
This sequence comes from Flavobacteriaceae bacterium, assembly GCA_013373385.1. Lineage (GTDB taxonomy): Bacteria > Bacteroidota > Bacteroidia > Flavobacteriales > Flavobacteriaceae > Polaribacter. The sequence continues at coordinate 21,930 of JABXHX010000025.1, forward strand.
GAAGAATGCTGAAGTTTTTGGTAAATGCAGCAATCCGAATTATCATGGGCATAATTATGAATTGATTGTTTCTGTTACTGGAGAGGTTGATAAAGAAACAGGGTTTGTAATGGATTTATCTGTATTACGCGAATTGATTAAAACAGAAATCGAAGATGCATTTGACCATAAAAATTTAAATGTAGAAGTAGAAGAGTTTAAAAATCTAAATCCGACTGTAGAAAATATTGCAGTGGTAATTTACAACAAGCTGAGAACTAAAATTAGAACATCTTTAGATATTGCAATTACCCTGTATGAAACTCCTCGAAATTATGTGACTTACTCAGGAGAGTAATTAGTTGTTTTTATTTCTTTTTTGATAGTTAGTAACAAGTCTTACAGCCAGTCTAGCAAAAAGAATAATTGTAATAATAAGTACTATATTAAATCCGTCCATTTTATTTTTTTTGCAATGTTTTTTTTAATTCTTGTTGTAACTGGTAATTAATGGTTAACAAATTAGAAGCTTGTATTCTGCAATTAATGACAGAAGCTCTTAAAAAGTTAATGACTTTTTTATTTTTAGGATATTCAATAATCGAATAGTATTTTTTTAAGGGTGTATTGTTTGGTAAGTTAAAAGATACATCTGAATATTTTAGCAATAAATCACCAGCATATTTATCAAAGTACTTATCTTTTTGACCAAAAGCAATAGTAATATAATTATACTGTAAAATATATTTTCTTAATAATTCTTGAATGTTTTTGTTAGAAAAGGCTTCAATTTTTTGAGCATTGTTTAATATAACGGTTGACTGATATGCCATGCCAATATCGAACATACGATAATTATTAAAAGGGGTGTTCGCAGTAGAATCTGAGGCTCTATTTCTTTCAATAGCATTTAATATTTTTACATTGCTTAGGTAGCTTTTCAGGTGGAAAATTCTAGAATTAAAAAAAGCAGAATCGGTTTTAACGTCTTCGAACAACTCTTCAAGCAAGCCAACTTCAATTTTAGTATTAATGTTATCTTTGTTCCAATTATTTATTTGTACAGCAATTAAGATACCAATAACAACTAATACAATTTCTATAAAAGCATATCTAACAAACTTTAACTTACTGTTTTGCAACGTTAATCTTCTACGAGTTTTTTTAAAATATTTTAGCATTATTCAATTCGTTTAATAGATTTAATAATTATAGGACGGACTAATAATTGATTTTTATTTTGACCAGATTGAATTTTTTTAACAATCTCCATACCTTTGGTTACTTTACCAAAAGCTGCAAAACCAAAACCATCTGGATTTCTTTTTCCTTTAAAATCTAATTCTGGTTGTTTATTAATACAAATAAAAAAACTACTGGTAGCGGTGTTTGGTTTGCCTCTTGCCATAGATAAAGTACCATTTGTATGTAAAATTCCTGTTGCTTCTGTTGTTTCAATTTTAATAGGTTCAAAATCTTTATTATCGGCTCTTTTAGCTTGAATCACTTCTATTTTTATATCTCTTTTAGCTTCATTTTCTAGGGTGGTAACTCTAAAAAATGTACTGTTTGTGTACAAACCAGCATCAACATATCTTAAAAAATTAGCTACAGTTTTTGGAGCTTTTTCTGGGTATAATTCAATAAGGATTTTGCCAACAGAGGTGTCAATTACACAATGAGTATTTTTATTACAGTTTGTAAATATCACGAAGAAGAGTAGTAGTATTCTTTTCATACCTATTTATTTTTCTAATTCTAAATCTATCTTTTTAATCAAAGAATCTGATGCGATTAACATTTCATTAATTAAACTTAAATGATAATCTTCTATCCATATTTTTAATTTTATAGCATTGACTAAGGCTAATTGTTTGTCTATTTTTTCTAACTGATTTCTTGTGTATTTCTTTAGCTTTAGGTGCTGCTTAAATAGAACTGTATCTTTCCCTTTGAAATTTAAATTATCAAGATTTAATTCTATCAATGAATTAAAAACAGGAAAAACTTCTTTATAAAAAATGTTGTTAATATCATTATTTATATAATTTTCAGATTCTTTACTGCTAAGATAATAATCAATTATATCGTTAGATAACTCTTTGCTTTTAATTAATGAAAACTGACCAGAGGCAAGTAATTCAGTATATGTATTATTAATTTCGGGGTATTTTTCTGAACCTAATAAAAAATTAAGTTTAGGGTTTATACTATCTATCATTGTAAAACTTTCTAGTTTATAGTAATCATATAATAAAGATTTTGCAATGGTAATGTTTTCTGTATAAAAATCTTGTAACTCTTTAAAAGTGCTAATTTGGTAGGTTAAATCTTCTGTTATGTTTGTTAAATACCATCTTTCTTTTTCTCTTTTTTGATTTTCTTCATTTAAGTTGCTAATATATAAAGCAAGTAGAATACCTATCATTACAAGAACAATTTCTCCAAAGGCATAAGAAAAGTAATTGTTTAATTTTTTCTTTTTCAAGAACTGTAATCGTATTTTCTTTAAAGTTCTTATCATAAGTTTTGATAAGGTAATAGTCTGTGTGTTAGTATGTATCTAATTTCAAAGTTAATTAATTTTATTTAGAGATATTTCAATTGTATAATAACTGTAAATTTGTCGAAGTAAATTTTTAATGAAATACTATGCACTTAAATCAATTCTTAAAGTTTCATCCTATTTTAAAAGAAAAAATTTGGGGAGGAAAAAAATTAAATCAACTTTTTAATAAAAATTCTAACAAAGATAACATAGGGGAAAGTTGGGAGATTTCTGATGTAGAAAACGATACCTCTATTGTTTGTAATGGGAATTTAAAAGATAGAAATTTAAAAGAATTGATAAGTGAATTTAAAGGAGATTTAGTCGGAGAAAAAATCTACCAACAATTTGGAGAAAAATTCCCATTACTCATAAAATTCATTGATGCTAAAGAGGCTTTGAGTATTCAATTACATCCAAATAATGAGTTGGCACAACAGCGACATAATTCGTTTGGTAAAACCGAAATGTGGTACGTAATGCAAGCCGATGAAAAAGCAAACTTGATAGTTGGTTTTAAGAAAGATTCTAATCAAAAAGAATACCTAGCGAATTTAGAACGCAAATCACTGTTAACAATTTTAAATGTTGATGAGGTTTGTGAAGGCGATGTGTATTTTATTCCTACAGGAAGAGTGCATGCAATTGGAGCTGGAGTTTTATTGGCAGAGATACAGCAAACCTCAGATATTACGTATAGAGTATACGATTGGGATAGACCCAATCCAGATGGTACATATAGAGAGTTGCATACAGAAGAAGCATTAGATGCTATAGATTTTAAGGCGCAAAAATCTTATAAAACTAGCTACAATAAAGAAAAAAATATATCTTCAGAAATTGTTTCATGTCCTTATTTTACAACTAATGTTTTGCCTTTATCATCTAAGATTAAAGTGAATCATTCAGATAAAGATTCGTTTGTTATTTATATGTGTGTTAAAGGGGCAGTTTTATTTATGTTAAATGGTGGGGAAGAAGTATTAATTATGGGAGAAACTTTATTGGCGCCAGCATGTATAAAAGAGTTTGAAATTATTCCGAGAGAACCATCTGAATTATTAGAAGTATTTATTAAATAATACCCCTTAACAACTTCAACTTTTAGTTTATAAAATCAAGGATTAATTCTTTATCTTTGATGCTTCATTTAAAAACAGAAAAAATGCCAGGATTTGAATTATTTGGAGATGCAGAACGTAAAGAAGTAAACGACGTTTTAGAAAGCGGAGTATTAATGCGTTACGGATTTGACGGCGCAAGAAACGGACATTGGAAAGCCAAAGAATTAGAACAAGAATTACAAAATACATTAGGAGTTAACCATGCGCAATTAACCAGTAGTGGAACTACAGCGTTAAATGTTGCATTAGCAGTATTAGGGGTTGGAGCTGGAGATGAAGTGATTATGCCAACATTTACTTTTGTGGCTAGTTTCGAATCTATTTTAGCTGCAGGAGCAACGCCAATTTTAGTAGATATTGACGATACATTAACGCTAGACCCTAAAGCTGTTGAAGCTGCAATTACTGCAAAAACAAAAGTTGTAATGCCTGTGCATATGTGTGGGGCTATGGCAGATTTAGATGCATTAAAAGCTATTTGTGACAAACATAATTTAATCTTATTAGAAGATGCATGTCAGGCAATTGGAGGATCTTATAAAGGGAAAAAACTAGGAACAATTGGAGATGCAGGTTGTTTTTCTTTTGACTATGTAAAAACAATTACTTGTGGCGAAGGTGGTGCGGTAGTTACCAACGATGCTACTTTAGCTTTACACGCAGATCATTATACAGATCACGGACACGATCATGTTGGAAATGATAGAGGGGCTGAGTCTCATCCATTTTTAGGATATAATTTTAGAATCTCAGAATTAAATGCAGCTGTTGGTTTAGCGCAAGTAAGAAGATTAGAAGATTTTGTAGCTACACAACGTAAAAATAAAAAAGTATTAAAAGATGCGTTGGCTACGATTCCAGAAGTTTCGTTTAGAAGATTACCAGATGAAGATGGAGATAGTGCAGGATTCTTATCATTTTTTATGCCTACGAAAGCATTGACAGATAAAGTAGTTGCGGCATTTAAAGAACATGGTGTAGATGCATATTGGAACTACTATGAAAATGATTGGCATTATGTACGTAAATGGAATCACTTAAAAGATAAAGTTTCTTTATATCCATTAGCAGATCAAATTGTAAACGGAATGCAAGATTTAAACAATGCAGACTTTTCGCAATCAGATGATTTTATCTCGAGAAACATTTCTTGTTTGATTAAGTTATCTTGGACTGATGCTGAAGTTCAAGAAAGAGCAGCTAAGATGGTAGCAGCAATTAAATCTGTTTTATAGTATGAAAGTTATTGCAATGATTCCTGCTCGATACGGAGCAACTCGCTTTCCAGGTAAGCTCATGGCTGATTTAGGAGGGAAGCCAGTAATTGTTAGAACTTATGAAGCTACAGTTGCTACAAATCTTTTTGATGAGGTGTATGTAGTTACTGATAGTGAAATTATCAAAGGCGAAGTAGAGAAGTTTGGAGGAAAGGCAATCATGAGTATCAAAGAACACGAATGTGGTTCAGACAGAATTGCAGAAGCCGTTGAAAACTTAGAGGTAGATATCGTTGTAAACGTTCAAGGAGATGAACCTTTTGTAAAAAAAGAACCTTTAGAAAAAGTATTGGCCGTTTTTAACGGAGATGACGCAGCTCAAATAGACTTAGCTTCTTTAATGCAAGAAATTACAGATTGGAAAGATATTACCGATCCTAACTATGTAAAAGTAATTGTTGATGAAAACGATTACGCACTGTACTTTTCTCGTTCACCAATTCCGTATCCAAGAGATAAAGATGCAGGTGCAAGATATTTTGAACATATAGGTGTCTATGCATTTAGAAAACAAGCCATTTTAGATTTTTATCATTTGCCAATGCGTTCGTTAGAAGCAACGGAAAAAATAGAATGTATTCGTTATTTAGAATACGGAAAGAAAATTAAAATGGTAGAAACAGATTTTATGGGAATCGAAATAGATACACCAGAAGATTTGATAAAAGCACAACAGTATTTAACTAAATAATTACGTAAGCCTCATGTTTCATGAGGCTTTTTAATTTTAAATAAAATGTATAAAAATATTAAAGTAATTGCTTTTGATGCAGATGATACGCTTTGGGTAAATGAAACTTATTTTAGAGCAGCAGAGCAACAATTTGCCAAATTACTATCAAGATACGAGACCGAAAATAAAATAGATCAAGAACTGTTTAAAACCGAAATAAAAAACTTAGCATTGTACGGCTATGGTGTAAAAGGTTTTATGCTGTCTATGATAGAATGCGCTTTAGAACTTTCCAATTACAGTATCAATCCAAAACTGTTAAACGACATACTAAACATAGGCAAAGAAATGCTAGACAAACCAATTGAATTGTTAGAAGGTGTAGAAGAAGTTTTAAAGTCCTTATATGGTAACTATAAGTTGATCGTTGCAACGAAAGGAGATTTGTTAGATCAAGAAAGAAAGTTAGAAAAATCGGGTTTGTTGAGATATTTTCATCACATAGAAGTCATGAGTGAGAAAAACAAGGCTGGATATAAAAAACTGTTAGCCCATTTAGATATTCATGCCAATGAATTATTAATGATAGGGAACTCCTTAAAATCAGATGTGTTACCCTTAATAAACATAGGTGCATCAGCTATTCATGTGCCTTTTCATACAACTTGGGCACACGAAGAAGTATCAGAAAAAGAGCAACGAAATATTAATTACAAAATAATAAATAATTTAAAAGAACTTGTATCAATTCTTTAGATTGATGTATTTTTGCTATAAATAAAATTAATACAATGAGTTTCAGAAATTTTCCAATGGTTCCTCGCGTAGTTTTTGGTAGAGGGTGTTTTAATCAATTAGACGAAATCTTAAGTCCAAAGCGTAAAAGCGAAAAAGCGCCATTCATATTTATTGTAGATGATGTTTTTAAAGGAAACGATTGGCTAATTAGTAGAATTCCGTTGCATTTTAATGATAAAATTATATATGTAAGTGCAGAGGAAGAGCCTAAAACAAGTTATGTTGATGGATATAGAGATCAGATTTTTGCAGAGTTTGATGAAGTTCCATCAGGAATCATCGGAATTGGTGGAGGTACTATGTTAGATTATGCAAAAGCCATTGCATTAATGATGACAAATCCAGGAAGTTCTGCTGATTATCAAGGTTGGGATTTAGTTAAAAATCAAGGTGTGTATCATGTAGGAATTCCTACAATTTCTGGAACAGGAGCAGAAGTTTCTAGAACAACAGTTTTAACAGGACCAGAACGTAAATTAGGAATGAACTCAGATTATACACCATTTGATCAAGTGGTTTTAGATCCAGAATTAACGAAAGATGTGCCAACAAACCAATGGTTTTATACAGGAATGGATTGCTATATTCACTGTATAGAATCTTTAACTGGTACGTATTTAAATGCATTTAGTGAAAGTTACGGAGAAAAATCGCTAGACTTGTGTAGAGAAGTGTATTTAGAAAAAGACGAACGTGACGAAGATAGTCAGGATAAATTAATGATGGCATCTTGGCATGGAGGTATGAGTATTGCGTATTCTCAGGTTGGAGTAGCCCACGCCATGAGTTATGGATTGTCTTATTTGTTGGGAACCAAGCACGGAGTAGGAAACTGTATTGTTTTTGATCTGTTAGAAGAATTTTATCCAGAAGGTGTTGCAGAGTTTAAGCAAATGGTTAAAAAACATAATATTGATATTCCAAAAGGATTATGTAAAGATTTAACAGATAAAGAATTTGATATTATGATTGATGTTTCTTTAAGTTTAGTGCCTTTATGGGAAAATGCTTTAGGGAAGGATTGGCAAAAAACTATTACTAGAGAAAAATTAAGAGCAATGTACGAGAAAATGTAATTTACTTTATATACTTTAAACCAAAAGATTATCGTAAATTTGCATTCAAAATAACAAAAGAATTATGGCAAGCATAAAAAATTTAAAAAAAGATATTAATTACACGTTAGGAGATATTATTGGTGTATGTGATTTTATTAAAACTGATACTGATAAAACTGAAGGAGCTGATAAGGTTATTGATGAAACCATTGACGTTTTTGATGAGCTTATGGAAAAAGTGCATGCTAAAAATGTAGAAAATAAGAAAGTACATTTTAAGTCTGTAAGAAAAGAGTTAGAAGAGAAAGCAACTGGATTGGTTGCAAAAATTAACAAGCTTTAATAAAAAATTAACTTCATTTTAAAGAAAATCACCTTTTTAAAAGGTGATTTTTTTGTATTTTTACTTAAACGATATACTAAATAATTTTGTTGAACGTTTAACTAAAAAAAGCTTTGTAGAAATATGGCTAGAGCAATGTTTGAGTACACAAAAACGGTACTAAAAAAAGTAAGTTTTAATGCAGATTTATTTTGTAAAGAGTTAGAAAAGGCATTAGAAAGGTTATTGCCTCATGAAGTAAATGAACTCTCTATTTGGATCAAACAATTTACATCTAACAAACCCGAATTGTATGCATGTTTGGCATTAATTAAGAAATAAAAAAAAAGGAGAATCTAACGATTCTCCTTTTTTAGTTTTCTAACTTTTTGATTTTTATAACGTCTAAACAACCTTCGGTTAAAATCTCGTTCTACAGCATCAAGCTTAACAATTTTTTTATAAGAAATAATTTTACTCAAATCGTATTGAAATTTTACATGTGCTTCGTATTCTGCTTTTTCTGCAGCAAGCATTTCTTTTGCAAAAACTTTAGCTTGTTTTTCTGTTAATTTATCTAAACCACCAATTACGGAAATTCTCTTTTTTAAAGCACTTCTTTTACCATGGTAAAGATTGTAGCGTTCTTTTTCAAAACGATTGTAAATTGGCCAAAAATCAGCAGCTTCTTTTGCTGTTAGGTTTAACTTCTCTGTAATATAAGAAACTTTTAAGGCTTTAATTTTTTTTCTATCTCCTCTTTTTTGAGAAAATAAACTTGTGCTTATGATTAGAGCTAAAAAAAGTATTAGTATGTGTGTTTTCTTGTTCATTATTGTTCAATTTCATTAATAAAACTACTACTGTTAATTGTATTAAAATAATCTAAAATATCTTCATCTTGTATAGATGTTTCATTTTCAATAAGGTTGCCATCTGTAAAATCTGTATCAATAAATTCAATTTGAGTTGATGTGCTGTAATTTTCATTAATCCAGATCTCTAACTCATCTGATGTGATAGAATCAAAAGAATAGTTTTCTGACGCGTTAAAATAATTCAGCCCAATAAAAAGCAAGATACAAGCTGCAGCAGCTGCAGGAATGGCTTGCAATACTCTTTTACGCAAAGAAACAACTTTTACTTCTTTTTTAGGAAGTTCTACTTTTGATAAAATTTCTTGCTCAACAGATGTAAAATAATCTTTTGGCACATCAAAAGCATTGCCTTTAGGTAAGCTTTTTTCAGCTAAGTTACACATTATAGTATCTTCAAGTAGATCAAAGTAATTATTAGGTACAGAAAAACCATGCGTGCAGTTTGTGACTTTTTTTGTGAAATCTTCGCTATGTAGTTTTTTTCTATCCATTTAGTTCTTAGACTCTAAGCTGTTAAAAAGGTTTAAACCAATGTGTATTTATTTTTTATAAATTCTTCTATTTTTTTTACTGCATGAAAGTAAGATGCTTTTAAAGCTCCTTCTGATGTTTCTAGTATGTCAGATATTTGCTTGTACTTTAAATTATCAAAATACTTCATGTTGAAAACAAGTTGCTGCTTTGTCGGTAAAGATGCGATGGCTTTTTGTAGCACTTGTTGTATTTCATCGCCAGAAAATAAACTATCACTGTCTAAATTAGAGGTCAATCCATATTGGTATTCAGTAATATCTAAATTGTTCTCTTTTGCTCTTTTATTAATAAAACTGATAGACTCGTTCGTGGCAATTCTGTACATCCAAGAAAACAATTGGCTTTCTTGTTTAAAGTTATGGATGCCTTTAAAAATTTTAATAAAGGTGTTTTGCAACACATCATCGGCATCATCATGAGAAATTACAATTTTACGAATATGCCAATACAGACGCTCTTTATAGGTAGCAACCAATTGCCTGTATGCTTGCTCTTTTGTGCTAGCATTTTGTAGTTGCTCTATTAAAGTTATTTCGTCTATCAACTAGTTATTTTTAGTGTTAGACGTTCAGAATATAGAAAGGTTTAATAGTGATTTATTTTTTCCTTTTTATATATCCAAAAAGTCTATCCTTTTTAATTATTTCTGCAATACCTTCTGGCAACATTTCTTCCCATCCTTTTTCTCCTTTCATAATCATTTTTAGAACTCTTCTAGAAAAAATATGAAGTATGTCTGGGTTAAAATCTTTAATGTCGATTAGTTTACCGTTGTGTTTAAAGAATTTATATAATTCTTTCATACGTGGGTGAACTTTAAGATTTTCACTAGTAATATAGTCTCCTGTTTTTTCTTCTTTGTAAGGATACATGTATATCTTTAAATCTCTATAGAATAGTTTACCAAAAGCTTCTAAAATTCCACCACTGATATGACGGTAATACTTTTCGTCAAAAATCTGAATCAAATTATAGACACCCATTGCTAGCGCCATTCTTTCTTTGGTAAACTCGCTAAAGTATTCTACCAATTTATAGTATTCTTGAAAATTTGTAATCATTACTTTTTGCCCAAGAGAACACAGTAATTCAGCTCTGTCTAAAAAGTCACGTTCATTAATTTCTCCTTCGGCTCTAAGGTTGGCTAAGGTAATTTCAAAAATAATTTGAGAATTTTTTTGATCTACTTTGTTTTCACTAAAAAACAGTTCTTTAGAACGTTCAAACATATCCATGTTAACCTTAGTTACAGGTCTAAAGCTACCACGTAAAGCCAAAATATTTTTTTTGTATAGTACTTGTGCTGGGAGTAGATTGTTGCCGTCAGAATCAAACATTACGGCATTTGTCATTCCATTTTTAACCAATTGTAAACTCATCAAACGGTTGTCTACATACATAAAACGAGGTCCAGAGAAGTTAATCATATCAATTTCTAACTGATCTTTATCTAGATTGTCGTAAAAAGATTTGACCAATTCCTTAGGATTATCATTCATGTAAAATGCTCCATAAATCAAGTTTACTCCTAAAACCCCTAAAGTTTCTTGTTGTAGACGGGCATCTGTTTCTTTAAAGCGCAAGTGTAATACAATCTCGTTGTACGCTTCTAGCGGGTCTAATTGAAAACGAATTCCAACCCAACCATGTCCTTTAAATTTTTTACTAAAGTTAATAGTTGCAACTGTGTTGGCGTAACTAAAAAATAATTTATCTGGATGCTTTTTTCTACTTAATCGCTCTTCAATTAAATCAATTTCATGCGAAAGCATTCTTTTTAAACGAGGTTCGGTAACATATCTATTGTCAGCTTCAACTCCATAAATGGCATCAGAGAAATCTTTATCGTAAGCACTCATTGCTTTAGCAATGGTTCCAGATGCGCCACCAGCTCTAAAAAAATTTCGAACAGTTTCTTGTCCAGCTCCAATTTCTGCAAATGTTCCGTAGATGTGTGCGTTTAAGTTAATTCGTAAAGCTTTGCTCTTAGTTGTAGGTACAGTGCTTATTTTTTGGTCTCCTTTTAAGGTAATTGCCATGGGTTTGTTTTTATACAACAAATGTACTAAAATTAGCTGTTTTCAGTCAAATATTATCTTATTTTTGTAGACTAGATTCACAATTATTTTTATGAAAATTACTTTCTTAGGGACTGGAACTTCACAAGGAATTCCGATGATAGCAAACAACCATCCAGTATGTTTGTCTGATGATGAAAAAGACAAGCGCTTACGTTCTTCTATCATGGTTTCTTGGGATGATAAGAATTATATTGTTGATTGTGGGCCAGATTTTCGCCAACAAATGCTACGAGAAAATGTACAGCATATCAACGGAGTGCTGTATACACATGAGCATGCAGATCATACTGCAGGAATGGATGATTTACGACCGTTTTGTTATCAAATGGGAGAGGTGCCAATTTATCTTGACAAAAGAACATTGACAAGTTTACAAAAGCGATTTGAGTATATTTTTGCTACAGAAAACCGTTATCCGGGAGCACCGAAAGTAATGCCACATTTAATTGATGACACCTCGTTTTTTCTTGATGGCGTAGAGGTAACTCCAATTGAGGTATTACACGGAAAATTGCCTGTTACTTGTTATCGTTTTAATGATATGGCTTATTTAACAGATGTTAAAACCATGGCGTCATCTGAAAAAGAGAAGTTACAAAATCTCGAAATGCTAGTTGTAAATGCATTACGTGTAGAGGAGCATCCTACGCATTTTAATTTGCAGGAGGCTTTAGATTTTGTAGCAGAAATTCAGCCAAAGAGAGCTTATTTTTCCCATATCAGTCATCGACTAGGTTTTCATGCAGAAGTTGAGCAGCACTTGCCAGAAAATGTATTTTTAGCATATGATGGGCTAAAAATTGAGATGTAGAATTACATTAAGTCTTAGTTGTTATTCAGCTAAACTTCAATTTAGTTGTTGACATTAAATATCCGATAATTGAAGAAGGTAAAACTGTAGAAATTAGAAATAGAATTCCAATAAATATTTCACTGGTAAAAGCGTACGCAGCAGTAGAGCCGATAATCCAAAATATAGATAAATAAATACCTAATTTTTTATAATCAGAAAAATTTACTTTGTTATTGCTATTTCTTTGTAATACGATATTTGTAGCTACTTCTTTTGCTATATTTATAGGAATGCCTTGCTTTTCTATTTTTGCGTAAAGCACTTCTTCTTCAAGCCTAGTGTTTATAAATTTTAGACCTATTTGATATGCTTCATATTTTAACTGTTCTTTAGACTTTTTCATCTTAGCTGTTTTTAATAAATATTAAGTAAAAGTTTGAAAACAATTCTCAACGTCAGCTAAAGGTAGTCAAAAATAAATTTAGATTCAAGATAATTTAACCTAATCGTTCTTCAATCCAAGATTTAAAGCTGTGAAAATTCTGTGGTGCTACTCCGTGTCCAACAGGATATTCAGAATACACATTCTGTAAATTATTTGCAGTTAAAAACTCAGGAGCTTTTCTTGCCCATTCTACAGGTAATACTTGATCTACAGAGCCATGAGAAATGTAATAGTCAGTAGTAATACCTAATTCTGAAACATTGTTAGGTAGTAATTCATCATTAATGTAGCCACTTAATGCAACAACGTGGTTTACTTTGTTTGGATAATTAAAACTCAAAGCATAACTTAAAATTGCACCTTGACTAAAGCCTAGTAAAAAAGTTTTACTTGGGTTGTGTTTTTCTTTTAACTCATCAATAAAAGCAGCAATTTTTGTTAAAGAAACTCTTGCTTCATCTAAATCAGAATACTTTTCATCATTTGCATCTAATGTTATAGCATACCATGCATACCCACCAAACATCATATTGTAAGGAGCTCTTGCACTTACAATTAACAACTCATTAGGTAATTCTGAAGCAAAAGAAAATAAATCTTCCTCATTACTACCGTAACCATGCAGTAAAATTAATAATGGTGGATTTTGTTGTTGCGTCTTTGGTTGACGAACCACATAGTGCAATTCTGAACTCATACTTATTTTATTGAGTAATTAATTGATTGTTAGTGAAAACCCCATAAACCTTACCTTGTAGCTTTTTTCCTAAAAAAGCTGAGTTTTTTGAAGTTGAAGATATATGTTCTTTAGAAAAAATATAATTTTCAGATGGATTAAATAAACTCAATTCAGCTTGTTCTCCAATTGCAATTATAGTCTCCTCAAGATTGAATATGGCTCTTGGTTTGTGTGTTAAGCAGTCTATAGTTTTTTGGATATCAAGTACAGAATTTACAGCTCCAAACAAGCTTTCTAGGCCAATGGTGCCATTTTTTGCAGCGCTAAACTCTACCTTTTTATTTTCTATATCTATAGGGTTGTGATCTGATGTAATCATATCAATTGTTTCATCATTAATAGCCTCAATCAAAGCATTACAGTCTGCTTGTGTACGCAAAGGTGGTGTTACTTTTACATTGCTGTCAAATCCATGTAGTTCATCATCTGTTAACAATAGATTGTGCGCTGCCACACTACAACTTACTTGTAAGCCTTTTCGCTTTGCTTCTTTAATCAATTCTACAGATTTAGCAGTAGATATGGTTGGAATATGTAGTTTTCCGCCAGTGTATTCTAGTAAGAAAAGGTCTCTTGCAATTTGCAAGTGTTCTGCTAAAGCCGGAATTCCTTTTAATCCAAGTTTGGTACTGTTTTCTCCTTCGTTAACCAATCCTTCTCCTGCAATCGAATTGTTTTTTGGGAAGCTTAAAATCAGTCCGTTAAAATTTTGAGCGTATTGCAAGGCAACTTTCATCAAGTTGTCATTCGTTAATGGCTTGTTGTAATCTCCAAAAGCAATAGCACCCGATTGTTGCATATCGTACAATTCTGCCATTTCTATTCCTTTGCTTTGTTGAGTTAACGAAGCAATTGGGAACAACTTGGTGGCATGTATTTTAGATTTGTTGATTAAAAATTCTACAGCAGATTTGTTGTCTACAATAGGATCAGTATTGGCGTTAACAGCAATAGCGGTAAAGCCACTTTTTGCAGCTGTTTGTAAGCCGTTAGCAATGGTTTCTCTTTCTTCAAAACCAGGCTCACCTAAAGAAACACTCGTATCAAACCAACCACAAGAAACGTGTAAGTTATCGAGATTAACAACAGTATAGTCTGGTTTTTCGGGAATTGAGTCTTCTATTTTCTCAATAATACCATTGGTAATTAAGAGGTCTTTTTTTTGATTATTGAATTGACTGTTAGCGTCTATTATAGTAGCTGATTTTAATAGCGTACTCATGGTTTGAAGAATTTTAGTATCAATATTTCAAAAAGCAAAGATACAATAGCTAAGGTTAAAAACCATTTCCAAAGCCAAGTAACTTTATTTTTTTCTTTATTTTTTTTTAAAACATCCTTTACAGAGTTTGATACGTATAGCTTTTTGTTGTCTTTAATTAATTCAGAAATAGGTAGAAAATTAAGTAAACTTTCTGCTGTAGGATAATTAAATGCTAAAGTGGCTATTGAATCATTTTCTTTTAACACAGTGTAAAATCCTTGTTTTTGAAGCTGCTCATTTATATGTAGGCTTGTTTTTGAAGCGTAGGTTTGTTGTAAGGGAATGATGATGCTTTGCTCTTTTTTTAATTTTAGAATTTGATTTTTCTCTAGAGAAACAGGAATGTCAATTTGATTCTCATTTCCAATTCTATAAGCTAGTTGTGGATATTGAGCACTCAGTTTACCAAAGTTGTAAAATACAGCAACCACTAATGGAGAATTGATAAAGTTGCTGATTTGTGTATCTAGCGAATTAGAGAACCAATACACATTACCTGTTTTACTGTATACTTTACTTAAAAAAGGCAGTTTGTTGTTGTATGAAAGCAGTGTTGCGCTGCGGTTCAGTTGAGTTTGGTAATAGCTTTTAGCAGAAGGGTATTGAAAATTACTTACTTTTTTAGAAAACACATTCTTAAAAAATGGATGCTGAAAATTGATACTTGTAATTGTAACTGAATCATTTTTATTTAAACGGATACTTCCTGTGTTTAATTTTTGTAAAAATGTATTATAAGAAACGATAGAAATTTGTTTGTTAGGAATAATAACTAAACTTTTTTGTTGAGCTAAATGTTGTTGTAAAAAAGTTGTAAGGGTATTCGGAATTTCAGTCAGTTCATTTAAAATAATTAGCTCTTGACTTTCTAACAAATTATAGTTGACATATTGTAGTGAACTTGAGCTAAAATTGAACTCGTTTTTTGAATAAATTTTTTCGATAAAATCTTGCTGTTTTCCAATAGAAAAAACATTGATTTTTTTTGTATTATTTATGTTGAAAAAAAAGCTGTTATCAAAATTGTAAATGTCGCTAAAATCTAAAGTGATTTTACCATTAAATGTTGAGGTGTTTTGAATAGGGAATGAGATACTTTTTTTCTCATTTTTTGCAATAGAAAAAGTTTGTTTAGAAAAAATTACAGTGTCTTTATATAAAGAAATCGGGATGTTCTTTTTTGCTTCTCCTTGGTTTTTTACAATAGCATAAAGCGTAAAATTGTTGTCTGTAGAATTTTGTACATAAACACTGTCAATAGATAGGTTGCTGTTTTGTGAATTTTGTAGTTTTATTAAGGAAACAGGTTGTGTTACATTTGTAAATCGTATTTTATTTTCTTTTTTAATACTTTGAAAATCAGATATTAATATATTTTTATATAAAGTTTTGGTTTTGGTTGATTTAATGTTGTCAATTTTTAGTAAAACTTCTTTTAAATCTCTTTGAAGTGCTTCAGGCTGTAGTTTTAAAAGCACATTTTTTAATTCGTTTGAACTTAAATTTTCGTAATAATTTGAATTGGTAAGTAAGTTGTATGTTTCTCCTTCAGAAATATTTTCAATAATTTCTTTAATGCTTGTTTGTAATAAATTTCCTTTTTCGCCTTTAGAATTTAAACTTAAAGAATTGTCTAAATAAATAAAAAAATGCTGTGTTTTTTTTGCTTTTATATCACTAAAATATGGTTGTGAAAAAGCAAAAATAACAGCCGAAAAAAGTAATAATCTTGCAGTTAAAATCAACCACTTTTTTAGCTTTGAACTTTTGCGAGTTTGTTGTGCTAATTTTTGTAAAAAAGCAACGTTTGTAAAGGGTGTTCTTTTGAACTTTTGTAACTGAAATAAATGTACTATAATAGGTACTAATAAAAATGCTAAAAAGTAGAGTATTTCTGGATGTTCAAATTGCATAAATACGTTTCAGTTTTTTTCAAATATAGCTAACTATTAGTTAAGAATCTTGTTAAAAGTTTTCAAAAGCGCCTAATCCAAACAAAGCAAAATCATATTTTGCTGGGTCATTTCTATCTAATGTCCTTAAATTAGTGTCTAACTCGCATACAGCCTTCCAATCATTTTGTTTTCTAGTAAGCAATTCAAGTTTTCTAGCAACATTACCAGAATGCACATCTAAAGGGCAAGATAAATTTGCAGGATTGTGTGTTTTCCAAATACCTAAATCTACACCTTTAGCATCAGTTCTTACCATCCAACGTAAAAACATATTGATTCTTTTTGCAGCCGAACCTTTTAAAGGGTCAGAGATGTGTTTTTCAGTACGGGCTTGATGCACTACTTCAAAAAAGATTTTTTTAAATTTAGAAATTGCTGTTTTGTAATTATTAGAGTTGTCAGTAATAGCAAGTGCTTGTTCTAATCCACTATGATTTCTATATATGTGCTGTAATGATTGTATAAACTGAATTGTGTCAGTAGCATTAAAGGTTCTGTGTACAAAATGATTAAAACGTTCTAGATCTTTTGGATGATGATTGTTAATGAAATCATATGGTGCATTATCGAGTAATTCCATTAAGCGAATGGCATTGTTGATAATCATCTTTCTATTTCCCCAGGCAATAGTTGCAGTTAAAAAGCCTGCAATTTCTATATCTTCTTTCTTAGAAAACTGATGTGGAATTTGTATCGGGTCTGACGCTATAAATGTAGGATTGTTATAAAGCGATACTTTTTCTTCTAGAAATTCTTTTAAATCGGTTTTAAGTAATGGCATTTTTAGTAAGTAAATATAAAGAAAGTAAAAAACCGTTATAAAGCGCATGTAGCGCTATAGACCAAAGTAATCCAAATCGTATTCTAATAAAACCTAAATACAACCCAATAATAATTTGTGGTGCAATAAGTATTGGAGAAAATAGAAGAATATTTGTGTTGATTTCGTAATTAAAAATATGCATATACCCAAACAAAAGAGCGGCAGAATAAAAAACAATTGTAAAAGTTTTTGGGTTTTTAAAAAGAATCAA
Organism: Flavobacteriaceae bacterium; assembly: GCA_013373385.1. Taxonomy (GTDB): domain Bacteria; phylum Bacteroidota; class Bacteroidia; order Flavobacteriales; family Flavobacteriaceae; genus Polaribacter. Next base: position 39,432 of record JABXHX010000025.1, read on the forward strand.
TGGCGCTCTAAAGATGCACTCTTCAATAAGTGGGGCTACAACTACGGCTAGTAAGGTTACCTTTAAGGTGCTAGACTTTTTCATAATTTCTTTTAGTGAGTGTTTTCCTGTATCTAAAAGTCCAGAAAGTTCTAAAAAACCTGTAATAAAAGTAATTGTAAATGTTGTAATTAACGATAAAGCTAGTAAGTCTATTAGTTTTCTAAAGCGGTACAGAAAATTACTGTTTTGCTCTTTTTTTAAAACAGGATATTTAAGGTATTGTATGACTTCATTAAAGATTGTTATCATACAATTACACCATCTTTCATGGTAAGTGTTCTGTCTGACATGGCAGCCAATTCTTTATTGTGTGTCACTAACACAAAAGTTTGACCAAATTTATCCCTTAATTCAAAAAACAATTTATGAAGGTTTTTAGCAGAAGTAGAATCAAGATTTCCACTAGGTTCATCCGCAAGAATTACAGCTGGATTATTAATTAAGGCTCTTGCTACGGCAACACGCTGTTGTTCTCCACCAGAAAGCTGATTAGGTTTGTGATGCATTCTATTTTCTAGACCTAAAAACTGCAATAATTCTTTGGCTTTTTCTTCAGCTTCTTTTTTGTTTTTTTTTGCAATAAACGCAGGAATGCAAACATTTTCTAAAGCTGTAAATTCTGGTAATAGTTGGTGAAACTGAAATATAAAACCGATATGGGTGTTTCTAAATGTTGAAATTTCTCTATCGGAAATATTTTTTAAAGAAATGTTGTTTAGTGTTAATTCAAAATGGTTCTTCTTTTCTGGTCTGTCTAAGGTGCCTAGAATTTGTAATAATGTTGTTTTTCCGGCTCCAGATGGGCCAACAATAGCAACAACTTCCCCTTTTTTAATATGTAAATCAACTCCTTTTAAAACAGTTACTTCACCGTAAGATTTATGTATGTTTTTTGCAATTATCATAATCAAATATCAATAAGGCGAATGTATTAAAAATATGTTACAAAAAATGAAAGACCTTGAAAACATTACTTTTAAGGTCTTTTTAGTTATTGTTTAATGGAATTAGAATATATTTTTTAAGTTATTGTAATCAATGTAATACACGAACCTTAAAGAAAAAATATTCTGTTTTGGTTGATTGAATAGGTTGTCTAAATTGTCGAAGAAACCAAGACTTGAGTTGTTATCTGAGTTAGAAATTGTATTTCTATATAATGCTATTAATTGGCTTCCTGGAGCAAATTGCCATACATAATTTAAATCTAAATTCCAGTTGTTATAATTGATGTCGTTTACACCGGTATATGCTATTGAGGTTAATGTCCCGTCAGTATTTAATTTAGAGTAATTACTATTATAATCTACTGAAGCCCAATAATGTCTAAAAGATAAAGACAGGGCAGATTTTGTACTGAAGTTGTATGTTCCTGATAATGAATTGGTATAACTTTTTCTATTTCTTTGACCAAAAAGAATATCGTTTCCAACAATATCAACATATCCTTGATCGTTAAGTGTTTTTCTGAAATTATAATTATACCTTAAAGAAAATTGATTACTTAGTCTAATTCTTGGTGTAATACCATACTCGTAGCTTTCTTTAGGGTCGTTTTTATAAACTGTAGCATTCCAATTTGCATTGAGGCTAAATTTTTTCTGTCGATTTGTTCCAATGTTAGAATAAATACTTAACCTTTGTGGTCTTAGAAAATAAACACCACTAGTGTTTCCTAGTCTAGGTTCGTTAAAATCTTTTCTTTCACTTCCAAAATTTAATCTAATTCTAGAGTTAAGCCTTGATTTAGTTTCGAAGTTTAAATTTAAATTCGCTTGATATCCAGTATATTCTCCTGTATGGTGCTGATATTGAAGGTTATTAAAGAAATTTATATTAATTCTGTTAAAATAATTCCAAACTGGTTTTAAAGTTCTATAACCTGCACTACCATAAATTATTCTTTCGTTATTGCTAAAAAGAATTCCCATATCATTAGGGTTGTAGTTCTCATCTTCAAAATTATAGCCAATTTCCCAATTCCAATGTCCAGAATTCATTCCTACACTAGTATCAAAGGTATATCCTGTTTCTAGATTATTAACATCATCAGAGATATTACTCATTTTTAATGAACCATCTACATTGTATTTACTGTCTTTAGTTTCTATATGCCATAATAGCCCAGTTACATTGGCGTCTCTAAAGTTTCCATCTCTATACACATTAGTATTGATGAGTGTTACAGAAGAATTTTGATTAAATTGTTTGTCAATTACGGCAATATTGTAATTGGAAAACGGACTAACAACTTCTTTCCTAGTTTGATTTGTTTTCTTGTTTTTAATGGTGGCTTCTGCTTTTTGAGTAAAAGCATTAAATAAACCAATCCCTAATCCATTTTTTGTTCTTCCAGAAATTTTAATAGCATTTAGCATGGTAACCTTGTTAGGATAGTTTATAATTTCTTCATCTACATTAAGATTACCTGCTACATTAAATTGATCTATAGGAGAACTACCAATTCTTCTTGAATAAAAGAGTCTTCCTTTATTAAATAACTCTGTGCCTTCAGTAAAGAATTGTCTTTGTTCGTTAAAACGTTGTTCAAATGGCCCAAGATTTAGCGTAACATCATCAAATCCAGCTTGACTAAAATCTGGAATTAAAGTCGCATCTAATGTAAAGTTTTCAGAAAGCCCATATTTTAAATCCATTCCGAGGCTCCAGTCATATTCAGTTTTTCCATTGTAAGTATCTGAAATTGCTGAAGCATAAGGGTATAGCCCCAATCTAGTTGGTGGTTTGATGTCTCTAAAATTTTCAACTAGTCCATCATATTGAGTCCAAGTTCCAACTTTATTATCAATATGTGTCCAGGTGTGCTGCTCGTTTAATTTTTCTAATCTTCTATGAAAGTTAAAGCCCCAGCTTTGTACAGGTCTATTTGCAAAACGTATTGCTGAGTATGGAATTTTCATTTCTACAGACCACCCTTTATCGTGGATTTTGGCAGCGCCATCCCAAACGGAGCTCCAGTTCCAATCTTCATTGCCATTTGAAACTTTTGAGTCTGCAATATTACCCGTACTTTGTACTAAAAACTCAAATGGATTTTGCCCATCATCATTAGGGTTTATGGTAATTAAAAAGAAATCAGCCTGACTAAAATTATCTCTTGTAGCAAATTCTCTAGGAATACTTTCTGGGTTAGGGTCTAGCATTAAAGCAGAAATATACACTGCTTCATCATTGTAAATTATCTTTACTTGTGTTTGATATTCATTTGGTACAGTAACACCATTAGTAGGTCTAAACGTGACAAAATCTTTTGCGATATCGACATTTTCCCAAGCTTCATCATCTAATATTCCATCAATTTTTGGTGCTTTTGTAATTCTTTTTGCTTTTATTGTTTTTCGATTTACTTTCTCTTGTGCATTTGATAATTGAAATACTACTAATAAAAGTAGCGTAAGTGTCCTTAATAACATTTTAGTATTGATTGATTTTACTTAAAGACTTCAAAGGTTGCAATGTGTAGCAAAATTTGATGTTAATTATATCTTAAAAGATATTTTAGGCAAAAATATTTTAAAGCAAACACCCTGTAAACTGCCTTGTAATGAACTGTATAGAAAATGTATTGAACTGTAAGGTTTTGTTAATCGAAATTAGTAATTAAGGCATTAGATGTGAAAATTAGAAATAAAATTCTCATTTTTTATAAATCAATACTGTTATTACGTAGGTTTTAACTCTATAAACCTTGTTTTTAACTAGTGTCTATACTTTATTTCTGCATAAATTAAAACTGATAAATAACACGTCTTTTATTCTTTTATTGTTTTATAAAGTAGCTTGTATCTGACTTTTAGTAACTCGTGATATTTTATTTTCTTTAAGGTAGTTTTTACAAATTGAATTTGTACTTTTGCCGTGATAAAAAACATTCTTAAAAAATGAATTTACACGAATACCAAGGGAAAGAAATTTTAAATAGTTTTGGCGTTAGAATTCAACGCGGAATCGTAGCTAGTAATCATAAAGAAGCAGTAGATGCGGCAAAACAACTAACTGTAGAAACAGGTACAAGTTGGTACGTAGTGAAGGCTCAAATTCACGCCGGAGGAAGAGGAAAAGGTGGTGGAGTAAAATTAGCCAAAAACTTATCTGAAGTAGAAACAATTTCTAATAATATTATTGGAATGATGTTGAAAACTCCGCAAACTTCTGCTGAAGGTAAAAAAGTAAATCAGGTTTTAATTGCAGAAGACGTGTATTATCCAGGTGATTCTGAGCCAGAAGAATACTACATGTCTGTTTTATTAAATAGAAATACAGGTAGAAATATGATTATGTATTCTACAGAAGGAGGTATGGATATTGAAACAGTTGCAGAAGAAACACCACATTTAATATTTACAGAAGAGATAGATCCTACAATGGGATTATTACCTTTTCAAGCTCGTAAAATTGCATTTAATCTAGGCTTGTCTGGTTTAGCATTTAAAGAAATGGTAAAATTTGTTTCTGATTTATATACAGCCTATGTACAATCAGATTCATCTTTATTTGAAATTAACCCAGTGCTAAAAACATCAGATAACAAAATTTTAGCTGTTGATGCTAAGGTAACTTTAGATGATAACGCATTATATAGACATAAAAATTATGCTCAATTACGTGATTTACGTGAAGAAAATCCGATTGAAGTTGAAGCAAATGCAGCTGGTCTTAATTATGTTGCCTTAGATGGTAATGTGGGGTGTATGGTAAACGGAGCAGGATTGGCAATGGGAACTATGGATTTAATTAAGCAAGCTGGTGGAGATCCTGCTAACTTTTTAGATGTTGGAGGAACTGCAGATGCACAAAGAGTTGAAACAGCGTTTGGTATTATTTTAAAAGACCCAAATGTAAAGGCTATTTTAGTAAACATTTTTGGAGGAATTGTACGTTGTGACAGGGTTGCACAAGGTGTAGTTGATGCCTACAAAAACATGGGAGATAAAATTAAAGTGCCAATTATTTGTAGATTGCAAGGTACAAATGCAGTAGAAGCAAAAGAGTTAATTGACAATAGTGGAATGAAAATTATTTCTGCAACAGAATTTCAAGAAGCTGCAGACAAAGTGCAAGAAGTACTAGCAATGTAAAAGAATAATTCTTAGAAAATATATTTAGCAAAAACGCCTCACAATTGTGAGGCGTTTTTATTTTATCTAACTTATAAAATTACTAATTGTTGTAAAAATGATATATCCAAATTTTATCCTTATACATGGGGTCGTTATTATTCTCTAAATAATCTAAATAATTGTAGGCTTTGTTAATTGACTTAAATGACTTAATGCTAATTAAATGATTGCCTTCTCTGCTAATTTTGATATTGCTTTGTATGTTGCTTGTCGCTAATCTTTTTTGATGGGCAACCGCATTACTTTCAACACTGTAACTACCCACAATAACATGAAAAGGCTTATCAGCTTTACGTTTTTGGTCAGTCATGAGTTTATCAATACGATCAATTTTAGTCTTTAAAGACTCCTCATTAGGTTTAAAATTACTTGCATTTAGATATAGTTTCTTTGCTCCCGAATAGTTTTTGTTGGTATATAAGGAATCTGCCTTTTGTAGTAGACTTAGGTATTTATCCTCTTTTATTTTAGTAATTGCAGTGTTTATTTTTGCAATTTGCTTTTGAGGATACTTTTCTTCTCTTTTTAAATTTAAGGCTTTTGTATAATATTTTTTTGCAGCTTCAAATTGTTGTAATGTAAATAAAGAGTCTGCAGTTTTAATGTCTTTTTGATAAGTGTTGTCTGTATTGCTACAAGCTGTAATAAGGATACTGGCAATACATATGAATAGATAGGTTGACTTATACAATAAATTTTTCATGATAATTAGGTAAGGTTTAAAACTTTGATAAAAATAACTATTATTTTTAGTTATGCTTAAAGTAATAATAAAAAAAAGCCTTCTAAGATAGAAGACTTTCATTTTTTATAAAAAATAGAGTTATTTAGTAGCTTTGTCTACAATAATTCTTTTTTCACGATTGGCTAGCTCCCATGCAGTATGAAAGATTAAACGTGATCTATTTTCTAATAAGTCGTAATTAATTTTATCTGGGGTATCGGTTGCTCTGTGATAATCATCATGAGTTCCGTTAAAGTAGAAAATAATAGGAATATTGTTTTTTGCAAAATTATAGTGATCTGAACGATAGTAAAAGCGATTTGGATCTTTTTCGTCATTATACTTATAATCTAATTCAATATTCATAAACTCCTTATTTACAGCTTCAGAAATTTCATGTAGCTCAGTACTTAATTTATCTGCACCAATTAGATAAATGTAGTTTCTATCTCCTTTACGTTTCGGGTCAATTCTACCAACCATATCAATATTTAAGTTTGCAACAGTATTTGCTAAAGGCACTAAAGGCTCGTAATCTGTGTAGTATCTTGAGCCTAGCAGTCCTTTTTCTTCACCAGTTACGTGTAAGAAGATGATTGAGCGTTTTGGGCCGTGACCTTTATCGGTAGCTGTTTTAAATGCTTCAGCAATTTCTAATAAAGAAACTGTTCCAGAACCATCATCATCAGCACCGTTAAAAACATCTCCTTTTTCATTAGTGCCAATATGGTCTAAGTGTGCAGAAATAACAATGTATTCATCTGGTTTTTCAGAACCTTTTATAATGGCAGCAACATTTTCTGAGTTTAAAGGTTTAAGCATACTCTTGTAATCCATCTCAAACTTTGTTTTTACTACGGTAGCTTTTGTAGATTTACTGATGTTGTTTACCAATGCTTTTCCTAATTTATCACTAATCATAAAATGATAAATAGGTTTTTCAGCATCTTTTTCTGGAGGTAAAGATAATCGGTTACTTCCACCGTTATACTCGCGGTTTTTATAGAATTTTGAATAACGCTCAAACAAGCTGTTATTCATAAATAAAACTGCTTTAGCTCCATTTTTTTTAGCAGCATCTCTTTTTGCAGAAAGCGCTTGTCTGTTTGACCATTTAGAAGCTTTTTTATCGCCTGTAATAACATTATTACCTGTTTTATCGGTAGGTTCTCCAGCTTTTACAACAACAACTTTACCTTTAACATCTAGATCCTTATAGTCAGAATATTTTTCATCGTCAATTCCGTAACCAGCATAAACAATCTCAGCAGTAGAAATTGTATTTGTTTCAGCAGAAGTCAATGAAATAAAATCATCGTAATAGCTGAATGTTTTATCGTTTACCGTCATTTTCACCTTAGGTGTTTGAACAATGTTTAATGGCACTTTTTGAAAGTAAGTTCCTTCTATCAAAGATGGAATACCTAAAGCTTCATATTCTTTTTTAAGGTATGCAATTGCTTTTTTTTGCCCTGGTTTTCCAGTGTCTCTACCTTCAAACTCATCAGATGCATACACATACAAATGATCTTTTAGTTCTTTTTGGGTAATTGTTCCTGCATAAGTAACAATATCTTCTTTTGTAGCTTCTTGCTTACAAGAAATCATGAATACTAAAGCAGCTACCAATAATATAGGTTTTTTCATTTTTTTAGTTGTTTATAAGTAATCTACGATATTACAAAAAAGTATGTATAAGATGCTTATTACTGTATCTTTTTAACACTTTTTAACATATATATTCTAGTCTTCTCAAAATCCTAAAAAATTCTATAGCCAAAATTAATTGAGAAAGATTTATAGCGATTATCGTCCCATGCATCATTAAATAAACCATTTGTGTTGAATCTTGTTGGATTAAATATCTGCAAATGCATATTGATTTTTGAATTCCAGTTATACCCTAATCCGAATGCAAGACCAATTGGTGAGGAAAATTGTAAATCTGGCCTGTTGTTAAAATCAATTTCAGATTTTAAATTAAAATCGATTGTAAATGCTGCTGAAAAAAACACTCTTGATTGATTATTTAAATACAAATTATGTTTAACTCCTATTGGAGTTCTGATAGAAGAATATTTAAAATTAATAGGATATGTTGTTGGAGTAGCAGATGAAGATCCAGGAATTACTAAGTTGTAGTTGTCTACATAATAGTAATGGAATGTTGGTTCAATAAAGAAACTCCATTTTCCCTTATTATATGGTAATACATATTCTACTTCTACTCCAAGTTGTGGCCCTATTTTACTGTCAAAATCATTGCCTCTTAGCGTGTAACTTGCTAATTCTAAACCAAGTTTTGCGTAAAAATTAAAATTACTTTTTGAATCACTATTAGAATCATCTTCTACATAGTTATTATTATTACAATTGTTATATCGTTTAATATATCTAATTAAGTCAGATTTTTTGTAGTTAACTTTTAATGTGCTTAATTTTTTACAAGGAAGCTCTTGTTTTAGTTGAATTTTGTAAATATTGTTTTCACCTACTAAATTAGAAGCAGTTAAGTATTTTTTATATCCTAATTGAACAGGTGATTGATTGTTTTTTTGATAAAAAAAGCGTCTTAAATTATTTGCTTGATATTCCCAAAGAGAAGCTTTGCCAGATACTAATAGTTTTAAAAAAAGTGTTTCTTTTTTATTATTTAATTTTCTGTTGTTCTTTAGTTTTGTTGTTAAACTGCTAGATATGTCAATTTCTACATTAAACCTTTTGTAAATCAGATTTTTACCAATTTGAAAGCTAGTAACCGTTGTTATAGATTTTGATTGAAGCTCTGAGTTTTTTTCTAATTTATACTCAAAATCAACAGGGTTGTTTTTCCATTGTACATTTTTAATTAAGCAATGCACCACTTTTCCATCATTAGTAGTAAATGTTCCTTTCTCAAATTTAATTTGAGCAATAGTATTTAATCCTATAAGAAGGATTAAAAGGGTAAGTTTTTGTTTCATAAAAATATAAGATTAATTGTTAGTTATTTGAATTTAAAACATCTTAAAAAGATTTAGTTTTCTGAACAGGAAAAAGCATTATGCATATTTTTTTAAAGTATTGATCTCATCCCTAAGTTGAGCAGCCACAATAAAATCTAAATTTTTGGCTGCTTCTTCCATTTTTTTTCGGGTTTCTCTAATGCGTTTCTCAATTTCTGGTTTAGGTAGGTAATCTAAATCTACTTCTGCTGCTTTATTGATAGCATTGTCGTAATGATAAGAAGTTATTGCGTTTTTAGAAAGTGTATTGTCAATTGCTTTTTTAATTTGAGTAGGTGTGATGTTGTTTGCAGTGTTGTAATTGACTTGTTTTTCTCTTCGTCTATTGGTTTCGTCCATAGTTTGTTGCATGCTTTTTGTGATTTTATCTGCATACATAATTGCAAGTCCGTTTACATTTCTAGCCGCTCTACCAACTGTTTGTGTAAGTGAACGATGACTTCTTAAAAAGCCTTCTTTATCTGCATCTAAAATAGCAACTAACGACACTTCTGGAAGATCTAATCCTTCTCTAAGTAAGTTGACTCCAATAAGCACATCAAACAGGCCTTTACGTAAATCTTGCATAATTTCTACACGTTCTAGAGTATCTACATCAGAATGAATATAGCGACATCTAACTTGTATTCTAGTTAAATATTTTGCCAATTCTTCTGCCATACGTTTGGTAAGTGTAGTAACCAAGGTGCGTTCGTCTTTTTCAACACGCACTTGAATTTCTTCAATCAAATCATCTATTTGATTAAGGCTAGGACGTACTTCTATTACTGGATCTAGTAATCCTGTAGGGCGAATGACTTGTTCTACAAACAGACCTTCTGTTTTTTGCAATTCGTAATCTGCAGGAGTTGCACTAACATAAATGACTTGATTTTGGATAGCTTCAAATTCTTCAAATTTTAAAGGACGATTGTCCATTGCGGCAGGTAATCGAAAACCGTGTTCAACTAGGTTTTCTTTTCTGCTTCTATCGCCTCCATACATAGCATGCGTTTGTGGTATGGTAACATGACTTTCATCAATTATCATCAAATAGTCTTCTGGAAAATAATCTAACAAGCAGAATGGTCTTGTACCGGCTTTTCTTCCGTCTAAGTAGCGAGAGTAATTTTCAATTCCAGAGCAATATCCTAATTCACGAATCATTTCTAAGTCAAACTCGGTACGCTCTTTTAAGCGTTTGGCTTCAAGATGTTTCCCAATCTCTTTAAAATAATCAACTTGTTTTACCATATCTTCTTGAATCTTATGAATAGCGTTTTGCAATACATCGGCAGATGTAACAAAAAGATTGGCAGGGTAGATGGTTAGCTTTTCAAATTGCTCAAGAATGGTATTGCTTTCCAACTCAAAAGACTCAATTTCGTCTATTTCATCTCCAAAAAAATGGATGCGATAACCGTTATCTCCATACGATGGATAAATAGTAACAACATCGCCTTTTACTTTAAAAGTTCCGCTTTTAATTTCAAACTCGGTTCTAGCATAGAGGCTGGTAACTAATTGGTGTAAAAACTTAGTTCTAGTAATTTGTTGCCCTACTGTAATTGGAATGACATTTTTCTTGAATTCTTCTGGATTTCCAATACCGTATAAACAAGATACTGAAGCAACTACTAAGACGTCTCTACGACCTGAAAGTAGGGAAGAAGAGGTACTGATTCTCAGTTTTTCTATATCATCATTTATTGATAAATCTTTTTCAATATAGGTTCCTGTTACTGGTATGTATGCTTCTGGTTGATAATAATCGTAATAAGAAACAAAATATTCTACGGCATTGTTTGGGAAAAACTGCTTAAACTCAGAGTATAATTGAGCTGCCAATGTTTTGTTATGCGCCAAAACTAAGGTAGGTCTGTTTATTTTTTCAATTACGTTGGCAGCAGTAAAAGTTTTTCCAGAACCAGTAACACCAAGTAATGTCTGGTATTTTTCACCATCAACAACTCCTTTGACTAGTTGATTGATTGCTTCTGGCTGATCTCCTGTGGGTTTAAACTTTGATTCTAATTGAAAATCCATAGGCACAAAAATACAGATTAAGAGTAGAAAATAGTGTGAATTGTATTATTTTCTTAGCAAGCTGAAGTGACCAGTTTCTTTTCTAATATTTCCGTTGATGTCTTCCAGTACTGCATTGAACCAATAATCATTAGAAGGTAGTTTTTTTCCGTTAACGGTTCCATCCCATCCAACATTTTTATCGGTGATAACGGTAAGTACTTTTCCAAACCTGTCAAAGATTTCTACTCTTGCAGAAGTATAGTAGTTATTATTGGCTCCAACAATTTTCCAAGTATCGTAATCTCCGTCGTTATTAGGCGTAAAATGACGTTGAAAAAATAAGAAAGACAATTGTTTACTACTTGTAATTCCACAACCATTTTTGTCTCTAACGTAGACAATATTTAGTCCAGGTTTTACATTGTTAAAAGTGTAGGTTAGTTTTTCTGACCCTGAAACAAAATCTGCAGTATTGGTACTGTTTAATGCAAATTCATAGTCTCCAATTCCAGTAATAGTAACAGTTAATACATTTTTATCTGGATTGTCAATATTGTCAGTAATATCTGTTTTGCTAATCAATGCTTTATTAGATTCTATAACATCAAAAGTATTGTAGCCAGAACTCTTCGTATCGTCATTTGGGTCTGCTACATTATTTTGATAACTTCTATAGGCAATTACTTTATAGGTACCTTGTACATTGGCTTTATGTGTTGAGTTCGTTGCTCCTGTAATTAAATTACCGTTCAAATACCATTCATAAGTATCAGCTGGGTTTCCAGTATTAGCATCTAAATCTACTGTCAATAATTGAGGGTTGTCTATTGGATTGTTTACACATAAATATACAGGATTTACATTCCCTTGCGGAACTGGTCTGGTATTTACAAATATTTTAAATTGTCCAATACCCGAACAAGCACTTGTACCTACAGTAGAAACCCTTACAAAAACATCAGAATTATCTGTAAATAAATCATCTTCATACGGAGTGACAATTTGATTGGTTTGTAGCGAGGCATCTGTCGCATTTCTATAATACTCGAAAGTATGTGATGTAGCTGTAAAAGCACCCCCAGAGTTTGCGATTATCTCTTTTGTTTTTGTATCAAAATCATAATAAGCATTTCCAGAACCTACGCTATTTCTTGCGTTAGGGTTGTTGGCATTTACATCAGATTCTGTTAAGTATAAATTAGGATAATTGGCAGGAGTTGTAGCATTAGATTTTAATTCAATGCTTCCAAATACTTTACAACCAGAAATGTTATTGGTTACTCTTACCGTTAAAGTATGATTGCCCGTATTGGTAGAAACACTGTTTCTGTAGTTAGCTTTGTTCACCGGATTTGTGTAGTTGGTGTCAGCAGTTTCAAAGAACTCAACGGTAACATCCGATGCATTTTGAGTCAATGCGCCTTCTTTAGAACTAAGATTAAAAGAGGTAATTCCGTCGGTTGGGTTCGAGTCAAAATCACACTGCTCATATACAGGAATGCTAAATACTTTTGGCAACGGAAGGAATTCAACTTCTACGGAACTATTGTATTTTCTTTGTCTACCACATTTGTCTGTAATTGTCATTTCTAATCTATAAATTCCATTACCATAATTGGTATTGTCAATCTCTAAAATTCGTGTAGTAATGTCTACGCTTGGGTCACCATCTTTGGTCCATTTGTATACAGAGCTGGCTCCGCCTACTAATTCAGGTTCCATTTTTAATTTCTGACCCACACAAACTTCTTGTTTTTGCTGATTAAGATTTACTGAAGTATCATCGCTATCTACAATATTTACAGGAGCAAAAAACGATTGAATAAAAGGAGGTAGGCCTTCTGATGATGTTGTGCCTGAAGCTAATGCAATACCATTTTCTTCAAATTTAACATCAGCTCCATTTTTATTAGGTTCGTTTATTACGCCTAAAAATGATTTTCTACTTCGTGCATAATAGATTCTACCGTCAATACCAAGTTGCAAAGCGCCTCGAAAACCAATTTCTGAGTGAATTTTGTACCTAGAACTATTGATATTGTTTGCAGTTAAATCAAATTGATAGATATTAGCTTCACTAGGGTCGTTAGCACCTTGACTGTGATCTCCAGTAGAAATGTATAGTTTTTCACTCGTATTAGAAAAGCCAACCCCATAGCCATTTTCTCTATTTAAATCTATGGTTCTTTTATTTGTTACTTTTCCGTCTGTTGTATTAAAATCAAATAAAAAACTATTGTCACCTTGGTTGGCTAATACTAAGTATTTACCATCAGGAGAAACTTTTAATGCGCCCCTAGTAGTTCTTATGGATGCACCGAAAGAACTTGGAATAGCATTTGTATCTACACCATTTGCATCAACCTTATAGGCGTAAAAATTGGAGCGGTCAGCAGAAATCACCCAAAAAGTATCACAGTCAAATCCTTCAACAGCCGTTACTTTTTCAGACCAACCTGCATTGTATCCTAAATTAACAGGCCCAGTAGTAACTTCTCCTAAGCCTCCATTTTTTGATACATCTACAGTATACAGATTTAAACCAGAACCAATACTTATTGTAAATAAATAGTAAATTGTACTACTGGCTGGTTTTGGAACAACCAAAGCAGATTGTGTACTAGAAGGGTTTCCTAATAGGTTATTTGCTGGAGAACCCCCAGTGTAATTCATTACTTGATGATTTTTATTCCATACGGTTGAACCATCAGAATAAAAGAGCAAACTTCCTTTGTCGTCAGATATTGTAGAACATCCTTCAAATGTGTTTAATTCTCCTGTTATATTTGTTGGAGGAGAGGTAGAAAAATCTAATCCTGCTTTATGGCCAAAATACCAAAAATTCGCTTCTTTTTGTGCAAATGTGCTAAGAGTAAATAAAAGTAAAAAGGCACTTAGTACTATTCTCATTCGATTTTTTTTTATCGAATGTCAAATATAATTGAAAACTATTACAAATCTCTCTTTTTTAACAAGGCATATGACAAGTAGATAAAAATTGCTGTCCATGCAGAAACAATTAGTATATCTAAATACTGTACTGAAAAGTCCTTTGTTATTTGCTCTCCAATCTGATTTGCAACAGATTTAACAGCGCCTAATCTTGTAAAAGGTTCTTTAATCAGATTAGACATGGCTTCTAAAGGGAGAAATTGCATGATGTTATTAACAGCTTCAGAGGTATGTTCATTACTTCTAAAAGAGTAAAATAAGTATCCTTTAAAAATACTTTCTATAATTAACCACACAATTATGGCTCCAACGGCAAAAGCAGAACGTTTTACTAAAATTCCGAAGAATAATCCCATAGAAAAGAAACCTACAAGTTTAATAAAGAAAGCTAATAAGTATTCAAGGTCAGAGATAATAATTGAAAACTCATTATAATCAGAATAAACAACCCCTAGAATTAGAGAAACTAAAAAAACAAATATTGTAGAAATTCCAGCAAAAGCAATTACTGTGTAAAATTTAGATAAAATAAATTCTTTTTTGCTTAGTCCATCTATTAGGTTTTGTTTGAGGGTTTTGTTACTGTACTCGTTTGCCATCATAGAAACAATAACTAGCAGTAAAAAGAACTTAAAAATTGCTGCAACAAAAGTGTTAAAATGCCAGATGTAAGGAAAATTGAAAATCCCTTGTTCGGCTAAATGAAATTTAACAGGACCAATATCAAACTTAATTGCAGCTATTAATGCTATTGATGTTAATAAACCAAAGTAAATAATAGATAATACTTTACTTGCTCTGTTGTGTTTTAATTTATGAAATTCTATATTTAGTAATCTAAACATGATGTATTGTATATTTTATGAATTTAGTTTCGATACTAGTTATCAAAAAGATATTCAGTTGATTAATTGTTGTTTGTTAAGTCTAAGAATTGTTGTTCTAAACTTGGCTTGCGTTTTACCAAGTGAGATAACGCAATACCATTGTTGAATAAAAAAGAGTTCATCTCTGAAGCAGCCATTTCTTTGTTTAATGTCGCAATAATAATTTCTTCTTCTTTCTTTACCGAGCTAATAGCTTCGTGGTTTTCTAACAACTCAATCAATGCATTCTCGCCAGTATCAGTTTTAAGTTCAAAGAGGCCATTAGAAGCTGTCATTTCATCAACTCTACCCGAATACAATTTTACGCCTTTTCTTATCACAACCACATGACTACAAACTTTTTCAACTTCGTCTAGTAGGTGAGAGGCTAGTAAAATAGTAGTACCACTTTTAGCAATTTCTTTTATAATTTGTCTAATTTCATGAATTCCTTGTGGGTCTAACCCGTTGGTTGGTTCATCTAAAATTAAAATTTCAGGGTCGTTTAACAAGGCAGAAGCAATGGCTAACCGTTGTTTCATTCCTAACGAAAAGGTTTTGAATTTACTGTCTCTACGTTCGTAAAGGTTTACGGTTTGTAGTTTTTCGTCAATCTTATCATAAGGCACTCCTTTAATTTTACAAATAAGTTGCAGGTTTTGTGTAGCGGTCATAAACGGATAAAAATTAGGACGCTCAATTATGGCACCTACTTTTTTCAAGGCTTCATGTGTAGATAAACTACCGTCAAACCAACTAAAGTTACCTGAAGTTTTATTTACAACATTTAAGATGATTCCTAATGTGGTAGATTTACCACTTCCGTTTGGACCTAAAATTCCGTATACATTTCCTTTTTGTATGTCAAAAGAAAGGTTGTTTACTGCATGTACTGGGCCAAATTTTTTGTCTAGATTCTTTAAAGATAAGATTGTTTCCAATGAAATTATTTTGTCGATTATGGTTGTTCGACGACCAAGATACCAAAATGTTACAGGAATTAAAGCTCTTTTAAAGAAAGATTTTAATAATTATCAAAATCAAAATCATCAAAAATATCTAACGAATCGTCAGGCAAATCATCACTAAAATCGTCTGCAATAAATTCTTTGTCTGGTGCTTTTTCTGGCATTTTGCCAATTGACATGATTAGCTTAGGTGCTTCTATGATTTCATCAGTAATATCAATTACTTCAATGTAAAAAGACCACATGCTAAAAAAGTCGTATACATAAATAAGCTTATCATTTTTATTTGCCAGGGTGTCTTCTAAAACACATGTACGCATAGAGAGCGCATTCTCAAATTCTGACATGTTGAATAGTGGAATTTCCTCACCTTGATTCCAGTCATTATCGGTTCTGTAAAACGAAGCCATTTCTTGTCCGTCAAAATCAAATGATTTGGCAATTTCTAGATGCAACTCTTCTAAAGTAATCTTGTTATTGACTACAATTGTTCTTATTACATCTTCTGGTGTGTCTAATATGGCACGTACTTTATACATTAAAAATTATGTTGTGACTGAGGCAGCAAAAATACAATAAATAATATGTATTTTTACCATAAATATGAAGACAATGTTGGATAAAGAAATCGCTTTAAAAAAGCTAAATGCTATGTGTAAAAATACTTTAATGGAAACTTTACACATACAATATACAGATGTAGGTGATGATTTTTTGGTGGCTACTATGCCTGTGAACCCAAGTGTACATCAACCTTACGGATTATTACACGGGGGTGCAACGGCAGCTTTGGCAGAAAGTGTTGGAAGCGCAGCATCGGCAATTTTTGTTGATAACAAAACAGAGCTTGTTAAAGGAATTGAATTGGCAATTAATCACATAAAAAGTGTTAAAGAAGGGATGGTAATTGCTACTGCAAAAATAATTCACAAAGGAAGTACTACCCATTTGTGGGAAATAAAAATTACAAATGAAAATGGCGATTTAATTTCTGTAAGTAAATTGACTAATATTGTGTTAGAAAAACGGTAATTAAACCTATTTAAACAAACTTTTAATGTTGTTCAATTGAAACAGATAGAAGATAAAATTAACCAAGCATATACAAACCAACTTCCGTTTGTAGTTTACAATAAGCCAAAAGAAGAGAAGGTAGTTGGACTTTTTCAAAAAGACAGTCAGTTGCATACGCTAACAACTAATTTTAATAAAAGTGGATTTGTTTTTGCGCCGTTTACTTCTGATAGAGAAACAATTATTTTTCCATTAGAAACGTCAGTAGTAATTGAAGAATCTTATGCTAAAAAAGCACTTAGTTTAAAAGAGGCTAGCGCAGAAGATAGTCAGCAAGCAAAAAAAAAACATATTGCATTAATTACGAAAGCCATTAATGCAATTGCTACTGGTAATTTTGAGAAGGTAGTACTTTCTAGAAAAGTAGTAAAAGAAATTGAAACAATTGATATTGTAGAAGTATATCAAAAGCTGTTGAACACATATCCTAATGCATTTGTGTATGTGTGGTATCATCCAAGTGTTGGTTTGTGGTTTGGTGCAACTCCAGAGACATTACTTAATATTAAAAACTATACTTTTACAACCATGGCTTTGGCAGGTACGCAATTGTATATTGAAAACACCAAAGCTGTATGGCAGCCAAAAGAACTACAAGAACAAGAGTTTGTTACTGAATATATTGTTCAAAAATTATCGCAGTTTGCAAAAGACATTCAACTTTCTGAAACTACTACGGTAAAAGCAGGTTCTTTATTACACTTAAAAACTGATATTTCAGCAAGATTAGATACTGCAAAAAATGACAGTTTGTACGCTTTGATAACTACATTGCATCCAACTCCAGCTGTTTGTGGCTTACCAAAAGAAATTACAAAACAGTTTATTTTAGAGAATGAAAATTACAATCGTTCTTATTATACCGGTTTTTTAGGTGAGCTAAATATGTGTAATGGTCAAAAAAGAAACTCGTCACATCTGTTTGTTAATTTACGTTGTATGGAGTTTAAAGATAATAGCGCTTTTATTTATGTCGGTGGAGGAATTACCAAAGACAGTGTTGCAGAAAAAGAATATCAAGAAACTGTTTCTAAAAGTAAGATTATGCTAAAAGTATTGTAAAATAAAATCGCCATCAACTTTTGATGGCGATTTTTGTGAGAATTATTTGAATTAAAATCAGATGTCATCAAACGAAACATCTGTAAAGCTTTCTGTGGTTGCATTTTCGGTAGCAACATCTTCCTTTTTATAATCTTTTTGGTGTCTTTCACTAATTACTTCTTCTCCTTTTTCATTAACAATAAAATCTGTTGCGGCTTTTAGCATTTCGTTAAACTCAGAAAAATCTTCTTTGTAAAGATAAATTTTGTGTTTTTGATAATGAAAAGAACCATCATCATGTGTAAACTTTTTACTTTCTGTAATCGTCAAATAATAATCATCTGCTTTTGTAGATCTAACATCAAAAAAGTATGTTCTTCTTCCTGCTCTCAACACTTGAGAAAAAATCTCTTCTTGTTCTACTCTCTCTGCCATAATAATTAAAAATAAGTTATTTTTTAGTTTTTGTTTGCTGAACAAATCTAAAAAAATATTTTACTTATTCAACAAATCATTAACTTTCTTTTTCTAAAAGTTGCTGCTCATACAGTTCTTTATAATAGCCCTGTTTTGTTATTAATTGATTATGAGTACCTTGTTGTACAATGCTTCCATTGTTTAATACAATAATTTTGTCGGCATTTTTTGCCGAAGAAACACGATGGCTAATAATAAATGTTGTTTTTTGCTTAGAAACTCTTTCTAGATTCGACAAAATTTGCTCTTCTGTTTCTGTATCTACTGCTGATAAGCAATCATCAAAAATTAAAATCTTTGGATTCTTAATAATAGCTCTAGCAATAGATACGCGTTGTTTTTGCCCGCCAGAGAGTGTAACACCTCTTTCTCCAAGTACAGTGGCATACTTGTCTTTAAAGTCGATAATATTATCGTGAATTACTGCATTTTTTGCAGCGGTAATAATTTCTTGTTTACTAGCATCTTGTTTTCCAAACTTTATATTACTCTCTATGGTATCAGAAAATAAAAAAGGGTCTTGAGGTACAAATCCAATTTGATTTCTAACATCGATTAAATTCATTTCTTTAATAGGTGTGTCGTCTATTAAAACTGTGCCAGTAGTAGTGTCGTATAGTCTAGAAATTAAATTGATAATAGAAGATTTTCCCGAGCCCGTTTTTCCTAAAATAGCAATGGTTTCACCATTATTAACTTTAAAGTTAATATTTTTTAATGCTGTAATATTTGTGTCTTCGTAAGTTAAACTTACATTGTTAAACTCAATTGTGCCTTCAATTTCTGTGCGGTTTGTTTGTGTGTTTTTTATTTCTGGTACCTGTTGTAAAAACTCATTGATTCGTTGTTGAGAAGCTTCTGCTTGTTGTACCATAGAAGTAACCCAACCCACAATTGCCACTGGCCAGGTTAAAATGTTTACATATAAAATAAACTCAGCAATTACTCCAATCGGTATTTCGCCAGCTATATATTGTTTTCCTCCTATGTAAATTACAAGTAAATTACTGGCGCCAATTAGCAAGACCATTAAAGGAAAAAAGATAGCTTGTACTTTATAGAGGTCAATGTTTTTTTCTTTACTATCATTGGCTAAAACGTCAAAATTGTTGATAATAGATTTCTCAATTCCGTATGACTTTACGACGTTGATCCCAGAAAAAAACTCTTGATTAAACGTTGTTAGTTTAGATAAATATTGCTGTACAATGGTGCTTTTTTTATTGATGGTTTTACTGAGAATAAAAATAGAAACCGATAAGATAGGGAACGGAATCAAAGTATACGCTGTAAGTTTTGCATCTATGGTAAACATTTGGTAAAAGCCAACAGCAAATAATACAAGCATATTCATACTGTACATAATTGCGGGACCAAAATACATACGTACTTTAGAAACATCTTCACTAATTCTATTCATCAAGTCTCCCGTTCTATTTTTTTTGTAAAAGTTTACAGAGAGTCGTTGGTACTGTTGATAGATTTCGTTTTTTAAATCAAACTCAATCAATCTTGATGTAACAATAATGGTTTGACGCATTAAAAAAGTAAAAAAACCAGCCACCAAGGTTACACCAATAATTAGTAAAACATTCATTAAAAGTTGTTGCTTTACATCATCTGTATTGGTAAGTATTCCTTTTCTATATTCATCTACAACGTTAAAAGAATCACCAATGATTCTTGGAATTTTTAAAGATAAAATTTTAGAAAGTACTGTAATAATAATGCCTATTATTAACCTGTATTTGTATTTTAAAAAGTACTTGTTTAAGTATTGTAATGCTTTCATTGATATCTCAAAACTACTAATTATTGAAACGTGTAGCTTTTTTTTGTTATTGTTTTCTTAACAATATTATAATTTGATATTGTTTTTTTTGAAATGATTTGTTAATATCATATTTTTGCAGCATAATTTTTAAGAAATATTAAATAACCTCTTTTTAATCATATAAAATGACAACAAATATATTAGATGCAAAAGATTTAAAAAACGATCCAGTATTTGGACAAATTTCTTTTGATAAACACGAGCAGATCGTTTTTTGCAACGACGAAGATACAGGTTTAAAAGCAATTATTGGAATTCATAATACAGTTTTAGGTCCGGCACTAGGTGGAACAAGAATGTGGACTTATAAAACAGAATGGGATGCACTGAATGATGTATTGCGTTTGTCAAGAGGAATGACCTATAAGTCTGCTATAACAGGATTAAATCTTGGAGGAGGTAAAGCAGTAATTATTGGAGATGCAAAGACTCAAAAAAACGATGATTTAATGCGTCGTTTTGGACAATTTGTAGATTCTTTAAGTGGTAAATATATCACAGCAGAAGATGTGGGTATGGAAACTCGTGACATGGATGTAATTAAAGAAGTTACGCCACATGTTACTGGTATTTCAGAAAGTAAAGGAGGAGCTGGTAATCCATCGCCAATTACAGCCTATGGTGTGTATATGGGAATGAAAGCCGCTGCAAAATACCAATTTGGCACAGATAATTTAGATGGAAAAACAGTGTTGGTACAAGGTGTTGGTCATGTGGGTGAGACTTTAGTGAAACACATTACTGAAGAAGGCGCAAAGGTTGTTATCAACGATATCAACGAAACACGTTTAGAAGAGTTAAGTAAAAAATACAATGCAAACGTTGTATTAGGAAACGATATTTACGGATTAGACATAGATATTTACGCTCCTTGCGCTTTAGGTGCTACAATTAATGACGATACGATTCATCAATTAAAAGCTAAGGTAATTGCAGGTGCAGCAAACAACCAGTTGGCAGATGAAGTAAAACACGGTAGATTGTTAAAAGAAAAAGGAATTGCTTATGCTCCAGATTTTTTAATTAACGCTGGCGGTATTATCAATGTTTATGCTGAGTTAGAAGGTTATGGTAAAGATGAAATCATTAAAAAAACAGAAAATATTTACAATACAACCTTAGATATTTTTAGCCTATCAGAAAAAGAAAATATTACAACCCACAGAGCAGCATTTAATATTGCGCAGCATAGAATTGATACTCGTAAAAAAGAACAAAACAAGTAAAACAATTCAATAAAAATTATATTTTTGCAGAGCGTTAGAAATAATCTATCGCTCTTTTTTTTAAATAAGTTCTTTAGAATGATTAATAGAAGACATATCAGAGTCAAAGTAATGCAGTCGGTCTATGCAATGATAACATCAAAAGCAGACGACATTGTAAAAGAAGAAAAGTTTCTAAAACACAGCATAAAAAAGTTACTAGATTTATATGTGTTGCAGCTTCAAGTTTTAGTAGAAGTACAAAAATTAGCAAAGCAAAAAATTGAGGTCTCTAAGAAAAAGCACCTTGCTACTAAAGAAGATTTACATCCTAATACCAGATTTATAGACAATCAAGTTATAGTAAATATAGCCAACAGCCAGTCTGTATCTTTATATATAGAAAAGCATAAGTTAACTAATTGGGACTTAGATGATGAATACATTAAAATTGTTTGGCAAAAACTAGAAAAGAGCAATTTGTATAAATTTTATATGAATGCTAATGAGACTTCTTTTAAGAATGACAAAGATTTTGTATCAGACTTTTTTAAAGAGTTTATTGCTCCAGAAAATAAATTGGCAGAGTATTACGAAGATCAAACCATTAGTTGGTTAGATGACATTCCTTTTGTAAATACTTGGGTAGTTAGAACCTTAAGTAAGGTTAAAAAAGATAAAACAATCAGCTTAGGTAGGTTGTATAAAGATGAAGATGATGAGCAATTTGTATCAGACTTGTTTCGAAAAGTAATGTTACATCATACTTCTTTTGAAGAAGATATCAGCAGCAAAACACCTAATTGGGAGGCAGAAAGAATTGCAGATATAGATATGATTCTAATTAAAATGGCAATTTGTGAGTTTTTGCATTTCCCATCAATTCCTGTTCGAGTAACAATCAATGAATATATAGAAATATCTAAAGATTACTCAACTAATAAAAGTGGTTATTTTATCAACGGAGTGTTAGATAAAATTTCAAAAGAATATGAAAAAGATAAAAGACTTCATAAAATAGGTAGAGGATTGTTATAAATTATTATTTTTACTAAAATTTTAAAATCATGAAGAAAATTATTGTATTTAGCCTTTTAATCTCTTTAGGATTATTAACATCATGTGGTAATGGTAATGCCGCAGCAAAAGTTGATAGAGCCAAATTAGAAGAAGCAAGAAAAAGAGATAACGATATTAATAAAGGAGCTCCTGTAATTAAGTTTGATAAAACAGTACATGATTTTGGAACTGTTACAGACGGAGAAGTTATTAAAACAACATTTAAACTAACCAACGTTGGTAAATCTGATTTAGTAATTACAGATGCTAAAACTACCTGTGGTTGTACCGTGCCATCATGGCCAAAAAACAAACCTATTAAACCGGGTGAATCTACAGAGATTTCTGTAGAGTTTAATACTGCTGGTAAAGGAGGAGGTAGACAATCTAAAGATGTGACTTTATTTACCAATACAGCAATTGGAAGAGAAGTGCTAAAGTTAAAGGGAGTAGTAAACAGAAAAACAAATATATAAAAAGCAAAAAATGATGTTTTTACAAACGGGAACAAGTGGTTTAGGTAGTATGTTGCCTTTTTTGGCAATGATAGTGGTTATCTATTTTTTTATGATAAGACCACAAATGAATAAACAAAAGAAAGAAAAAAAGTTTCAAGCAGAGATTAAGAAAGGGACACGTGTTATTACCTCAAGTGGTATTCATGGAAAAATAGTTGAGTTAAATGATAGCGATAATACTATAACTATTGAAACTGGTGCAGGAAAAATTAAATTTGAGAGAGCTGCTATTTCAATGGATCTAACCAATAAGCTAAATGCTCCTGTAGCAAAAAAATAATAGCAAAAGCTAAATAAAATTAAAAGAGAGCATTATGCTCTCTTTTTTATTGAGTAAATTTACAACAGTATTCAATTACTATTTGTATGCATAAAGCTAAAAAACAACCTAAAATTTCAAAATCATTTGTGATAGCAATTGGTATTGCGGTGTTTTTCTGGTTGCTTACAAAGCTGTCTAAAGAATACCAAACAATTGTTTCTTTTTCTGTAGATTATGTCAATGTTCCGTTTGATAAAAGTGTGCAGAAAGCTCCTGTAAAAGCTATAGATGTGCAATTAAAAGCGACAGGCTTTAAATTGTTTAGTTTGCAATTGAGGAAGAAAAAAATTCAACTAGACGCTTCAAGATTAATAAGAAAATCAAGTACAGAATATTATTTTTTATTAAACAATCAAAAGATAGATATTCAGCATCAAATTTCAAACAACTATGCTATAAACGGTATTGTACAGGATACGGTTTATGTTAGTTTAGATCAATTAAAATCTAAAAAGGTTCCAGTAAAAGGTAACTTTGATTTGAGCTTTAAATCGGGCTATCAGTTAACAAAATCAATTTCTATACAACCCGATTCTGTATTAATTTCTGGACCGGCATCAGAAATAAATAAAATACAAGAACTAGAGTTGGAAAAGTTAGCTTTATCAGAAGTTTCTGAATCGTTTACACAACAGCTATTATTTAAAAAAACATCAAATTTAGTTAAGTATACGGTTAAAGAAGTTAAAATTATTGGAGAGGTAGATCGTTTTACAGAAGGTGTTTTAGATGTGCCGTTTACAATTATAAATCTACCAGAAAAGACTCAAGTAAATACGTTTCCTAAAGCAGTTAAAATAGTATACCAAGTAGGGATATCTAATTTTAACAAGGTAAATGTAAATTCTTTTAGAGTAGTTTGCGATTATAAAACTTCGTTAGAAAGTAAATTAAACTATTTATTGCCAAAGGTAATTCAGAAACCATCCTTTGTTACTTCTGTTAGAATAAGGCCAAGTAAAATTGAATTTTTAATACAAAAATAATGGTAGTTGGTTTAACAGGAGGTATTGGTAGTGGAAAAACAACGGTCGCTAACTTGTTTAATAAAATTGCAAATATAGCCATTTACTTAGCAGATAAAGAAGCTAAAGAATTAATGACCAAGTCTACCATCATCAAGGCACAATTAATAACTAGATTTGGTACAGAATGTTACATAAACAATCAGTTAAATAGAGCATATATTGCAAGTCTTGTTTTCTCTAACCCAGAAAAGCTCAAACAGCTAAACGCAATTGTACATCCAGAAGTAAACAAACACTTCAAGGCATTTGTTGCAGCAAACAGGCATAAAGATTATATTCTTTACGAAAACGCCATTCTTTTTGAAAATCAAAGTGATGCATTTTGTGATATTATTATTTCTGTAATAGCCGATAAACAAACTAGGATAGAGCGAGTAGTAAAAAGAGATAACGCTACTAGAAAAGAAGTCTTAGAAAGAATAGACAATCAATGGAAAGATATTAAAAAAGCTTTGTTGTCTAATTACATTATTTTAAACTCTAACAATGCTAAGTTAGAAACTCAAATTGAAGAAATCCATAAAAAATTAACAAAAAAGAAGGGTTAGATTTACATAAATTCATTTTTTTTCTTAAAAAAATCTTAAAAATAAACTAAGTTTGTTAATATGCGTTAAAAACCTTAAAGGGCGTTAGTTAATAAATTATTTTTGAGTAATGAGAAAAAAAATGTTTGTTTTTATAGTGGTTCTGATGAGTATCTCTTTGATAGGAATCATCGCTGTACAGGTCTATTGGATTAGCAATGCCGTAGAGGCAAGAAAAGACCAATTTAAAAACAACGTTAAATTATCTTTAGCTCGTGTTTCTGAAGAAGTTGCAGAAAAAGAATACGCAGAATACAGAAGAAAAATAAAACCTTATTTAGATTCAACAGACAATGTCAATGCTATTGTTTTGCGTAACTTTATGCTGCAGCAATTAGATACAGCAGGTAAGCAAAGAACTTTTTATAGCTCTAGTATTTTAGAAGAAATTACAGAAGTTCCTACAGATTTTTTAGCTAAAGATAGCAGTAGCTTTTTTTTCAGAAGAATTACGGGTAGGGAAGATGTTTTTACTGCTAATAAAAATTTTACTGGAAAAGATTTTCCTAAGAATAAAACATCACAAATATTTACAAAAGTTAAAAGATTGCAAGAATTTGAAGATGTTTATATTAGAGAAGCATATCGCGCGTTTAGATCTTTGTTTCCTATCCATAAAAGAATAAGTAATAAGGAGTTAAGTTTTACTTTAAAAGATGAGTTTGCTAAAAGAGGTATTGATATTGATTTTAAATACGGTGTGTACAGTACAGATGGCTATTTAACAAACCTGAAATCTGGTTATTATACAATTAATAAGGCAAATAGTATTGGATATCCTTTATTTGCTGATTCTAACGGTAAAAGTAAGTTTACGTTATATGTTACTTTTCCAAATCAGCAAGAGCATATCTTAGCAGATATTTCAAACATATTATTACTGTCGGTTTTCTTTATTTTTATCATCATCATTGCTTTTTCTAGTTCATTGTACCAGTTGTTAAGACAAAAGAAAATATCTGAAATAAAAACAGATTTTATCAATAACATGACACATGAGTTTAAAACTCCTATTGCCACTATTAACTTGGCATTAGATGCAATTAAAAATCCAAAAATTATTAGTGATAGAGAAAAAGTAGAACGTTATGTAAAAATGATTCGTGAAGAAAATAAGCGTATGCACGGACAAGTAGAAAACGTACTTAGGATATCTAAGCTTGAAAAGAATCAACTAGAGATTAGTAAGGATGCAATAGATATGCACGACATAATTGAAGAAGCAATATCACATGTACAACTATTAATCAACAATCAAAAAGGGACCATTGCTACACAGTTAAAAGCCCTGCAATCAGAAGTGCTTGGCAGTCCATTACACCTAACAAACGTACTTGTTAATATATTAGAAAACGCACTAAAATATTCTGATGGAGAGCCGAATATTCAAATATCTTCAGAAAGTACCTCGAAATTTTTCATCGTAAAAATTAAAGATGATGGAATAGGAATGAGTAAAAATGCACAAAAATATGTTTTTGATAAGTTTTACAGAGAGCATAAAGGAAATATACACAATGTTAAAGGGCATGGTTTAGGTTTGGCCTATGTAAAAGAAATTGTTGATAACCATCAAGGAACAGTTTTTGTAGAAAGTGAAAAAGGTATCGGAAGTACCTTTACAGTTAAGTTACCACTAATTTAAAATTATCATTATTATGGGAAGTAAAAAAATACTATTAGTAGAAGATGATCCAAATTTTGGAACAATCTTAAAAGATTATTTAGCATTGCACGATTACAATATTACGCATGCAAAAGACGGCATTGAAGGATTGATTGAGTTTAAAAACAACGATTTTGATTTGTGCATTTTAGATGTTATGATGCCGCGTAAAGATGGATTCTCACTTGCTGCAGATATTAGAGCAACGAATAAAGAGATTCCTATTATTTTCTTAACGGCTAAAACCATGAAAGAAGATGTGTTAAAAGGTTATCAAGCTGGTGCAGACGATTATTTAAACAAGCCTTTTGACTCTGAAGTATTGCTGTTTAAAATCAAGGCAATATTACAACGTAAAGAAACAGATAAGAGTAAAGAATCAGACGAGTTTGAATTTACTATTGGTAAATTCTTTTTTAACTCTAAGTTAAGACACTTGTCATATCAAGACAAAGAGCCACAAAAATTATCGCCTAAAGAAAGTAAATTGCTTAAAATGTTAGCAGTCCATAAAAACGATTTAATGCCAAGAGAATTAGCATTAACAAAAATATGGAGAGACGATAATTATTTTACTTCTCGTAGTATGGATGTATACATAGCAAAATTACGTAAATACTTAAAAGATGATGAAAATGTTGAGATTCTTAACATTCATGGAGAAGGTTTTAGGTTAGTAGAAAAATAAAAAGATAAATACTTCACGTAATAAAAAAAGCTGTTTAAAAATTTGTTTTTTAGACAGCTTCTTTTTAGTAACTTTGGTTATTGAAACCCTTAACAATGGCAGAATTTATAAAGATCTATAGCGAAAATCCTAACCAAAGAGAAATAGATAAGGTAGTAAAAGTCTTACAAAATGGTGGATTGGTCATTTACCCTACAGATACTGTATATGGTTTGGGTTGTGATTTTACCAATACAAAGGCTATTGAAAAAATTGCAAAAATAAAAAGAGTAAAACCAGAGAAAGCTAACTTTTCTTTCGTTTGTAACGATTTAAGTCACTTATCAGACTATGTAAAGCAGATTGATACACCTACTTATAAATTACTAAAGAGAGCATTGCCAGGGCCCTATACATTTGTGTTACCAGGAAGTAAATCTTTGCCAAATGCATTTAAAAAGAAAAAAACGGTAGGTATTAGAGTTCCAGACAATTCAATTGCACGGACGTTAGTAGCTAGTTTGGGAAATCCAATTATTTCAACCTCTATTCACGATGAAGACGACGTAATAGAATATACTACTGACCCCGAACTAATTTATGAAAAATGGAAAGACATTGTTGATGTGATTATTGATGGAGGGTATGGAGACAACGAAGCTTCTACAGTAATTGACTTAACAACATACGAACCTAGTATAATAAGAAAAGGAAAAGGAAGTTTGGATATACTTTAGAGTTCAATTAACAGTTATCAATTATTAATTAACAATCTTTGATTTTTTTAATTTTGCTTTAGTTTTTATTGTTTTCTCCTTCCAACTTACTTCAATTCGTTAAATTTTTTTCTACCTAACACAAAGTACTGCCAAACAATAGAAGTATGTAAGTTATAGTCAGATTTTTTCTGTAGTTTTTTACGTTTTTTTAAAAATCGATAAAAGTTTTTGTAAAAACTAAAATGAGCTTTTATAATTGCCCAAGTATGTATAGGTCTTAATTCTAAAGCAAATTTAATTCCTGCTACACCGTCTAAAACTAACCTAGAAAACACCACAAATAAGAACCATTTTTTTGGTACATTTTTAACTACATTTAATAGGCTATTTCTAAAATTTAAAAATGTTTTATGCGGATTGGTTTCTTGCAATGTAGCTCCGCCAACATGATACACCGTAGAAGTACCAACATATTGTGCTTTGTAACCCTCGTTTTGAGCTCTCCAACACAAATCTACTTCTTCTTGATGTGCAAAGTAATCTTCATCAAAACCACCTAATTGATGATACACTTTAGAGCGGATAAATAAACAAGCACCCGATGCCCAGAAAATATCTGTAACATCATTAAACTGTTTGTTATCTGTTTCTAAATGATTAAATACACGTCCTCTACAATACGGATATCCATACAAGTCTACAAATCCGCCTCCTGCACCTGCATACTCAAAAGCTGATTTGTTTTTATAATCTAGAATTTTAGGTTGAACAATTGCCGTACTTGAATTGTTTTTAAATATTTTAATAATTGGTTGTAGCCAATGTTTTGTGACCTCTATATCTGAATTTAATAAACAATAAACATCTGCATCTATATGTTTTAATGCATCATTATAGCCTTTTGCATAGCCTCCATTGGCAGCATTTTCCACAATACGTACCGTTGGGTAAAATTCTTTAATAAATTGAATGGAATTATCTGTAGAAGCATTATCTGCAACATAAATTGTAGCTTCTTCTGAACTATGTGTAATAACCGATGGCAAAAACTGTTCTAACAATTTTTTTCCATTCCAATTTAATATGACAATTGCTGTTTTCAAGGTTGCAAACTTACGTTTTAAAACTGAATTTTTTTGGTAACAATTTGTTAATTGTAATCGGGAATTTCTTTCAAAAAAATATATTGCTCGTTATCTAAATCCATTTTACAAAAATAATGCTCTAATCCGTTTGTTACTATTAAATAGTTGGCTTGTAGTTTTAAGTTATAACGCGCTATTTGATCAAAAGTTTGTTGTGTAATTTTAACTTTTGGAGCTTTGCATTCAACAATAATATCAGGTTTTCCTTCTTTGTTAAACACAACAATATCGGTACGTTTTTTTAGCTGATTAATTGTGAGTTGCTTTTCTATGGCTATTAAGCTAATAGGATATTTTTTTTCTTGAATTAAGAACTGTACAAAATGCTGACGCACCCATTCTTCTGGAGTAAGCACAAAATATTTTTTTCTCAAATTATCGAAAATAAGCGTATGTTTTTCGTTACTTTTGAGTTTGAAAGTATAGGAAGGAAGATTGAGTTTTTGCATCAATCAAAAGTAAGAAAATGAACGAAATAAATACCATAGTAAATAATATTAAAGCCGGTAATGTAAAACCTATTTATTTTTTAATGGGAGAGGAGTCATATTACATCGATCAAATCTCTGCTTTTATTGAGCAAACGGTTTTAGATGAAACAGAAAAAGGTTTTAATCAGGTTGTAATGTACGGTAGAGATGTTTCTGTAGAAGAAATAGTTTCTTCTGCCAAACGTTTTCCGATGATGGCAGAAAAGCAAGTTATCATTGTTAAAGAAGCGCAAGATTTATCACGTTCTATAGAGAAACTCCTTTCGTATGCAGAGCATCCGCAGCCAACAACAATTTTAGTGATAAATTATAAATACAAAAAACTAGATAAACGAAAAAAATTATACAAAGCTATTGAAAAAGTTGGGGTACTTTTTGAAAGTAAAAAATTGTACGAAAATCAAGTAGCAGATTGGATTCGTAGAGTGTTAGGAGGTAAAAACTATAAAATTGAACCAAAAGCCGCACAAATGTTGGTTGAATTTTTGGGAACCGATTTGAGTAAAATAAGTAACGAACTTGAAAAACTGATTACTATTTTACCTATAAATTCTATTATTACGCCAGAAGATGTTGAAGAAAATATAGGGATATCAAAAGACTTTAATAATTTCGAATTGCGCAAAGCAGTTGGAGAGAAGCAGGTTGTCAAAGCAAATAGAATTATCAATTATTTTGCAGAAAATCCAAAGAGCAATCCCATTGTAATGACCATTTCTTTATTGAATAGTTTTTTTACTCAGTTGTTACAATATCATGGGTTGCAATCTAAAGATAAAATGAATGTTGCTAAATCATTGGGAGTAAACCCGTATTTTGTAGACGATTATGTAACAGCAGCAAAACATTACCCGATGCGAAAAGTGTCACAGGTTATTGGGTTTTTGAGAGATGCAGATGTAAAGAGCAAAGGTGTAGGTGCAAACGCACTGCCTCAAGCAGATATTTTAAAAGAACTGCTGTTTAAAATTATGCATTAACTTTAAATAGCTTTTAATTAAATAATAAAGTAACTTAGTTTAAATATACTTAAATTATAAGTAACCTTTTTTGTAGAAAAGTAAAACAAAACCAAATAAAATTATTAGAAATAGAGCTGTAGAAAATATAAAGTTTAGAATTCTTTTAGTTTTATATTCTTTTCTAATTTTATTTTTAAATTCTTTAAATTGAGCTGGAGTTAATTGAGGAAATTCAAAGTTATTTTTTGTTGAGTTAGTGTGTATAAAGCTTTTTCTTCTTTTGGTATATATAGCTCTAATTTCTGCTATTCTTCTTTTTTCGGCCTGTTGTTTTCTATTTAGCGATTGTAGTGCCCCCCAATGATCCATAGTTGTAATATACAAAAAACCTCGCAATTTGCGAGGTTTTTTGTATATGAGAATATTTAAATCTTAATTTGGTAAGGTAACAGGTTTGTCTACAACAACTCTGGCCTCTCTATTGGCAACTTCCCATGCTGTATAAAAAACTAAACGCGTTCTATTTTGCAATAAATCATAGTTGATTTTATCTGGTGTATCGGTAGGTTGGTGGTAATCTTCGTGCGTACCATTAAAATAAAATATAATTGGAATATTGTATTTTGCAAAGTTGTAATGATCTGATCTATAGTAAAAACGATTCGGATCTTTATCATCATTGTATTTATAATCTAAAGCTATTTTTGTATACTTGGTATTCATTTCTTCAGATAAGTTGTGTAATTCTGTGCTTAGTTTATCAGAACCAATCAAATACACATAATTTGGGTTGTCTTTATGTCTGTCATCAATTCTACCAATCATATCAATATTTAGATTTGCTACGGTATTCGGGATTGGGAATATTGGATTTTCTACATAAAACTTAGAACCTAGCAAGCCTTTTTCTTCTCCAGTTACATGCAAAAATAAAATAGAACGTTTAGGTCTAATCCCAGCTTTTACTGCTTTTTGAAAAGCCTCTGCAATTTCTAAAATAGCCACGGTACCAGAACCATCATCGTCTGCGCCATTGTATATTTTTCCGTCACGCATACCAACATGATCTAAGTGAGCAGAAATTACAAGGATTTCTTCTGGTTTTTCTGAACCTTTTATAAATGCTACTACGTTTTCAGAATCTTTTAAAGCTTTTCCACGTTTTCTTCCTTGATTTAAAAAAGAAGCGGGTACTTCTTGATAGTAGTCGTCTCCACCAAGAGGTGAGGCAATGCCTTGGTCTACATAGAATTTCTTTAAGTAGGCAATTGCTTTTTTCTGTCCAGGTTCACCAGTATCTCTACCTTCAAACGCATCTGAAGCGTAAATAAATAGATGCTTAGCTAAATCTTTTTCTGTAATAGTTGCTGCATATTTTACTGCTTGGTCTGTATTCGTAACTGCATCAGAGGCATTTTTACTTGAACTACATGAAACTAAAAAAGCAACAACACTTAATGAGAGAAGTATTTTTTTCATTAGAAATAATTTTATGTGTTTGATTTGTTTTTTTGATGAATCTCAAAGATAAAGAATCTAATTCTTTTTATTAACAGTAAACTGTTGTAATGTTTTGTTAAAGCGTAAAATGTCTTTTGGAAAGAGTGTTTCTAAAGCATTAGACTCAATAATATCTTGAGTTCTACCACTTGCAATAGAGTTTGATTTCATTACAATTAATTCGTCAACAAGTTCTAAAGCTAAATTAATTTGATGGGTTGAAATTAAAATTGTTTTACCTGTAGTAGCAACTAGTTTTTTTAATAATAAAAAGATTTTATAGGTATGATGCATATCTAGATGCGCAGTTGGCTCATCTAAAATAATAATTTCGGTATCTTGTGCTAGCGCTCTGGCAATCATAACACGTTGTAATTGACCGTCGCTCAGTTCATAAAATTTTTTATCTTTTAGATGTGTAATTTCTGTTTGCTCAATGGCCCAATTAATTTTTGAAATATCATTAGCTTGTAATTTATCTATCCAATTGGTATAGGGTTGTCTACCTAGAGCAATTAGTTCAAAAACAGTTAATTGACTTTCGGGTAAACCATCTGTAAGCACCAGACTCAGTTCTGTTGCCAGCTCTTTATGACTGTAAGCACTTATACTTTTATTTTTTAAATAAACATTTCCACTTAAAGGTTGTTGTACTTTGGTAAGTGTTCTTAGTAAGGTAGATTTTCCTACTCCGTTTTTACCAATCAATGCAGTAAACGTAGCTTGGTTGATTGTAATATTGATGTTTTTTGCAACAATGAGTTGCTGCTTTTTTTGCTGATAACCAATCGATAAATCTTTGGTTTTTATAATGCTATGTATTGTTGTTTTATTCAATTTATACGTACAATTTCTTTTTTCTAATTAATAGCCAAATTACAATAGGTGCACCAAATAAAGATGTAATAGCATTAATAGGTAAAATAAGCTCACTTGTTGGTAGTTGTGCAATGCTATCGCAAATAAGCAATACAATAGCTCCTGTTATTGCTGTAGCCGGAATTAAAATTTTATGATTAGAGGTAGTAAAAATTAATTTTGCTACATGAGGTACTGCTAAACCAACAAAAGCAATAGGGCCAGAAAAAGCAGTAGTAGCACCAGTTAGCAAGCTGGTAATAAGTAGAATTAGTACTCGGCTTTGTTTGATGTTAATCCCCAAGCTTTTTGCATAATTTTCTCCTAATAAAAAGCTATTTAAAGGTTTGATAATCAATAACGAAAATAAAATTCCAACTAAAGAGATTCCAGCTAAAACCGATAATTCATTCCAGTTTAGATTTCCCAAACTACCAAAGCTCCAGAAAATATATTGCTGTATTTGTGCTGCTTCACTAAAATAGGACAATATACTTATGATAGCAGCTGTAAAACTCCCAAACATCAATCCTATTATTAGAATAGACATGGTGTTTTTTACTTTATTTGCCGCTATAATAACAGCGGAAAGTACTAAAAAAGAACCTATGCTAGAGGCTATTGCAATTGACCAGCTAGAAAAAGTTGATGTTAAGAAGTAACCACCAAAAGCAGTTGAGCCTAAAATTAATAAGGCAACTCCTAAACTTGCTCCAGAAGAAATACCCAATACAAATGGACCAGCTAAAGGATTTCTAAACAAAGTTTGCATTAGCAAACCGCTAATAGATAGACTAGTGCCAATAAGAATAGCGGTAATTGCTTTAGGTAATCTGATGGTTAAAATAATATCTTTCCAACTATTTTTAATGCTTTCATCTCCTAAAATGATCGAGAAAATATCTTTTGTAGGTATTGAAACAGAACCCACACTAATGTTCAAGATAAAAAGAATTATCAGCAACCCTGTTAAGATTACAAACTGTTTTGAATATGTTTTATGTGTGTTCAATTACTCTAAAGTAGTTAAAAAATTAACCAATTTTTGAATGGCAATACCTCTGTGCGAAATACTGTTTTTTTCTTTTGCAGTCATTTCAGCGAAAGATTTTTCAAATCCATCAGGCTTAAAAATAGGGTCGTAACCAAATCCTTTTTCTCCTTGCTTTTTTTCTAGAATCTCTCCTTTACAAATTCCTTCAAAAAGATATTGCTTGCCCTTTAAATTTAATGCAATAACAGTTCTAAATTGCGCAGCTCTTTCGTTGCTATTTTTTAGTTCATGTAGCAATTTATTCATGTTTTTTTCAGAATTATTTTCTTTTCCAGCATAGCGAGCAGAATATACTCCAGGTTTTCCATTAAGGCAATCTACTTCTAATCCAGTATCATCAGCAAAACAATCGTAACTAAAAGTTGTTGTAATATGATTTGCTTTTAATGAAGCATTACCTTCAAGTGTAGTTTCTGTTTCATCAATCTCATTAAAACACTCAATGTCTTTTAAGCTAAGTAGTTGAATGGTACTGGGAAGCATTTTCTGTACTTCCATTAATTTATTTTGATTGTTAGTTGCAAATACTAGTTTCATAATCACAAATGTAGTTAAACGTAAATTCAATAAAAAAAGAAATTGCTATATTAGCTGAGTAAAAAAACAAAAGTGAAATTTAAAAGTACTCATATTCTTTTCTTTTTAGCAGTTGCCATATTTTTTTCTTCTTGCTTTAAAAAGAACCAAACTGTTGGTTCAGGTTCTGGAGATCATGAAATTGGTCAGTTTCTTTCGAATTGGAAATATGAATTTTTCTTAAATGAGCCAAATAAAAATGCCTTTAGAATGTGGATTCCTGACGGTGTAAAACCAAGAGCAATCTTAGTTTTAGCACCTGGTAACGCTAGTGACGGAACAGGTTTGGTTGAAAAAACTGAATGGAGAGACTTTGCAAAAAAAGAACAATTGGCTTTAGTTGGCGTTTATGTGGCTTCAAGTACAGAAGAAGCAATCGCAAATTTACTTTATGCTATAAAATTAATTAGCGAAAAAAACAATGTAGATTATCTTATTGATTTACCTTTATTGTTAAGAGGACATTCGCATGGTGGCGGATTTAGTTATTCTTTTGCAGCAATGCAGTCTAAAAAGACAATTGCTTATGCTAATCTAAAGGCAAATACTCCTTCAGAGGCACAAAGATTACCACCAGGTCTGTTGATTGCAGGAGAAAAAGATGAAGATTTTAGACTAATTAGCATGTATGACGCTTTTTTAAAACAGAGAGCGTTAAAAGGTGTTGTTTGCCACGCAATAGAACCAGACGGTTATCATGGGGTTGGTAGTGTAGATACATTGGTAAGAGCCTTTTTCTCAGCGATATTAAAAGTAAGATTAAATTCTGATGGTACTTTAAATACATTAGATGAAACATCTTTTTATTTAGGTAATATGTCAACTTTTAAAACCTATACCTATGCTAATTATCCAGATAAAAAAGAAGAAGCAAGTTGTTTGATTGATGAAGATTTTAAATTAGCTTGGGAAGACTTTGTCAAATGATTTTACTCATGATGATACGGTTCATTTCGTAAAATAGTAAAACCTCTATAAATTTGCTCCACAATAAATAAACGAATCATTTGGTGAGAAAATGTCATTTTTGATAGTGATAGTTGTCCATTTGCTTTTCTATATACAGTATCAGAAAAACCATAAGGTCCGCCAATTACAAAAACCAATTGCTTAATACCAGAGTTCATTTTCTTTTGTAAATAGTTAGCAAACTCAACAGATGTAAAAGCTTTTCCTTTATCATCTAATAAAATCAATTGATCTGTAGCTTGAATCTTTTTTAAAATCAGTTCACCTTCTTTTTCTTTTTGCTGAGATTCACTCAAGTTTTTGGCATTTTTTATGTCGGGGATAATTTCTAATTCAAACTTCACATAATGTTGCAAGCGCTTTTGATACACATCAATTAATTGGTGTAGGTGTTTATCATCAGTTTTACCAATGGCAAGAAGTTTAATTTTCATACTACAAAATTATGAATTATGATTTATGAATTACTATTTTTACACCACAATAAAAAATTATGATATCACAAGCACAATTTGAAAAAGAACTAAACATCATCATTAAAAATGCAATTAGAGAAGATGTTGGAGAAGGAGATCATACATCGCTTTCTTGTATTCCCGCAAATGCAACAGGTAAAGCAAAACTATTGGTAAAAGACAAAGGGGTAATTGCTGGAGTTGAATTTGCAAAAAAAGTTTTTAAAGCTGTTGATGAAAACTTGCAAGTAGAAACGTTGATAGAAGACGGGACAAAAGTTTCTGAAGGTGATGTTGTTTTTTATGTTTCTGGAAGCTCACAGTCAATTTTACAAGCAGAGCGCTTGGTACTGAATGCTATGCAGCGAATGTCTGCCATTGCAACCAAAACACAGTTTTTTGCAGATTTGCTTACAGGAACTAATACCAAAATATTAGATACTCGCAAAACTACTCCGGGAATTAGAGCTTTAGAAAAATGGGCTGTGAAAATAGGTGGCGGAGAAAATCACAGATTTGCCTTGTATGATATGGTTATGATTAAAGATAATCATATCGATTTTGCTGGCGGAGTTACACAGGCGATAGAGAAAACAAAAGCCTATTTAAAAGCT
Organism: Flavobacteriaceae bacterium; assembly: GCA_013373385.1. Lineage (GTDB taxonomy): Bacteria > Bacteroidota > Bacteroidia > Flavobacteriales > Flavobacteriaceae > Polaribacter. Next base: position 75,961 of record JABXHX010000025.1, read on the forward strand.
AAAAACCTAGATATAAAAATTATTGTTGAGGCAAGAGATTTGCAAGAGATTCAAGAGATTTTAGATTGTGGTAGTGTACATAGAATTTTAATAGATAATTTTAATTACGCAGATACTCGTAAAGCAGTTACATTGATTAGAGGTAAATGTCAAACGGAATCTTCTGGCGGAATCAATGAAAAAACCATACGAAAATATGCTGAGTGTGGTGTAGATTATATTTCGTCTGGAGCCCTAACCCATTCGGTGTACAATATGGATTTGAGTCTAAAGGCGGTTTAGATTAAAGTTTAAAAGACAAAAGACAAAAGTTAAAAGAGAAGAATAAAAAATGATTGATAATTATACTTGCGAAGTAAACTTTGAAAAGATAGATTTTTTTGAAACAGGTATTCAAAAAGGTGAATACGATCGTTGTACTTTTATCAATTGTAATTTTGAAAATGTTCACGCATCTAATATTGAGTTTGTAGAATGTGAGTTTGTTAATTGTAATTTTAGCAATGCAAATGTAAAGGCCACTGCTTTTAAAGAAGTGCTTTTTGATCATTGTAAAATGATTGGAATTAAGTTTTTTGAGTGCGATTCTTTTTTATTACAGTTTAAGTTTACTAATTGTCAGTTAGATTTTTCATCGTTTTATCAACTTAAAATTCCGAATACGCATTTTACAAATTGTAACTTAGAAGAAGTTGACTTTACAGAAACGCAATTGCAACAAGCTGTTTTTGATTCGTGTAATTTAAATAAAGCTATTTTTGACAATACAACAATAGAAAGAGCAGATCTTAGAACAGCGACTAATATTCAAATCAATCCAGAAAACAACAAGTTAAAAGGCGCAAAGTTTTCAAAAAATAATATAGTAGGATTGTTGTATAAATACCAAATAAGTATAGAATAAAAATGAAAAAAATAATTTTTACATTCGTCATTTTAGTCTTTGTTTCTTGTAAAAATGAAAAAGACAATACCATATACGGGTCAAGTTTAATTACTGGTAGGCAACACATTTATAAGTTACATCTTGAAAAAAAAGATGTTGTTTATAACTATCATTATAAACATCAAAAAGATACTTCTGGAAGCTTATTATTTAGATATAATGATAAGAAACAAGAACTAAATTTAGGTACTAGAAACTTTTTTAAAACTCAAAAAACATTTAAGTACAACAGCTTAACATTTGATTTTTATCAAATGTCAAAAAGCAATACAGGTGGCGCAATAATTGTTTTTAATAAAGAATATGGTGTATTAGCTACAATGACGTTTGCAGCTCACTTTGTGTTTTTAGACAAGCAATTATCTTTAGAAAAAAACCAAAAACTTTTTGATAAGATTAGTGCAGATGTTTTAAACAAGCCAAAAAAGTAAAAAGGTACATGACCAAGGTTATAGAAGACAAACTAGAAAAAATACCAATAGTTAATTTACTGGTTAGATTTGGGAAAAAAATTAAAATTCCTGGATTAGAAGGAATGTCTTTGTACGATGTTATTGAAATGTATATTATAGGTATTGTAAAAGGAGCTTTAACAACACGTGCTGGCGGAATTGCATTTAGTTTTTTTATGGCAATTTTTCCTTTTTTACTATTTATTTTAACACTGATTCCATACATTTCTATTGATGGATTTCAAGAAGGTTTGTTTACCTTGATTTCAGAAATATTACCACCAAAAACACTTGAAGCAAGTCAGTTAGTGATTGAAGATATTTTAAGAAACCAACAAGCTGGGCTATTATCTTTTGGTTTCGTCGTTTCCATTTTTTTGATGACCAATGGTGTAAATGCTATTTTTGGCGGATTTGAATATTCGTACCATGTTAAGGAGGTAAGAAACGTTGTAAGAGCTTACTTTATATCATTGGCTGTATCTTTAGTTATGGCATTCTTTTTAGTCATTACAGTAGCAATTACCATTTTTTACAAATTAGGACTAGACAAATTAAAAGAGCGCGGCTGGCTAGATGATGATATTTTCTGGTTACAAATTGGTAGAGGTTTTTTCTTTGTGGTTATGGTGTTTACCATTGTGTCAATGCTCTATCATTTCGGAACTAAAAGCGGAAAACACTCTAAATTCTTTTCGCCAGGCGCAATATTTACCACAACATTGTCTATTTGCACCTTTTATTTATTTAGCTATTATGTAACAGAGTTTTCAAAGTATAACGAGTTGTACGGTTCCATTGGAACTTTGTTAATTTTAATGCTGTTTGTCTGGTTAAATGCCATAATTCTTTTACTAGGCTTTGAATTAAATGCAACCATTTACAGTTTAAGAAGAAGAAATAAAACCTTTACAGCACCTAAAAAATTATAACTTTTTCACGATATTTGTCCGCGCAGCGGAAACAATTATTTTTCTGTGGCTTATCAATAATCAATTGTAATTATTGTTAACTCATAATTAGTCATTTATAATTCATAATTAACTATGAAACCAAGCATCCCAAAAGGAACCAGAGATTTTTCACCAACAGAAGTTGCCAAGCGTACTTATATTTTTAATACCATACGCGCAACTTTTGAAGCATTCGGATTTCAACCCATTGAAACACCGAGTTTTGAAAACTCGTCAACACTTATGGGAAAATATGGAGAAGAAGGCGATCGTTTGATTTTTAAGATTTTAAATTCTGGGGATTATTTAAAAAAGGTAGACGCTACTTTATTAGAGAATAAAGAAAGTAATAAGGTGACTTCTGAAATCTCAGAAAAAGCCTTACGTTATGACTTAACAGTACCTTTTGCACGTTATGTGGTACAACACCAAAACGAGATTACTTTTCCGTTTAAGCGTTATCAAATTCAGCCTGTTTGGAGGGCAGATCGTCCACAAAAAGGGCGCTTTAGAGAATTTTACCAATGTGATGCAGATGTAGTAGGGAGTACGTCTTTACTACAAGAAGTAGACTTTGTACAATTATACGACGCTGTTTTTAGTAAGTTAGGCTTAGAAGGAACCACTATTAAAATCAACAATCGTAAAATCTTATCTGGAATTGCAGAAGTAATAGGAGTAAAAGATAAGTTAATCGATTTTACAGTTGCTTTAGATAAGCTTGATAAAATTGGTAAAGAGGGTGTTGTAACTGAAATGTTATCCAAAGGAATTACAGAAGATGCTATTGATAAAGTAAGTCCGTTGTTTGATGTTGAAGGCTCAAATGCAGATAAGTTAGCTGCTTTGGCAAACATGTTGAAAGATTCTGAGGAAGGAACAAATGGAGTAGATGAGCTTCGATTTGTATGTGATACCATTGCCAATTTAGGTTTACAAACTGCTACTTTAGAAGTAGATGTAACCTTAGCAAGAGGGTTAAATTATTACACAGGAGCCATTTTTGAAGTTGCTGCGCCAAAAAAAGTCAAAATGGGCTCTATTGGTGGGGGCGGTAGGTATGATGATTTAACAGGAATCTTTGGATTAAAAGATGTAAGTGGAATCGGAATATCATTTGGATTAGATAGAATTTATTTGGTATTAGAAGAACTTGGTTTGTTTGAAGCAGTAGAATTGCCCACACCAAAAGTGTTGTTTTTAAATTTTGATTCAGCTAATGATATTGAAAAATTAAAAGCTGTGAAAGCTTTAAGAGAAAACAATATCAAAAGCGAAATCTATCCTGATTTAGCTATGAGCAACAATCAGCAAAAGAAACAATGGAAATACGCAAACAACAGAGGTGTACAATATGTAATTTCTAAAATTGATAATGATTGTAAGTTCCTTTTAAAAGATATGACTAATGGTGAGCAAAATAGTTGCACATTAACAGAATTAATAAATACAGTACAGTAAAATTACATGAATTAGTGTAAATTTGCGCCCTAATAAAGATTGAAATGTTTGAATTGAACAGCAAAATGAATGACGAAAGAGTAGAGGAAATAGGAGAAAACCATGTAGGTACTTCGGCAACAACGCCATTAAGAGCAGATGCTTTTGATATTTCTGACCAAGAAAAAATTAAAAAAATCGAAGAAAATGTTAAAGATATTCTTGAAACGTTGGGAATGGATTTAACAGACGATAGTTTACAAGGAACTCCGAAAAGAGTTGCCAAAGCTTTTGTAAATGAATTGTTTATGGGTTTAAACCCAGCAAACAAACCAAAAGCTTCTACATTCGACAATAATTACAATTACGGTGAGATGTTGGTAGAGAAGAATATTGTTGTGTATTCTACTTGCGAACATCATCTATTGCCAATTATTGGTAGGGCACATGTAGCTTATATCTCTAATGGTAAAGTAATTGGATTGTCTAAAATGAACCGTATTGTAGAATATTTTGCAAAGCGTCCGCAAGTGCAAGAGCGATTAACGATGCAAGTAGTACAAGCTATGCAAGAAGCACTTGGAACAGAAGATGTTGCTTGTGTTATTGATGCAAAACATTTATGTGTAAACTCACGCGGAATTAAAGATATAGAAAGTAGTACGGTTACTGCTGAGTTTGGCGGTAAATTTAAAAGCCAAGAAACCAAACAAGAGTTTTTAGACTACTTAAAAATGAATACAGATTTTAAAAATATCTAAGAAAATAAAAGAAGAATAGAAAAACGCCATTGCAAATTGTAATGGCGTTTTTTATTTAAAAGCTATAACCAAGGCTAAGGTTAAAAACATTTCCAATCAGATGTAAATCTTGGAAAAGATCGTTTTCACTTTCGTCTTCAATAATGTAAATTCGATTAAAAATATTTATTCCTGCTTTAAAAAAGAGATGTTTGTTTGATTGGTACTTATAACCAAGTTTTAAACCTCCATAAATGATATCTTCTTTATTATTTTTATAATCAGAATTACTATATGTAATTCCAATTCCTAATTCAAAATGATTTTTTTTGTTGAATCCCGTTGTTAAATTAAAAGAAAAAGGAATTGAATATTCACGAACTTTAGAATCTTTATTAGGAAAACCAAATCCAATTGTTGAGTTGAAGTACACATTGCCATTTGAGAATAAAAATCTATCATAATTTATTGAAAAAGGCTTAACTGATAATCCACCTACTTCGAAATAGAAAGTATTTCTATTTATTGTAGTTTTTTGTGTAGATTCTACTTGGCAAAAAATAGAAGTAAAATTTATTAAAAATAAAAATTGTATTAAAATTAACTTTTTCATAGGCTTTCAATTGTTTGATTACACACTTAATATCAGTAATATAGTGCAATAATAAATAAAAAGTTTTATTTTTTGAGACATATGTAACTTTCTTACGTTATATAAATGTAAGGTTAACCAAACAGTATCTTTTGAATCAAAAAGAAATCATACAACAATGTAAAAAGAATGATTATACAGCTCAACTAGCAGTGTATAATTTATACAAAAACATGCTATACAACAGCTGTTATAGGATTCTAAAAAGCAAAGAAGACGCAGAAGATTGTACGCATGACACCTTTATAAAAGGATTTCAAAAAATTCAACAGGTTACAGACGATATACATATTGGTGCTTGGTTAAGACGCATTGCAATCAATACCTCATTAGATAAAATTAGAAAAGAGAAAAATACTTTTTGGGCAGAAGAGTCAAAAGAGATTGAAGTAACGGTTGAAGAAATAGAAATTGAAGAAGCAGAAGAAATTTCAATCGATTTTATTAAAGAGTGTATTAATCAATTAAAAGAAAAATATAGAATTATTGTAGTGCTGTATTTGATTGAAAATTATACACATAGAGAAATAGCTGAGCTATTAAATCTAAATGAAAGTACAGTTAGAAACCAATATGTAAGAGGCAAAAGTCAGCTAGCAAGCATATTAAAAGAATATAAAAAAGATGAACTTAAAAGAGCACATTCAGCAACATAAAAAAGCTTTTGATAGCGAACCATTGTCGATAAAATCTGATGATGTGTTTAAAGCACGTTTGCAAAGAGAATTACACCCTCCTAAAAAAGGTAAGGTAGTTTATATGCGACTTATTTCTGTTGCAGCAAGTATTGTCTTGGTATTTTCTGTGTTGTTTTGGATGCAGCATTCTCAAATGTCTGAAAAAACAAAAGAAGTGTTGGCGAGTTTATCTGCAGATTCTGCCGGAGAAAGGTTAGAAGCTGTATACAGGTTTGATGATGAGTTTACCAAAGAAGATGCAAAGATTATCAATGCACTTTTAAAGATTTTACTAGAAGATAAAAATGCCAATGTAAAAATTGCCACTATAGATGCTTTGTTAAAGTTTCCATCAAACGAAAAAGTGAGAAAGAGTTTAATAGTATCATTAGAAAAAGAGCAAACACCTCTGGTACAAATAAAATTGATAAAAGCAGTAAGTTTTTTAAGAGAAAATCGTGCACAAAAGTCTCTTGAAAACATTATAAATAGTAAACAAACAATTCCAATAGTTAAGAATAATGCAACCTTGGCTATGAACCAATTAAAACAATAATCATGAAAAAAATAAAATTAATAATTGCAGTAGCCGTATGGTCTGTACTCACAGTTTCTGCACAAGAAAAAAAGATAAAATTTAGCTCAGGAACTTTAAAAATATGTTCTTCTAAAACTTTTCAAATAGAAGGCTATGATGGTAATGAGGTAATTATTAAAAGTTTACATGACAGTAAACATCAACATTATGTTTTAAATAAAATAAAAAGAAGTAATAAATTAACGTCAACAAAGCCTGTACAAGTTTATAGTATTGCTAGAGGTAAATCTAATAATGTATTTTTTTCAACCACAGATAAAAGCAAGAGAGAGGGCTTAAAAAGGTTAGGAAAGAAGCAAGAAAATAAAGAGTTAGGAATTTACTTTACCATTGAGCAAAAAAACGGAGAGTTGATTTTTAGTGATAATACCAAAGGACAGCTTACTTGGTATGGCAATGAAAAATACCTGATAAAGATTCCGAATTCTATCAAATTAAAATGGTACACAAATGGTTGTAAAGAAAAAGAAATTTTAAGCAGAAATTATGTGTATTTTAACTCTAAAGCTTCGAGTTTATCTAACTTTGACGGAGAAGTAGAGTTGTCTACATCATTAAACAACTTTAAATTAACGGATGTAACGGGGCCTGTTTCAATCAATTCAATTGGCGGTAACGTAACGGTTCAGTTTGACAAGAAAACACCTAGAAAATTGTATTCTGTTTATACCAATAATGGTTTTATTGATATTACTCTACCAAGTGCATCAAATATAAATGTAGAAGCAAAAGGAGCGGCAATTTATAGCGACTTAAATTTTAATATTTTAGAAGATACAGAAAAAGACGGCTTACAACAAATGAAGCTAAAATTGAAAAAAGGAAATGTAAAAATGAAACTTAAAGCAGGTTATGGAACCATATATCTAAGAAAGAAAAAATAAGCATTTATATATTTGAATTAACAATAAAGCCGATGCATTTGCATCGGCTTATTAATTTTTTTGCCTAGTTATTATATAAAACCCATTCACCCTTTTCAATTAACGGAATGGCTTGTTTATATTTAACAGTTTTTTCTTCTCCACTCATCACATTTTTGATAGTAACACGCTCATTTCTACCAATTTTAGGTTGCTCTCTAACAATAGTTTCTACGGGTTGTTGAGATTGCTGTTGGTTTCTGGCATTACTTATGGCTTGTTCTGTGCTATTTTGCACTTCTGCTTTGCTAAGATTTAGAGCTTCTCTCTTTTGTTGACGTGCTTCAGAGATATTCCCTTGATTAGGGATTTCTCCTTTAAATAAGAACGATAATACTTCTCTGTTAACATCGTCAATCATTTGTTTAAACAACTCGAAAGCTTCAAACTTGTAGACTAGTAAAGGATCTTTTTGTTCGTAAGATGCATTTTGCACCGAGCTTTTTAGCTCGTCCATTTTACGTAAATGTGTTTTCCAGTTTTCGTCTATAATGGCAAGTGTAATATTTTTTTCAAAATCTTTTACCAATTCTTTTCCTTCTGTTTCGTAGGCCTTTTTTAAGTTGGTTACAACTTGTAAATCTTTTACACCGTCTGTAAACGGAACCACAATTCGCTCGTATCTATCGCCTTCATTCTCATACACATCTTTGATTACAGGATAAGCGACTACTGCACTTCTAGAAATTTTATCTTGATAGTGTTCGTGAATTTTTTTGTAGAGCTGATCTATCAAGGCTTGCTCATCCATTGATTCAAATTCTTCTTCTGAAAAAGGAGAGGTCATTGATGAAAAACGAATCAATTCAAATTCAAAATTCTGAAAATCTTTGGTTGGTTTATTTTGATTAACAACAGCTTGACAGGTGTCGTAAATCATATTTGCAATATCAATTTTTAAACGATCACCGTCTAACGCATGTCTTCTTCTTTTATAAACAAACTCACGTTGCGCATTCATAATGTCGTCATATTCTAATAAACGCTTACGAATACCAAAGTTGTTTTCTTCAACTTTCTTTTGCGCTCTTTCAATAGATTTGGTAATCATAGAATGTTGAATTACTTCGCCTTCTTTTAAGCCCATTCTATCCATCATTTTGGCAATTCTTTCAGAACCAAAAATACGCATCAGGTTGTCATCTAAAGCAACATAAAACTGAGAAGAACCAACATCTCCTTGACGCCCTGCACGACCTCTTAACTGTCTGTCTACACGTCTAGAATCGTGTCTTTCGGTACCAATAATTGCTAAACCACCTGCTTCTTTTACTTCTGGAGTTAGCTTAATATCTGTACCACGACCTGCCATATTTGTAGCAATGGTTACTTGTCCTGGTTTTCCTGCTTCAGCAACAATATCTGCTTCTTTTTTGTGAAGCTTTGCGTTTAATATATTATGAGATATTCCTCTCATTTTAAGCATTCTACCTAGTAATTCAGAGATTTCTACAGAAGTAGTACCTACTAATACGGGTCTTCCTTGTTCTACAAGTTGTACAATATCATCAATTACTGCATTGTATTTTTCACGCGTGGTTTTGTATACTAAATCTTCTTTATCATCTCGAGTAATGGGCTTGTTTGTTGGAATTTCTACTACATCTAGCTTGTAGATTTCCCAAAACTCTCCTGCTTCTGTAATTGCTGTACCCGTCATACCTGCTAATTTACGGTACATTCTAAAGTAATTTTGTAGTGTAACGGTTGCAAAAGTTTGGGTAGCATCTTCAATTTTTACATTTTCTTTTGCTTCAATGGCTTGATGTAATCCATCAGAATAACGACGTCCGTCCATGATACGCCCTGTTTGCTCATCTACAATCATTACCTTATTGTCAATCACTACATACTCTACATCTTTTTCAAATAAAGAGTATGCTTTTAGCAATTGATTCATGGTGTGAATACGCTCGCTCTTTACACTAAAATCTCTGTATAAATCTTCTTTATTTTTCGCTTTTTCTTCAGGAGTATCATCACTGTCTTCTATCTGTCCAATTTTCACACCGATATCTGGTAAAATAAAAAAGTTTTCATCGCTCGTTTTACCTGATAAATGCTGAATTCCCTTATCAGTTAAATCAATAGAATTGTTTTTTTCTTCGATAGTATAGTACAGCTCAGCATCAACTTCTGGCATTAACTTGTTGTTGTCTGCCATGTAAATGTTTTCTGTTTTTTGTAGGATTTGTTTAACTCCTTCTTGCGATAAAAACTTGATTAGTGCTTTGTTTTTTGGAATTCCACGATAAACTCTGAGCAATAAGAATCCGCCCTCTTTGGTATCTCCTTCTGCAATTAATTTTTTAGCTTCTGCTAGCACACCAACTAAATATTGCTTTTGTAAGGTAACAATATCAGCTACTAAGGGTTTTAACTCATTAAACTCATGTCTGTCTCCTTGAGGTACTGCTCCAGAAATAATTAATGGAGTACGGGCATCGTCAATAAGTACAGAGTCAACCTCATCAATAATTGCATAGTTTGGTGCTCTTTGTACCAATTCTTCTTTGGTATGTGCCATGTTATCACGCAAGTAATCAAAACCAAACTCGTTGTTTGTTCCATAAGTTACATCTGCATTATAGGCTTTTCTACGCTCGTCTGAATTTGGTTGATGTACATCAATACAATCAATACTTAATCCGTGAAATTCTAAAATTGGCCCCATCCAAGCGGCATCACGTTTTGCTAAATAATCATTTACTGTGACTACGTGTACACCTTTACCCGTTAAAGCGTTTAAGTAAACGGGCAGTGTAGAAACTAAAGTCTTTCCTTCACCGGTCATCATCTCAGCAATTTTTCCTTGGTGTAAAACGGCTCCACCGATTAACTGAACATCGTAATGGATCATATCCCAAGTAACTTTTTGTCCAGATGCATCCCATGTGTTAGACCAAACAGACGTATCGCCTTTTAGAGTAACATTTTCTCTTATGGCAGAAATTTCTCTGTCAAAAGGTGTGGCAGTAACTTCTATTTCTGTATTGTTTGTAAAACGTTTTGCGGTTTCTTTAATAACGGCAAATGCTTCTGGCATAATTTCTTGTAAGACAGCTTCAGAAGCTTCGTAAGCTTGGTCTTTAAGCTTGTCTATTTCTGAATATATTTCTTCTTGCCTATCAATATTTGCTGTAATTGCTTCTTGTTCTAAAGAGTGTATTGTATCGTCAAAACTTTTAGTAGCTTCTTTTATGTTGGCTCTAAATTCATTTGATTTTTCTCTTAATTCATCGTTAGATAAATTTGCAATCGCATTTTCAAAAGCATGTGTTTTTTCTACAATAGGTTGTAATACTTTTAAATCTTTTTGTTGTTTGTCTCCAACAAATATTTTTAAGACCGAGTTTAATAAGCTCATTGTTTAATGTTGTTTTTATGTATCAACTTTTAGGTTGTATATTGTTTGTAATTACTTGACAATAAATAAGTTGTATGTTTGTTGACAGTAATTACAATATTAGGTTAAATGTAAACAAAAAAAAAGCCTCAATTGAGACTTTTTTGATGTAATTTTTTGTTAATATTCATCTTCGTTCCAAAGATAATCTTCTTCGGTCGGATAGTCTGGCCAAATTTCTATAATAGAATCATACGCGTCACCTTCATCTTCAATATCTTGCAAGTTTTCTGCAACCTCTAATGGCGCACCTGTTCTAATAGCGTAATCTATCAATTCGTCTTTAGTAGCTGGCCAAGGAGCATCTGCTAAATACGATGCTAATTCTAGTGTCCAATACATTTTTTATAGGTTTAATTTTCTGCAAAAATAAATTTTTTATTCAGAAAACCAAGTTTTTTTTGATAAATCTGTCAATAAATTTAAGAACTTATTTTTCTTTCTCAGGGATCCAAGGAATCTCCTTTGCTGATAAGTCTTTAGACAACTTCCGTGCCAACACAAAAAGGTAGTCAGAAAGTCGGTTTAAGTAACGTAAAACATCAGAATTGATTGCTTCATCTTCATGTAAGGCAGTCGCTAATCTTTCTGCTCTTCTACATACACAACGAGCTATATGACAGAATGACACGGTTTGATTGCCTCCTGGTAGAATAAAGTTTGTCATAGGAGGTAAGACCTTATTCATGGTGTCAATTTCTATTTCTAATGCTTCTACCGAAGCAATATTAATTTTAGGAATATTTAAGCGTTCCTTACCACTTTTTAACGTTTCTTTTTCTGGTGGTGTGGCTAACATTGCACCCAAGGTAAATAGTTCGTTTTGAATTTTTATGAGTACATTTATGCTATTGCTATCTATCTTTTGATCTCTTATTAGGCCAATATATGAGTTGAGTTCATCTACTGTTCCGTAAGATTCTATTCGTAAATGATGTTTAGGAACTCTAGTGCCTCCAAATAGGGCAGTGGTTCCTTTATCTCCTGTTTTCGTATAAATTTTCATGAGTTAAAATTACAGATTAAACTCTAATAATAAAATGTTCTTTTTCTTGTTCTTTTCTAAAAAAGACAAACCCCCATTGATAAGTATCTATGGTAACGGTAACTCTTGGGTTGTTTTTAATGATTCGCCAAGCCTCTTCCATATCATTGCTCCAATGGATATCATCAAAAATAAAAACAGAATCATTATGGATGTGCTGTAAACAAAACTCAAAATAAGTAAGTGTTGCTTGCTTTTGATGATTTCCATCAAAATAAACCAAATCAAAAACGTCATTGTTCTCAATTCTTTTTAAGCTATTTGTAAACTCTCCAATAGTAACTTGAATATTGTTTAGTTGGTAGCTTTGAAACAGTTTTTTAGCTTCATTTGCTGTGTTTGGACATCCTTCTAAGGTAATTATTTTAGACTCGGTATTTCCTAAGTGTAAGGCAGTAGTAGCTAAGCCTAATGAAGTTCCAAACTCTAAGATATTTTTTGATTGAAAATACGAAACAACACGCATCAGCAGTTTTGCTCTTTTAGTACTAATACCAGCATATTTTGCAATTTTATGTATAGGTCTTTCATTGCTCCTGAAAATAGTAGAACCTGCTCCGAAGTCAGTAACCTTAATGGCCTTTTTATTTTTTAAATGAAACTTTTTGTAGCATGTAAAAGCACGTACATCTTTTGCGTTGTTCTTTGCATACAAGCATTGTGTAACAAGTTTAAAGACAAAAGGCGAGTGTACTCCGTGGTGATTGGTAGATGTAAATAAAAATTTTATGTAAGAGAGGACTTTAAAAATCATCAAATTTTATATTTTAGAGCGAAAATAATAGAAAAATTATATGAATAGCATTTTTAAAATTATATTTGTGAAATATTAATGTATATTGTACTATGTTTAAACAATTTCTGTTACTCATTGCTCTTGTTTTTTTAGCCTCTTGTGTTCCTAATAAAGATTTGGTGTATTTACAAGGAAAACCTCTACCTAAAAATGAGGTTTATAAGTTAAACAATCAGCCATATAGATTACAAGTTGATGATGTTATACACATAGACATTAAGGCAAAAGATACGATGACAAAAAAAGTTATAGCTCTTTTTTTGAAAGATGATTTAACTCAACTACAAACGAATACTACAGGTGGTTTTGAAAATAATGCTAGGTATGAATATGGTTATAATGTAGATAAGCACGGAAATATTAGATTACCATACCTTGGCGAAATGAATGTGTTGGGATTTACAACAAAAGAAGTGAGAATCAAGCTAGAAAAGGCATTACTAGAATACTTGAAAAATGAAAATGATATTTTTGTTACGGTTACTCTTTCAGGTATTAAATATACCATCATGGGAGAAGTTGTAGCTCCAGGACCAAAAGTTATTTATCAAAACAAAGTAACCATTTTTGATGCGATTTCTAATGCAGGTGATATTTTGTTAACTGGTAATAAGAAAAATGTTGAATTATGGAGAAAATCTGTTCAAGGAAGAAAAAAGTATACGATAGATTTAACAAAAGCTACAGCATTTGATTCAGATATTTTTTATATTCAGCCTAACGATATTATTAATGTTAAGGCACTTAGGCAGAAATCTTGGGGTACAGGTACAACAGGTTTACAATCTTTAACTACTATTATTTCTGTTTTCTCGTTAGTTACATCAACTATTTTATTGATAAAAAACTTATAACAATATATGAGTTCTAAAAATTCTTTTAACAATACAACAAATCAAAATTCTTTAGATGTAAAATTTTACTTGTTTAAGATTTTATCGTATTGGCAATTATTTTTAGTAACCATTATTATAGGATTAATTGTAGCAAAGTTTATCAACGGATATCAGCAAAAAAAGTACAGCTTACAAACAAGTATTAGTATTAAAGAAGAAAATAACCCGCTTTTTACTACGGGTACAAATATTGCTTTTAATTGGGGAGGTGAGAGCAATTCTGTGGGTATTGTTAAGGTAACTTTACTGTCAAGAACACATAACGAAAAAGTGATTGATTCACTTCAGTTTTATGTAAATTACTTAAAAGAAGGAGATTATAGGAAAGAAGATGTCTATGGGTACACGCCTTTTAAGGTTCAGTTAGAAAAAAACAAACCTCAAATTTTAGGAAGTCTTATAAAAATTCAGCCTACTGCGAAAGATAAATTTATACTTTCGTTTGATTTTAAAGAGGAAGGTGTAAATGAGTTAATTACTTATGTTAGTGTGGATTCTCTAAAAAATAACACTTACAATGAGTTTTCTGAATACCACACTTCAGAAAAATCATTTTCAAAAGAATATAGGATAGGAGAACAGATTCGCACTCCATTTTTAAATTTTAAAATAGCCGCACTAAGAGATTTAGATGTTGATAAAGTTTACTATATACAGTTTGCTAGCTTTGATGATACTGTAAAAAGTTATAGAAATGTTCGTATTTCTGATTTAACAAATGGTGCATCTATTCTTAAATTAGAATTAGAAGGTCCTAATAAAAAACGAATTGTTGATTTTTTAAATGCATCGGTAAAAATTCTTGAAAAAGAAAAGCAAAAGCACAAAGTTGCTTATGCTAAAAAAACAAGAGATTATATTGATGGCTTATTTAAAAAAGAGTCAGACAGTTTAAAGAAATTAGAAAGGGTTATTAGTAGGTTTAAACTTAAAAACAATGTTTTTAACCTATCAGATCAAGGCAATATTGTGCTGCAAGAAATTGTGAGCTTAGACGATAAACAAAGAGAATTAAAACACAGTATAGAATCTCTAGATACAATTCAGAAATATTTTGTTACCTATAAAAAGTATAGCAATATTCCTGTTCCTGCAATTATTAGTATTTCTGATAGCAAAATAACAGCCACTGTAAACGAGTTAATTGTAAAATCAAAAGCTAGAGAGGCTTTAAGGGAATACGTAAAAGATAAACATCCACAGATTAAAGAACTTGATAAAGAAATTTCGAGAATAAGTGGCATATTGCAAGAAAATATTAGAAATCTTAAAGCTGTATTGAGCAATCAATTGTCTAAGATACAGACACGGTTAGGAGAAACTGTAAGCAAACAAAACAGTCTACCAGAAAAAGAACAAAAACTGATAAATTTTCAACGAAATTATGAAATATCAGAAGCTAATTATGGTTACTTAAAGCAAAAAAGATATGAGGCAGGAACTACGATTGCTGCTACTGTTTCTGATATCAAAATTATTGACACTGCTAAAGATTTAAGAGAAGGTCCAATTTACCCAATACCAACATTTAACTATTTAATAGCAGTAATGTTGAGTATTATTTTACCTCTTTTTTACATTATTATTAAAGAACTACTAGATAATAAAGTGCATAGTGTAGAAGAGATTGAAGGAAATTATGAAATCCCTGTTTTGGGTGTTGTTGGTAGAAACAAATGGAAAAATAACTTAGCAGTTTTTGAAATGCCTAAATCTTCTGTTGCTGAGTCTTTTAGGGCCTTGAGATCTAATATTCAATTCTTATTTAAAAGTAGAGAAACTCAACACGCCAAGTCAAAAACACTTATTTTAACATCTTCTGTGAGTGGTGAAGGAAAAACCATGATTTCTATCAATATGGCAACTGTTTTTGCTTTGAGTGGTAAAAAGACAGTGTTACTAGGAATGGACTTACGTAAGCCTAAAATATTTGATGATTTTAGCTTAGACAATGATTTGGGTATTGTTAATTACTTAATCAATCAAAAAGAGATAGAGGAAGTTATCAATGCTACTAAAATTCCGAATTTAGATTTAATTCTTTCTGGGCCTATTCCACCTAATCCATCAGAATTGTTATTGAGTGAAAGAGCAGATAAATTGATAGCGTATGTACAAGATAACTACGATTATGTGATTATTGATACCCCACCGGTAGGTTTGGTATCTGATGCTTTAGAATTGTTTAAATATTCGGACGCCATTATTTATGTTATCAGACAAAATTATTCTGAAAAGGGTATGATGAAAATGATTGATGACAAGTATAAAAACAGAGAAGTGCAAAACATTAGTTATGTGTTGAATGACTTTACTGTTGAGAATAAATATGGCTATGGTTATGGCTATGGTTACGGTTATGGCTACGGCTATGGGTATGGTAAATATGGTGGCTACCACGATAACGGTAAAAAAGAAAATATATTTACAAAAATAATTGACTTAATTAAACCTAAGAAATAAAAAAAATCTCGAGTTATAACTCGAGATTTTTTTATAATGACCATCAAAATACAGTTTAAGGAGTCTATAATTTTATTTCAAACTTCCTGTCATGTCTTCTGGTTTTACCCATTCGTCATACTGTTCTGGAGTCACATAGCCTAAACGTACCGCTTCTTCTTTTAACGTAGTTCCGTTTGCATGAGCTGTATTTGCTATTTCTGCAGCTTTATAATACCCAATCTTCGTATTTAACGCTGTAACTAGCATTAATGAATTGTTTAGTAATTCTGTGATCCTAGTTTGGTTTGGTTCAATACCATCTGCACAGTTTACATCAAAAGACACACATGCATCTCCAATTAATTGCGCAGATTGTAAAACATTAGCAGCCATCATTGGCTTAAATACATTTAATTCGTAATGCCCTTGAGTTCCACCAACTGTTACAGCAACATCATTCCCCATTACTTGCGCACAAACCATGGTCATAGCTTCTGCTTGGGTTGGATTTACTTTTCCTGGCATAATAGAAGAGCCAGGTTCATTTGCTGGAATAATAATTTCTCCAATTCCAGATCTTGGTCCAGATGCCATTAATCTAATATCATTCGCAATTTTATTCAAAGAAACTGCTAATTGTTTTAATGCTCCGTGCGTTTCAACCAATGCGTCATGAGCAGCTAAGGCTTCAAATTTATTTTCTGCAGTTACAAATGGTAAACCTGTAAATTCAGCAATGTATTTAGCTACTAAGACATCATAACCAGCAGGTGTGTTTAAACCTGTTCCTACGGCAGTTCCACCCAAAGCTAATTGAGATAAATGCGTTAGAGAATTTTCTAAGGCTTTTAAACCAAAATCTAATTGAGCTACATAACCAGAAAATTCTTGTCCAAGTGTAAGTGGAGTAGCATCCATTAAGTGTGTTCTACCAATTTTTACTACATCTTTAAAAGCTTCTGATTTTGCCTGTAAAGTATTTCTTAATTGTTTTACTCCAGGAATGGTAACTTCTACAATTTTTTTATACGCAGCGATATGCATTCCAGTAGGGAAGGTGTCGTTTGATGATTGTGATTTGTTTACATCATCGTTTGGCTGAATGGTTTTTTCTCCTTCGCCAATTACTTTTCCAGCAATTTCATGTGCTCTATTTGCAACCACTTCATTTACATTCATGTTAGATTGTGTACCCGAACCAGTTTGCCAAATTACTAATGGAAATTGATCATTGTGTTTCCCTTCTAATATTTCATCACAAACTTGTGCAATTAAATCACGCTTTTCTTGAGCTAAAACTCCCAATTCACAATTGGTATAAGCAGCTGCTTTTTTTAGATAGGCAAATCCGTGTACAATTTCTAAAGGCATAGAAGCAGTTGGTCCTATTTTAAAGTTATTACGAGAACGTTCTGTTTGTGCTCCCCAATATTTATCTGCAGGAACATTTACTTGCCCCATTGTATCTTTTTCTATTCTATATTTCATAAAAATGAGAGTTGTTTTTTGTTCCTACAAAATTACTAAAACTATCACAATCAGTTATCAACAAAAAGAGAAAATACTTGTTTAAAATTATTTTTAATTGTTGGTGTAAATTGAAAATATGTATTACTTTTGTGTTAATAATTTATAAAAAGATACAAATGTTAGATATTTCAGAATTTTCAGGATTATTGTTATTCATGTTTATTTTTACAGCAGGATTTTGGCTGTTAATTTTCTTGTTAACATTTGTTGTACCATATTGGATTGGTGGTACTATTTGGGAGAACCTAAAACTTAAAAAGGAAGCTAGAGAAGCTGCTGATAAAAAGTAGTTTTTAAAAATATTAATTAATAAAAAAGGGTTTGCATTGCAAACCCTTTTTTATTGGTACTATTTACCAAATCCTTCGCCACCTTCATCAAAATCATTATTTTGTTGTGATCTTCTTTGACGTTGATTTTTCTTTTGATTAAATCTATAGGTAAAACTTAACGATACTTGTCGCTGTCTCCATTGAAACTCACTATATGATTCTGAGTTAGGCGTGTAAGAATAGCCTTTACGTTTTCTAGAATTAAGTAGGTCACTCACATTTAACACTAGTGTACCATTGTCTTTCCACAAATCTTTACTAAATGCTAAATTAACGCTTGCTATGCCCTCTCTAGTACTTTGTGCGTTTACTTGTGGCCCTCTATAAAACACTCTTGTTTGCCATTGAATTTGCCCTGGTAATGTAACTTTAGCATTAAATCTTGTAGACCAACTGGTGTTTTTGTTTCCAAAGTCGATTCCGTTAAAACTACCAACAGTTTCAAATCCGAAGAAATTAAAACTACCAGAAAAATTTACTTTTCTAGAAACCCTGTAACTTGTATTAAATTCAAATCCATAGCTATCTTCTGATGATAAGTTTATTGGTGATCTAACAATTACTGGAACGCCGTTTACAAAATCGCCTCTTTCTTGACTTATAAATTGATAAATACCTGTAGAATGGCGGTAGTATACAGATGAGTTTAAAGTTACTTTATCCCATTTTTTTAAATAGCCAACATCGAAAGAATTGGTAAAAGTTGGGTCTAAGTCTACATTTCCTTTGAAAATATTTGTTTCTGAACTTCTAGACTCAAACGGATTTAAAAACCAAGAACGAGGTCTTCTTAATCTTTTACTATAACCTAATGTAAAACTTGTGCTTTCAGAAAGTTCATAGCCTAAGTTTACAGTTGGAAACAATTGAGCGTATGATTTATTGTAAACTTCGTTAGTAGTTAATAAATTAATGTTTTGTTCTGTTAATTCAGCTCTTAGACCAAGTAGGTACGAAAATCTGTTGATTTTTTTTCCGTATTGAGAGTAGAGAGCATAAATGTTTTGCTCAAAATCTAAATTATTAGAAGGGTCTAATTTAGGATTTGAATAGGGTATTGCAGGATTGTTTTTATAATCTGAATTTGTTTTGTCTAAATCAGCTTTATATCCTAATTCTATTTGAGAACCATCTTCTTTTGGAAATACATAATCTATCTGTAGAAGCTTTCTAACTGAATTTCTTAAAGTAATATTATCTTCTATAAAAATATTGTTTTGGAAAATTGTCCCGTTTTCGTCCTGGTCACTCTTACTATATTGTAAGTCGATAGTTAATTTTTTTCCAGAATCATTTAATCTATTTGTGTAGTTGATAGAGTATTGGATAGATTTTGAATCAGATAATTCATTTTCGTTTCTGACTCTATTGTCAATAATAGTTTTGTTTGCATCAAAAAAGTCTACATTATTAGCTGTAGTATTTTCTCCGTCAGATTTTCTGATAACAACATTTCCAAGTATGGAGCTATTTTGACTAAGGTAATATTCAATACCAAAACTGGAGTTGTAGCCTTCTCTTAATCGGTTATTTTTTCTAACCTCTTTTAAAAAACCTGTAATATTTCTATTGTTATCAAAATAAGTTACATCATTAAAAGAGTTTCCTGGGCCGTTTCTGTAATTGTATCCTGTATTTGTAAATACATTGTATTTTTTAGTTCTGTAATTAATATTAGCAGATACTCCATATTGCGTTGGATTTCCTGCTGATGCATTTATAGAGCCGTTAAAACCAGTTATTTTCCCTTTTCTTAGGATAATATTTAATATCCCTGCAGTACCTTCGGCATCATATCTTGCAGATGGAGAAGTAATTACTTCTACACGTTCTATAGCTTCTGCAGGTAATTGTCTCAGTGCACTTGCACCATCTAAACCTACTAAAGAGGATGGTTTTCCGTCAATTAAAATACGTACGTTTTCGTTTCCTCTTAGACTTACATTTCCTTCAACATCAACACTCACAGAAGGCACATTGTCTAACACATCAGAAATACTCCCGCCTTTTACAGTCATGTCTTTTCCTACATTGTATATTTTTTTATCTAAACGAATATCAACAGTAGTTTTTTCTGCAATAATCTCTACCTCATCAAGTACTGCTGCATCTTCAGACAATGTAATTGTACCTAATTTTAGATCTTTGTCTATAGTTCTATTTTTATAATGGATGGTTTTAAAAGAGATAAACTCTATGCTGATGTCGTATACACCTTTGGCAGCTATCACATTAAAGTTTCCCTTACTATTGGTAACACCACCACTAATTTTATTGGTTTTTGTATTTTTTAGAACTATAGTAGCGTATTCTAAAGGCTCTTTAGAAGTTTTGTCAATTACTTTACCTGTAATGTTATAGCTAGTTTTTTGAGCAAAAGCGAACGAGTAGCTTAAAATACATACTAAGATGAGTATTTGTTTTTTCATATTGATTGTGTAATTTGTCTGAATTTTAAGACAAAAATTTGTTCTTTTAGTTTAAAGATACTCTTGTTAAACTTATGTTAAAGATAAAGGAGGAAAAGCGTCCTTAAATAATGTCTTTAATTAGTTCTGGCGGCCTGCCAATTACTGCTTTAGTTCCATTAATAACTATAGGTCTTTCTATTAATTTAGGATATAGTATCATGGCATCAATAATTTCAGAATCAGAAAGGTTTTTTCCTTTAAAATTCTCTTTCCAGATTGCTTCATTTTTTCGAACCAATTCAATTGGAGCAATTTTTAATAGCGCAATAATATGTGTGAGTTCTTTTTTAGACGGTGGGTTTTCGAGATATTTTACTACTTCAAATTTTGTGGAAGCATTTTCTAAAATTTCTAATCCACAGCGTGACTTGCTGCATCTATTATTGTGATATATTTTTATCATAATTAATCTAGTTTAAGTATTGTTTTATCTATTCTGTAAAAATATCTTTTTTGTAAAGAATCAAACTTTTTATTGGCAAAGCTTTTAAAAAGTTTTTCTGTAGGGTACGTGATATTAGATAGGTCTAATATAGTATGAAAGCTATTGGTAGATGCTATTTTTTTAGATTTATTTTCTTTTAAAATAGTAGTTTTTATAGGGTATTCTTCTTGATATTGTTTTGACAGCCAAATAAACAACGGAATGTTTAACTCATACTTTGTAGGGTTTAGCTGTCCGTGTAAAAAAAGATGTTCATTAGTGTCGTATAGATTTTCTCCATGATCTGAGATGTAAAATAAGTACGAAATTTTTTTTGTTTTCTTTAAAGCATCAATAAAAAGATTCAAGACATAATCTGTATACAGAATAGAATTATCGTAACTATTTGTAAAAGGTTCTTTTAAGTTTTTTTCGTTATTGCTAAAAAGCACCTTGTTGCTTGTAATGGGATTGAATTTTTGAAAAGCTTTAGGGTATCTTAAATTATACCTATAATGATTGCCAATTAAATGTAAAATGATAAATTTTTTCTTCGAGGTAGTATCGTTTAAAACAGTTGTAAATTCTTTTGCTAGGATTTCATCATAAGTAGGTACATCAATAGAAACTGCAGTGTTTTTATAGTAATCTACTTGTTGTGCGTACAGTTTAAAAATACTACTACTTTTGTAATCTTGATTGCTAAGCCAGTAGGTTTTAAAGCTGGCTTCTTTAAAAGCATTTACCAGTGTTGGTTCACTAAACTTTTGTGTATTGTTTTGCGGGGTTGTTCTTGATAAAATCATAGGTACACTAAGGTGGGTAAAGCCTGCAGAAGTCTTTACATCGTCAAATTTTATCAAATTTTTTTGACGAGCTAATAAGGGATTGGTATTTCTGTGATATCCATATAAACTAAAATTATGTTTTCTCGCTGATTCGCCTAAAACCAATACATAAATTTCATCATCTTTAAGAGTATCTTTTTTTGCGCTGTTAAATTTATTTTTTACAACGATATTGTTATACTCAGTTATCTGATCTACAGATGTTACTACACTTTTTAGTTTGATAAAAAAACCTAAAGGATAGGTGTTTTCTAGCTTTTGTGTATAAGTAAATAATGCACTGTCTAGTTTTTCAATAAAAACATCTTGTTTGTTTCTTTTGTGAGCAATAATAAACTCTCTTATAAAAATGGTACTGTTTAATATGATGAAACCTAACAATAGTAGGATTTTGTTTTTATTTGAAATTCTATAATCTTTTGGTGTTTTTTTATAGAGAAGGACATACAGAAAAATAAAAAAAAGTGGAATTAGCAAATAAGTTGAAAGCTTAAATAAAGTCCCTGTAGCTTCATTGGTGTTAGTTAAATAAAAAGTATGTAAAACTTCTTCAGGAACAAACACCTTGTAATAAAATACAGAAAATAACTCAAGACAAGTAATGGGTAAAATAAAAAATAAAAGAATAAGATATTTTTTCGGACTTAAAAATATTAATGGAAGTAACGAATAACTAATTGAAACAATGGCTAACAGTAGTTGCTTTTGAAAAAGTGTATTTTCTAAAAACAACTTAAAAATTATCGGGCTTAAAAATAAAAAGAGAAAGCTACAAAAAAAGAGTTTATTGCGCATCTTTTTGTCCATTTAACATTAAGTATGCTTTTAAAAATGCATCAATATCACCATTCATTACAGTGTCAACATTTCCAGTTTCATAAGCAGTTCTAACATCTTTAACCAATTTATAAGGATGCATTACATAATTTCTGATTTGACTTCCCCATTCATTCTTCATTTTATTAGCTTCAATATCTGCTCTGGCTGCTTGTCTTTTTTGTAATTCAATTTCGTACAATTGAGACTTTAACATCTGTAAAGCTGTAGCTCTATTATCATGCTGTGAACGTGAATTTGAACATTGAATTTGAATTCCTGTTGGTTTGTGTGTAAGTTGTACTTTGGTTTCTACCTTGTTTACATTTTGTCCGCCAGCACCGCTAGAACGAGCAGTAGTAATTTCTATATCAGCGGGATTAATTTCAATTTCAATAGAATCATCTGCAACTGGGTACACATATACAGAAGCAAACGATGTATGACGTTTCGCATTGCTATCAAACGGAGAGATTCTTACCAATCTGTGTACACCATTTTCTCCTTTTAACCAACCAAAAGCATAATCGCCAGTAAACTCTAAAGTAACTGTTTTTATTCCAGCAGTATCTCCTGCTTGATAGTTTAATTCTTTAATTTTTAAACCATTTTTTTCTGCCCACATCATGTACATTCTCATCAACATTTGTGTCCAGTCACAACTTTCGGTGCCACCAGCACCAGCTGTAATTTGAATTACAGCACTTAAATTATCACCTTCATCAGAAAGCATATTTCTAAACTCAATAGTCTCTAATAAATCGGTAGTTTTATTAAACTGTTCTGCTATTTCTGCTTCACTAGCTTCTTGTTCTTTATAAAAATCTAAAAGTATCTGTAGGTCATCAAAAAAAGCTACAATTTGATTGTAGTCAGTTACCCATTTTTTTTTGATTCTCAATTCTTTCATAAAAGCTTCCGCTTTTTTAGGATTGTTCCAAAAATCTGGGTCTACCGTTTTTTCTTCTTCATTTGTAATTTCAATAAGCTTTTGCTCAATATTTAAATAGCCTTTTAGCTTTTCTATTCTTTCAGAAATATCTTTGACTTGTTCTTGCGTAATCATAAGTGTACAAAAATAAGTTAAAAAATGATATTTAATATTTTAATCAATCTTATTTCTCGATGCTTTTTTATAGTTTTATACAAAATCTTTTAACCATGAAAAAATTAGCCTTCTTATTTCTATTTGTTTTTGTGCAGCAAACTTGCTTTTCACAATTTTTTAAAGACACTAAGAATATAAAGCATTACCAAGGATATTTTAATTTTTATTACGATGCTAGTAAAGATAAAATTTATTTAGAAATTGATAAGTTAGAAAAAGAGTTTTTGTATGTAAATGCCCTGTCAGAAGGTGTAGGCTCTAATGATATTGGCTTAGATAGAGGAAAACTTGGTGGCGGAGCAGTAGTGTTTTTTAGAAAAGCTGGAAACAAGATTTTATTGATACAGCCAAATCAAGATTATAGAGCATTAACAGAGAATGTTGAAGAAAAAAAATCTATAAAAGAAGCCTTTGCAAAATCTGTATTGTACGGCTTTGTGATTAAAGAACAGAAAAATAACAAATACCTTGTAGATGCAACATCGTTTTTTGTGCGAGATGTTTTTGGCGTAGCTGCTACATTGGCAAGGAGTGGAGAAGGTAGTTATAGTGTAGATACTTCTAGAAGTGCATTTAATTTAGAGCGGACAAAAGCTTTTAAAAAAAATGTTGAATTTGATGTTTTGCTGACTTTTAAAGGTAAGCCTAAAGGAAGAAATTTATGGTCTGTAACTCCAGATGCTAGTGCTGTTACAGTATATCAACACCATTCGTTTGTTGAGTTGCCAGATAATAAGTACAAGCCGAGAGTGTATGATCCTCGTTCAGGTTCGTTTCCAATGTCTTACATGGATTATTCAACGCCAGTTAATGAATCTATTGTAAAACGATTTATTTACCGTCATAGGTTAGAAAAGAAAAACCCCAATGCAGCAACTAGTGAAGCTGTAGAGCCGATTGTGTATTATTTAGATCCTGGCACGCCAGAACCTGTTAGGTCTGCGTTGTTAGATGGCGCAAGATGGTGGAATCAAGCGTTTGAAGCTATTGGGTATACAAATGCTTTTCAAGTAAAAATGTTACCAAAAGATGCAGATCCACTAGATGTAAGATACAATGTAATTCAATGGGTACACCGTTCTACACGTGGTTGGAGTTATGGAGGTAGTATTTCTGATCCAAGAACTGGAGAAATTATAAAAGGTCATGTTAGTTTAGGTTCATTAAGAATTCGTCAAGATTTTTTAATTGCACAAGCATTGCAAGCACCTTATGCAACAAATACTCCGCAAGATAAATTTGCATTAGATATGGCGCTAGCAAGAATTAGACAATTATCTGCGCACGAAGTTGGTCATACATTAGGATTTGCGCATAATTTTGCAGCAAGCACAAATAACAGAGCTTCTGTAATGGATTATCCGCATCCGCAGTTTTCTTTAAAAAATGGAAAAATAGATTTTTCAAATGCCTATGCAGTTGGTATCGGAGACTGGGATAAAGTAACTGTAGCTTATGCCTATCAGCATTTTACATCCAACGAAAAGAAAGGACTGAAAACTATTTTAGATAAAGCTTTTGCAAAAGGATTGCGATTTATTTCTGATCAAGACTCTAGATCGCCAGGAAGTGCCCATGCTTATGCACATTTGTGGGACAATGGAAAAAGTGCTTCAAAAGAATTGGAGGCAGTTTTAAAAATCAGGAAGCATGCAATTGAAAAATTTTCAATAGCTAATATTAAAACTAACCAACCTTATTCTGTATTAGAAGATGTGTTTGTACCGTTGTACTTTATGCATCGTTATCAAACAGAGGCAACAGTAAAAGTAATTGGCGGGTTAGATTACACCTATGCTATTAAAGGTGCAAATCAAAACGTTGTAAAAAGAGTTTCTGGGAAAGAAGAATGGGCAGCTTTAAAAGCATTATTGAAAACTATAGATATAAATGAAATTGCAATACCGACTTCTAAACTGAAATTGTTTCCACCAAGAGCTTATGGATATGGAAGAACAAGAGAATCTTTTAAAAGTAGAGTTGGGGTGGCATTTGACCCATTTGGTGCAGTAGAAACAACGTCTGGTATGACACTAGGATTGCTATTCAATCCGCAGAGAGCTTCACGATTAATTCTTCATAAGAGTTTAGACAACTCTCAATTAGGATTAGAAGAAGTGATTGATGAAGTAATTAAGTATTCATTTAAAAAATCGCATAAAAGTCAATACCATCAAGAACTACAAAACGTAGTCAATGCTCAGGTATTAAATCAGTTATTTGCTTTGTCAATTAATACTTCAAGTTATAAGCAAGTGAATGCCATTGTAAACTATAAGTTGAATGAAATCAATTCAATGTTGTTAAAGGCAAAAGTTAATGGTACCCAAAAGTATTATAATATGGAGTTTGTTAAAATGATAAAAGAATTTAAGCAACATCCATCAAAATTTAAGAAGATAGTAACACCAAAAATTCCAGATGGTTCGCCGATTGGGATGTATTAAATTAGTAAAAAATGAGAATAGATTTAATAAGCGATACGGTAACAAGACCAACAAAAGGGATGTTAGAGGCTATGATGAATGCTAGTGTTGGAGACGATGTGTTTATGGCTGATCCAACTATAAATAAGCTCCAAACTAAAGTAGCAAAACTATTTGGTATGGAAGCTGCATTGTTTTTTCCATCGGGAACTATGGCAAATCAGACAGCAATAAAATTGCACACGCAACCCGGAGATAAACTATTTTGTGACAAATGGGCGCACGTGTTTAATTTTGAAGGAGGAGGAGCAGCGTTTAACTCAGGTGTTTCGAGTCATTTAATAGATGGAAATAGAGGTATGTTTACAGCAGCTCAATTAAATGAAGCAGTGGCAGGTAGAGCAGATATTCATGTGCCTTATTCTAGGTTGGTATGTGTAGAAAACACAACCAATAAAGGTGGTGGAGCTTGTTGGGATTATCAAGAGTTGCAAAAAATAAAAGAAGTTTGTATAGCGAACAATTTGGCATTTCATTTAGATGGTGCAAGATTGTTTAATGCGTTAGTTGCAAAAAATGAAACCCCAAAACAATACGGAGAGTTATTTGATACCATTTCTATTTGTTTATCTAAAGGATTGGGGGCTCCTGTAGGTTCTGTATTGCTAGGCACTAAAGCACATATTGCAAAAGCCTTGCGAATTAGAAAATTATTTGGCGGCGCTATGCGACAAGCTGGTTATTTAGCAGCTGCAGCAATTTATGCGCTAGATCATCATGTTGAGCGTTTGGTAGATGACCATAGAAGAGCAAAAGAAATTGGTGAGGTTTTAGCTAGCTGTAACTTCATTAAAAGAGTAGAGCCGATAGAGACTAATATTGTTATTTTCTACGTCAACTCAATTATTGATGA
The DNA here is from genome assembly GCA_013373385.1 of Flavobacteriaceae bacterium. GTDB lineage: Bacteria > Bacteroidota > Bacteroidia > Flavobacteriales > Flavobacteriaceae > Polaribacter. The sequence continues at coordinate 102,798 of JABXHX010000025.1, forward strand.
AGTAGCTTTTGTAAAAGCCATAGCTAAAAAAGACATTCATTTTATTTCTATGGGAGAGGGTAAACTACGAATGGTAACGCATTTAGATTTTACCGATGCAATGCTCGAAAAGTTACTTAAAGAGTTAAAATCATATTATTAATATAGAATCATTTTAGCTTAAATGTTCAATATTGTCAAGTTCTTTGTGGTTCTTTTTAAGTTTTCTTAAAAGTCTACCATAAAGTAAGTAGTAGAAACCGAAAAGAAGGAGTAACATTATAACAATACCAATTGCTTGACCAATAACATAAGCAGTTAATAAATTAGAAGAATCAAGAGTGGTGTTGTCAAGTGCTAACATGGTTTCAATACCATTAGGTGTATTGATAATTTTTATGTTAAAAATAATCATCAATAATAGGCTGCCTAGCACATTGTAGTTTACATAATACTTAACGGTTCTTCTAGTTTTAATGATGTTGTTCATCAAATTTTTAGTAGTATCAATGGTAGAAATAGATGAGTAGTTTTTATAGAAATAATACAAGAATGCAACTACTACAAAAAGGTTGATGTAATACACAATATCTAAAAACTTCATTAAATTGAGTTCATTATAGACCTCCATCATTTCTAATCTAGATACAATAAAGTTTAATAGTATCCAAAAAACAAATTCTGCAACTCCAATAATGAAAATCCATTTTACAATAGAAGAAGACTTAGAATGTGTCATCTTGTAGATGTCTTCTTTAGAAATAGAAGTTTGCTCAACCTCTTGTTTTTTCCAAGAATCTTTAAGTTTATCTAAATCCATAGTTTATGGGTTTAATATTTTTTTTAATTTATCTTTTGCTCTATTCATTTTTACTCTAGCATTTACTTCTGTAATACCCAAGGTTTCAGATATTTCTTTGTAGGGTTTGTCTTCTAGATATAAAAAAATAAGCGCTTTGTCAATATCAGTTAATCGATGTATTGCTTTGTATAGTGCTTTTAGTTGCTCTTCTTCTGTATTATCATAATCGTCCGATTTAATTTTATAAGTAAAACCATCAATATCTTGTGTTTTTACTGTTCGGGTAGATTTTCTATACAAAGAAATAGCTGTGTTCAGTGCTACACGATACATCCATGTACTAAATTTAGAATCTCCTCTAAACTTACTGTAATTTTTCCAAAGTTGTATTACAACTTCTTGAAACAAATCATTATGTGCCTCTTGATTGTTCGTATATATTCTACATACTTTATGAACAATATTTTGATTCTGTTCAAAATCCAATAAAAATTTAGACTCTAAATCTTTTTGCACACTGTAATTTGTTAGTTCTTGATATAAGTAGGGCAAATGTAAAAAATGTTACACTATTATTCTGCTGTTTTTTTAAGTTTCATATAATTCTGTATATTTGTTTAATAAAATAAGATTTATATTGAACATTATTAAGACAAATTTCACAATAAAAGATCTAGAGAACTTATCTGGAATTAAAGCACATACTATACGCATTTGGGAAAAAAGATATCAGTTGTTAAAGCCACAGCGAACCTCAGGGAATGCGAGATATTACGATACAGAAAATTTGCAAAAACTATTAAATGTAGTATTGCTAAATAAAAATGGTTATAAAATATCTAAGATATCAGAACTTTCTGAAGATTCTATAATTTTAATTGCTAGAGAATTGGCTAGTAAGCATGCTTTGGTTGATGATGCTATAAATTCGTTTAAAATAGCAATGTTTAATTTTGACCAGTACCTCTTTCATAAAGTTTACAATCAATTACTTATTAATAAGACATTTAGAGAGGTGTTTAAAGAGGTGTTTGTTCCATTTCTAAATCATATTGGTGTGCTGTGGCAAACTAAAACTTTAACCCCTGCACATGAACACTTTATATCGAATCTTATCGCTCAAAAAATTCAGATTAATATTGAGCGAATTCAGCAGCAAATAGAGTCAGATACTAGTAGTGTTTACGTATTGTTTTTACCTGAAAATGAAATTCATGAATTAGGCTTATTGTATTTAAATTATGAGCTATTATTAAGAGGAAAGCAAACCATTTATTTGGGGCAGAGTATTCCTTTAAATAATTTAGATTCTTTATTAAAGAAGTTTGATAAAATACAGTTTATTTCCTCTTTTACCGTTGCACCCTTAGAAGATCATATACTTGATTATATGAAAGAGATTGAAGGCTTTATAAAAAACACCAATCATAGTTTTTGTGCCTTTGGTATTAGAACTGCTAGTGTTCAAAAAACTACTTTTCAAGGAGATTTTGTGTTCTACAATGGTTTGTTGGATTTGTTAAAAGAGTTATAATTTTTTTTGAAAAACCTTATTTTGTTTAATTAATTTATATATTTGTTAAACAAAATGAAAAAAACAATATACATAATAGGGTCTGGTTTTTCTTCTTTATCGGCAGCTTGTTATTTAGCAAAAGCAGGTAATGATGTAATCGTATTAGAAAAAAACAATACCGTTGGTGGTAGAGCCAGACAATACAAAAATCAAGGTTTTACTTTTGATATTGGTCCAACTTGGTATTGGATGCCGGATGTTTTTGAGCGTTTTTTTGGAGAATTTGGTAAAAAGCCATCAGATTTTTACGAACTAGAAAAATTAAATCCAGGGTATCAGGTGTATTTTTCTGAGCTAGAATCCATTTTAATTTCTGGAAATTTATACGAGATTTATGAGGTTTTTGAAAAGGAAGAACCTGGGAGTTCTATACATTTAAAAGAATTTTTAAGTGCTGCAAAATACAATTATGATGTTGCTATCAATGATTTAGTTTATAAGCCAGGAGTTTCGCCATTAGAATTGATAACACCTGTAACAATTAAAAAAGTACATCAATTTTTTACAACAATTAGAAAGCAGGTTAGAAAGAAGATTAAAAATAAAAAGCTATTGCAAATTTTAGAGTTTCCAGTATTGTTTTTAGGAGCTAAACCAAGCAATACACCAGCTTTTTATAATTTTATGAATCATGCAGATTTTGGTTTAGGTACTTGGCATCCAAAAGGAGGGATGTATATGGTTGTAGAAGCAATGAAGTCTTTGGCGGTAAGCTTGGGAGTACAATTTGAAACAGCTACAACAGTACAAGAAATTTGTGTAGATGCTACTGGAACTACTATAGGTGTTATTGCAAATGGTAATTATAGAGCATCCGATATTGTAGTAAGTGGTGCAGATTATCATCATTCAGAAACACTTTTACCAACAAAGTATAGGCAGTATTCAGAAAAATATTGGAATAAGAAAATATTTGCACCATCATCTTTATTGTTTTACGTAGGTTTTGATAAGAAGTTAGAAAATGTATCACATCATACGTTGTTTTTTGATACAGATTTTGATGTGCATGCTCAAGCAATTTATGATACACCTAAATGGCCTGAAAAGCCATTGTTTTATGCAAGTTTTCCGAGTATAACAGACAATAGTTTTGCACCAAAAGGTAAAGAAGCTGCCACATTTTTAATTCCTTTAGCGCCAGGATTAGAAGATACAGAAGAATTAAGAGAAAAATATTTTAACATTATTATTGAGAGGTTAGAAAAATTGACCAATCAAGAAGTTAAGAGCAGCGTAATCTTTAAAAAATCATACTGTGTAAACGATTTTATAAAAGACTACAATTCATATAAAGGCAATGCTTATGGTTTGGCAAATATTTTAACTCAGACTGCATTTCTAAGACCAAATATTAAAAGTAAAAAAGTGAAAAATTTATTTTTTACAGGACAATTAACAGTGCCAGGGCCTGGAGTACCACCGTCATTAATTTCGGGTAAAATAGTTTCAGATTTAATTATAAAGAGTTACAAATAATGAAAGTTTTATTTGATCAAGTTTCAAGCCAATGTAGCAAGTTGGTTACAAAAAAATACAGCACCTCTTTTTCGTTGGCTGTAAAAATGTTGTCCCCTAAAATTAGAGAAGCAATTTATAATATTTATGGTTTTGTTCGATTTGCAGATGAAATTGTAGATAGTTTTCATGCATACAATAAAGAAAAACTCATTAACAAATTTGAGAAAGATTATTACGAAGCATTGGAAAATGGTATTAGTTTAAATCCTATTCTTAATGCATTTCAACAAACAGTTTTTAAATATCAAATAACAGATGATTTAGTACAGGCTTTTTTAAAAAGTATGAAAGCAGATTTGTATAAATCTGAATATAAAACTAAAGCTGAGTATGATGAATACATTTACGGTTCAGCAGATGTTGTGGGGTTAATGTGTTTAAAGGTATTTGTTAATGGTGATTATGAAAAATACAACGAGCTAAAAGCATCAGCTATGCGTTTGGGTTCTGCTTTTCAGAAAGTAAACTTTTTAAGAGATTTAAAAGATGATGTAGAAGGTTTGCACAGGTCTTATTTTCCGAATGTAGATTTAAAGCAGCTTACCAACGAATCTAAAGCAGTTATTATTAAAGAAATAGAAGAAGATTTTGAAGTTGCATATAGAGAAGGGATTTTAAAATTACCTGTTGAAGCAAAATTCGGAGTTTATGTAGCGTACAGATATTATAAAAGATTGTTGAGAAAATTAAAGAACACCTCGTCTACAGAAATAATGGAAAGAAGAATTAGAATTTCTAATCCAATGAAGATTAATTTGTTAGCAAGAAGTTTTGTGAAATATAAATTAAATTTAATCTAATGTTATTTGTAGTAATTACAGTTTCAACTTTTATGCTAATGGAAGCAATAACATGGTGTACACACAAATATGTGATGCACGGATTTGGTTGGTTTTTACACGAAGATCACCATCAGCCAGGTTATCCACATGTGTTTGAAAAAAACGATGCCTTTTTTGTTGTTTTTGCAGTGCCAAGTATCTTGCTGTTCTATTTTGGAATTAGGCCAGAGTTAAATTACTTGTTCTTTATCGGGCTTGGAATTTTACTCTATGGAGTAGCTTATTTTTTAGTACATGATGTGTTAATTCATAGACGATTTAAATGGTTTAAAAACACCAATAATCGATATTTAAAAGGTTTGCGTAAAGCACATAAAATTCATCATAAACATCTAGATAAACCAGATGGTGAGTGTTTTGGGATGTTATTTGTACCCTTAAAATACTTTAAAAAACCAAAAATATAATGTATTTGTATTTACTGTTAAATCTTGGCTCACTAAGCATTCCATTCATATACTCATTTAATAAAAAAATGCAGTTTATAAAACAGTGGAAAACGGTATTGCTATCAATAACAGTTGTTGCATCATTCTTTATTCTTTGGGATGTTTTTTTTACAGCTAAAGGTATTTGGGGTTTTAACGAAAACTATCATTTGCCATATTTAATAGCAGGATTACCAATAGAAGAAATACTATTTTTCTTTTGTATTCCATACGCAAGCATATTTATATATTATTCCCTCGAATATTTTAAGCCTAGTATGCAGTTATCTGAAAAGATAACAAAGTTAATTACCAGTTTGTTAGTTGTAATTCTAGTTTTGGTTTTGATATTTAATTCTAATAAATGGTACACATTTGTTAATTACATAGTCTTAATTTTTTCTTTGTTACTAGGCTTATTTTTTGGATTACAAATATTAAGAAGGTTCTACATAGCCTTTCTTATAATATTAATTCCATTTTTTATTGTAAACGGAATTTTAACTGGTAGTTTTATAACTGAACCTGTAGTTTGGTATAACAATGCAGAAAACTTAGGGATGCGCTTATTTACAATTCCTATAGAAGATGTAGGCTATGCATTTAGTATGTTATTTTTAGTAGTGTTTTTAAATGAAAAGTTTAAAAAGTCGAAATTATCTCCAGCTAGAATCAAGCTATATTCTAATTTATTAATTGGTTTTTAAGATATTATGAAAAGTAAAATCGTATTGTTTTTAATATTTATCGTATCAAACTTAGGTGCCTTAGGAATCGGAACTCTACTGATGAATAATGGCGCTAATTCAGAATGGTATAATAAGCTAAATAAAGCTCCGTGGACACCAGAAGGTTGGGTGTTTGGTGCTGCTTGGTTTAGTTTAATGATATGCTTTTCAATATATATGACTCAACTAGTTTCTAAGTTTGAGGTACCAGACACACAACTTATAAAGCTCTATGTAATACAATGGATTTTAAATGTAAGTTGGAATTATTTTTTTTTTAATAAAAACCTTACGGTTTTAGGTCTAGTAATAATTGTTGCACTATGGTTATTAGTAGGATATTTTACTTTTAAATATTTGAATCAGATGAAATATGCAACCCTTTTTATTTTGCCATATTTAATTTGGATGACCATAGCAACAAGTTTAAATGCATACATAGTAATTAATAATTAAAATTTTTAAGATGACTACATTAAATTTAATAGAAGAGGCTATAAAGTTTGAAAAGAATCATAAATCTTTTAAAACAAGAAACGAAAAAATAATCGCTTCAAGAAAAGCAAGAGAAATAGTGTTATCCATTAATACTATTTATAAAAAGAATAAAGATCAGAATTTGATGAATATTATGAAAAGGATAACGGTAATTAAACAAAAATTAGAGAAAAGGTTAAAGGGTAGAATTGGTTAATATGAAATGGGTGCTTTTTATATGTGTTTTTATGATTACTAATAAAGAAATTATAGTTTTTGATACCGTTAACAACAAACAACGTTGGTATACTACAAACGATGATGTTATGGGCGGAATTTCAAATTCTTCATTAATTATTGATGATAAGGGAAAAGCAATTTTTTCTGGTGAAGTTTCAATAGAGAATAATGGCGGATTTGCAATGACAAGATTACCAGTAGATATTAAATTAACGTCGAATAACTCTAAAGTTATATTGAAAATTAAAGGAGATGGTAAAAAATATCAATTAAGAATTAAATCAAAAAGATTCCAAAAACATTGGTATATATATGCGTTTCAGACAAGTAATGATGTTCAAGAGTTAGAAATTCCATTAAAAGGTTTTTACCCATCATTTAGAGGTTACCAATTAAATTTAGAAAACTTTTCTTCAAATTGCATAAAAGAAATAGCTATTTTAATAGGTAATAAAAAGAACGAGAAATTTAATTTACAAATTGAAAAAATTTCAATTCGTTAAAGATGAAAACAATTAAAATAATAGTACTAATGGCAATAATTAATTTTTCTACTACTTCACAGCAAAAGGAATCTATTTATGATGTTAAACTTGAAGATATAAACGGTAAATCAATAGATTTAAGTCAGTTTAAGGGAAAGAAAATGTTATTTGTGAATGTAGCATCTAAATGTGGTTTTACAAATCAGTATGAAGGGTTGCAAGAGTTGCACACTCAGTATAAAGACAAATTAGTAATTATAGGTTTGCCATGTAATCAATTTGGAGGACAAGAACCAGGAACAGAAACAGAGATACAGTCCTTTTGTAGATTGAATTATGGAGTGGATTTTCCAATAACAAAAAAAATAGATGTAAAAGGGAGTAATCAGCACCCAATTTATGCTTGGTTAACAAAAAAGGAGTTAAACGGAAAAAAGAGTTCATCAGTAAAATGGAATTTTCAAAAATACTTGGTGGATGAAAATGGTAACTTGATAGATTATTACTATTCAATGACAAAACCTTTAAGTAAAAAGATAACGAAACATTTAAACTAATATGATTCGTTTTTCAAAACATTCAGGAATTTTTACCTTAGAATCTGAACAAGAATTGCAGATTTCTTTAGATAAAGCTTGGAACTATTTTTCCTCGCCAGAAAATTTGCAGAAAATCACTCCAAAAGAGATGAAATTTACTATCACATCTAAAGTTGATAGAAAAGCATACCAAGGACAAATAATTACCTATAAAGTTTCTCCTTTACCACTAATCACAACCAATTGGGTTACTGAAATTACAGCAGTAAAACATCAAGAATTTTTTATAGATGAACAGCGTTTTGGACCTTATGCTATGTGGCATCATGAACATTTTTTTGAAGAGCTTTCAAATGGGAACACGTTGATGAAAGATAAAATATCATATAAAATTCCGTTTGGATTTTTAGGAATAATTGCCCAAAAACTCTTCGTAAAAAAGCAATTGACTTCAATTTTTGAGTATCGTTTTTTTACACTAGAAAAGCTTTTCAATGAAAACTAAAGTTTCCTTTTTTTGGTTTCGAAGAGATTTAAGGTTAAAAGATAATAGAGGGTTAAGTAATGCTTTACAATTTGGAAACAAAATCATTCCGCTTTTCATTTTTGATGAAGAAATTTTAAATAGCCTACCAAAAAATGATGCTAGGATTACTTTTATTTATCAAACTTTAGAACAGCTAAATAATGAACTAAAAAAGTTTAATACAACGTTGTTAATAGTAAAAGGAAATCCGATTCAAGTTTGGTGTGACTTATCAAATAAATATGATATTGATTCAGTTTACACAAATAAAGATTATGAACCTTATGCAATCAAAAGAGATGCAAAAGTTAAAGAAATATTAGCTGCTAAGAACATTCAGTTTTATAGTTTTAAAGATCAAGTAATATTTGAAGAGTTTGACATTGTAAAAGCTGACGGGAAACCATATACAGTTTATACTCCGTACAAAAACAAATGGAAACAGACCTTTGATAAAGCTATTGATGTAAAAGAATATCAAACACACCATGTTAACTTCTATCAACAAAATTTTAATTTTCCAAATTTGTCCTCTTTAGGATTTGTAGCAAGCAGCATACAGGTAAAACCATATAATCTAGATTTTATTGACACGTATAAAGAATTAAGAGATTATCCGTTTAAAGATAAAACCTCTTACCTGTCACCATATTTGCGCTTTGGTGTAGTGAGTGTTCGTAAAATGGTAACATTTGCACTACAAACAAACGAAGCATTTTTAGAGGAGTTAATTTGGCGAGAATTTTTTATGCAAATCTTATTTCATTTTCCAAAAGTAGTAACCAATAATTTTAAGCAACAATATGATGGTGTACAATGGAGAAATCATAAAGAGGAATTTGATAAATGGTGTAAAGGTGAAACAGGTTACCCTTTGGTTGATGCAGGAATGAGGCAGCTGAACGAGACTGGTTATATGCACAACAGAGTAAGAATGGTAACTGCTGGTTTTTTGTGCAAACATCTGTTGATTGATTGGCGTTGGGGAGAAGCATTTTTTGCTCAAAAATTGTTAGACTATGATTTAGCTGCTAACAATGGCAATTGGCAGTGGGCAGCAGGAACAGGCTGTGATGCTGCACCATATTTTAGAATTTTTAATCCTACAGAACAATTAAAAAAGTTTGACAAAGAATTAAAATACACCAACCAATGGGTTAAAGACTACAATGAACTTACATATCCTAACCCAATTGTTGAACATAAATATGCTAGAGAAAGAGCGTTAAAAGCTTATAAAAAAGCACTCTGCTAATATGAAGATAGGAATTAGTAGTTAGAGGTTAGTATTTTTTTACTTTTTCATTTTACAGTTCGTCATTAAAATTCTACAATTCGGTTGTATTTAATTTATGAGTAAAGCCGATTATTTCATCTTTGCTGAGTAATGAATCACGATTGAAAAGTTATTTCTCAATAGTTGATAAAGATGTATCTTTAGAAATTAGATTATACCAGTGTTAAATACTATAAAGATGAAATTCCCGAATACTAAAATTTTCAAAACTCTTAGAAGCGATTTATGGATGTATTTAAAACTTACCATAATAATTGGTGTGGTATTTACAATCATCAATCAACAATTTACATTAAAGGGAGCAGGAATGGTGTTTTTAATATCTGCCATGTATTCTTTTACTTTAGGGGTGGGTAATGATATTGTCAACGAATATTTAAGTGCAAAATGGGATTGGGTTACGCAAACCAATCAGCGTGTTTGGGCGGGAGTTGCAGGTACACTAATATATACGGTTGTTGCTGTGTTGGCAATTCATTATGTAGTATATATAGTGCTTTTTGGTAATGATTTTTCAATTTTTTTTAATGAAAAGTTATTGTTTATACATCTTTTTGCTATAGTAATATCATTAGGTATTGCTGCATTTTTTCATGCCAAAGGTTTTATGATAAACTGGAAAGCTTCTGTTGCTAAAGAAAGTACCAAGCAAGAAATTGTAGCAAAGACAGAAACCGCAAAATTTGAATCGTTAAAAAGTCAAATAGATCCACATTTTTTATTCAATAGTTTAAATGTGTTGACTTCTTTGATAAGTGAAAACCCAAGACAAGCAGAACGATTTACAACAAAGTTATCTAAAGTATATCGCTATGTATTAGAACAACGTAACAAAGAGTTAA
>JABXHX010000029.1 GCA_013373385.1 Flavobacteriaceae bacterium
CGACCTGCTGATTACAAATCAGCTGCTCTAGCCAGCTGAGCTACATCGGCTTATTGCATAAAAAAACAATCCGCTATTTCTAACGGACTGCAAATGTATAAAGTTTTTTTTATTTCTAAAACTTTTTTATATCTATTTTTTTATTTTTTAAATAGATACAGAATCTCTTAATTTTTCTTTTGATTTTTTTAATTGCCTTTTTAAAGAATCTACACAGATACTAATTCCTTCTTCAAAAGATTTTGCTTCTTTTTTTACAATCAATTCATGACCAGGAATATTCATTTTTACCTCAGAAATTTTATTTTCTTTTTCGCTTGTATTTTGCACTTTTAAAAACACTTCTGCATCTATTATTTTATCATGAAATTTTGATAAACCTTGCATTTTTTTTTCGATGAATTCTAATAAACCAGAATCTGCATTAAAATTAACTGATTGAGTAAATACTTTCATACGTTTCATTTTTTTTGGCTTCTAGGATGAGCCTGGTTGTACACTTTTTTTATTGTTTCTAAACTATTATGCGTATACACTTGGGTAGACGCTAAGCTAGAATGACCTAATAATTCTTTTACCGAATTTAAGTCAGCTCCTTCATTAAGTAAGTGAGTTGCAAACGAGTGTCTTAAAATATGCGGACTCTTTTTTACTTTCGTAGAAGCACTACTAAAATAATTATTTATTATTCTATACACAAGTGTTTCGTACATTTTATTTCCTTTATCCGTCACAAATAAATAAAGGCTGTTTAGCTGTTGCTCTTTTTTTAATTGTAAATAGACTTGCAATGATTCTATTACAGAAGGAATTAAAGGAATAATTCTTTCTTTATTTCTCTTACCTAACACTTTTATTACTTTAGATGAAAAATCTACATCAGTAGTTTTTAAACGAATCAATTCTGCTCTTCTAATTCCTGTAGAATAAAACAATTCAACCACTAATTTATTTCTAACCGATACAAAATCTTTTTCTGTTTCTAAATTCGCTATTACTTGATTGATTTCTTCTTCTGTAAATGGTACTTGGACTTTTTTTGCTACTTTCAACGACATGTGTTTTACAAGCGGATTTATTTGGATTTGCCCTGTCTTTAAAAGGAATTTATAAAATGATTTTAACGAACTTATTTTTCTGTTGATTGAATTGTTTGAAATCCCTTGATTTACCAAGGCTACAATCCAAGATCTGATCTGACTGTAATTTACTTCAGATAAGTTTATTTCTTCAAACTCTTGATAACAAAACTCTTTAAACAATTCTAAATCTTTTTTATAGGCTGTAATGGTATGTTTAGAATATTTTTTTTCTAACAATAAATAATCTAAAAAAGCAGCAATCATACATCTAGTTATTTAACCTATCAAAAGTAAGGATATAATTTTAGTTTAGAACAATTAAAAAAGTCCTGTTAAAATTTAACAGGACTTTTTAATATTTATTAGTAAGATTATTTCTAACCTACTTCTTCTTGTGTTCTAAGTTGCTGAATGTAAGCTGCTTTAATGTTTTGCGCTCTTTTAGCAACAGAAGGTTTTGTAAAATGTTTTCTGTCACGTAAGTTTTTCATTGTCTTAGTTCTATCGAATTTTCTTTTATAACGTTTTAAAGCTCTATCGATATTCTCTCCGTCTTTTACTGGAATAATTAACATTGTGTAGCACCTCCTTTCATCGTGTTCTATATATTTGTTTTTATTTTTGGACTGCAAAGATACAAAGTTATTTTAGAACAAAATCAATTTTGATGAAAAATTAAACTTTTATAAAATATATACTAAGTTGCTGGCTTATAATCTTTTTTATCAATTATCATTTTTGCGATAATTTCTTTAAGAATCTCTGATGTTCCTCCACCAATTGGACCTAATCTACTATCTCTTAACAATCTTGCTAATGGATATTCTTCCATATAACCATACCCCCCTAACAATTGCAAGGCATCGTAAATTACAGTGTCTGCCATTTTTGTAGCTAATAACTTAGACATACTAGCTTCTTTTACCACATACTGACCGTCATTTAATCTTTTAGCAACCGAATAGTTGAATTCTTTACACAGTTCTACTTCGCTAGACATTTCTGCGATCTTATGTCTTAGCACCTGAAACTTATCTAGTGATTTTCCAAATGCCATTCTTTCTTTCATATAATCAATAGCATAATCAACAGCATATTCTGCTCTGGCATGTGCATTTACACCCATTACCAATCTTTCTAGCGCAAAATGCTGCATGATATACGGAAAACCTTTCCCTTCTTCTCCCATTAAATTTTCTGAAGGGATGACTACATTATCAAAAGAAATTTCTCCAGTATCTGATGCTCTCCAGCCTAATTTATCTAGTTTGGTTGCTGATACACCTTTTGTTTCTCTATCAACTACAAAAATACTTATTCCTTTATTACCTAATTCTGGTTGCGTTTTTGCAGCTACTACTAAGTAATCTGAATACACCCCATTAGTAATAAATGTTTTTGAACCATTAATAATATAATTTCCCCCTTCTTTAATAGCTGTTGTTCTAATACCAGAAACATCAGAACCTGCAAAAGGTTCGGTAATGCATAAACAACCTATTTTTTTGCCTTCTATACTTGGAGTTAAGTATTCGTTTTTAATTCGCAAATCACCTTCTTTTTCTAGATGTGTCATCGCTAAATATGCATGCGCCCACATTGCCGCAGCAAAACCACCAGAATTAATTTTTTGCAATTCTTCTAAAAAGATTACTGTATAAAAAATATCCAATCCTAAGCCTCCATTTTCTTCAGAAACATTTAATCCGAAGTAGCCCATTTCTCCAAATTTCTCCCAGATAAAACGTGCTATAGCTCCTGTTTCTTCCCATGTGTTGATATGTGGAACAACTTCTTTTTTTAAAAAACTTCGGAAACTTTCTCTAAATGCTCTGTGCTCTTCTGTAAAGTACATGCTATTCATTATACAGTGGTTTGTTATATTATTTAGCTTCCAAATATAGAATTATTCTGTCATATTTATCTAACGGAAATCCTTGAATCTTTTTTAATTCTTCAATAGATTGAAGTTCAGCTACTTCATCTCTAAAGTTGAATATTTTTTTACATAATTCATAATCTATATAAGGATTGGAAAGTACTTCTTTAAATGTAGCTGTATTAACATTCACTTTTTTAATGATTGGTTTGGTCTTAATTTTAAAAGTAGCAAGGATAGAATTTACTGTTTGCTGATTTAGTTTCCACACTTCATTAAGCTGGTTTTTATATGTAAATCCTTGTAATCTGCTTCTATACTTTACAATTCTAATTGCCAAATACTCATTCACTCCAACTACTGTTTCAAAGTCTTTTACCGTGGCTAAATTGATATCTGTAGTAGTTATTTTATATTTATTATTTATACTTTTTGATACTATAGATTCTCTTTTTTCTTGTTGTTTTACAACCCAATCTGGAAATTTAAAATAGGGAGCAATTTTATCTAACAAACTATCAGATACTTTTGTTACTGTTTTAAAGTCTTCTTTTGAATTGATAAACTTATTCTGTTTTCTGTAAGCAATCAAACGATCAATTTCATCAACAGACATCCCAATTTGTGAAGCTTTATAATCTGTGAGGTAATTAGGATTGAACGGATAAAGTTTTGGAGTTCTTTTTTCTTTAGCTATAATTTTTAGAGAGTCTATCTTTTTTTGTAGCTGTGCAATTTTAACATCATTAAAAGGTTCTTCATCTGTACTAAAATCTACGAAAGCATACAAAAGCTGAAGCATAATTATAAGCAACAACAAAAAGAAAACCCCATTTCTTTGGCTTTTATGATACCAGAAATGGGGTTTTAAATTTTTCATAGAGTTTTTATGATTTACTAGATTTTATGGCGTCTAGATATCTGTTCAATTGTTTTTTAACAACAGGGAACAAGAAATACAATCCAATCATATTAGGAAATACCATAGCAAAAATCATTGCATCTGAGAAATCCCAGATAGATTTCATACTTGCAGCTGCTCCAATAATCACAAATAATAAAAATAATAATTTATACGTTAAGTCTGCTCTTTTTCCTCTACCAAATAAAAATTTCCAAGACTGTAATCCGTAGTAAGACCAAGAAATCATTGTAGAAACAGCAAATAATACTACTGCCACTGTTAAAAATACATTAGAGTAAGGGATGTATTGTGCAAATGCTTTTGATGTAATTCCAGCTCCTTCAAATGATTCTCCTCCAATCATCACTGCACCTGTGCCATCTCCTCCATACTCAAAATGACCTCCGAAGTTAAAAATAATAATTACTAATGCTGTCATTGTACAAATAACAACTGTATCAATAAATGGCTCTAATAACGCTACTAAACCTTCTGAAGCTGAATATTTTGTTCTTACTGCCGAGTGGGCGATTGATGCTGAACCTGCACCTGCTTCATTAGAAAATGCTGCTCTTTTAAACCCTACCAATAACACTCCAATAACTCCACCTACACCCATAGCTGTAGGGTTAAATGCTTCTTTAAATATTAAGCCAAATGCATCATCTACCAGTGAAAAATTGGCTCCTAAAATATAAAAACAAGCCAATAAATATAACAACGCCATAAAAGGAACAACTTTTTCTGTTACAGAAGCTATTCTTTTAATTCCTCCAATAATAATAACACCTACTAAGATTGCTAAAACAACTCCAATTATAGCCCCAGCTGCTGTACTTTCTAGACCTAGCAACTCTTTTAATACTACAGTTGCCTGATTTGATTGTGCTGCATTACCACCACCAAAAGATCCTCCAATACAAAAAATTGCAAAAATAACTGCAGCAATTTTTCCAAACACTTCAAAACCTCTTTCTTTTAATCCTTTCGTAATATAGTACATTGGGCCACCATATACGGTACCATCTTCTCCAACATCTCTGTATTGAACTCCTAATGTACATTCTACGAACTTTGTAGACATTCCTAATAATCCACAAATAACCATCCAAAAAGTTGCACCTGGACCACCCAATGCAATTGCCAACGCTACTCCTGCGATATTTCCATTACCAACAGTTCCTGAAACAGCTGTAGCTAACGCTTGAAAATGAGTTACTTCTCCTTCTTGACTTTCATCCTTAATCGTATCTGCTATATCTCCATCAATTGCCAAATCAGAACCTGCTTCATGATGATCTAATTCATCATATTTTCCCCTAACAACATTAATTGCTGTTTTAAAGTGAAAGATATTCGGAAACTTGAAATAAATTGTAAAAAAAGTTGCACTACCTACTAATAAAATTAATACAAATGGCACATCCATTCCTGCTATTGGCACAGTAAAAAAGATAACATTGCTAAAAAAGTCTGATACAGGCTTAAACGCTTCGTCAATCTTTTGGTCTAGACCTTTTTCTTGAGCAAATGTGAACATTGGAACTGCCAAAAACAGTAACGAAAGAAGTTTTTTCTTCATAATATATTGTGTTAGTTATTTTAATTTAGTTGACCGCAATATCATAAAAAATTGAGCTTTTAACAACTTTTAAAAGTTAAAAATGATTTTTACATTAACTTTTGCTTAAATCTTTGCAAATCTTCTTTAAATGATTTTGGGTAAAATCGAAGTTTTTTATTTGTTTTAGAAAGGTCAAAACCTGTTTTTACAGGTCTGTTTGCAGTCTGATTTAATGTTGCTGTTGAAATTGGTTTTATCAAAGTTGTATCTAACTGGAAAGTGTTGGCAATTTCTTGTGCAATTTCGTAAATACTCATCAACTGATTGCTCGAGATGTGAAAAACGCCATTTGCATTTTGGTCTATTGATAATTTACAGGCAATAGCCAAATCTTCTACATACGTCGGAGTTCTGTACTGATCATCAACTATAGTGATTTCATTTCCTTTCTCTAGAGATTCTTTTACCCAAAGCACTATGTTACTTCTACTCATATCATTTACCAAACCATACACCAATATGGTTCTTAAAATAGTAAAATTGATACTCGAATCTTCCAATAATTTTTCTGATAAGAGCTTCGTTTCTCCATAATAACTTAAAGGGTTTGGTTTATCAGTTTCATTGTAATTTCCTTTTACACCATCAAAAATAAAATCGGTTGAAAGATGAATTAAATGCGCATTGGTTTGCTGACACACATCTATAAGATGCGCAACTACATTTACGTTTAAATCGTAACAGCCTTTTTTATCATTTTCACAAGCATCAACATTTGTCATTGCTGCTGTATTGATAATATAGTTTGGTTTTATTTTTAAAATGGATGCAACTAACAACTCTTTATTGGTAATATCAATATCTTGATACTCAAAATCTGTTCTACCACTTCTATTTGCTCCTCTAGAAAACCCTACTACTTCGTAGTTGTCTTTATCTTTTAACAATAATTCAAGTAAGTTTTGCCCAAGCAATCCGTTGCTTCCTGTAATAAGGATTTTTTTAATCATTAAAATAGTTTTCTTAGTTTGATAATTTGCTCTGGTTTTCCTAATACGATTAAACTTGAATCTTCTAACAATTTTAATGATGCTTCTGGATTGATAATATAATCGCCATGTTTCATTTTAAAACCAATAACGGTACATCCAGTTTTCTTTCGTAAATCTAAATCTAAAATTGTTTTTCCTATATATTCTTTTGGCAAATCGTTCACACCTACTTCTTCTAAATTGGCAGTAGTTTCACCTTCAATTGTAAGCCTATCTACAAACTCTAATACATCTGGTGTAACCACTAAAGATGCCATGTGAGCTCCACCTAATTTATCGGGCATTATTACATTATCAGCGCCTGCAATTTTTAGTTTACTATAAGAAGACTCGTTAGAGGCTCTACTTATAATTCTACAATTTTTATTTAATTGACTCGCTGTAAGTACTACAAATAAATTATTTGCATCTGATGGCAAGGCGGTAATTAAATTACTTGCCTGTTCTATTCCTGCGCTAAGCAGTACTTCATCTAGAGTTGCATCTCCTTCAACATATAGCAATCCTTCTTCATCAATTGTATTAATCAATTCTTTATCTTTCTCTACAACCACAAACTCTTTCTGATAATTTTTTAGCTTTACAATTGCTTGCATTCCGTTACGACCATACCCACAAACTATGGTATGATTTTTAAGTTTATCAATTTTTTGTTGCACTTTTTTTAGTTTTAGTTGTTTAAAAAATACTCCGCTAGCCAATGCTTCTGTAAAGGCAGATACTGCATATCCAAATAAAGATATACTTGTTAAAATTAAAAATATGGTAAATATTTTTTCTTGGTCGTTCATTGGGTGCAGCTCTCTAAAACCAACTGTAGAAATGGTTATTACAGTCATATAAGCCGCATCTATAAAACCTACATCCGATAAAAACATATAACCTATCACTCCAATTGTTAAAATTGACAGCAATAAGAATAAGGCTCTATGCAATTTAGATTTAAGTCGTAGCATTACAAATCAAATACAGAACTTCGTTTGGTATAAACCATATCTTTTAAACGAAGTAAAAAAGCTAAAGTTAAATACAAACCAAAAGACAACCCCACAGTTACAAACGAGATGTAAATAAAAAACAATCGCACGTTTGTAGCTCGCATCCCCAATCTATCTGCAAATCTAGAAGAAACCGCAAAACCATGACGTTCAAAATAATGCCTTACAGAATGTATAAAACTCATATCTTTTTATTGTTGATGCAAGATAGTATTTTAACATGAATAGAAATAACGATACCATATTTTTATTTAGACAACTGCCGTAATTTTTATAACTCACAATTCATAATTCGTAATTCACAATTACAACTGCTCATTTACATTGAACCTAGATGATTATAGTTTAAAATGCTTTTGAGGTTTATAGCAAAAAATAAATTGGTTTGTGTAACTTTGCTTTTTTCGTAAAATTTCCACATTGAAACAGCAAGAATACATAGAGGTTTTTGGCGCAAGAGCACACAATTTAAAAAACATTGATGTTAAAATTCCACGAGAAAAATTAGTCGTAATCACAGGTTTAAGTGGAAGCGGAAAATCATCTTTAGCCTTTGACACCATATATGCAGAAGGGCAACGACGTTATATTGAAACTTTTTCTGCTTATGCCAGACAATTTTTAGGCGGATTAGAACGACCTGATGTTGATAAAATAGATGGATTATCACCCGTGATTTCTATAGAACAAAAAACCACCAATAAAAGTCCGCGTTCTACTGTAGGAACCATCACAGAAATTTACGATTTTCTTAGATTGTTATATGCCAGAGCTGCCGATGCTTACTCTTATAACACCAATGAAAAAATGGTTAGTTATTCTGACGAAAAAATCAAAGAACTTATTTTAGAAGACTATCAAGATAAAAAAGTTGCTGTATTAGCGCCTTTGATAAAATCGAGAAAAGGACATTATAGAGAATTATTTGAGCAAATTTCTAAGCAAGGTTTTGTAAGGGTTCGTGTTGATGGAGAGATAAAAGAGATTGAAAAAGGCATGCGGTTAGATCGCTACAAAACACACGACATTGAAGTGGTTATTGATAGGTTGGTCATTAATAGTTCTGTAGGAAAAAGACTTGAAGAAACGATAAAAACTGCGCTCTATTCTGGCAACAATATACTTATGGTTATTGATTTAGAAACCAATCAACCTAGGCATTTTAGTAGAGAGTTAATGTGTCCTACCACAGGCATTGCCTATCCCAACCCAGAGCCAAACACTTTTTCTTTCAACTCACCCAAAGGCGCTTGCACTTCTTGTAATGGCTTAGGCATAACGAATGAAATCAATTTAGAAAAAGTGATTCCAAACCATACAGTTTCAATTAAAAATGGCGGCATAAAGCCTTTAGGGGAGCAAAAAAATAGTTGGATCTTTAAACAGTTACAGCTAATTGCAGAACGCTATCATTTTAAATTTAGCGATCCTATTGCAAACATCCCAAAAGAAGCCATGGATATTATTTTATATGGCGGAAATGAAACTTTTAAAATTACCTCTAAAAGTGTTGGTGTTACAAGGAATTATGAAATTGATTTTGAAGGAATTGTTTCTTTTATTAAAAACCAATATGCAAATAGCGAATCAACCTCTATTAAACGTTGGGCTAAAGATTTTATGGACGAAGTTACGTGTACTACTTGTAACGGAAATCGACTAAAAAAAGAATCTTTGTACTTTAAAATTCTCGATAAAAACATTAGCGATTTAGCTAAAATGGATATTGAGGAACTGGCCAATTGGTTTCAGAAAATCGACAAGAAACTCAGCAAAAAGCAACTAACCATAGCTTCAGAAATCTTAAAAGAAATAAAAACTAGAATTCAATTTTTATTAGATGTGGGTTTAGATTATCTAAATCTAAACAGAACCTCAAAATCGCTTTCTGGCGGAGAAGCACAACGCATTCGTTTAGCTACACAAATTGGCTCTCAGCTAGTTGGTGTGTTATATATTTTAGACGAGCCTAGTATTGGGTTACACCAAAGAGACAATCAAAAACTAATTGACTCTTTACTAAAACTAAGAGACATCGGAAATTCTGTTTTAGTTGTTGAGCATGATAAAGACATGATAGAACATGCCGATTATGTGTTAGACATTGGTCCTGGCGCAGGTAGGCATGGCGGAAAAATTGTGAGCGAAGGAAATTTTGAAGCCTTAAAAAAGCACGACACGCTAACTGCAGATTATATTACTGGCGCAAAAGAAATTACAGTTCCTGCAAAAAGAAGAAAAGGAAATGGGAACAAAATTGCACTTTATGGTGCAACTGGAAATAATTTAAAAAATGTTTCAGTTGATTTTCCACTAGGTAAAATGATTTGTGTCACAGGGGTTTCTGGTAGTGGAAAATCTACCCTAATCAACGAAACACTCTACCCTATCTTAAACGCGCATATTTATCGTGGCGTAAAAAAACCAATGCCTTATCAAAAAATTAAAGGACTCGAACATATAGATAAAGTAATTGACATTGATCAATCTCCAATTGGTAGAACACCAAGATCTAACCCTGCTACATACACTGGGGTGTTTAGTGAGATTAGAAGTCTATTTGCTAAAACTCCCGAAGCTGCTATCAGAGGTTATAAACCTGGACGATTTTCTTTTAACGTTCAAGGAGGACGATGCGAAACCTGTCAGGGAGGTGGTGTGCGAGTTATAGAGATGAACTTTTTACCTGATGTACATGTAGAATGCGAAACCTGTCAAGGAAAACGTTTTAACAGAGAAACACTAGAAATTAGATATAGAGGAAAATCTATTGCTGATGTCTTAGCAATGACAATTAATGAAGCGGTTTCTTTTTTTGAAAAAATTCCTAAAATCTACCGAAAAATAAAAACCATTCAAGATGTTGGCTTAGGCTACATTACGCTAGGTCAGCAATCTACCACGCTATCTGGCGGAGAAGCTCAACGTATTAAGCTAGCTTCTGAACTCTCTAAAAGAGATACCGGAAATACTTTTTACATTCTCGATGAACCTACCACAGGATTGCATTTTGAAGACATCAGAGTACTTATGGAAGTACTCAACAAATTAGCTAATAAAGGGAATACCGTCTTAATTATTGAACACAACCTAGATGTAATTAAACTTGCAGATCATATTATAGATATTGGTTTAGAAGGTGGTAAAAAAGGCGGACAAGTATTGTGTACGGGTACTCCAGAAGAAATAAGCATACATCCAAAAAGTTATACCGCTAAATTTTTAAAAAAAGAACTATCTTAGCGCGTTTGCCGTAAAAATATTTGCTGGCAATTTTACGTTGATTAATTAAAATTTATACAGAGCGATTATGAATCCGAATGAAGATAGAAAAATTAGAGAAAAACTAGAACAAAAAACATGGAATCAAATTAAAACAAACGATTCTTGGGCGATATTTAAAATTATGTCAGAATTTGTTGAAGGATATGAAAAACTCAGTAAAATTGGCCCTTGTGTTTCTATTTTTGGTTCTGCAAGAACAAAACCTGAACACAAATACTACAAACTAGCAGAAGAAATTGCTTTTAAATTAACTCAAAATGGATTTGGCGTAATTACTGGTGGTGGACCTGGAATTATGGAAGCTGGTAATAAAGGTGCCCACAAAGGCAAAGGAACTTCGGTTGGACTTAATATTGAACTACCCTTTGAGCAGCACGACAATCCTTGGATTGATAATGACAAAAATCTTGAGTTTGATTATTTCTTTGTACGTAAAGTAATGTTTGTAAAATACTCTCAAGGATTTGTAGTTTTACCAGGTGGATTCGGAACTTTAGACGAATTGTTTGAAGCTATTACACTTATTCAAACGCATAAAATAGGAAGATTTCCAATTATATTGGTCGGTAAAAGTTTTTGGAGCGGATTGTTAGATTGGATTAAAAACACATTGATTGCTGAAGGAAATATTAGCGAAAAAGACGTAAATTTATTTCGAGTTGTAGACACTGCCGATGAAGCCATAGAACACCTAAACAAATTCTATGCGAAATACAGTCTAAAACCAAATTTCTAAAATTTTTAAAAAGATTGCGCATTGAAGCTTAAACCTTACATAACTCTATTAACTCTATTATACGGTTTAAACTTTTATGCGCAAACAAATGCTATTACTATCAATGCTGAATTAGATGCAAAAAATGATGTATTAAAAATTCAGCAAGAAATAATTTACTACAACAAAACCCAAGAGCAACTTAAAGAAATATACCTGCACAATTGGCCAAATAGCTTTAAAGATAAAAATACACCACTTACTAAAAGACTCATAGAAGACTACAACAAGTCTTTGTATTTTGCAAAAGAAAACGAACGTGGATTTAGCACTATACTAAACCTAACAGTCAATTATAAAACTATTCAGTTTTCTTCAAAAAAAAGTCATGAAGATATTTTAAAAATCCCTTTAGCAAAGGGGTTAAACCCCAATGATTCAGTCAAAATAAACCTTACATATGCGGTAAAAATCCCAGATGCAAAGTTTACCAATTACGGAAAAACCAACACAGGCTATCACTTGCGTTTTTGGTATCTTATTCCGGCAGTTTACACCAATGATTGGCAGCTAACTAGCAATTTAAATATTGATGATATGTTTATGGATGTTGCTAATTACAATATCAGCTTTCAAGTACCTCAATCCTTTTTTGTTGCAAGTAATTTAACTACTAGCAAAAAAGACAAGAGCTTATATAAACTTACTGGAAAAAACAGGAAAGACATTATTATTAGTATTCAGAAAAACAACAACTTTAAAAAATACACAACAGATAACAATACAATTATTTCAGACATTCCTATAAAAGATATCAGCAATGCACTTATTGCAGATGTCTTAAATAGAGAGCTGAAATTTATTGAACAGTACTTAGGAAAGTATCCTCATAAAGAAATTTTATTAGATGAATTAACTCAAAAGAAAAATCCGATTTACGGATTAAATCAACTCCCTAGTTTTTTAAATCCATTTACCAATATTTTTGAAATAGACATTACTTTTTTTAAAGCACTCACCAAAACCTTTATAGACAATACACTTATAATAAATAAAAGAAAAGATTACTGGCTAACAGATGGAATAGAAACATTTTTACTGATGGAATATGTAAAAAAGCACTATCCAGATGTAGCACTTCTTGGTGCTGTTTCTGATTTCTGGTTTACAAAAAGATACAACTTTTCTAAGCTAAGATTTAATGATAAATATCCACTTATCTATCAATTTAGTGCACGCAGATTTTTAGACCAAGCCCTAACAACTAGATTAGATTCGTTATCAAATTTTAATCGAAAAATAGGAAACAAATACAAGGCAGGTCTTGGCTTACAATACTTAAAAGGTTTTGTAGGCGATACAGTTATTAAAGAAAGTTTCAAAGCGTTTTACAACAAACACTTACTCAAAATTAGTTCTAGCAACGATTTTAAGAAGATACTCTCTACTAAAACCAACAAAGATATCACATGGTTTTTTGGCGATTATATTAGCACCAATAAAAAAATAGACTATACCATAAAAAAAGTAGCTACCTCAACAGATTCTATTACAGTTACTATTAAAAATAAAAGAAACATTACTGCACCAGTTGCTTTGTATGGTGTAAAGAATAAAGCGATAAAATTTAAAAAGTGGATTAGCCAAGTAGATTCAGCAAAAACCATACACATCCCTAAAGGAGATTTTGATAAGATTTCTTTGAACTATGAACAAATTTATCCAGAATACAATTCGCTTGATAATTGGAAAAATATCAAACCAAGTTTATTAAACAAACCTGTACAATTTAGATTAATTAAAGACATTTCTGACCCCTATTACAATCAACTATTTTATCAGCCAGAATTTGGATACAATTATTACGATGGTGTTACATTAGGACTAAAACTACATAACAAACCAATTATTCCTAGAAATTTTATTTTTAAGATTGTACCTACCTATGCAACAAAAAGCAAGTCTTTAACTGGCTCTGCTACTATAATGTACAATCAGTTTTTTGAAAAAACAAAATTGCAAAGAATAACCTATGGGATAATTGGCAGCAATTTTCATTACGCTCAAGATTTATCCTATAAAATATTTGCGCCTTTTATTACCACACAATTTAAAAGAAAAAGCCTAAGAGATGCCAGTAGTAAATTCTTTACCGTAAAATATGTTAAGGTAGATAAGGAACATGCACCAAATACAACCACCAAAGAACAAGACAACTACAATGTATTGAATTTAAAGTATGTATATGCAAATCCAAATATCATAGAAGGCATTATGTATAAATTTAATACAGATATTTCTTCAAACTTTTCAAAAGTAGCCGCAGACATTAGATATAGAAAACTAACCGATAAGAATAGACAATTAGATTTTAGATTCTTTGCAGGTGCTTTTTTACACAACAAAACCATTAGCAATTATTTTAGTTTTGGATTAGACAGGCCTTCAGATTATCTATTTGAGCAAATGTATTTCGGAAGATCAGAAAGCTCAGGTATTTTTAGTCAACAGATTATCATCAATGATGGTGGGTTCAAATCTGTCTTACCAACAAGATTTGCCAACCAGTATATGGTTTCCTTAAACTCAAGTATTGGCCTTTGGAGATGGCTAGAATATTATACAGACGTTGCTTTTTTAAAAAATAAAGGTCAAAATACATACTTTGCTTATGAAAACGGAATCCGATTTAACTTTATACATAATATATTAGAATTCTATTTTCCGATGTATTCAAATAATGGATGGGAAATAAATCAGCAAGCTTATGCTAGCAAAATACGATTTGTGCTAACCGTTAGACCATCGGCTATCTACAACTTTTTTAGAAGAGGCTTTTTATAAAACCTTATTTATTGCGAATTTATCACCTATCAACCCAAATACGAGTATTTTATTACACTATTCTTAAAGAAATAAAATATTTTTAAATATCAATCAAAAAAACTATCTTTGCAGAAGACTCAAAAAAAATAATTATCATGACAGAAGATACTGCAATTTTAAGTTCAACAGAACTTTCATTTAACGATTTTAAAAAAGAAGTATTAAATGATTATAGAATTGCACGTATTAGTAGAGAATGTAGTTTACTAGGTCGTAGAGAAGTCTTAACAGGAAAAGCAAAATTCGGAATTTTTGGCGACGGTAAAGAAGTACCACAACTCGCTATGGCTAAAGCTTTTCAAAAAGGAGATTTTAGATCTGGTTACTACAGAGATCAAACTTTCATGATGGCTATTGGCGAGCTAACGGCGCAACAGTTTTTTGCAGGCTTGTATGCGCATCCCAATATTGAGGCAGATCCTATGTCGGCTGGTCGTCAAATGGGTGGGCATTTTGCCACGCATAGTTTAGATAAAAACGGCGAGTGGAAAAACCTAACAAAACAATACAACTCGAGTGCTGATATTTCTCCTACTGCTGGTCAAATGCCAAGACTTTTGGGCCTAGCACAAGCTTCTAAAGCGTATAGAGAAATAAAAGAATTAAGCACAGCAACTCAATTTTCTAACAAAGGAAATGAAGTTGCTTGGGGAACCATTGGAAATGCAAGTACCAGCGAGGGTTTATTTTTTGAAACCATCAATGCAGCAGGCGTTATACAAGTACCAATGGTTATGAGCGTTTGGGATGATGAATATGGCATCTCAGTTCACGCAAAATACCAAACTACCAAAGAAAGTATTTCTGAAATTTTAAAAGGCTTTCAAAGAGATGATAAGAACAACGGATACGAAATATTTGTTGTAAATGGATGGGATTACGTTCAGCTAATTGACGTATACAACAAAGCTGCTAAAATTGCTAGAGAAGAACATGTACCTGTTTTAATACATGTAAAAGAATTGACCCAACCACAAGGACATTCTACCTCTGGCTCACACGAAAGATATAAAAATCAAGAACGTTTACAATGGGAACGTGAGCATGATTGTATAGCTCAAATGAGAAAATGGATTTTAGAGTTTGAACTAGAAGATGCAAATGGTGAATCTTTAAAATTTATTAAATCAGAAGAAGAACTCATCGCTATTGAAAAAGAAGCAAAAAAACACGTAAGCGAAGCCAAAAGAAATGCTTGGAATGCTTATTTAAACGAAATCAAAACCGAACTAACACAGGCAAGTTCCCTTTTAGAAAAAGTAGCTTCTAAAAGCAGTAACAGTAGCTTTATTCTAAAATTAAAGAACGATCTTGACGCTATTAATGAGCCAATCAGAAAAGATGTTATCAGCGCAGCAAGGAAAACTTTGCGCTATCTAAAAGACGAAACTTTCCCTGAAAAAACCGAGCTTCAAAATTTCATCAAACAAAAAATAAAAAGCGGTTATCAATTATTCTCTAGCAACCTAACTAGCGAAACTGAAATTGCTCCGACAAATATTGAACCAATACCACCAACTTACAGTGCAGAGAAAAAAATGGTGGACGGTAGAATTGTTATGAGAGATAATTTCGATGCCTTACTAAAAAAGCATCCAGAAATTTTAATCTTCGGAGAAGATGCTGGTTTTATTGGCGATGTAAACCAAGGCTTAGAAGGATTACAAGAAAAATTTGGAGAGGAACGCGTATTTGATACAGGGATTAGAGAAGCAACCATTATTGGTCAAGGTATAGGTATGGCCATGCGTGGTTTAAGACCCATAGCAGAAATCCAATATTTAGACTATCTGTTGTACGGATTGCAAATTATGAGTGATGATTTAGCTACGCTTCGTTACAGAACCGTTGGCAAACAAAAAGCACCGTTAATTGTTAGAACACGCGGGCATAGATTAGAAGGAATTTGGCACTCTGGTTCTCCTATGGGAGGAATTATAAACAACCTTAGAGGAATGCATGTTTTGGTACCTAGAAACATGACCAAAGCTGCTGGTTTTTACAACACTTTATTAGAAGGAGACGATCCTGCTTTGGTTATTGAATGTTTGAATGGTTATCGTTTAAAAGAAGAATTGCCTACCAATTTAGGAGAATTTAAAACTCCAATTGGCGAAGTAGAAATTGTTAAAGAAGGAACTGACATTACTGTAGTTTCTTATGGGTCTACTTTGCGTTTGGTAGAAGAAGCAGCGAAAGAATTATTGCAAGTTGGCATCAATATTGAAATTGTTGATGCGCAAAGTTTATTGCCATTTGACATGAATCATGATACGGTAAAGAGCGTAGCAAAAACCAATCGTTTGTTAATTGTTGACGAAGATGTGCCTGGTGGTGCTTCTGCTTACTTATTGCAAGAAGTTTTAGAAAACCAAAACGGCTACCAGTATCTAGACAGTAAACCAGCTACCTTAACTGCAAAAGCACATAGACCTGCTTATGGCACAGACGGTGACTATTTTTCAAAACCATCTACAGAAGATATTTTTGAAGCTGCCTACCAAATTATGCACGAGGCAAATCCAACCCAATTTAAGAGCTTGTATTAGCATTTCTCAAAATACTATTTCCTATGGCGCATTGTAAACATCTTTTCTTTGCGCAATAGTTATTTTTAAGTTGCAGTAAAGCCTGAGTGTCAAAAGCATTTTTAGCAGTGAAACCCAACTCTAAAAACTTACTAATAATACTATTGATCTCTGGTTTTAACTGTATTGCCAAGTTTAAAAGACTTTCTTCAAACACTTCCCCTCTACTTTTTAAGTACACAAATTTTAGCGGAATTATTGCATTGATTATCAACAAATCTACAAACTGTTTTGTGATTTTTTTCTTTCTCTTTTTGGATGATTTCTGAAATGTAAAATGCGTATCCCAAAACGGTGGCAACGCATATTTGAACAACTCATAAAAATCGTTCAAATTGTTAACATTCAATAATTTCGAAAACAACTGCTCATAATTGCTGTATAACGCCGCTAGTTGTGCTATTCTTACCGTAGGAAAATTTGATGGCCGCAACCTAAAAAACTTAAAATGGTTTTTACCAATGGGCTGTAATTGATATTTGTGTCGTTGGTATGCATACTCATTTTTTAAACAAATAAAATACGGGTCTTCTATGGTTTCTTCCAAGAAGCCTGCCTGCCCAAAAAGCAAAGCACTTAAACCAATACCTGTGCTTCGCTCTTTTCGTACCACAGAAAAATCAACAGATGTGGCCAATCTTAAAAAAGCTTCTGCATTTACTTTTAATCCAAAGCTTTTAGCCAAAAGCACAAAAAGTACCGCTTCAAAATCGTTATTACTTTTGTTGAGCAACTGATGAATCAATGTTGTTTTTTGCTCAAGCCTTTCAAAAAACAAACTTTCTTTCCATTGATTAATTGTAAAAGCATCTACAGCAGTAAGCAAATTTTGACAGGGAATCCAGCAAGCTGTATTTGAAGATAACATGAGGTAATTCTTTAAGGTACTTTTGTTTATATAAGTAGCAACCTCAAGCGTATCTATTTGTTTGTTATCCTTTCTAAAAACCTCTACATCATCATCCCAAACCATGTGTAAAATCACCGTATCGTAGCTTATATCTTCCTCGTGTTTATGCACATACCAATCGGAAGATTTTACATGAATCTCTACATGACCAACCCATAAAATATCATCGATTACAATTTTAGCATTCAAAAAATCAGGGCCAGAATTTGTGTTATAAGCACCAGGATATTGTACCTGAATTCTCTTATGACTTGTTGTTTTAATGGGCAATGACACAAATTGTTGATGTTGCCACACATAATGTAGAAATTCTTCTTTCATAACTGTAACTTAGCAATTCTTTTACGACTATTAATGTATGAAAAATATTTTAAAATCGATTTTTATTAGTACACTTCCTGTTGTGGCACTAATTCTTTTTATCAAAACCATTAGCAACACAAGTTTTCATTTAAATGATGTTGGCATATTACTTTCTTCTTTAAGTATTGTGCTCTTTTTTGCAATGCTCTTTATAAAACCTGTAGCTCGTACTAATAAAACCTTGGGTTTTTATTCTACCGCTATTTTAATTGGCCTTGTTTTAAACCTTATCAACTTCTCTTTTGATAACTTATTTATTTCTGTTGGATTGGCGCTTGGGTGGCTGGCTTATTTAACTTGGTATTCTTCATTTAACAACAGAAACACTTCTTTTTTTAAAGTTGGTAAAAAGCTTCCAGAATTTACTTTAGAAAATTTACAAAAAGAAAAAGTAACTGCAAACAGCTTTCAAGGCCACTTTAAAATCTTTTTGTTTTACAGAGGCAATTGGTGTCCGTTGTGCATGGCTCAAATTCAAGAAATTGTTCAGCAATACAAAGAATTAGAAAAAAGAAAAGTTGATATGCTATTGGTGAGTTCGCAGCCTCATAAGTTTACCAAGAAACTTGCAGAAAAACATCAGGTACCATTTCACTTTTTAACCGATGTAAAAAATAAGGCAGCCAAACAATTGGGTATCTTACATAAAAATGGACTTCCTGCTGGGTTCCAAATATTTGGATACAATTCTGATGTTGTGTTACCAACTGTTATTATTACTGACAGCAATGACACAATTATCTTTGCAGATTTAACAGATAATTACCGAGTAAGACCAGAACCCGAAACATTTTTAAAGATTCTAGATAACTATAAACAATAGCTTATTCAACCATCAATTTTTATAATACCAATACGTCTTACAATTAGATTTCTCAAATTATTTTTACAGCAACAAAACAGAAAATTATGAGCACTATAGAAAGCCTTCAATGGCGATATGCTACCAAAAAATTTAACGATACAAAGTTTCTTACAGAAGAACAACTACAAATACTTAAAGAAGCCTTTAATTATACAGCTTCTTCGTATGGTATGCAACCCATACAATTGGTTGTTATCAAAAACAAAGAAATTCAACAGCAATTAGTAGCGCATTCGTACAACCAACAACAGGTTGTACAAGCTTCACATTTGTTGGTAATCTGTATTCAAGAGCAATTAACAAGTAAAGATGCAGAAGCGTATTTTAACTTGGTTAAAGAAATAAGAAACACCCCAGATTCCATTCTTAATCCGTTTAAAGAATACTTAATGAACAAAATTAACCAAAGTTCTGAAGACGAATTAACTCAATGGATGAGGAATCAAGCTTACATAGCTCTTGGTAATTTAATGACAGTTGCAGCTATTGAAAAAATTGATGCCTGCCCAATGGAAGGTTTTATTCCAGAAAAATACGATGAAGTTTTAAACTTACAACAACACAATTTAAAATCGGTTTTAGTTTTACCAGTTGGATTTAGAGCTGAAGATGATTTTATGAAAGATTTACCAAAAGTGAGAAAAAACACAGAAGATGTTGTTTTAGAAATCTATTAAAAAAACGAATAGTTGTATCTTTGAAGTATCTCTTAAAACTATAACTTACAAAGAATGAATTCAGAAATAAGAAACCTTGAACCTAAAGCTGTTTGGAATAATTTTACAGATCTAAATGCGGTGCCTCGACCATCAAAAAAAGAAGAAAAAGTCATTGCGTTTATGGTTGATTTTGGTAAAAAGCTAAACTTAGAAACTGTTGTTGATAAAGTTGGAAATGTCATCATCAAAAAACCTGCTACTCCCGGAATGGAAAACAGAAAAACAGTAGTCATGCAAAGTCATTTAGACATGGTGCATCAAAAAAATGCTGATACTGTTTTTGACTTTGACTCACAAGGTATTGAAATGTTTATTGATGGCGATTGGGTGACTGCTAAAGGAACAACTCTTGGTGCCGATAATGGTTTAGGCGTAGCCGCTATTATGAGTGTGTTAGAAGCTGACTCAATTCAACACCCAGCAATTGAAGCCTTATTTACGATTGATGAAGAAACAGGTATGACTGGTGCCATGGGTTTAGAAGCTGGCTTGTTAGAAGGAGATATTTTACTAAATCTTGATACAGAAGAAGACGATGAAATTGGAATGGGGTGTGCTGGTGGAATAGATGTAACTGCTAAAAGGGTTTATAAAGAAGAAAGTACACCAGAAAACACCTCTGCTTTCACAATAAAGATTAGCGGATTAAATGGGGGGCATTCTGGTATGGATATTCATAAGGGATTAGGGAATGCCAATAAAATTATGAATCGCTTGTTATTTGAAGGTTTTGAAAACTTTGGTTTACGAATTGCTGAAATCAATGGTGGTGGCTTACGCAATGCCATCCCAAGAGAAAGTAAAGCTAGTTTTGTGATTGATACCGTTTCTAAAGAACCATTCTTTTTTGAAATGAACGAATTGATAAACGCTATTTATGCAGAATACAAAACGCTTGAACCCAATCTTTCCATAGAAATTAATGAAACGAATCTTCCAACTTCAATCATGGAATTGGGTGTTCAAGAAGGATTTTTAAAATCTGTTCAAGCTGCTGTTAACGGTGTATACAGAATGAGTCCAGCTATTGATGGTTTGGTAGAAACTTCTAACAATATTGCAAATGTTATTGTAAAGAATGGCAATATAACGATTAGCTGCTTGACTCGTTCATCGTCTGAATCTACTAAAATAGACTTAGCAAACTCACTACGTGCAGCTTTTGAGCTGTCTGGTTTTGAGGTAGAATACTCTGGAGCTTATCCAGGTTGGCAGCCCAACATAGATTCTGAAATCTTAAAAATTATGGACGTTTTATACCAAGAAATGCACGGAGAAAAAGCTAAAATTGCCGCTTGTCATGCAGGATTAGAATGCGGTATTTTGGGACAAAATTACCCAAGCATGGATATGGTTTCTTTTGGGCCAACTATCTTGGGAGCACACTCACCAGACGAAAGAGCTAGCATTTCTTCTACTCAGAAATTCTGGAAATTTTTGTTAGAAATTTTAAAAAATATTCCTGCAAAAGCATAACTAAGCTAAAAAGAGACTGTCTAAACAGCCATTATTACAGTTTCTGTAATAACGTCCCTACCGCTGTTTAGACAATCTCTTTTTTATTAAAGAACTTAAAAGCTTAGTTGGTTGTATTTTTTATTTTAACATTCTATTTATCCTCTTGATAAAACTATTGTTAGTTCGAGTTTTTTATCAAAAAAACCGTATCTAGAACTGAGCTATTAATTACTGTTTTAAATTCTATAGGTATTATTCATTGAACTCATCCAAATTTCTTCTTTATTTTTAGAGACCAATTAACTATTGGTATCCATAAATACATCACATAACACCTAGCACACATATACATTTTTAATCCAAAGATATTGCTAAGTCTAACCCTACTTTTCGATTTACATGATGGACATTTTTTCATGGATTAATTGTTTATTTAACAAACTGATTGCTTGTTTTTAATACTATATATTGATTCATTCTAACTATTTAACCCGTTGTGCTTTGATAAAGTTTCTGGTCTGCTTGTGTGGTTTTAGTCTAAAACCTGTTTTTAAAAAATCACTCAAACTGACATTTAACTACTTTTAATTCAATAAGCACAACGGAGACACTATTTTAAATTTTAATTCCTTTTATAAATTTTATACACTTTACTTTTATTTTCTGCTTGTACTTTTAGCAAGTACAAACCAGACTTTAAGTTAGAAAAATCAATTTCTAAACTTATAGTATCATTTTTTCTTTCAATAATTTTTTGACCTAACAAGTTTGTAATTGTAATTTTATCTATTGTACGTTGCCCTTTTATATGCAGTGTATTTCGAACTGGATTTGGATATACTTTTAATCCGCTAAAAATGATATCTTCTACCGATAAAACTGAAACTGTTTCAAAATTCTTTACAATACCATACGATGTTCCTACTTTATTGGTAGCATATACTACAAAGTTATAGGCTGTATTTGCTTCTAAATTTTCAATAGTTTTAGCAATACTACCAATAGTACCTGTTAGTGTAACTTTAACAACTGTTGTACCATTTACTTCTGCTAAGGTTGGGGTGGCATCATCTGTGGTTTTGGCATAGATAAAACCACGTTCTGTTATCGTTGCACCACCATCTGCAGTGATGGCACCGTTTAAAGTAGCTCCATTGGCTGTAATGGCAGTAGCCTCACTAACAGTTACAGTGGGTTTCCCTTTTACTGTAATGGTAAAACTTTGCGTAGCAGTGCCTCCATTGCCATCATTGGCAGTTAAGGTAACGTTATGTGTGCCAGCTGTAGTTGGTGCGGTACCTGTTAAAACAGTACCTGCTGAGATCTTTTTTATTTGATGATTAAAAGTATCCGCTACATAGACTGTGCCATCAGCTCCTACAGCGACTCCATAAGGATTAGTAAAACCTTCTGAAGGTGCTAAGACCGTTACCGTACCATCTAAGCCTATCTTTTTTATTTTTTGATTATAAGTATCCGCTACATAAGATCTGAAGAGCACACGTAAGAACTCAAGTAAATGAAAA
>JABXHX010000062.1 GCA_013373385.1 Flavobacteriaceae bacterium
AGTTGCCAACAATGTATAACCGCAATTACGGCGGATTCTACTACCCTTCGACAAGCTCAGGACAGGCTCAAGCGAATCCGCTCGGAATTGCTAAAGTCTCTTCTTAACCCGAAAATAATCGTTAATTTAACCCGTAACTGACGGTAATACGTTACCGTTGTGACACATTCAACTATCGTTGAACTTTTGTTGCTTCGTGCTTCGCACTCCCACCCAAAAAGGATGTGTTACAACAGACCTGCTAAACTACATTTTTGAGTATCTATTTTAATTCATAATTTCTCCAATATTTTCCCTATTTTCACACTTCTAAAGCACGATAAATGAAAGTATGTATTGCAGAAAAACCAAGTGTAGCAAGAGAAATTGCTAACATTCTGGGAGCCAATACAAAACGAGATGGTTATTTTGAAGGAAATGGCTATGCTGTTACTTATACTTTCGGCCATCTATGTACCTTATTAGAGCCTAAAGATTACAAACCACATTGGAAAAGCTGGGATCTAAATAATTTACCGATGCTTCCAGAAAAATTTACGACCAAAGTAACTAGAGATGCTGGTATTCAAAAACAATTCAACATTGTTAAAGAATTGTTTGAAAAGGCAGAAGTAATCATCAATTGTGGTGATGCAGGCCAAGAAGGAGAATTGATTCAACGTTGGGTCATCAATCAATGTAATTACAAAGGAAAAGTACAACGTTTGTGGATTTCTTCTTTAACCGAAGAAGCCATCAAAGAAGGATTTGAAAACTTAGAAGACGCTTCTAAATACGATAATTTGTATTATGCAGGCTTTTCTAGAGCTATTGGAGATTGGTTGTTAGGGTTGAATGCAACCCGTTTATATACAGTTAAATTTGGTGGGTACAAACAAGTATTATCAATCGGAAGAGTACAAACACCAACCTTAGCCATGTTGGTAAATCGCTATAAAGAAATTGAAAATTTTAAGCCTCAACCCTATTGGGAATTACAAACAACCTATAGAGATACGCTATTTAGTTATGAAGATGGACGCTTTTTAAAAAAAGAAGACGGAGAAGTTTTAGCACATAAAGTTAAGGAAGCTGATTTCGAAATTATTTCAGTCACCAAAAAGAAAGGAAAAGAATATGCTCCGAAGTTGTTTGACCTAACTGGATTGCAGGTGTATTGCAATAATAAATTTGGATTTTCTGCGGATGAAACCTTAAAAATGGTGCAGAAGTTATATGAAATGAAAGTAGTTACATACCCAAGAGTTGATACTACTTTCCTACCCAATGACATTTATCCAAAAGTACCAGAAATACTGAGTAAACTAACAAATTACAGTAAGCTAACACAACCATTATTAGGTAAAAAAATTAAAAAATCGAAACGGGTATTTGATGATAAAAAAGTAACCGATCATCATGCTATCATTCCTACAGGAATACAAACCAATTTACAGTACAATCAACAACAAGTGTATGATATTATTGTAAAACGTTTTATTGCGGTTTTTTATCCTGATTCTGATGTTTCTAATACTTCTGTGATTGGAAAAGCTGCCAATGTACCGTTCAAAACAACTGGAAAAGAAATCATTAACAAAGGATGGCGTGTGGTTTTTGAATCTGATTCTCCCGAATCTAATCAAGATAAGATTCTTCGACAAGCTCAGAATAACAATAAAAATGTATTACCTTCTTTTGAAAAGGGTGAGAAAGGACCGCATGAACCATCATTTTTAGAAAAAGAAACCAAACCTCCAAGAAATTATACAGAAGCTTCTCTATTGCGTGCTATGGAAACAGCTGGTAAACAAGTTGATGATGATGAAATGCGTGAGTTGATGAAAGAAAACGGTATTGGAAGACCATCAACCAGAGCAAGTATTATAGAAACACTTTTCAGAAGAAAATATATTGAGCGAAAAAAGAAATTAGTTGTTCCCACACAAACGGGAATTCAGTTGATTGATTTGATTGACAATGAACTCTTAAAGTCCGCTGAACTAACTGGACGTTGGGAAAAACGTTTAAAAGAAATTGAACGAGGAGAATTTAATGCAGGTACTTTTATAAAAAATATGAAAGCCATGGTTGATGAACTGGTCTACGAAGTACGCTCAAATAAAGCAAAGGTTCGTATTTCTCATACTGATGTCAATTCGAACGCAGTCGAGAAATCTTTCAAAAGAAAAACAACTAAAAAAGGTGTTGTTGGAAAAACCTGTCCAAAATGCTCTAACGGAAAGCTTATAAAAGGCTCAAAAGCTTTTGGTTGTTCAGAATATAACAAGACTTGTAATTTTACTTTGCCATTTGCATTCTTAGAGAAAAAGATTTCAGAAAATCAATTGATACGTTTATTAGATAAAGGCTGTACTACCAATTTAAAAGGTTTTCAAACAAGTTCTGGTAAAGTTGAAGGTTTAGTCCGCTTTGATGAGAATTATAAATTAAAACTTGAACCCAAGCAAATTGTCACATCGAAGATCGTTGAAAAATCTTCAAAATCAGATGCAATTCCATGTCCTAAATGTAATAAGGGAACAGTTATAAAAGGCAACACTGCTTATGGTTGCTCTGATTACAAATCGGGTTGCAACTTTGTATTCACCTTTGAGAATATCAAAAAAATTGCCAAAGGCAAAGCATTGACTAAAGAATTGGTACTTGCTATCTTAAAAGAAAACTACTGATTTTTATCATAATTCTAATTCCATAGAATTATTAACTTTATAGCTTTATTAAAAACTTAAGCAAAGAATTAACAATTTTATATAAATGGAATATGGATTTGCGAACCTGCTTCAATTAATAGGAGCATTAGGAGTTTTCTTGTTTGGAATGAAAGTGATGAGTGATGCACTTTTAAAACTAGCAGGAAATAAAATGAGGTCATTTCTCGCTTCAATGACATCTAATAGATTTTTGGGAATTACCACTGGGTTCTTAATTACCTCCATCATTCAATCTTCTTCTGCAACCACACTTATGGTTGTTAGTTTTTCTAATGCAGGATTACTTACACTAGTTGAATCTATTAGTGTAATTATGGGTGCTAATATTGGAACGACAATTACTGCTTGGCTCATCACAATTTTAGGCTTTAAAGTTAGCATGAGTGCTATTGCTTTACCTTTAGTGGGTTTTGGGTTTGCTTTTACTTTTACAAAAAAAGAGCAGACTAAAAATTTTGGAAATTTTATCATCGGTTTTGCCTTGCTGTTTATTGGATTGCAGTTCTTAAAAGAAGCAATGCCCGATATAAAAAACAACCCACAAATATTAGAATTTTTAAGTCAGTATACTGACTTAGGTTATCTATCTATTTTTATATTCTTAATAATTGGTACCATATTAACAGTTGTGATTCAATCTTCAAGTGCAACCATGGCATTAACTTTAATCATGACTGCTCAAGGTTGGATTCCTTTTGAATTGGCAGCTGCAATGGTATTAGGAGAAAATGTTGGGACTACCATTACAGCAAACTTAGCAGCATTGGTTGCTAATTACCAAGCAAAAAGAACAGCTAGAGCACATCTAATTTTTAATTTAATTGGTGTCCTGTGGGTGTTTATATTCTTCTACCCTTTCTTAAAACTTGTTACTTGGTTATCTGTTTCTCTTGGTGCTGACTCGCCTTATATGAACGCTGCTGCCATACCTATTGCTATATCTTTATTCCATACAACATTTAACATCATAAATACATTTTTATTAGTTTGGTTTGTTAAACCCATCGCAAAACTGGTTGAAAAAATGGTCACCGCTAAGGCATTAGAAGAAAAAGAAATTGATGAGCCTAAGTTTTTAGTGAAAGAGGTTTTAAAATATCCAGAAACCGCAATATCAGCATTGCTAAAAGAATCGAATTACTTATTTAAAAATGCTATTTTTTTAATTGTTGCTCATGCTTTAAGCATGCATAGAGAAGATATAAAATCAGACAAGAAATTAAAAAAAATAATTAAAAAATCTACTACCGATTTTAAAGTGAATACTAGAGAATTATACACCTCTAAAGTAAAATCTATTTATGGGACTATTATTAGTTATGCAACTAAAGCTCAAAGTAAACTGATTTTAGAAGAGCATCAAACAAAACAACTTTCTGAAATAAGAATTGCTAATAGAAAAATGGTTGAAATTATTAGAGATGTTAGCGAACTTAGTAAGAATGTTACTAAATATTTGAATTCTGAAAACAAGTACATTCAGAAAGAATATGCCAAAATCAGAAAAAGAGTAGCAAAAGTTTTAAGAACCATTCATTTATTTAGAACAGAAGAAGATAATGATTTACATTATCAAAAATTAATCGCATTAAAAAATGATGCAAAACAAGCAATTCATAAAGAAAATGTAAATATCAATACATTAATTAGAAATGATTTAATCTCTATTGATATGGCATCATCACTCGTAAATGATAGTGATAACGTAAATGACATGATTAAAAAACTAATTACTGTTGCTGAGCTTTTGTATACTCAAAAGGATACGATTTTAGAGAATGGCGATAAATAATTTATAATTATATGAGCCATCCTAAAATAGGTTGATTTTTTTATAACTTTATGGTATCTAAGTACAATTTCTCCACCTTCTCTCTTGCCCAAGGCGTTCTTCTCAAAAATTTTAAACTCGATTTTATGGACGGATTGCTTCGAAAACAATTGATAGGGATAATTTCCCCTAACGCTTTCCAACCATACACATTGTATAGGTATTCTACAATATCAGCTAGTTTTACTCCATGTAAAGGACTATTTGGGTGTTCTTGATTCATTTTTATCTATAAAATAAAGCATCAAAATTACTTTAAAATTAAATATAATTCTACATTTTTCAATACCTTAGCCAAAAATTATTATCAAAATAAAAACCGATTTTTACTAGCATGAAAAATACTGCATTAACACATATACATGAAGCTTTAGGCGCTAAAATCATTCCGTTTGCTGGCTACAATATGCCTGTATCTTACGAAGGTATTAATATTGAACACGAAACTGTTAGAAACGGTGTGGGTGTTTTTGATGTGAGTCATATGGGAGAGTTTTTAATTGAAGGTGAAAATGCTCTGGCATTGATTCAGAAAGTAACCTCTAATGATGCTGCTAAACTTACCATCGGTGATGCTCAATATAGCTGTTTTCCTAATAATACAAACGGGATTGTAGATGATTTAATTTGCTATAGAATTAAAGAGAACACCTATATGTTAGTTGTAAACGCTTCTAATATTGATAAAGATTGGGCTTGGATTTCTAAACATAATGAGGCTTATGGTGCTGAGTTAAGAAATGTTTCAGATGACTATTCTCTACTAGCAATTCAGGGACCAAAAGCTGTAGAGGCTATGCAATCTTTAACCTCTGTTGATTTAGCGGAAATCCCGTTTTATAAATTTAAAGTAGCTGATTTTGCTGGAATGGACAATGTCATTATTTCTGCTACTGGTTATACTGGTTCTGGCGGATTTGAAATTTATGTTAAAAATGAAGATGTAGAAACACTTTGGAACAAGGTTTTTGAAGCTGGTGCTGATTATGGAATTAAACCTATTGGCTTAGCCGCTAGAGATACGTTGCGTTTAGAAATGGGTTACTGTCTTTACGGTAATGATATTGATGATACAACATCTACAATTGAAGCTGGTTTAGGGTGGATTACAAAATTCACCAAAGATTTTGTGAATTCTGATAATTTATTAGCACAAAAAGAAAATGGAACTACTAGAAGATTAGTTGCATTTGAGTTAACTGAAAGAGGAATTCCTAGACAAGGTTATGAGATTGTTGATGCTAATGGAAATGTAATTGGTAAAGTAACTTCTGGAACTATGAGTCCTTCTCTAGGAAAAGGAATTGGAATGGGATATGTAAACAAACCACACACCAAAAAAGACACCCAACTATTTATTCAAGTACGTAAAAAAGCAATTCCTGCCATAGTCGTTAGGTTGCCTTTTTATAAAGGATAATTATTAGATAGTATTAAATACAAAAACCGGCAAATGTCGGTTTTTTAGTTTAAAACAGTTCTGGTTTTTTTCCTTTTACATCTTTGTAAAAATATTGAAAGTGTTCAAAATCCTTTTCTTTATCATCAGTTATATAATAAGGATCAGAGATTTTCACTTGCTTTTTCCCAAAATCTAAAGTAGCCATTACAACAGGAACATTAGCACCCCTAGCTATGTAGTAAAATCCAGTCTTCCATTTTTCAACTTTTTTTCTAGTTCCTTCTGGGGATAATGCAAGTCGGAATTCTTCTTTAGAGTTAAATACATTTACAATAGCATCAACCAAGTTATTACTTTTACTTCTATCAACTGGTGTTCCTCCTAAACTCCTAAATATAAATCCAAATGGACCTTTAAATAAAGAATCTTTACCTATAAAATTGATTTTTATTTTAGCAGTGTTTCTTGCTAAAATACCAATTGGAAAATCTTGCCAACTAGTATGTGGTGCAGCAATAACAACATATTTTTTTATGCTTCTTGGAAAATCATTTACTATTTTCCAACCTAAAATATGTTTAAAAATAAATTTAGAAATCATTCTTATATCAATATTGTTAGCAAATAAAACACTTATTATTATGTGCACAAATATAAAACTCTTAATTTTATAATCTTCTAGATTTTAATTCTTAAAATATTTATGGATATTCTCTTTCAAATACTATTATTATTAGGATTGGCTGCCATTTTGTTTTATATGTATAAAACAAATAGTACACCTAACAACTCTACAAAAGATGATGAAGCCTTGACCATACAAAAGGAACTAAATCAACAATTACAAGAAGAAATATCAATCTTAAGAAAAGAAAAAGAAGTACTGGTTATTCAAAATACAAAATTAGCATCAGAAACAAAAGCTTTGAATGATAAACTTTTTGAAAACAAAAGTGAGATTGATAAGTTGCAAGAAAAATTTACAAAAGAATTTGAAAATTTAGCCAATAAAATACTGACCAGCACTTCTAAAACATTTAAAGAACAAAATAAAGAGAGTATAGAAAACATCTTAAATCCGTTAAAAGAAAAAATTGATGGATTTGAAAAAAAAGTTACTGAATCTCAAAAAGAAAGTGTTGGCTTACATTCAGCTTTAAAAGTTCAATTACAAGGATTAAAAGAATTAAATCTACAAATGAGCAAAGAAGCAATTAATTTAA
Organism: Flavobacteriaceae bacterium; assembly: GCA_013373385.1. Lineage (GTDB taxonomy): Bacteria > Bacteroidota > Bacteroidia > Flavobacteriales > Flavobacteriaceae > Polaribacter. The sequence continues at coordinate 7,171 of JABXHX010000062.1, forward strand.
CCAAAGCTTTAAAAGGAGATAGTAAAGCTCAAGGAGATTGGGGGGAAACACAGTTAGAGATTCTATTAGAAAAAGCAGGATTAGCTAAAGACATCCACTATACAACCCAAGGAGGCTATAGAGATGAAGATGGACGATTAAAGAAGCCTGATTTTATCATCAATCTACCAGATAACAGACATTTAATAGTTGACTCTAAGGTATCTTTAACTAACTACGAAGCTTATTTTAATGAGGATAACGAAGTACAAAAAGAACTACACCTAAAAAAACATATTGATAGTATTAAAAAACACATCAAAGACTTGAGCGAAAAGAAATACGAAGCTTTGTATGAAATTAATACGCCTGATTATGTTTTAATGTTTATACCTATTGAGCCTGCATATTTATTGGCGTTAAGCAAAAACAACCAACTGTATTTAGAAGCATTAGACAAAAATGTTGTGTTAGTTTCTACCTCTACTTTATTAGCAACTTTAAGTACAGTTTCTTCTATGTGGCGACAAGAAAATCAGAAAAACAATGTGTTAGAAATTGCAAGTCAGGCAGGTAGATTGTACGACCAATTTGTAAACCTAACAGATGATTTGATTCGAGTTGGGAATCAATTAAAAACTGTGCAAGGCAGTTACGATACTTCTATGAAAAAACTAACAGGCAAAGGAAATCTAATAAAAAAAGTAGAAAAAATTAGAGAACTAGGTGCAAAGACAAGTAAAGTAATGAATAAAAATTTACTCGACAGAGCCAATGATGAGTAACTTAAATAAAGGCATTTATTTTTCTATCTCTACGTGTAAAATACCATCTGTTGTTTTGAATACTTTTTTTTCTAAACCCAAATAAATGAAAAATTTGTGTTGTTAAAAACCTTGCTGTTTTGGGATTTACAATTAATGTATAAGTATCTCTATTGTCTTGCTTTATACCCGGTAAAATTCTTAACACATGGTACAACTTTAACGTTCTTACTAATATAGACAAGTAAAGCCAAAATCTTGGTATTCTAGTAATAATAAAAAAACCGTCATCACCTTGTTGTTGGTATAAAGGCATAAAAATTTTTCCTTCCATCGGTGAACCCACAATGCTTCCATTACTTATCGCTAATTTTTGATGCTTGGTTATAGTTTCAAAATTTGTGAATCCGTCTAACATTGCAAACCGCTCTTGTTTGCCAATTTGATATTTATACTTGATTTCATAAAAATCTTGTACATCATTGAAAAAGGATAAATAGTGTTTGTGAAAATCATATTTTTCAATCTCGCTTTTTGCTATACAACCCGAAGCTTCTAGTGCTAACCAAATAAAAGCCACACAATTATCTATTGAAGTTTCATTATAATGCTGCCCAGCCTCAAAACCCAAAGCAACATGCCCAAATTCGTTGATAAACGTTAACAAAGGTCCCTCTAAATATTCTTCAATTCCTAAAACAGTTGGCATAGCAAACACGTTAGAAAACTTTCTGTTATTTAAAGAATCGCTAATGGTAATAAAAGGATTGGTTTCTGATGAAGTTGTATGCAAGTCTATAAAGTAAAAAGGACCAGCTTCTATTGCTACGATTTCTTTTATCACTTTATAAATACTTGTACGCTCGTTATATTCGGTAAAATTTGTGTTTGTAGTGTTCGCTAATGCATCTTTTGTCCAAATTCTATTCAAATCAACATCTACAAATCGTTCATTTTTTTCAATTGCTTGGATATTACCACTAATTGCATAAAAATTACCTACTAACGGAATCTCCTTTTCAACCATAACTGTATATACTTTTTGCAAAGCCTTTACACCAGCAAGTTCATTACCGTGAATTCCGCCAAAAAAAATAACAGTAGGTGTACCTTTACTTCCTTTTACATCACCTATAATTCGTTGTATTTTTAGCTTAGTATCGATATTTCCTACTACTTTGTTTTTAATATTCATAAACTAACTATTCAACAAATTTTCAATTTTACTCGCATCTTTAGTTGTAAAAATACCTAAAAGCTCATCTACCTCGGTTATCAATACGCAACTACTATTTTCTTGACGCATCAATTTCATTGCTTTACTCACTTTGTCTTCTGGAGTTAAGGATATAAAGCTTTGACTCATCACTCTTTTTGCAAGAATATTTTTATTTTTTTCTATAGTAAAATCATACTTTCTTAATTGATCTTTTTCTATCAAACCTACAATTTTATTTGCCGCATTAACAACAGGCAGGTGATGAATACTTTTCCATTCCATGATTTTAAAAACCAACTCAATCAAATCGTTTTCATTTACTACAAAGATTTCAGTAGACATTACTTTGTAGAGTTTATCAAATCTTTTCTCTATATCTGTCTTTGTCAACGTAATATTTTTCCATCGATGTACCGGTAGGTTTAATTGCTGATTTTTATATGAGTGGTGTGCCAATAGTACATTTCTTTCGTAATTAGATGTGCTGTCTTTTAATTTTCGTTTATTTCTGATAATCCATTTACTACCAGTTGTATTCTTTTTTACTCTTTTTTTTATAATATCTAGATAATACTCAATTTCTCTTGAGTTAATTTGTGATTTTTTTAACCCCTTTTTAGCTAAAGGGATTAATACTTTTAAAGTAAGCTTCTTAGCAGATATTCCTTTTCCAAACCAATTAAAGTAAGTATTAATACCTGTTCTAGCTGCATTGACAAAATTGCTTCTTGCATCAGCAAAAGCCATTTTTGTATAAATTTTTCTATATTCATCTGGTAAGGCCTGCATAACACCAACCCAAAACATAGCATTGGCAATTTCGTCTTTAATACTTGGTCCCGAAGGGATATATCTATTCTCTATTCGTAAATGCGCTACATTATTATGAACACCATAACACAATCGATTCCATTTATATAAGGTACCATTATGCAGATTCAGCGCTTTTAGCTTTGGCATAATGCCATTTTCTAAACACGCTAACGAGTTTTCTTCAAATTCTGATGTAACTAGCGGTGCATGCCTTGCAATATCGTCTGTAAACAATTCTAAAATAGAATCTTTTACCCAGCTATAACCAAAAGAAACTCTTGGTTTTTGTTCTCTCTGATGATAGGTTTGATTGCGTAAATCTATACTTTGCTGAAATAAGGCTATTCTAGTTTCACTCCACAGTTCTTTACCAAAGAGTAACGGTGAATTTGACATAACAGATAACATTGGCCCTGCAATTGCTTGCGACCAATTGTACATATCTATTGCATCTGCTACATCTATTTGTAAGTGTACTTGAAAACTAGTGTTGCATGCCTCAAACAAAATAGATTCGTGTTTCATATTCAGTTCTTCTACGCCTTGAATATGCAGTCTAAAATCGTCTCCTCTAATACTTTTAATAACATTATTAAGTGTTCTATAACGCTTAAACGGCGTCATATTCTTAAATACTAAATCTTTCTTTTTTAAGGTTGATAAAATTCCTGTAAGAAGAATTTTATTGTTCTCTACTTCGTTGGCCTTTTCATTTACTTTATGTACCAAGTCTGTTAGTTGTTTTTCTAACTTAGAAAAGCAATCTTTGGTCAACTCAAAAGGATCTAAATTTATTTCTAAATTAAACAATGCTAATTCTGTTGTTAAATGTGGATCATTTACTTTTTCTAAAATTTTAAGCGCGTTTAAAGATGGTCTGTAATCTTTATCTACAATGCATAATTCTTGCTCTGCTCCGACTCTTTGAATGCCTTTTTCAAACAATCCATCATGAATCATTTGCTTAAAGGCTTTGACATCGTTTAATAAATGATTTACAAAATTTTTGCGCTGCTTTTGTGTAGTAATTGCTGTAACTAGTTGAGAACCCATTGTAATAGAATTTACAACTACTAAGTAATTACTTTCTTTTTAAAATAAATATGATATTTATCAGAATAGCAATAACTTATAAAACAAAAAAAGCAGCCAAATGGCTGCTTCTGCTTTTTAAAAGATGATGGTTACATTACAAACAATCTTCGAGAACTCATCATCTCTTCTACTCTTTCTCCTATTTCAACTAATGCTGTTTCGTTGTCGTGATTTTGGATTGCTTCATCAATAAAATCAACTACTTGCTGCATGTCGGTTTCTTTCAATCCTCTAGTTGTCACTGCGGCTGTACCTACACGGATACCAGAGGTTACAAACGGACTCTTATCATCAAACGGAACCATGTTTTTGTTTACCGTTATTTCTGCTTTTCCTAACGCAATCTCTGCATCTTTTCCAGAGATATTCTTGTTACGTAGGTCTATTAACATACAGTGATTGTCTGTACCTCCAGAAATAATATCATATCCTTTAGCTACAAATGCTTTAGCCATTGCTGCGGCATTTTCTTTTACCTGAATTTGATATTCTAAAAATTCATCTGTCAATGCTTCTCCAAATGCTACCGCTTTTGCCGCAATAACATGCTCTAACGGTCCTCCTTGATTTCCTGGAAAAACTGCCGAATTAATTAATGTCGACATTTTTTTAGGCTTACCACTTTTTAAAGTCTCTCCAAACGGATTGTCAAAGTCTTTACCAATCATAATCATTCCTCCTCTTGGTCCGCGTAATGTTTTGTGCGTAGTAGTGGTAACAACATGACAGTGCGGTAAAGGATCATTTAAAATTCCTTTGGCAATTAATCCAGCTGGATGTGAAATATCTGCCATTAAAATAGCACCAACACTATCTGCAATTTCTCTAAACTTCTTAAAGTCAATATCTCTAGAATAAGCAGATGCTCCAGCAATAATTAATTTTGGTTTATGTGTATTTGCTTGCGCTTCTAAATGATTATAGTCTATATATCCAGTTTCTTTATCTACTCCATAAAACACAGGATTGTATAATTTCCCTGAAAAATTTACTGGTGAACCATGAGTAAGATGTCCTCCATGTGATAAATCGAAACCTAAAATAGTATCACCAGGTTTTAAGCATGCTGCAAAAACAGCTGTATTTGCTTGAGAGCCTGAGTGTGGTTGTACGTTTACATATTCTGCTCCAAATAATTCTTTTGCTCTATCAATAGCTATTTGTTCAATTATATCTACAACTTCACACCCACCATAATATCTTTTACCAGGATATCCTTCTGCATATTTATTGGTTAAGATAGAGCCTTGTGCTCTCATTACTTCATCACTTACAAAGTTTTCAGAAGCTATTAATTCTAGTCCGTTTTGTTGTCTTTCTCTTTCTTCTTGAATAAGGTCAAAAATCTGATTATCTAGTTGCATTGTTATTTGTTTATTAAAAGTGTATCAAAAGTAAGAAAAATCATTTTGCAACTAACAACTTTCTACTATATTTGATAAAAATTTAATAATACTCGTTAACAATATTTACAAATGATCATAACAGCAAATAATCCTAATAGAAAATCTTGGTTAGATGTTCCTAAAAATTCAGACTTTCCCATTCAAAACATTCCTTTCGGTGTATTTATCACAAAAGATGATATTATTACTATTGGAACAAGAATTGGTGATTACGCGATAGATTTAGGAGCCTTACATCAGTTAGGGTATTTTGATGGTATTCCGTTAACTGATGATATTTTCTTACAAGACTCTTTAAACGATTTTATTGCTGATGGACGTAAAACATGGCGCTTGGTTCGCAATAGAATTGCAGATATTTTTGATGTTACACAAAGCGGATTAAGAGACCACAAAGAGCACAGAGCTGAAGTTATTTTTAGAATGGATGAAATTGAAATGCTATTGCCGGTTTCGGTTGGAGATTACACCGATTTTTATGCAAGTAGAGAACATGCTACCAATGTTGGAACATTATTTAGAGATCCAGAAAATGCCCTAATGCCTAACTGGTTACATGTACCTATTGGTTATCATGGTCGTAGCTCTTCAATTGTTCCATCTGGTACACCAATTAAAAGACCCATTGGGCAATCTAAGCCTGCAGAAGGAACGAATACTCCAGGTTTCGGCCCTTCAAAATTATTAGACTTTGAATTGGAAATGGCTTTTATTACTACTGATGCCAACGATTTAGGAGATAGAATTTCTATTGAAGAAGCTGAAGAATACATCTTTGGAATGGTGCTATTTAACGATTGGTCTGCAAGAGATATTCAAGGTTGGGAATACCAACCATTAGGCCCATTTTTAGGTAAAAGCTTTGCTTCTACAATTTCTCCATGGATTGTTACTTTGGATGCTTTAGAACCTTTTAGAACAGATAATCCAGAGCAAGTTTACAAACCTTTACCTTATTTACAAGTAGAAGGTAAAAAGAGTTATGACATAAAATTACAAGTAGGAATAAAACCAGAAGGGAAAGAAGAAACCGTAGTTGCTAACTCTAACTTTAAGTATATGTATTGGACGATGGTACAGCAATTAGCACACCACACCGTTAATGGTTGTCCTGTAGAAGCAGGTGATATGATGGGTTCAGGTACAATTTCTGGACCAACTAAAGATAGTTATGGCTCTATGTTAGAGTTGACTTGGAAAGGACAAAATCCTATACAAATGAATGATGGCTCAGAAAGAAAATTTATCAATGATCACGATACAGTTATTATGAGAGCACACTGTGAAAATGAAAATGTTAGAATTGGATTCGGAGATTGTGTTGGTAAAGTACTACCTGCAGAAGAATTTAAGAAATAACTTAGTAATCTAATTACAATAAAAAAGGATGTTCAAAAGAACATCCTTTTTTATTGTAAATTGAATTCTTAACTAAGAATAATTTCATAAAAAGACAACAAATACTTATTGTTTATTCTTTGACATTAATAATTCATTTTGCTTCTTTATTTTACGTTTTTTACCAACACCTTTTAAATATTCACCTATTTGAATATCAAAACCAAAATTTATAAATGCGTTGTCTTTCATAGCTTTAAACCCTCCAGTTTCCAATATAGGCATACCAATAGAAACATTAAAATCTAATGCATTATAAAATGTAAGCCCCAAACCAGCTCCAACCATTGGGTAATTAAATTCTTTATTTGTGCTAGAGTTTATAAGATTATATAATATACCTGAACCATAAATTAATGCATGAAAGTTTGAAATTATTGGTTCTTTTGGTGGTGAAGTTTTTATATAATTATATCCAAAACTTCCATAAGTCTCTCCTGGATTTTTAGGTAACCAAGCACCTTTATTAATAAATTTAAACTTTATTCCTAATTTTTCACTAAAATGTGAGATATTACTTATTTTTTCATTATTTCCTATATCTACTTGACCATTAAGAAAAGAAGTTGTGTTTATTCCTACAGTAAAAAGAAATTCAAATCGTCTAATTTTATCAGATTGAATTGTGTTTAATTTTACTAAGAAACTTTCTACATTAAAAACCAAATACTCATTTCCTTCATTGTCTGTTGTTATTACTGTATAATCTTTCACAAAGGTGTTAATGGTAGAGAGTGCACTCTTAATTTTACCTGATTCAAAAATTTCATCTAAAAGAGAAATTAAATTTGTGTATTCAGAAAAGGTTTTTGTTTTATCAAACTCATAAAGTTTAGATACTAATTTTAAGAATGGTTCTGGATCTTTACTCAAATTATTTAGATATTTTGTTTTATTATTTGTTACTAAAATTAAATAGAGATCCCTAGTAAGCTTTATAACAGCATCTTTTGTTTTTATTAATTCTGGGGCCAGCTTAATACTATACTCAATATTTGGAATAACTTCTGTTTTTAAAGTATAAAGCATATCACTAATTATCAATACTTTTTCTTTAACATCAATATCAATATCTGAAAGATATAATTTTACTTTTTTGATATAATCTAAACTAGCTGTTAATTTATTAATTGCAGTTTCAACATCCTTTAAATAATTCTCATTAATATGTTCTTTTTTAGTTTCTGATATTTTTTTGTAGCTATCAGAGAGTTTTTCCAAAACAGCTATAGTATTCTTTTTAATAGAATCATATTCATACTTAGTATTATTGTTCTTAGTAAAAAAATTAGAAATTGTATTTGTATTAAAACTACTTGTCTCTATAAACTTTGAAATACTATTGCTTTTAAAACTCTTGTTATCTAATGCGAATTTTAAAGCGCCAATATATGAAGTGTATTTTTTTATAAAACTCTCCATATTATCATAAACCTTTCTTGAAAATTCTTTATTAGGTTCTTTAATGAATTCTGAGTCTATTTTTTGAAAAGCTAAATAATTCTGTTGCTGTTTATATTTGTTTAGATAATCATAATTATTAGAATATGAGAGGCGCATTAACCCTAAATCTCTTAAAGTTTTATCATTTCTAACTACCTCACTAGATATATCTATTAATAACGCTATAAGCTTATAAAGCTTATCATCCTTTGTTTTTTCTCCTGTATTTATTTGTTTGTTCGCTTTATACTCTATTCTTGATGTTTGTGTATCTAATCCATTATTGGTACTTATAAGCTTTCTATAATTAAGTCCTTCTTTAAAATCTTTAAGTTTTGTTAACTTATAACCTTTAGCTAAATTTTCTAAGTTTGTTTGATATATAGGCTCCTTATGCGCTTCTTTTAAATAAAAGTCTACAAAAGCATAAACAAAAACTAAATTTACAGTACTCTCCATAATTTTTCTTGTTCGTACATCTGTATCTGATTCTTGTACTATACCTTTAATTATGTTATCTGCATAATTATAAATAGTTCCTCCTGATCCATAAATCTTTTTAAGAAAGGAATTCTGAATTATTTTAATTTTAATTTCATCTTGCTTTTCAGCAACAATTCGAGCTATAATCTCAGGATCTAAAGAACCTTTTGAAAAATTGATTCCATCCAACCCAACTTGAAGTGTAGGAGGTTTATGCTCTATTTCTTGAGCATTCACGTTTATAATAAAAAGTATTAATAACAGTAATAGTATAGATTTTAAATATTTCATATCATATTAGTTTCGGAATTAATTTCTTTTGTCAAAAATTCATATCTAATGTATAAAATTACAAAAACAAACAATTTATATACATCAATTAAACACATGCAATATTGCAGAAAACCGCATACAAAGAGGAATGTCTATATAGACATTCCTCTTTGTATGCTAATTAAACAATTGTACTACTTTTCTATTTTTTTTACCAAATCTTGCTTGTACTTGACAAAATATTCTTTTTGAGCTGAAGAAAGTTTAGCTCCTAAAACATTATCTATTTTAGCAATTGCTTCTTTTACTTTTCCTTGGTTTTCTAAAGAACGAATAATATAGAAATCAAAATTGGTGTTTTTAAAGTCTTTATTAAGGAATGTGAAAGCTTGTTCGGCTTCAACAAACATAGTAGCTCTTCGTAATTTTCTCCATAAAGCATTAAGCTGATCTAAACCTCCATGATAACTTGCAGAATCTTTAGTTGTAGCTGTTATATATTTTGCCTTCATACTTTCTATGCCTCCATTTTTTAACGCTACTAGTAACGTATCAGACAATACCAATTTAGGTTCACTTACATAAGTTATTTTAAATCGATCGTAAACTAAGGTGGCATTTGGCGGAATAACTTCTCCTGACCCTTTCTCTCCATAAGCTAAATTACTTGGCAAAATTGCTACTACGTTATCTCCTTCACGCATTAACAAAGCCATTTCATCATATCCTTTTATAACACCTCCTCTACCTGCAATATGAGAAAAGACAGAATCTTTAGATTTGTAACTTGTCCAAATAACACTATCATTTACTTTTAAGCTTAATTGAGCAGAAATTTTAGATCCAGGCTCAACTTTTTTTCCAGTTCCTTTAGTTAAATAATAATATTTAAGTCCGCTTGCTGTAGTAATGGTATCTTTTACTTTATTATTATTAGTTGATTTACCACCAGATTTACAAGCGTAAAAAGCTAATGAAAGAATAAGTATTGTAACAATTGTTTTGATTTGTAATCGACTCATTGATATAAATTTTTGAACAAATATAATAAGAATCAACTTTTAACCTATTTGTTTTTCCTAATTGGAACAGAAATACTACTGTTACCCGTAAATGTAATCTTTAAAGGTACTTTAGCTTCTTTTATCGATTCTGTATTATCAAAATTAATCAATTTTATTTTTTGCTTCTTTCAACCCTTTCTCCATATCCGATTGAAAATTTGTATTTGGATATTTTTTAATTCCTGTTTCAAAAAACTTAATTGCGTTTTTATAATCCTTGTGTTTTAAATAAAACTGTCCTAATCTATTTTGCCAATATGCACTAGCATATCTTCTAGTTTTTAAAACATCTTTAAATTCTTCCATAAAAAAACTAAAGTATTTAAAATTATCTCTCTTCCATGCTAACCAAATTAAAGAGTTTTGAGTACTCTGTTCTGATTTTATATCGGCTCCAAAACGTTTAGTTCTTTCTTTAAAATAGTTGTTAACATACTTTAAACCTCCTAAATCATTAAACTGTTGAATACTAGAAAATACCAGAGCATCGTAATTATGGTAATAGTATTTTATTCCTTTATATAATGCTAAGTGAGGTAATGTTTCATGAACCTCATCATTAAATAACTCATATTTCCAACGTAAGTTTTTTGGATTATACTTCATTAATGTTTCATTGAAAGCATCAGAAGAACCTACATAATAAATGTCTTTTTTAGAATTAGCCATGTAAAAATAAACCTCTTTATTTGATTTAAAATTTTCTACAGCATTTTCTGGAGCCCAACCTCCATCAGATACAATTGCTCCTGTAAACAATTCTTTTTCTTCTAAAATTAACTTACTAACATAATATGCTGCAGCTTCCCAACCATAAATTATTCGCTCTTTGGTAGTTCTAAAACTGGAATCAACAAAACCAATTACTTCTTCTTTTAAAAAAGAGGTAAACTTTGAGCGTTCTCTGTTAAATAAAGTTCTTCTTAAAGGGTTGCTATTCTTAATTCCAACAACTATCATTTCTGGAATAGCTCCTGGAGTTCTCAATGATTTTTGAATCGCTACTCCATTTGTAAAAAACCATTGGCCATCTAAAACATATAGTACTGGATATTTTTCTTTTGAGGTATGATAACTATCTGGAAGATAAATTTGAATTTCTCTTTCTTGATTTAATACTTTAGAATCAATCACATAATTTGTTCCTAATACAATTAAGCTTGTGTTTTTTTGAGCAGAAACAAATGCTACAGTTAGTATTAACAGTAGAAATATATTTTTTCTCATAATTGAAATTAATTTTTGATTGTACACAAATGTATAAAGAATAGTTTCTGTTCTTTATACATTAACTTTTATTACAAATACTTTAACTTTTAAACTTTTAAAAGCTCTAAGGCTCTTTTTTTATACATTTCTCCAATTGGAATTTCGATTTTTGCAATTTCTATGTCTTGTTTCGTAAATGCGGTTACTTTTTTAGAATTTACAATATAAGATCTATGAACTCTTATAAATCTATCATCTAATTTATCTTCAAAAGCTGAGATACCGTGTTTAATAATCAATCGTTCTTTAGTAGTATGAATTTTAATATAGTCTTTGATACTTTCAATATATAAAATATCATCGAGTAAAACCTTAATGTTTTTCTTGTTACTTTGAACAAATATGTGTGATTTTACTTCTTTATGTACAACAGTATTAATAACTGTTTTCGTTTCTAAAAATTTTTCAATGGCTTTAAAAAAACGATTGAATACAATAGGCTTTAACAAGTAATCAACGACATTCAATTCGTAACTTTCTATTGCGTATTCTCTGTGAGCTGTAGTAAAAATTACTTTGGGTTTATTCGATAAGCTTTTTAAAAAATCAGTCCCTTTTAACACAGGCATTTCTATGTCTAAAAAAAGTAAATCAACACTTTCTTTTTTGAGGATACTGCTTGCTTCTATGGTAGAAGAACACTGAGCTACAATTTCGAAATCAGGCAACTGCTTTAAATGAGTTTCAATTAATTCTCTTGCCAACTCTTCATCATCAACTATTAAGCATTTATACTTTTTCATGTAGCTCTAATCTTAAATTATAATTTGAATTTGACTCATTAATCTTTAAATCATAAGCATTAGGGTATAATAAATCTAATTGCTTTATAATATTACTCATACCAATTGATTTTTTATCATTTTCTTCTAATGAAATACTTGTAGGTGGTTTTGTGTTTGATAATTTAAATACAATTAGATCTTCTTTTGCTGATATAGAAATATGAATGCTTCCTTTTTGTAATTCCTGACTTATACCATGCTTAAAGGCATTCTCTACAAAAGTTAAAAGAATTAAGGGAGCAATTTTTAAATTATCATGTAAATCTTTTTCAAAAATTACTTCTACTCTATTTCCGTAACGTACTTTTTCTAAACCAATATAATTTTCTAACAATTCAATTTCCTTCTCCAATGGCACATAATTATCTTTACATTGATATAAAATATAATCTAAAATTTCAGATAGCTTGGCAATAACTTCTGGTGTTTTATCTGATTTTTTAAGTGCTAATGCATATAAATTATTTAATGTATTAAATAAAAAGTGAGGATTTAATTGATGCTTTAATAAATTTAATTCAGTAGTTTTTTTCTGTTCTTTTAATGCAATAATGTCTTTTTGCTCTTGATAGTGTTTTATTGCAATTAGAATGATTGAAGGGAAAACAACCCAAGTGATGTTACTCACATAAGCAACAAAAGAAGTCATTCTTTCTACTAATACATATGGTGGTCTATATTTGTATACTTCTGGATAAAAGGTTTCAAAATAATATACTCTAACTAGACTATATAGTATTTGAATTATATAAATAGTAATTAGTACGACAAAAATAAAAAGAACCTTTTTCTTTTTATGGAGCAAAAAGGGGATATAAACATTTAGAATAATCAAACTTAATATAAACTGTAAGAAAACTTTAAAACCGATATAAGTAGTAATATAAATCTTATTGTCTTCTCTAAACCAGTAAGAACTTAGCAGATATAAAAACATTACAATCCAAAAAAGAATGTTTTTAAAAGTATTATGTAAAAATATTTTTTTCACAAATATTTAATGTGATTGAAAGCTTCTCAAACATAAGCTTTTTTTAAACTACATATTTTTTTATAGACAAAACTTTATTATACGTCGATTAAATAAAACTTATAGACTACTAATTTATTCGTTTTTTTTAAATAAGAATTGATATGTACTTGCACATAATTTGTCTAAAAATTTATTTCTGTAAATGTATTTACAATTCATTTGTCTTATAAAACTAGAACAATTATTATGAAATCAATTACATTAATTATTGCTATCATAGCATCGACTTTAACTGCCACAATTTATGCACAAAGTAAAACAAATAGTAAATATTACAGACATTTAAGGTATAATCATGTATCTCCTTATATAAAACTAGCTGGAACTTACCCTATTAGTAAATCTGTAGCTAAAAATACATCTCATTATGTTTTTATATACAATCAATCAAATGAGTTAATTGAAATTATTAACAATCATTATTTCACAGAAAGAAGACATCCATTAGCATCAATCGGAGCATATAAAACCATTATTTCTCACACAAAAAATACTGAGACACGTATCTTTTTAGATAAAAATGGAAAACGTATCACCAATGATAGAATGGTATATAAAGAAGTATTTACAAAAGATAGGAAAGGAAATTATGCTAAACTAGAGTTTTTTGATGTTAATGACAAACCAATGGAATCGAACTGGGAAATTCATCAATATCAATGGTTTAAAAAACGTAAAATGATTATCGAAAAAAGGTTCGATTTAAAAAATAAGCCCAAGAACTTGTCTACCTATTTTGAATTTGGAATTACCGGAATGAAATTTAGAAAAGATGGTACTCCTATTGGAAACTACAATTTAGATGATACTTATAAAGTTATTAACAATTCAGCTGGAGTAGCTTCTTACCAAGATGCATATGATAAAAATGGTAATCATATAAAATATACATATCATGATAAAGATAATAAATTGGTAATGAATCAATTTGGATTAGCAATTGGAAGAAAAGAATACGACGCACTTGGTAACTACATTAAGCAAGGACATTATGATGTAAATGATCAATTTTTAAGAGGTAGAGATATACCAAGCAATCAGCATATAGTTTTAAGCAAAAAAGCATCTAAACAAGATTCTTTAGAAATTAAACGAATCTCTTTAGGCTATTTAATTGCATTGCAAGAATTGAAACCTAAATTGATGAAAGAAGTAATGAATGATAGCTTAAATAAGGTCACAGTAGGTTTTAGTAGAAGTTTAAGAAAAGAAGTTGTTACTGCAATTTCAAAAGACAGAATGATTGAAAATGCTAAAAATTGGAATAAGTCTAATACGCGTTTTCCTCCGAATCCTAATAATAAAATCAAGATCTTAGATATTTATCATAGAATTGCTACGGTAAAACTATATTCAGACAATTGGGTTGAGTACTTACACTTAATAAAGTTGGATGGAAAATGGAGCATAATTAATTTATTATGGCAACATAAAAATGTAAAAATGTATCCATATTAATAATTATCGAGGCAGTCTAAAAAGTGTCATTCTGAGAAAATTATTTTTTAAACCGCCTCTTTAGTTTTAAAGCAATGCTTTTAAATCAACAGATAATATATTGTAATGAGAATCATGAGCTACGACTACCCTATCTTTAATTACAAGTACTTGAGGAGATTGATGCAATACTTGAAATCTATAACCAACTTCGTCAGAAATTTCTCTGTAATTTAATAAATCAAGATAGTACACTTTTACACCTTTTAAGTTTTCATCAAACTTATTTTCAAACTGTTTTATCACCATCCTACTAATTCCGCACCTGGTAGAATGTTTAAATATAACGACCGTTTCTTTTTTAGAAATTTCTTCGATTTCATCTAATTCAGAAAAAGAGGTCAAAGGAATCCAATGTACATTAGACGCTTTTTCCTCTTTTTCTTTGCTTACCCCTAATAATTTACTTATTAAACTCATTGTTAATCTTTAAGACTAAAGTCGCTAAAATAGAGTTTACCTTTCAAAGTTCTTATAGTTTAATTACTTTATTCACTATAGATTTTCTCAAGTACTCTTTTATCTTAATCATATAAATTCATTTTTTTATTTTTTTCAATACTATAATAGATTTTTTTTAAACTCCTTTCCTGTAATATCAAAAACTTGAATGTTTTTAATCTTATAATTAGAATAACTTTGTATTCTTAAAACATCTTTTACAAGGTTCATAAACATTTAAGTTGATAGCTTCCTCTTTCATATTTCAAAAAACAAGTCAAAAAGTCAGTAAAAACAACACATTCAAAGACAAAATGACTTGTTAATTTGATAACTTTTGATTGGTATTGATTTTGAATATCAAAAAGAAAAACAAAATTGACGCATTATGAATTTTAACAATTATACAATAAAGTCACAGGAAACCGTACAGCAAGCACAACAACTTGCTCAGAGTTTCGGACATCAACAAATAGAAAACGAACATATTTTTAAAGCTTTATTAGAAGTTGATGAAAATGTAATTCCGTTTATCTTAAAAAAACTAAACATCAATATCGGTATACTACAGCAATTGTTAGATAAACAACTAGAAAGTTTTTCAAAAGTTATAGGTACAGATTTAACACTATCAAGAGAGGCTGGTAAAAGCTTAACAGAAGCATCTATCATTGCTAAAAAAATGAATGATGAGTATGTTTCTATTGAGCACATCATTGTAGCGATTTTTAAATCTAAAAGTGCTATTGCACAGATTTTAAAAGACCAAGGAGTTACAGAAAAAGGCTTAAAAGATGCTATTAATGAGTTACGTAAAGGGAATAGGGTTACCTCCCAAAGTGCAGAAGAAACCTACAATTCATTGAGCAAATATGCAAAAAACCTAAACCAATTAGCTCAAGATGGCAAATTAGATCCTGTAATTGGTAGAGATGAAGAAATTAGAAGATTACTTCAAATATTATCTCGTAGAACTAAAAATAATCCGATTTTAGTTGGTGAACCTGGCACAGGTAAAACCGCAATTGCAGAAGGATTAGCACATAGAATTATTCGGGGCGATGTCCCAGAAAACTTAAAAGATAAATTAATTTTTTCGTTAGATATGGGTGCCTTAATTGCTGGCGCAAAATTTAAAGGCGAATTTGAAGAGCGCTTAAAATCAGTTATCAAAGAAGTCACCACTTCTGATGGAGATATTGTGCTATTCATTGATGAAATTCACACATTAGTAGGTGCAGGTGGCGGACAAGGAGCTATGGATGCAGCTAATATTTTAAAACCGGCATTGGCTCGTGGAGAGTTACGCGCTATTGGTGCTACTACACTAGACGAATATCAAAAATACTTTGAAAAGGACAAGGCTTTAGAGCGACGTTTTCAAAAAGTAATGGTAGACGAACCTGATGTAGAAAGTGCCATTTCTATTTTAAGAGGAATCAAAGAAAAATACGAAACACATCACAAAGTTCGTATCAAAGACGATGCTATTATTGGTGCAGTAGAATTGTCTCAACGCTATATTACCAATCGTTTTTTACCAGATAAAGCAATTGACTTAATGGATGAAGCAGCTTCTAAACTACGAATGGAAATCAATTCTAAACCAGAAGAATTAGATGTGCTTGATAGAAAGGTTATGCAATTAGAAATTGAAATAGAAGCCATAAAACGCGAAAACGACCATGTAAAATTAAAACTATTAAATGCAGAGTTAGCCAATTTAAAAGAAGAACGCAACGAAATTAACGCCAAATGGCAAAGCGAAAAAAATTTAGTTGATGGAATTCAAACTACTAAAACTACCATTGAAGATGCTAAACTAGAAGCCGATAAAGCTGAACGAAATGGCGATTATGGTAAAGTAGCAGAATTACGTTACGGTAAAATTAAAGAATTGCAAGAGCAATTAGAAAAACTACAAAAAGAATTGGCAGACAAAAAAGAATCGGTATTAATTAAAGAGGAAGTTACTTTTGATGATATTGCTGAAGTTGTAGCTAAATGGACTGGAATTCCTGTCACTAAAATGTTGCAATCAGAACGTGAAAAATTGTTGCGCTTAGAGCAAGAATTACACAAACGTGTTGTAGGTCAAGAAGAAGCCATAGAAGCTGTTTCTGATGCCGTGCGTCGTTCAAGAGCAGGCTTACAAAACCCAAACAAACCAATAGGCTCTTTCTTGTTTTTAGGTACTACAGGAGTGGGTAAAACAGAATTAGCCAAAGCCTTGGCCAACTACTTATTTGATGATGAAAATGCCATGACTAGAATTGACATGAGTGAATATCAAGAACGTCATTCGGTTAGCAGATTGGTAGGTGCGCCTCCAGGATACGTAGGATATGATGAAGGCGGACAATTGACAGAAGCGGTTCGTAGAAAACCTTATTCGGTTGTATTATTAGATGAAATTGAAAAAGCACACCCAGACACCTTTAATATTTTATTGCAAGTACTAGACGAAGGAAGATTGACTGATAACAAAGGTAGGATTGCCGACTTTAAAAATACCATTATCATTATGACTTCTAACATGGGAAGTCAAATTATACAAGACAAATTTAGCGTGCCGAGTGCTGATATAAAATCTGTTACAGAGTTGGCAAAAATAGAAGTTCTAGGACTATTAAAACAAACAGTTAGGCCAGAGTTTATCAATAGAATAGACGATATTGTAATGTTTACACCATTAACAAAAAAAGATATAAATGCCATTGTAGAACTACAACTAAATTTGATAAAAAAGATGATTGCTAAACAAGATATTACCTTAGATGCTACCGAACAAGCAATTGAATATTTAGCAAACAAAGGATACCAACCAGAATTTGGAGCTAGACCAGTAAAACGGGTAATCCAAAAAGAAGTATTAAATCAATTGTCTAAAGAAATTTTAGCTAGTAACATAACTACTGATAGTATTATTCTGTTAGATGCCTTTGATGAAAAGTTAGTGTTTAGAAATCAATCTGATTTAGTTAGCAACAATTCGTAAACAACTAGTTTCAAGATTTTTAAATGACATTTTTTCGTGATTTATTGAAAAAATGTCATGATTTTCAAGTTGGTCTATTTTTTGTATTTATATTAATAGTTAAAAAGATTGTTTAATTTAAATTGTAAAAGTTATGTTAGCAAAAAAAACAGATTTTCCAGTTTTCACTAATCTCTTTGACGATTTTTTTAGAGATTGGTCTACAACAAATTTTTCTGAAACAAATACTACATTACCAGCTGTAAATATTAAAGAAACAGAAAATGATTTTACAGTTGATGTGGCTGTCCCTGGAATGGATAAAAAAGATTTTAAAATCGATTTAGATAATGATATCTTAACCATTTCATCAGAAAAAAAATCAAGTAATGAAGAAACCAATGATAGATACACAAGAAAAGAATATAGTTATTTATCATTTAAAAGAAGTTTTACACTACCTAAAGGTGTAGTTGATAGTAATAAGATTGAAGCTGTTTATAATAATGGTGAGCTAAAAATTACTATTCCAAAATTAGAAGAGGCAAAACCAAAGCCTGTAAAATTGATTGAAGTTAAATAGATTTGGTTACATACTAATAAGGCTGTTTTTAAATAAACAGCCTTATTAGTAAATATTAAAAATTTTAGTCATGAAAAAAATAATTAGCTTCTTTTTGGCACTATCATTTTTAAGTTGTCAAAGCCAGAATAACAAGAATAAAAATCAGCAATTTGGCAGAGATACCATAAAACCACAAACTAATATTAGTGTGCACAAGGAATATGATAAATATGGTAATTTAAAAAGTGTAGACTCTACATATTCCTATTTTTATTCCAACATAAAAAATGATTCAATTCTAGAAAAAAATATATTTAAAAAATTTCAAAAAGGTTTTAAAAATAATTTTCACCCTATAGACTCTCTGTTTATCAAAGATTTTTTTAGTAAAAGCCCATTTAAAATAGATGGTTTTTATACAGATAGCTTTTTTAGTAAAAGCTTTATAAATCATCAAGAACAGATAGAGCAATTACTAAAAAGAATGGACTCAATAAAAAATAAGTATTATAAAAATCAAAAAATACCAGAAGAAATATAAAATAATTTAAGGCTGAATTAAATATTAGTTCAGCCTTATTATTTTTACTACATTCGTACTAATAAAAAACATTTTTTCATGAAAAAATACGTATTACTTTTTGTTTTTGCGTTTAGTGTATTCGCAAATTTTGCTCAAGAAAAAGAAGAAGAAGGAGTTACTACTTACTACCTCATTCGTCATGCAGAAAAAAATAGAGCTATTAAGAATGATAAAGATCCAGTCCTAACACTTAAAGGTGCCAAAAGAGCAAAACATTGGGCAAATGTGTTGGCTAATGCAAACATCAATCTAATTTATTCTACAGATTATAATAGAACTAAAGAAACCGCTCAACCCCTAGCCGATAAAAACGGATTGCAAATCTATTTGTATGACCCTAGAAAAATGTACGATGAAGCTTTTAAGTACAACACAAAAGGAAAAAATGTATTGATTGTTGGTCACAGCAATACAACTCCTGCTTTTGTAAACAAAATTTTAGGAAAAAATAAATATGGGCAAATTTCTGATGACAACAATAGTAATCTTTATATAGTTACTGTTACTAAAAGCGGAGCTACAAGTGTAGTTTTAAAAATTGACCATTAATTAGCAAATACATCAACTTTTATATTTTCTAAATTAATTTCAGAAACCTTTACAAGTTGATCTTTTTCAAATGCTTTTTCTAAATCTAATAGTTTAGTTGAAGCATTTGTTGGTTTATAGTTGTTGTAATCTACAAATCGGATACCGTTTACAAACCTTTCATTTACAGCTTCTCTAAATCGCATTCCGCCTCCATTTACATGAAAACTGTATGCTAAATAGTCAATATTATGAGTTTCTTTGTGTATCCAATACACATATACATCTTCAAAATCTTCTCCCCCTCCTTCTTCAGAAAAAGTGATTTGAACTTTATCGTACTTCTTTCCTTTAATGGTTACATCTGGCAGCAATTTTTTATGTACTGCTTTATCATTTAATCCATAGGGCAAAACAGAAAAGTAATGAACTGAGTTTACTGAGTTAGCATATCTAGTTTTCATAGAATCTGCTACTTGCAGTTTAATTTTATTTTTATAACGCTCAAAACCATCATTCGATAAAACATCACGGATAGTTGTATTATCATTCATCATGTATCTTTCTAAAGTAAATTTCCCACCCTTTCTTGTGGCTATATATGTACGCTTTCTAAATTCAAATTCTATTTTTGCATTCGCAACTTTATCAGCACCAGAATCTTTAATTGATGTATCTATAATGTTTTGTGCAATTGACTTAGTTGTTGTCTGTTTGCAAGAAGCTAAACAAACAAAAAGAATTAAAAAAGAAAAATTACGCATGATACTTTTAAAATTTCATTGATAAATTAGATTCCAAAAATAAGACTTTTACATCCAGTCCAAAAACGTATCTTTGCTAAGATTATCATAATTTTCTATGCAGAAAAATATAAACATACAGAATAAAAAAGCAAAATTCGAATACGAGTTTTTAGACAGATATACAGCAGGTATACAATTAACAGGAACAGAAATAAAATCTATTAGAGCAAGTAAAGCTAGAATTACAGAAAGTTTTTGCGAATTTAATGACCGTGGTGAGTTGTTTGTTGTGAATATGTTTATAGAAGAATATTCTCACGGAAACTATTTTAATCACAACCCAAAAAGCGAGCGTAGATTACTTTTAAACAAACGAGAGCTTAGAAAATTAGAAAAAGAAGTAAAAAACACTGGGCTTACTATTGTTCCTTTACGTTTGTTCTTAACAGACAAAGGGTGGGCTAAACTCGATATTGCGTTGGCAAAAGGAAAAAAACTACACGACAAGCGAGAAACCTTAAAAGATAGAGATAATAAACGTGATTTGGCTAGAATTAAAAAGAGCTTTAATTCATGATTTCTTTTTTAAAATTAATACGTTATAAAAATCTCTTGCTAGTTTTTCTAACACTAGCTTTAACAAAGTACGCGCTAATAGCTCCTAAATTACAAACTCAGTTTTCTACTATAGATTTTCTACTGCTAAGCTTTGGTATTTTAGCTATTACTGCTGGTGGATATATTATTAATGATATTTATGATATAAATACTGATGTAATTAATAAACCACAAAAACAATATATTGGAGTAACTTTTTCAAAACAAAAAGGACTGATTTACTACTTTGTACTCACAATAGTTGGATTAGTAGCAGGTACTTATATTTCTTTTACGTCTAACTTCCTATTTGGTACTTTGATTTTTATAGGTTGTGCAAGTACACTCTATCTTTACGCCGCTTATTTTAAAAGAAGAGCCTTTATTGGTAATCTGCTTGTATCATTTTGTGTTGCTTTTACAATTATTATAGTCTATGCATTTGAATCTGCACAAGAAAATGTGTATCATAATTTTTTTGAAGCTATCACACATATTTTCAGCTCAGTTTCTTTATCACTTAAAATTATTACATATAGCATCTTTGCTTTTTTTATGACATTACTTAGAGAACTTATTAAAGATATTGAAGATATCAAAGGAGATTATGCAGCTAATATGAAAACATTACCCATACTTATAGGAATACAAAGAACAAAAAGAGCAATTTTTATTATTTCTTGCGCGGTACTTTTATTTATGATACTAATCCTAAAAGAAATTGCAGATAATTTTATTTTAATAGGATATTGTTCACTCTTTATTTTTATACCTTTTCTTTTTTTTATACGAAATCTTTGGACAGCAAACACAAACAAACACTATCAAAAGTTAAGTAAATGGTTAAAAATAATCATGCTATTCGGTATTTTATCAATGCTACTTTTTAAATTTCAATAAATGTTACAAGAAAAACTTGCCAACTACAATATTATTCTAGCCTCAAAATCACCTAGAAGACAGCAGTTTTTTAAAGATTTAGACATTCCGTTTACCGTTCAATTAAAAGAAATTGAAGAAATATATCCAAAGGAATTGCAAGGTGTAGCAATAACAGACTATTTGGCAACTTTAAAAACAAAACCTTTTACTGACTTACAATACAACGATTTACTAATTACATCAGACACCATAGTTTGGATAGAAAATAAAGCTTTGGGGAAACCCGCAAATGCAACCGATGCTTTTACAATGTTAAAAACCTTATCTGGTAAAGCACACCAAGTAATAACATCTATCAGTATTAAAAATCCGAAGTTTCAAATTATAACCAATGATAGTACAACTGTTATTTTTAAAGAACTAACCGATCAAGAAATACACTACTATATTAAAACCTATAAACCTTTTGATAAAGCTGGAGCATATGGCATACAAGAATGGATAGGTTTTATAGGAATTGATAAAATTGAAGGAAGCTATTTTAATGTAGTTGGTTTACCTGTTCACAAGTTATATAAAGAATTGATAAAATTGTAAACTTATACTCTAATAATATTATTATTTTTGCCACAAACACAACAATTATTATTTGATGAAAAAATACACATATACAGAAAAAAAAGATACCAGATCTGGCTTTGGTGATGGTTTAACAGAGTTAGGTAAAACAAACCCTAATGTAGTAGCATTATGTGCCGATTTAATTGGTTCTTTAAAAATGAATGAATTTGCAAAAAATCACCCAGAGCGATTTTTTCAAGTTGGGATTGCTGAGGCAAATATGATGGGAATTGCTGCAGGTTTAACTATTGGCGGTAAAATTCCGTTTACAGGCACTTTTGCAAACTTTTCCACTGGTAGAGTATATGATCAAATTCGTCAATCTATTGCGTATTCTGGTAAAAATGTGAAGATTTGTGCATCGCATGCAGGATTAACATTAGGTGAAGATGGTGCAACACATCAAATTTTAGAAGACATCGGATTGATGAAGATGTTACCAGGGATGACAGTTATTAATCCGTGTGATTATAACCAAACAAAAGCAGCAACCATTGCTATTGCAGAGCATGATGGTCCTGTATACTTACGTTTTGGACGCCCTTCTGTTCCTATTTTTATGCCAGATTATAAAGAAGAAGAATTTATAATTGGTAAAGGAATTCAGCTTACCGAAGGTACAGATGTTACCATAGTTGCTACTGGCCACCTGGTTTGGGAAGCATTACAAGCATCAGAAAAGTTAGCCGAAAAAGGAATCAGCGCTGAGGTAATCAACATACATACAATTAAACCTTTAGATGAAGAAATTATCTTAAAATCTGTAGCAAAAACAGGCTGTATAGTTACTGCAGAAGAACATAATAAATTTGGTGGTTTAGGAGAATCTGTAGCTAGATGTTTAGCAACCAACAATCCTACTCCGCAAGAGTTTGTTGCTGTAAACGATAGTTTTGGAGAATCTGGAACACCAGCTCAATTAATGCAAAAATATGGTTTAGATGCTGATGCTGTTGTGAATGCAACAGAAAAAGTACTATCAAGAAAAAAATAACGTTTTAGTAAAATAGAGCGTCTATACATTTATAAACAAAAATCTAATTATGAAAAAATTAATTTTAGTAATGGTCTTGGCTTTAGGAATAAGTCAGGCTTCAAATGCACAGTTTAGTTTTGGTATTAAAGGTGGTGTAAACTACAATAATAATGGTGATGTAACCTTTAAAACTGCAGGAAACGATGTAATTAACGGAGCAAAGTCTAAATCTGGCTTCCATGCGGGTTTATGGTTTCGTGGGAAAATTCCTGTACTAGGATTATACCTAAGACCAGAACTTGTGTACACACAAGTTAAAAGCGAATACTTATACAAAGGCTCTAATACAGATTACGACTTTAAAAAGCTAGATGTACCTGTATTACTTGGTACAAAAGTATTAGGCTTTGGTAATGTTTTTATTGGACCATCTTTTCAATATATAATTGACGATAACTTTAGTTTCTCTAACCTTTCTTCAGATGATTTCGATAAGTTTTCTGTAGGAATGCAAATGGGCTTTGGTGTTGAGTTTGGCGCCTTAGGCGTTGATGTTCGTTGGGAAAGAGGTTTGTCTAAATCTGAAGCAGTTTTTGTTGACAGCAATAGTAATGTTACTGTAGATAACAGAACGAATCAACTAATTTTTGGTGTTTCCATTCGATTATAAACAAGAATTCATACTCATAAAAAAAAGCTCTAGAATGTTCTAGAGCTTTTTTTTATGAGTTTTTGTTTTTACCTTCTTTATTTGGTATCTGGATCTAAGTAATCTGGAACACCATCACCATCAGTATCATCGTTTCTTGGATCTCCATCTCCATTTTTATCTTCATCCTTAGTTAACTTACCATCGTTATCATCGTCAGTATCTCTATAATTCGGGAACCTATCTCCGTCTGTGTTTACTTTTAATGGGTCAGATTCTTTAGAACCATCTTCTATTTCTAAATAAGAAGCTAATCCATCATTATCGTGATCTGTATCTTCTACAATATCTAACAACTCAATTCTAAACATCAAACATCTGTTTGCAAGTACATTACCACCATTACCTGCATTTCTATAACCTAAACCAGAAGGGAAAAAGATATAACCTTTTCCTGTATTTTCGTACGTAATAGGTCCATTATTCGTTACATTCTTACCTCCTTTAAAATGCATAAATCCATAACCCCATCCTTTAATTGTAGCGTCTAGTGTAAACCAAAGCGGAGACTTTCTTGTTTCAAAAACACCTAATTGGTCTGTTCTATGTATTTGAGAGCCTTGATATTTTGTCAAAACAGAATCAAGTCTTGTTGGATTTCCTTTTGCTGGACTTGGAATTCCTTGACGTACTATATAGTAATACATTTTGTAAGCTATCTCATTTTCAGTAACTGTTTTTGAGCTCAAGTTTGGATCATCTATCAATGCCGTTTTTCCAGTAACCAAAGGTTTTATAGAATCTATTGTAGCATCATAATAATGTTTCTTGAAAAAACTTACCAATGTATCGTTATCTTTTACCGCTTGTGCCGCATGATCAAAGTTATCTGCTAATGGGTCATCACTTTTACAAGCATAAACCAATATAGCTACTATTAGTACAAATAAAATATGTTTAATTTTTGTCATCTAATCTATTATTTTAGAGCCGCAATTTACGATTTTCATACCTTTGTAAAAAGAGAATATTAAAATTTTAACTTTTTATATGAGGATTGACAAATACCTTTGGTGCATTCGATTATTTAAAACTAGAAGCTTGGCTACCGAAGCCTGTAAAAAAGGGCATATAAAAATTGATGCTACAAATATAAAAGCCTCTAAAGAAGTGTATGGTAATGAAGAGATTATCATCAGAAAGAATCAAATAAATTATACCATACAAGTACTCGATATCCCTCAAAATAGAGTTAGCGCAAAGTTGGTAGACTTATATCGGAAAGATATTACACCAAAAGAAGCCTTTGAAAAAACTGAGCTTTTAAAATATTCTAAAGATTATTACAGAAAAAAAGGAACTGGTAGACCTACCAAAAAAGACAGAAGAGATATTGAAGATTATTACGATTCTACAGCTACTTCTGAAAGTTAATTTTATATCTTTGTTCCTTTGAGATGTACAAGTATGGAGCCTAAAAAAAATATTATTCTTACTGCTGAGCAAATTGAACAGAAAGTAAAACGAATTGCATATCAAATCTACGAGGTAAATACTAAAGAAAAAGAAATTGTGCTAGCTGGTATTATTGGAAATGGTTTTACTTTTGCTAAAAAAATTGCCACTGTTTTAGAAGAAATTTCTACTATCAAGGTATTGATGTGCGAAGTAATTATTGATAAAAAAAATCCTTTACAGCCAATATCGACCTCTATTTCAAAAGAAATTTACCAAAATAAATCTCTTATTCTAATTGATGATGTTTTAAATTCTGGTGCTACATTAATTTATGGTGTAAAACATTTTTTAGATGTACCATTAAAGCAATTTAAAACTGCTGTTTTGGTAAACAGAAATCATAAAAAATATCCTGTAAAAGCCGATTTTAAAGGACTTTCTTTGTCAACCACATTGCAAGAGCATGTGCAAGTTGAATTTGAAAATAATACAGCCTTAGCTTATTTGCTCTAATTGAGTAATGATATCAAGACAAATTTCTTCTGGATTCTTGTTATCAATAGAAATTTTAGATGTTGCTTGTTCGTAAAAAGGAGCTCTTTCAAATAAATGCTTTCCAATAAACTCGGTCAATTCTTCTGGTTTTAAATCTACAATCAACGGCCTATTTTCTTTTTCATTTTCCAATCTTTGTAATAAGGTAGGTATCGTTGCTTTTAAGTAAAAACTAATTGCTTTGCTATTCTTTAAACTATTGGTATTATCTGCATAACAAGGTGTCCCCCCACCCAATGCGAGCACATAATTAAAGTTTATAGTTATAAATTCTTTTAAGTAGGTAGCTTCTTGAAATCTAAAATAAATCTCTCCTTTTTCTTTAAAAATATTGCTTATTGATTGGTTTTCTTTGGCTTCAATATACTCATCTAAATCTACAAATTGTAAGTCTAGCTTTTTAGCAAGATATTTACCAATGGTCGATTTTCCGCTCCCCATATAACCTAACAATACAATTTCCATTTACTTACTATTTAAAAAGCAAATATCGCTAAATTATTTATTCATTTCCTTTATTTTTTAAAGAAATGCCACTATATTTGCACTCGCTTTAAAAAAGAAGAGACCTGGTAGCTCAGTTGGTAGAGCATCTCCCTTTTAA
>JABXHX010000082.1 GCA_013373385.1 Flavobacteriaceae bacterium
TGCCTAAACTTAAATCTCCATCAGCTAATACATTAGAGACGATTACTTGATCTCCAATTGATACTCCCATAGAGCTTAAATCTAAAGATTGGATGTCATTTACAGGTCCATTACCTAATTGTCTTACGGGTGAGGTAAACGTACCATTACAGATAAAAAAACCTTCTTCTGTATCTAAAATACCATCATTATCATCGTCTATATCTGTTGAATCTGGAATACCGTCTCCGTCCGTATCTCTTTGAAGAGCAGTACCGCTGTCTCTCCAGTTTACATCTCCACCAACTGTTGTATCTGGGAAATTATCTGTTTGACTGTTATCAAAGCTACCATTGGTATCAATATAATTATCTCCATTATCATATGAATTATCTAAACCATTTGTACCATAAATTCCTGATAAGTTTGTATTTGCTTCTATAGTATCTGAAACTCCATCTCCATCTGAGTCTAAATCTAAATAATCTGGATTACCTGTACTATCTGTATTTATTAATCCTGATCCGCTAGCACCACCTAAACCTGTAGCAGAAGCCGTGTCGTTATTTTCATAAGCACTATCTAAACCATTGGCTCCTACAACTCCATTTGGAGCAATATAACCAGCAGTAGATTGAGCCTCAATAATATCTGGAATTCCATCATTATCTGAATCTAAATCAAGATGATTAGGTATTCCATCATTATCAAAATCGTAAACATCTGGTATTCCATCACCATTGATATCGTTATAATCTGTTGTACTTCCGTCAGAAGTTCCATTATCATCTCTAACATCTAAATAATTAGGAAGTCTGTCACCATCTTCATCCCCTAAAGGATCATAAGTAATTCCTCCAGAAGTAAGTTCTACAGTATCTAAAATCCCGTCATTATCATCATCAATATCAATTGCATCAGGAATTCCATCACCATCAGTATCTACTTCATCAACAGCATTTACCGCAATTGCAATGTTAACGGCTTCTAAACCAATAGTATTTAAAGTTCCATCATAAGCTCCATCTGTTCTTGGGTATAATGTAATTTGCACTTCACCATTAGCGTCTGGATTACCTACAAAAAAAGATTTAGCTACACCCCATTGGTCCCTTGGAACATTAGATATTGTTTGTCTTGCTTCTGTATTTATTTGATAATCAAATTCATCCATGTATGTTCCTGCATAATATAGATTATTATCAGCGCCACCATCTTGATTGCTTAAAGCGGATAAAGCGTATATGGTCACAACATAAAACCTACCAGCTGTAAGGCCACCAATTTTAGTTGTTACTGATTCTTCAACATTACCATTACCAACACCAACGTCTCTTAAAGTAATCCATGTAGTATGACCAGTTGGGGGTAATGGTAAGGGAGCATTAGCCCAAGTTGCTCCACCACCGAGAGTTTCTAGTCCTCCAGTAATAAATCTGTTTGAAATATCTGGTGTACCACCAGTATCAAACCAACCTGTCGGTGTACAATCTCCACACGGAGTTGTTACAGAACCTGTACTAGGTATAGTCTGTGAATAGAGATTAATGGAATTTATTAAAAGAATTAATAAAAACACTCTTTTTACTAAAGAGTTGTATAAATTCCCTTTGAGAATAAGCCTTTTCATTGTAACTAATTATTATTATTAATAAATTACTTGGGGAACATTCGAATTGCAAAGATAGTTATAAAGGATTAATTAAAAAAAATAATAATACCATATTGTTAGGTATATGGTATTATTTAAATTTAAGTTTATCTCTAAAATTTATTTGCTATAAACAATCTTTTTAGAAAGTTTTCCTTTGTTTGTAAAGATTTTGATAATATAAACAGCTGTACTAAGGTTAGGTGTTTTAAATATTGTTGTTTGTTGTTGATTATCAAATTTCCAATGATGCAAATTCTGACCTAAAATATTATACAATTCAACTTTCTCAATTTGTAGGTTGTTAGTTGTATTATGAATAACCACCTCTTTTGAGGTATTGTTAAAATACACATTTAACTGATTGTTTAAAATTGAATTGTCTGTACTTAATGTTTTTTCAAAAGTAACATAGAATCTATCTGAATAGGTCGTTTCTGGCGCCAAGTTTAAATGTACTGGGTTTGCCATGTCATACATTTGATTGGTGACCTTATCTGTTAAGTATACTTTTCTATCAATATTGTTTTTCTCGTCTATCTGTAAATTAACTGACCCATTTTTACCAATTTTAATGGTTATTGGAAACTCTAAATCGTTTGTAATTTCTTGAATACCTGCAATGACAAACTTTTCTCTTGCTCCTTCAAATTTAAAATACATGTCAGTATTACTAGATTCGTAAGGTGAACTATCATATCCAGACTCTGCAGCAAAAGTGTTTCCTGCTTTAAATGAGATGGCTATTTGTTTATGATACACAGCATTATCATCATTATGAAACTTAAGCCCAAATTTGAGCATAGGTAAACTACTATTAGATTTTTTTGCACCTTTGTAAAAATGCGAGTTAGCACCTTCTTGTACATATGATCTTAATCCGTTATGGAAAGTTACTGTACCTCCTACATTGCTACCCTCTGCAAAGAATCCTTGACCAACAGCAATATATCTTGGCGGAACTGTATAACTAATTGTAGCTTCATCTACATCTAAAATACCGTCTCCATCATCATCATCATCGGCTGGTTCTCCAAAAATACCATCACCATCAATATCTTCACCAGGCTCTTCTCCGTTATCAGGTAATCCATCATCATCATCATCAATATCAACAGAGTCTAAAAGGCCGTCACCATCAGAGTCTTTGTCGTTGGTATTTGCTCCATAAGGTGCAGTACCAGCAACGGCTCCACTTAAGTTGTAAGTTGCATATCCGCCCAAATATCTATCACTTCTATGGCTATTAGTAGAGGTACCGTCGGTTACATGTTCCCAAAAGTATATGGTATTGATAACACCATCATTTACACCACTAAATAAACCATTGGCATCAATAGCAGAAGGATAAGGATTCCCTAATAAACTCAAATGTGCCGCCGTTAATGAGCTAGTGATTGTCCCATCGTTTGGCGTACCAACAAAAGTATAATTTTGATTTGCTGGTCCTTTAAACGTGTAGCCTTCACCAACATTGATTGTTGCCACATCTTGTTTGTGATACCAGCCTTCTGAACCAATACCATTATAGTAACCCCATATCCAATATTTTGCAATTATAATTGGACTCACAGCTCCGTTTGCATCATAACCACTTGTAAATGTGATGTCTAGTGGTGTAGAAGCTTCTGATGTTGGTGTTGTACCGTCTTTCATTACATTAGTAACAGTATAAGTTGTACCAGAACTTGCTACAGGAGAGCTAAAGTAATTGTATTGATAGATTGATGGTGCGCCAGTTAATCGGTCTCTATACAATTTTCCACTACCAGTAACTTTGCTTGTACTAGAATGGGTTTGTATTAACTGTGCTCCACCAATAAGCTTAAAGTCTCCGTCTAGCTGTAATTCATTAGCGATACTTAAAAATCTATTCGTTGCTACCATTAATTTAGAACCAGAAGTAATCCATACACAACCAACTTGTGCATTTTCTGATAGTGTAGGGTGGTTGCTTGTGCCTTCAGCATCAACAATTACCAGTTGATTGCTGTCTAAAGCATTTGTACTTGGAGCACCTCCAACACCATTACCACCAGACCATGAACTTGTACTACCTTTCCAAATAATACCATTAGACTCGGCAAAGGTAAAGTACTTTGTGCCATTAAAATCGTAATTCCCAACATAGCTTACTGTACCATCAATAGTTGCAGTGGTTAGTGATACATATTCGACATTAGTGGTTAGCGCTGCATTATCTGCAATTTTAATTACTTTGGTATAGCTAGCATTGTTTAAGTAGGTATCTATAACAGATTTTGTAACTGCAATTTGTACTGTACCAACTGCACCTGTCTCTACAATTTTCCATTTTCTATCTAATTGCAAGTTTGTTGCACATAACACTCCTGGTTGCGATGTAGCACCCATCACTGTATTGTCATTACCCCAAACTAAAAAGTCTTTATCTGTTGTAAAGGTATTTGCATTCGCAGCATTTGTTGCTGCAATACTACCTAAACCAATAGTAACAATGGCATCTGTATTAATAGATTTTGATTGCTTTTGATTGATTTCTTGGGTGTCATCTCTACCAATACCTGCAACGTCATTATGATAACTTGTATTTGCAGTATAATCCCAAACTTTGGTAACTCCATTAGATAAGATATAATCACCTTCTACAATGCTACCAATGTTATCTGTTGCACTTAGTGTAATACCGTATTTTAAAGCTAAGTAGCTTTGCGTTTTTTGTTGTTGTAGTGCTGTTTGAGTACTTGCAAAAACAATAATTTCTGCTATCTCTCCATTAAAATATTGATTCCCACCAAGGTCACCAACACCGATTGTAAAGTTCTGATTTGTACCCACTAAACTAGTGTCGTAATTTGTGTCAGTATCAATATTTAATCCATCTCTATACAGTGCTTGTTTTGTTGTAGTAGGTGTACTTGCTGCATTTGTGCTACCAAAGTAGTTCCAAATATTAAATACGCCAGCGGTACCTCCCCAAGCTACATTTACGTTAGAAGTCCCCCCTTCAATACCATAATAGAAATTACCATCGCTCCAAGGAATATTTGCTAAGAGTTCTCTACCTGTAGCCATTTTTTCTTGAATTGCATACGAATTTTGTACAGTAGATGTTTTAGAAACTAGATACACCGTTAAATCTGTATATGCATTTGTACCTAAAATACCGTTGACAACTTGCATTGATTGGTTTGTACCATTAAAACTAAAGGTCGGGTTAAAGTTTAAACCTCCATTGACTATTGTTGGTGCATTAGCACCATTGGTAGCATCTTTATTATTCCCTGATTGGTCTTGCCATAGAGAAGTTGTGGCTTCTTTGTCGGCACGTAACCACAATAAGTTACCTGAACCAATAGTAACATTAATCGTATCATCTCTAAAATCTACATCTCCACCTGAACCATTGTCAGAGTCAGAATCTGGTAGGGCAGTAGGGTCATTAATGGTACCATTTACATCTGAATAGTTGGATGTAGTTGCAATGGCAGTATCTAACCCGTTGGCTGAGATAACTCCGTTAAGTGTTAAACTTGCTTCGGTTGTGTCGTTGGTTCCATCATTATCAGAATCTGTATCTAAATAATCTGGGTTGTCTGTTCCGTCTGTGTTTTCTGGAGTAAAACCTCCTGCATATACATCGTTTACACCATCTCCATTTGCATCTGTAAATATGCCTGGCGCTGTGTAACTATTGGTAAGTTGCGCTTCAATATTATCTGGAATGCCGTCTCCATCAGAATCTAAATCTAAATGATTATAAATACCATCTCCATCAGTATCTAGTGTTTCATTACATCCGCTAGCTACATCAAAAGAATAAGCAATGTAACCTACTTCTGCACGACCATTTCCGTTTTCAACTAGCATACTTATCTTTATATGCGTAGCAGCTGTTCCAGTAACTGTATAAGAGAAATCTCTCCATATATTATCATCATTTAAATCACCGGTAGATACAGGATTAGATGTAATTGTTCCATTTGCATTTGATTGTTCAAATTGTAATGTTTTGTCATTGTTGTTGTTTTTCCATACTCTCATAGTAAGTACTGTGCCTACAGGAACAGTATTTCCTAATGCAACAACTAAGACATCATTTATATTGTTAAATTCTGCACCATCGTCATTTTGTGTAAGAATTTTTGATTCTTGATTTACTCCATTATCAAATGTTACAGCATTTGCTATACCTGAAGTTGTAGTTACTGTACAACCCTTTTCTGTGGTATCTAAAATACCATCATTATCATCGTCTAAATCTACATCATCTAAGATACCATCTCCGTCATTATCACCAAGTGTAATTGCATCTCTATAATCTACATCTCCACCAGAACCAACATCGCTATCTGCATCTGGCAAAGTGGTTGGGTCGTTCAGGTTTCCATTAACATCTAAATAATCATCTACACTTTCTAAACCGTTGTCTAAACCATTGGTACCAACATTACCCGTAAGTGTAATATTGGCTTCTGTGGTGTCATTGGTTCCATCGTTGTCGGAATCTGTGTCTAAGTAATCTGGGCTATCTGTACCGTCTGTATTTACAGGGGTAAGTCCAGAACCATAAGCCGTGTTGATACCATCACTATTGTAGGTTGCGCTTGGCGCAATATAACCACTAGTAGTTTGCGCCTCAACATTATCTGGGATACCATCGCCATCAGAATCTAAATCTAAGTGATTAGGTATACCGTCTCCATCAGTATCAGTAGGATTTGTAAGTGGGTTGTTATCGCCATCTGAGTTTGCATCTTCTACAGAATCTGGAATACCATCATTGTCATCATCTTTGTCTGCATCATTGGCTACACCATCATCATCATCATCTGGAAAACCGCTAATTAAATTAATTAGGATTGCAGAATCCCAACCATTATCCGAGGTATCTGCAATAGCTAATTTAACATGGTATGTAGTTCCTGGTGTTAGGTCTTTTGCGCTTGCTCTAATTTTTTTTGTCATTCCATCATACTCAACTGTAATTGTATTTCCACTATTTGAAATAAATTGAGAAGATTGTGTTAAATCTATACAATTAGCAACGTTACCATTTGCACCTACAGAACCATTGTTGATGGAGTTAACGGTTACTGGATTTGCAGTACCTGGTACTAATGCAATGTTTTGATAACCTGTATACGGAGCTGTAGTATCTGAGGTTATAAAGTACCCAAATATATCATTAAAGTCAGAACATACGTATTCATCATATTCATCAGACATGAACTGATAATCTA
Source organism: Flavobacteriaceae bacterium (assembly GCA_013373385.1). Taxonomy (GTDB): domain Bacteria; phylum Bacteroidota; class Bacteroidia; order Flavobacteriales; family Flavobacteriaceae; genus Polaribacter. The sequence goes on from JABXHX010000082.1 coordinate 6,853, forward strand.
TAGTTAATACAGTTGCTAATGGATCTAATGTTACATCAAATTCTATGACTACAACATCATTATTTGCATTAGCATTAATGGCAGTTAGTTCAGGGTCATTATATGTTACATTTGGACCTAAAGAAATACCTCCTGCGCTGTTGGTGGAAAAAGACTCTACAACTGTACCAGTTGTCATTATAATTCCAGAATCTATTTGTAAGTTAGCACCTATTTTTCCGTTAGAGAATGTACCTATCTGTGTAGCTAGACCACTTGTTAGCACAAGATTACTAATTGTTATACCAGGACCTTGTAACTGCGTAGCTATTTGAGTTGTAGTACGATTATCATTAAAAGTCGCTTGTCCGTAGCTTGTGAATGAGAATACTAATACAGTGACTACTGAAGCAAGAAAAGTGAAGCACTTCTTAAGCTTATTCTTACTAAAATACTCTTCTTTCATGATTAGATTGGAGGTTAAAATAGTTGTACTAAGGCAAATATAATGTTTCTAAGTTAAATAGTCAATTTAGCTTATTTATATGAAAGTTAAATTATTTACAAAATTGAAAACTACTTCCCGATACAAAAATTAGAAAAAATATGCCCTAGAATGTCTTTATCAACATCATAATCACCAGTAATGGCTCCTAAATGTCGCAAACATTCTCTAATATCTATGGCAAATAAATCGGTAGATATTTCTAAATCTATGCCTTCTTGAACAGAATTAATTGCCAAAAGCGCATTGTTTAAAGCTTCGAAATGGCGAGAGTTGGTTACAATGGTTTCGTTATTGCTAAGTGCCCCAATATTTACCAAAGAGGTAAGTTCTTGTTTTAAATCATCAATTCCCGTTTTATTTTTTGCAGAAAGTAAAATAACGTTATCTATTTCTGATTGTAAAATTGATGAATCATGACAAGATAAGTTATCAATTTTATTAGCAATTACAAGCAAACGCTTATTTGGGAACCTGTTTTTTATAATTTTAATTTCTTCAAGAAAATCCTCTTTAGAATAAATAAACTTACTGGCATCAATTAAAAAAATGATGAGTTGCGCATTTTCTGCTTTTTCATAGGCTTTTTTTATACCAATGCTTTCTACCACATCTATAGTTTCTCTAATGCCGGCAGTATCAATAAATCGAAAAAGCACACCATTTATAGAAATTTCATCTTCAATAGCATCTCTAGTAGTGCCCGCAATATCAGAAACTATGGCTTTTTCTTCATTTAAAAGGGTGTTTAGTAATGTTGATTTACCAACATTGGGTTCTCCAATAATAGCTACAGGAATTCCATTTTTCATGGCATTACCAAAAGCAAAAGAATCGATTAATCGTTTTAAAACTGACGTTATTTTGGCTACCAGCTCTCTAAATTTAGTTCTGTCTGCAAACTCTACATCTTCTCCAGAAAAATCGAGTTCTAATTCTATTAATGCTGCAAAATCTAAAAGCTGTCCTCTTAAATCTTTTAACTCATTTGTAATTCCACCACGCATTTGTTGAATTGCCATTTGATGACTTGCGGCAGAGTTTGATGCAATAACATCAGCAACTGCTTCTGCTTGACTCAAATCCATTTTACCATTTAAAAAAGCGCGCATGGTAAACTCGCCATTATCTGCCATTCTACAGCCATTTGCCAGAAATAATTGTAAAATTTCTTGTTGAATAAAAGTAGAACCATGACAAGAAATTTCAACTACATTTTCTCCAGTATATGATTGTGGATTTTTAAACACAGACACTAATACTTCATCTACAATTACATGATTATTAACAATATGACCTAAATGTAAGGTGTGCGATTGCTGATTGATAAGAGATTTCTTGTTTTTAACTGATTGAAAAAATCTATCAACAATTTCTATTGATTTCTCTCCCGAAAGTCTGATAACAGCAATGGCACCAACACCTAAAGGTGTTGCCAAAGCAATAATGGTATCGTTTTGAATCATAGAGCAAAAGTAATCAAGATAATTGTAGATATAAAAAAAGTCTAATACAATTTTGTACTAGACTTGTTGTGATATATTTTAAAGTTTTTTTTAGAAAGCAATCGTTCTTAATTTGAAGAAACATATTGATTGTTTATTTCTTTTATATGTAATTTATGATTGTCTGCAAATTCTAAAGTTCTTATTGGGAATGGAATATTAATACTCTCTTTATCAAAAGCTTTTTTAAGCTCAATAATAGCTTTACTTTTTGCTTTTAGTTTTTCTAAAGCATTCTCAGAATCAATCCAAAACCTACATAAAAAATTGATAGAGCTATCTGCAAACTCTGTGTAGTAAAATTCTACATATTTCCCGATTTTTTCTTGATCAAAATGCTTTTGTATGGTATTGCTAGTTAGCTTTTCAACTTTTTCTAAATCAGCACCATATTCGACTCCACACTCTAAAGAAATTCTCATTTTTGTTGTAAGTGAATAATTTTTAAATGGACTTTCTAAAATAGTTTTATTAGGAATAACAACAATGTTATTATCTGCTTCTTTAATTACAAAATAGTTTAGATTAATATCAATTACTTCACCTGCAAACCCATTTGTTTCTACCCAGTTACCAATATTTAAGTTTTTCCTGAAAGATAAAACCACACCAGAAACAGTGTTAGATAGAGTACCTTGTAGTGCTAAACCTACCACAATACCAGATACCCCTGCAGCAGAGACAATTGCTTTTAAGGTATCATTAAAATGTAGTACTGTCATTGCTATATAGAGTCCAAATAAAAAGATACAAGCAGAAGTAATTCTTGATACTAAGTTTTTAACCGACTCTTGTTTAATTTTATTACCAATTGCTTTAGAAATTAAAGAATTAATAATTCTAGAAGCAAAATAAGAGGCAACTAATACTACAAGAGCAATGATTATATTGGGTATATTTTCTATAAAGGAATCTTTCCAGGAATTTAATTTTTCTAATATTTTATTCATTTATTAAAGTTTAAATTAATATAATTATGTATTTATAGTTTAAGCTCTAGGATGTTACTGTCTCTTTAGCTTCTATAAAATTACTGTTGAGTATTTCATTTGTGTCTTTTTGCCAAGCACTTAACATCCAAGTAGATTTTTCTAACTCTCTGATATAAGCACCAATTAAGTCAATGGTTCCTTCATCGCTTGCTTTGTTGGCTCTATCAATTACTTTATATAATTGCTTGAGTAGTATTTTATGATCGTTAAGTAATTCGGTAACCATTTCTTTATCAGATAGCAAAGGGCTAGATTCTTTGATTCTTGAAATTTCTATATAATCTGATAGTTTGCTTATTGGATGATAATTTAAAGTAACAATCCTTTCAGCAATTTCATCAATTTTAATCTTAGTATCATTGTACATTTCTTCAAATTTATGATGTAATTCAAAGAAATTTTTTCCAAGTATATTCCAATGAAAGTTTCGTAGTTTTTGATAGTATACATGATAATCTGCTAATAAAACATTAAGTTCAGTAACAACAGGCAATACTTTTTCATTATTCATATTTAAATAATTCATTTTATGATGATTTAAAAGGTTAATAAATTTCGATAGCAAAAAATAACAGTAGAGAGGAATAGAAACTTCCGAATTCTCAAAAATAAGTACAGGCTATTTTGACTACCATTTGAACACTACTTAATATATGCTTTTATTCTGAAAAGTCAATTTTTTTAACGATTTTAACATTTTTTTGCTTAAAAAAAGGTGTTTTTAAGCAAAAAACAAACAAAAAAAGTATTTTTTTAGGTGTAGAAGTAAATGTTAAATAACATTAATTATTGATTCATAATCACTAAAAAAGCTTTCAAATTTCGACATTTTATCTACAAAAAAGGCATAGCAATCTTTCCAAGTATTTTTATTATAAATGCTAAATTTTTTATGAAAGGGCACATAAATTCTTCTGATTACTTTGCCGTTTTCTAGTTCAAAACTCTCATCAAAAATTACTTCGGTTAATTCTGCTTCTAATAAAGCTTTTAATGAAAGCATTTGATCGTATAATAATTCGTTAGCAACAGCATCTATATGATCTATATCTAAACATACAGCAGCGTTTTTTCTGTCAGCTTGAAATTTAAAAGCAAAGCCTTTTATCTTGGTATTGTATAATAACCACTTTCTTGGAAAAGATTTTCCAAAACTTGTCCAAAATTCTTTTCTTAATTGTGCAGCTTCCTCTTTACTAAACATTTGGTTTTAATTATCAATTATCAATTATCAATTATCAGTTAACAATTATCAATGAACAATAGTTTAATTTCACTAATCACTATACTACCCGTGTACTTTAGCTTTTGTACCTCGGTTACGCATCATTTCGGCTTCAAAAGCAAGTAAATCTTTCCATTTTTTATCTACAATTTCTCTATCTTGATAAGCCCTCGCAAAGCCTAAAAAAGTTGTGTAATGATTGGCTTCAGAAATCATTAAATCTTTGTAGAACTTAGAGAGTTCTTTATCTTCCATATTTTCAGAAAATACCTTGAATCGTTCACAACTCCTAGCTTCTATTAAAGCTGCAATTAATAAACGTTGAATCAAAGCATTGGTTCTATCTTTGGTTTTTGGAAAGAATTTTTGTAACTGAATTGCGTAGTCATTCTTTTGTTCTCTACCCAATACCATTCCTCTTTTTATCATAAAATCATGCACCATCTTAAAATGTTCCATTTCTTCAATTGCAATTTCACTCATGGCTTGTACAAGCTTTGTTTCTTCTGAATAATTAATGATTATTGAGACTGCATTTGATGCAGCTTTTTGCTCTAAAAAAGCATGGTCTGTTAATATTTGCTGTAAATTGTCTTTGGCAATTTCTGCCCATGAAGTACTGGTTTCGAACTGTAATCCTAACATAATAGATAATTTCTACAAAATTACTATAATTTCACAGACAGCCTTCGTGCCATTCTTCATTTTTTTTTATCTTACGCATTCAATTTTTTGAATTATGTTAGAACTAGCCGGGATTATTATTTTAGGAATATTAGCACAATGGTTTGCGTGGAAATTTAAGATCCCTGCTATTTTACCATTAATTTTAATTGGTCTTTTGGTTGGGCCAATTGCGGCTGAGTTTTTGTCTGATGATGGCTCTAAATGGATAGAACCTGTTTGGAATGGAAAAAAAGGACTTTTTCCAGGAGAGGGTTTGTATTATTTTGTCTCTTTGGCAATTAGTATCATTCTTTTTGAAGGAGGGCTAACTTTAAAACGTGACGAAATAAAAAATGTAGGTCCAGTTATTACAAAGCTAATAACAATAGGTTCTGCGATAACATTTTTAGGTGCTGGTATTGTAGCTCATTATTTTTTTAACTTAAATTGGGAATTATCTTTTTTATTTTCGGGTTTAATTATTGTTACTGGCCCTACGGTAATCACACCCATTTTAAGAAATATACCCTTAAAAAAAGATGTTTCGGCTGTCTTAAAGTGGGAAGGAATTTTAATAGACCCAATAGGGGCTTTAGTGGCCGTACTGGTTTTTGAGTTCATTAGCGTTGGTGGTGGTGGTGGTTTTACTAAAACTGCATTGATTGAATTTGGTAAAATTTTACTTTTCGGAACATCATTCGGATTTACATTTGCTCATGCGCTTACTTTCATTATCAATAAAAAATTAGTTCCGCATTATTTATTAAATGTTGTCTCTTTATCAACTGTACTATTGGTTTTTGTAGAGTCTGAGATTTTTGCACACGAATCTGGTCTTTTAGCTGTGGTTGTTATGGGAATGGTATTAGGAAACGGAAAATTAAAAAGTTTAAAAGAACTGTTGTATTTTAAAGAATCGTTAAGTGTTTTGCTAATCTCAATACTTTTTATTTTGTTAGCAGCCAACATTAATATTGAAGATTTAATGTTACTATATACATGGAAAACAGCAGCACTTTTTGCAGTAGTTGTCTTTGTAATTAGACCATTAGCAGTTTTTATTAGTACCTATAAATCTAAATTAAAAGTAAACGAAAAATTATTTATTAGTTGGGTTGGTCCACGTGGAATTGTGGCAGCTGGTATTGCTTCATTATTTGGTAGTAAGTTGATAAAAAATGGGGTAGTAGGAGCAGAGTATATCACACCATTGGTGTTTATGATTGTATTAGGAACCGTATTGCTTAATGCTACTACTGCAAGAATATTTGCAAAAGTAGTGGGTGTATTTTTAAAATCTTCTGAGGGAATCCTAATTGTCGGTGCATCATCTGCATCAAGGCTCATTGCTTCTTATTTGAATAAAAATGGTAGAAGAGTTGTGTTGATAGATAGCAACTCAAATCATATCAAAAGAGCACAAGATATGGGCTTAGAGGCGATAGAAGCAAGTGTGTATGATGATGATTTGTCTGAAAATATTGAATTAAATGATGTCGGGTACTTAATGTCTTTAACGGGTAGTTCTGTTGTTAATGAGTTTGTGTTGCATAAATTTTCTGATCATTTTGGAGAACAAGGAGCATTTCGTTTAATTTCTTCTGATGAAATGAAACACCCAGAAACAGCAACAGATCAACGGTTGTTTTCTTTAACAGACGATTATATTAATTTAAGTGAAGTAGTAAGAGATTATCCAACAATAAATGAGGTTGCTATCAAATCTAAAGAAGATTTTATGGATAAGTTAGAAAAATTAAATGCAGAAATTACTTCAATTCCTGTTTTTTTAAAATGCAATGATGGTATTATTCATATAATATCTACAGAAGCAGATCAGTTAAAAATAGAGGAAGGAAGTCAGTTAATGTATTTAGGTAAAAAAGTATACTTTTAATTTTTCCAACTTTTTTCAAAAGATACTCCTTCGTGCAGTTTTTTTGTAAGTTCAGCTAATCCAGCATTTATAATAATGTACTGCACTTTTTTTGGCCATGTTTTTCTGTAATTAAACGAGTTCTTTTTACCTCCAATTCCGTAAATAAAATCAATTGCTATCTGTTCTTTAAGTAAGATATCTTTCCCGAACTTTGCAACCAAAGAATCCATTCTTTTTCGCGTTTCTCTGTAGGCTTTTAATCTGCTTTTTCTACCGATAAAAACAGTAACAAAATCGTTGATGTTTGCCAACTGTGCTTTCGCTTTTTCTGTAGGATGATATTTAAAATATGCGAGCTGATATTTTGTCCCAGCAATAGATTTTGGTCGATAATCCTTTTTTAAACTTTCAGGACGATTTTCCCATTTCAATTCTTTAGCTGTATACTTTAGAATCTCTAAAGAATCAAAAAGTATTCTATTGGTTTTAAGTAATCTAGGTAAGCGTAGCGCAGGTAACTCAATATCTCCTTTACGTAATCCTAGGCTAAGAATATTACCAGTAATCTGACCAATATAACCACTATCCCAACCAGATTCTAATCCTGTGATAGCTAATAGTGCAGCTGGCGGAATGTTATTTTTTAGACACAGTTCAGTAGCTTTTTTAGAAATGCTTTTGTAAAAAAGTTTTACATGATTGTATTTACGCAACTTGTATTTTTGAGGATTCTTTTGTTGAGAAAAAATAAGCTGACTGCAAATAATTACAAATAAAAGGATACTTTTTTTCATCGATTTAATTTTGTTTACACAGAACTTTGGTTCAGTAATTATATGATTGGGTATTAGCTATAACTAACCAAATTACTCTTATAGTTTTATAACTACACATCTAGTTTAAACGCCTCTTTAAGTTTGGCTAATACAGGATTTTTTTCTATCAACTTTGCATATTTTTCTTGTGGTGTGTACGCAAATTTTTTGGTAACAGCTTCACTTACCAATATTTCTAAAGAAAGGCCATAGTTGTCTAAAGAAGTTCTTAAATGCTTTATTAATTTTGGTTTTTCCCTCTCTAGTTGCTCAGCCATTAAAGAGTTAGGCATGGTTAGTTGTATTTCAAAATTTTCTTTCAGCTTTGGTGTATCAGCAATCAAACTTGCTGCAATACTTTTTTTTCCTTTAGCTAATAACTTTTGATGATACGCTTTCCATGTAAGTTCTAGCTCATGTTGCGTAAAAATATTTTTAGGGTGATTCTCGTAGTTTTCTTCTAAGTTGTTGTCTTTTACAATTTCTTTTTTCTCATACACACTTTTTAATGTGAGTTTAGAGGTTCTTCTAGTAACATTTTTAAGTACAGGTTTTTCTTTTTGTAAAATATCGGCAACCAAAGGTTTTTTAATTGTAGTATTTGTAGGGCTTACAACTTGTTTTTTTGGTTTAGCAGGAGATAGGGATGTGAAAAAAGTTGCAGGAATTATGTAGTTAGCTGACTTTTTTTTTTCTCCATCAAAAGTGATAGAGGCAATCTGCATTAAAGCTAATTCAACCAACAACCGTTGATTTTTACTTGCCCTGTAGTTTAAATCGCACTCATTTGCTTTGTCAATTGCAGTTAATAAAAACTGCACACTGGCTTTGCTTGCTTGTTCTAAATACTTCTTTTTAGCAGTATCGCCAACTTCAAGTAATGCAATAGTTTGCTTATCTTTTGCAACCAATACATCTCTAAAATGACTCGCCAATCCGTTGATAAAATGGTGTCCTTCAAAACCTTTTGCTAAGACTTCGTTAAAGGCAAGTAGCACTTCCGGAATCTTGTTTTCTAGCAGTAAAGTTGTAATGTTAAAATAGATGTCGTAATCTAAGACATTTAAATTTTGTGTTACTGCTTCTCTGGTTAAATTAGTTCCCGAAAAACTAACCACTCTGTCAAAAATAGACAATGCATCTCGCATAGCTCCGTCTGCTTTTTGAGCAATGATATGCAGTGCGTCATCGTCTGCAGTGATGCCTTCTTTTGCTGCGATGACTTTTAGATAATTTTTAGCATCTAATACTCCAATACGCTTAAAATCAAAAATCTGACAACGGGATAGAATGGTCGGAATAATTTTGTGTTTCTCTGTTGTTGCTAAGATAAAAATAGCATGTGCTGGTGGCTCTTCTAGTGTTTTTAGAAAAGCATTAAAAGCAGCTTGCGATAACATGTGTACCTCATCTATAATATAGACTTTAAAGCTACCTGTTTGTGGCGGAATACGCACTTGATCTGTTAAACTTCTAATATCGTCTACAGAGTTATTAGAAGCAGCATCTAATTCAAATATATTAAATGCAAAATCTTCGTCGTCTGAATAGTTCTCGTTCTGATTTATTCTCTTAGCAAGAATTCTAGCACAAGACGTTTTCCCTACACCACGTGGTCCTGTAAATAGTAATGCTTGCGCTAAATGATTGTTTTTTATAGCATTCTCTAACGTATTTGTTATTGCTTGTTGTCCAACAACATCAGCAAAAACTTGTGGTCTGTATTTACGCGCAGATACTATAAATTGTTCCATTTTTTAAAATTTGTCTGTTCAAGTAAATTTGTAAAGAATACATACATCTTTATCGAAAACTTTTCTATTCTTTTTTCTTTCTTAAAGATTACTTGGTATGACAAAAATAAGTATCTGCTTAAAATTTCACAAGATGGTTTCTTAACAATATACTAAAGTTGTAAACAATTGTATGATTTCTTTTTTACTTTCGACCAAGAAATATATTTAATGCGTAGATAATGAAATACACATACACTTTATTGATTATTGGTATCTTGTTACTTTTCGGTTTTTCTAAAAAGAATGCCACAAGGAATTTAACTAAAAAGAATCCTCAAGAATTGAAAGTTACTTATTTTGCAAGTGGTTGCTTTTGGTGTGTTGAAGCTATTTTTGAAAGTGTTAATGGCGTAGAGGAGGCTATTTCTGGGTACGCTGGTGGGTTTACTAAAAATCCGACATATTCATCTATTGGGACGGGAAAAACAGGGCATGCAGAAACGGTTGCTGTGTACTACAATCCAACTAAAGTTAGTTTTAAAACGCTGGTAGAGGTGTTTTTTGGTTCTCACAATCCAACCACTAAAAATGGCCAGCATCCAGATTATGGTTCTCAATACAGGTCAATTGCTTTTTATAGTAATACAAAAGAGAAACAAATTATTGAAAAAAGAATTAAAGCGTTAAATCAAACAAAATACAAGGGAGCTATTGTTACCGAAGTTACAAAAATGGTTCAATTCTATGAGGCAGAGGCATACCATCAAAATTTTGAGCGATTACACCCTAATCATCCTTATGTAAAAAGTGTTTCTATTCCTAGATTAAATCGTTTTAAAAAAAAGTTTCCAAAATTACTAAAGAATAATTAGCAATAGTTATTGAAACAATTTTAATTACGGCTTTTAACAATGTTCGCAAACGGAATACTTAATAATAGCTTAATAGCTAAGATTAAGATTTACAGAAAAAGTTTATTTCAGTAAAGTTATAAACTATTCATTGTAAATTTTATCATACAAATCTTGATACATTTCCCTAATAACTTTTCGTTTCATAGATAACTTTGGAGTTAGCTGTCCGCCATCAACACTCCATTCTTCGGCAGTGAGTTCAAATTTCTTTATCTGTTCCCACTTACCAAATTTATTATTACAAGTATCAACTTCTTCTTGGATACGTTTAAGAACTTTACTGTTTGTTACTATTTCTTTGTTTGTGCTTAATTGTAGTTGATGTCTTTTCCCCCATTCTTTAATAAATTCAAAATTTGGTTGTATAAAAGCAGCTGGCATTTTTTCTCCTTCGCCAATTACCATGACTTGTTCTATAAAGCGAGATTGCTTTAGTTCGTCTTCTAATAAAGGAGGTACAACATATTTACCACCAGAGGTTTTAAACATTTCTTTGGTTCTACCTGTAATTTTTAAAAATCCATCAGCATCAATTTCTCCTTTATCACCTGTATGAAAATAACCATCTTTTAATACTTCTGCTGTCTTTTCTGGATCTTTATAGTAGCCTTGCATTACATTTGGACCTTTAACAAGTATTTCTCCGTTATCAGAAATTTTTACTTCTACATCTTCAATTACTTTACCAACTGTACCAATTCTAAATCCGTTGTTTCGTTGGTCGTTTACGGCAATTACTGGCGATGTTTCTGTTAATCCATATCCTTCCATTACTGGGATGTTAGCTGCTGCAAACATACCTGTTAATCTTGGTTGTAATTTTGCTCCACCAGAAACCATTAACTTTAACTCGCCACCTAAGGCTGCTTGCCATTTAGAAAAAATTAATTTTCTCGCAATGCTAAGCTGTTTCTCGTACCACCATCCGTTTTCTTTATAGGGCTTGTATTTTAAACCTAATTCTATCGCCCAAAAGAATAGCTTCTTTTTAATGCCAGTTAATTCTGTACCTTTTGTATAAATTTTGTCATAAATTTTTTCATACAATCTCGGTACAGCGGTCATTACGTGTGGTTGTATTTCTTGCGCATTTACGCTAAGCTTTTCAATAGATTCTGCAAAATAAATAGATACACCACAATATTGATATAGGTATAAGATCATACGTTCAAAAATGTGGCAAACAGGTAAAAAGCTTAATCCTTTTTCTTGTCCATAGGTTAGAGGAACTCTTTTACCACTACTTAAAACATTGCTCACAATATTTTTGTGAGTAAGCATTACACCTTTAGGTTTTCCAGTTGTACCAGAAGTGTAAATTAATGTAGCTAAATCTTCTGATTTTACAGCATTTTTTCTGGTTTCTACATCTGCTTGGTTGCCATCATCTTTTCCTAAGTCTAAAACTTCTTCCCAGTTTTTTTCGTTGGCAATAGCATCAAAAGTAAATACTTCTTTAAGTTTTGTATTACCTTTAATTTGATTTATTTTTTTTAACACTTCTACATCAGAAATAAAACAATAAATAGACTCAGAATGGTTCAAAACATATTCATAATCTTCTTTAGATATTGTTGGATAAATAGGTACATTTTGTGCCCCTGTTTGTAAAATACCAATATCACAAATATTCCACTCGGTTCTGTTATTTGTTGATATGATAGCGATTTTATCATTTGGTTTTACTCCTAATCGTAACAATCCTCTACTAATTTGATTGGCTTTATCAACATATTCTTGGGATGAAATTGATTTCCATAGACCATTGTATTTGGTTGTCAATGATTTTTCTAAGTTATATTTTTTTAACTGATGATATGGAAAATCAAATAAGCGTGTAATATTTGTAGACATAAATTATTGTATTTGCAGCCTTGCAAAGTATAAAAAATCCCTTGATTTTGCAAGGGATATTTAGATGATTGATAAATTAAGAAGTATATATTTTGTCTATGAGATGTTTGTATTTCTGACTGATTACTTTTCGTTTCATTTTCATAGTCGGAGTAAGGTGTCCTTCTTCTATAGACCAGACATCTGGTGTAATTTCAAATTTCTTAATTTGCTCCCAATTTCCAAACTCACGGTTGTGAAAATCAATTTCTTTTTGAATTCTAAAAACTAATTTAAGGTCAGTTGCTACATCATTGATAGTGTGTTTATGCCTTTTTGCCCATTCATGAACAAACTCAAAGTTAACTTGAATCAATGCAGCGGGCATTTTTTGACTTTCGCCAATAACCATAACCTGCTCAATAAACCTAGATTTTTTTAGTTCGCTTTCTAGTACAGCAGGCGCAATGTATTTGCCACCAGAGGTTTTAAATATTTCTTTTTTACGGTCTGTTATTTTTAAAAATCCATCGGCATCAATTTCGCCAATATCACCAGAATGTAAGTAACCATTAACAATTGTTTTATTGGTAAGTTCTTCTTGTTTGTAATAGCCTTGCATTACACAATGCCCTTTGATTAAAATTTCATCATCGTCAGCAATTTTTACTTCAACACCTTCAATGGTTTTTCCAACTGTTCCAATTTTTAATCCATTGTCTTTTAGTTCATTTAATGTTACAGCTGGTGATGACTCTGTCATACCGTATCCTTCAAAAACTGGAATTTTTGCAGCGGTAAATATTCTAATCAATCTAGGTTGTAAAGGTGCACTTCCAGAAAGCATAAATTCAAGGTTGCTGCCTAAAGATTCTCTCCATTTAGAGAAAATAAGTTTATTGGCTATACTGAGTTTTAAATGATACCAAATTCCGTTTTGCTTGTAAGGTTTGTAGTTTTCACCCAGTTGTAATGCCCAAAAAAACAAGTTCCTTTTTATACCACTAAGCTGACTTCCTTTAGCTACTATTTTATCATAAATTTTTTCTAGTAGTCTGGGTACAACTGCTATAAAATGTGGTTTTACTTCTCTTATAGTATCACCAAGTTGTTCTATATTTTCTGCAAAATAAATTTGAAACCCCATCATTTGTGCATAATAAGATGCAGCTCTTTCAAAAACATGACTTATTGGCAAATAACTAACCAATTTTTTGCCATGACCTGTGATAGTTAATTTTTTACCTGTAGAAATTACGTTCTGAACAATATTGTTGTGTGTAAGCATAACACCTTTAGGTGTACCAGTTGTGCCTGAGGTATAAATTATGGTTGCTAAATCTGTTGCTTTAACACTCTTTTTATATTCTTCAACAGTAGGTTGTAGAGAAACATCATCTCCTAATTCTAAAAAATTATTCCAACCAACTTCACAATTAGTATCAAATCTGTATACCTGTTTTAACTGTGTTTTTTCTTGTACGTTTTTTACTTTTTGATAAATGTCATCACTCGCAACAAAACAATACGTAGCATCAGAATGGTTTAATATATATTGATAGTCTTTTTCTGATAAAGTTGCATATAATGGAACATTTTGTGCGCCTAATTGAAGAATACCTATATCTAAAATATGCCATTTAGGATTGTTTACAGGAACAATTACAGCAATTTTATCATTGGGTTGTACTCCTAGTGTTAGCAATGCCCTACTAACTCTATTAGATTGTGCAATGTATTGTTCTGTAGAAATTGATTTCCAAGTGTTTTTACTTTTATATACAAAACAATTCTCTTGTGGATGTCTTTCTTCTTGATAGGAAACAAAATCAAAAAGACGTGATGGTTGACTGGTCATATAGGTTTGGTTACGAGTTGACAAGATACTAAAAAGCATTGACAAAGAGTCAATGCTAAAAAATGATAATGTTAATTTGTGCTGTAAAAAAATAACAGGCTTTTAAAACTTTAAAAGCCTGCTTCTAATAGAAAAAGTATGTCCCTAATCATACTAGTTCAAGATTTACTTTCCTTTTCAATTATATGAACTGTAACTCAGCGCAAGTTACTATGGATGTAAATATTGAACAATAGGTATTTTTACCTAATTTTTAATTATAACGGAATTTTTTACCATTTATTTTTGTGTACTTAGAATCGATATGAAATTCTACATGCATTTGAGTAATATCAAAGTCGCCCTGAACCTTTGTGTATTTGATATCTAAATTTTCATCGAATCTAGTTTTATTGAACGAAACACCGTTTTTAAATTTTGCATATTTAAAGGTAGCAGACTCGTTAAAGATAGACGAAGCAAAGCTTACTTTTTTAGAAAACTCACTGTATTTAAAAGTAGAAGAGTCTTTAAAATGTGTGTTTGAAAAATCTGAATTGCTTTTAAATTTAGCATATTTAAAGGTGCTGTCTTCATTAAACTTGCTGTCAGAAAAAATGGCATCTTCTTTAAAATGTGAATATTTAAACATAGCATGTTCTTTAAAATTACAATTCTTAAAAACTACGTCGTCATCAAAATTTGCTATAAAAGTATAGCCACTATCTTCATCGTGGAAGTAAGCAAGGACGTTATCCTCGAAAGTACAGTTTACAAAAGAAATTTTATTTTCGATTAGCTCTTTTATTAAATTAGAACTGTTGTTGTTATTCCACCATCTTTTTCTTCTTTTGGGTAGTTTATCAACTTTATCATTCATAAATGTAAAATCTAAAATTCCAACGATTGTTGCATTTTTATAAGTAATGTTTTTTCCGTTTTTAATATCTTTTATAATTTTACTAGCATTAACTTTTTGTTGTGCAGTTATAGAAAGAGATATAAAAAATACTAGAGCAGTGGTAGCTAATTTGATAGTTTGGAGATTTTTCATAAGTAAAGTAATTATAAATTCACTATAAAGACCCTATTTTTTCGTGTGTGTTACAGTTTTATGAAATAAATGTAACGGTAAAGGTTGTATTTCCTTTTTTTGATTTGAAATAAATGTTTCCTTTATGTGCTTCAATAATGCTTTTGGTTAGTGTTAATCCAATTCCTGAGCCATTTTTACGAGTAGTAAAATAAGGCACAAAAATATTGTCTTTAATCTCTTCAGAAATTCCAATTCCGTTGTCACTAACTTTTACAATAGTTCTGTTGTTTTCCTTAGACAGTTCTATACTTATTTGTGGATTGCTGGTCTTTTCTAAAGCATAGAGGCAATTCGAAATTAAATTAATCAATATTTGTTCTATTTGCTGCTTATCTGCATTGATAATGAATGGTTTGGTTGTGTCAAAAATTAACTGAATTTCTTTAGTTTTAAACTCTTGCTTAAATAGACGTATTGTACTTTTAATAATTTGGGTTAGATTAATTTCTGTTTTGTTAGGTAAGGGTAATTCTGCCAATTTTCTGTAGGTGTCTACAAATGATGTAAGATGATATGATCTTTTTTTAATAATCTTTAACCCTTCAGACAATTCATCAATCGTATTTTCATCTGTATTTTCTTCTTGTAAAAGAGAGTCTAGATTTTCTGCTAAACTGCTAATAGGAGTAATGGTGTTGATAATTTCATGAGACATCACATTCATTAACTTATACCAAGCTTCTTTTTCTTTTTTATCGATAAGCTGCTGTATGGTTTCTAATGATATTACCAAATACTCAAATTCATTTGTTTGTGTAACTGATGATTTAAAAAAGAAAGTTTCTTTTTGGTTATTAGTGCTTAGTGAGATTGTGTGTTTGATTTCTTTCCAATCATCAATAAATGTGTTTAAGTTTCCAATCTTAGCTTTCAGTAATTTCCAGTTATAGAACTTCGGTATTTTAAGAAAATTTGCAAATGAATTGTTGATTTGAAAAACATCTATCATACCCTGAGTGTCTTTCCTTAAAATTAAAACACCAATACTTAAGCTTTCAATGATATTAGTAAAAATAAGCTGCTCAGAGGTTTTTTGTAGATTTTGTTTTCTGTGCTTTTCTAGCAATAAAGCAGTTTTGTTGTGTAAAGGATTTTTTCTTTTTTCTGATGACATGGTATTCGAATAATCATCATACAATAAACAATCAATAGATTTTTCTATATCAGCAAGAAGTTTCTTTATATAATCAACAAAAAGAAAGATTTGAAAAATTAGTAGTAGTGTAAAAACAATAGCATTCATTATATAGCCTTTATCAAAACTGTAAAAAATGATAATACCATTAGCTGTGCTTAAAAGTACTCTAACAGTAAACTGCAAGTATTGCGACTTTCCCATTTATAGTTGATGCTTTTCTAATCTTCTGTACAAGGCTGCTCTTGTTAAACCTAAATCTTTAGCTGCTCTAGAAATATTACCTTGATGTTTTTTTATTGCTTGTTGAATTAATATTTTTTCAGTTGCTTCAAGATTTAAATTATCTGTTAAAGTTACATCTATTTTTTGTGAAGAAAAATGTAAATCTTCTGGTCTAATTTCTCTATTGTCTGTAATAATTACAGCCCTTTCTATAATATGTTCTATCTCTCTAATATTACCAGGCCAATGGTAATTTTGCATTGCTTTTACAGCGTTATCAGTAAAAGTTGTAACTTTTTTTCTGTATTTCTGTGCAAGCTTCTGTAAAAAGTGATTGGCTAGCAAAAGAATATCTTCTTTACGTTCTCTTAATGGAGGTAAGTTTAATTCTATGGTGTTAATTCTAAATAATAAATCTTGTCTAAAGGTTTGTTCTTCTACCATTTGATGGATAGGAGCATTGGTGGCACAAATAATTCTGGCGTCAATGTTTTTTTCTTTCCCTTCTCCTAAGCGTGTAATTTTTCTATTCTGAATTACTGTTAAAAGCTTAGACTGTAAATGCAACGGTAAATTACCAATCTCATCTAAAAAAATAGTACCGCCTTTAGCCAATTCAAACCGACCAACATTATCTTTATGAGCATCTGTAAATGCTCCTTTTACATAGCCAAAAAGCTCACTTTCAAATAGATTTTCGTTTAATGAACCTAAATCTACATGAATAAATGGTTGGTTTTTTCTTTCTGATTGTAAATGAATTTCTTTTGCAAAAACATATTTGCCAGTACCATTCTCTCCTAAAATTAACACATTGGCATCTGTTGGTGCTACTTTTTTAACTAAATCAATTGCAGATTGCATGGCAACAGAATTTCCAATAATATGTTCAGTTTTTTGATGAAAATCTTTATCCTGTTGCTTTTGAACTGTTTCTAGCTGTTTGTTTTTTCTTTTAGACCTTGCCAATTCAACACCAGCATTTACCACTCCGTAAAGCTTTTCTGAATTCCATGGTTTTAAAATAAAATCTGTAGCCCCCTGCTTTATAGCTTCTACAGCTAAATTGACACTGCCAAAAGCAGTCATTAAAATTACAGTTGTTTCTGAACTAATCTCTTTGATATGTTTTAACCAATACAACCCTTCTTTACCATCTTCAAAACCAATACGGTAATTCATATCTAATAAGGCTACATCAATATTTTTTTTGGTGAGATGATTGCTTATTTTTTTTGGATTGTTTTCTGTAATAATTTCAGAAAAATATTTTTTTAGACTAATTCTTGCCGAAAATAAAATATCATCATCATCATCTACTAATAAAATGCTGGCTTCTTTTTTTCTCATACTACATAATTAGACATTTGTATGAATATGAACAAAAAAATGTTCGTTTTTGAACAGTTGTAAATGATGGGTTTTATGTTAATGTTTGATTGTTAAATATTTACGATCTAGTTTTTAGCTGGCATATTTATCGTAATAGTTATGCCAAACGAACGAAAACACATATGGATAAACAGATTCAACCTAAAAACAAAAAGGCTAAAAAGATGCTATTATGGGGCTTGCCAATAGTAATTTTATGTAGTGTTATTTTAATGAACATAACACGTAAAAAACAGATTAATCTAAAAAGAGAATCAATAAGTATTAAGGAAGTTAAGAAGGGCGATTTTGAAGATGTTATTCTATTTAACAGTAGAGTAGAACCCAAAACTTCTGTTTTGGTAAATGTGATACAGGGTGGCTCAGTTTCTGAAATTTTTGTTGAGAGTGGAGAGAAAGTTAAAAAGGGTCAGCCTTTATTAAAAGTATACAATCCCAATGCCGAGCTAAATTATTTAACACAAGAAACTGCTATCATTGAACAAATAAATAATTTGAGAAATATTAGAGTGAACATTAAAAATCAACAATTGACTTTAGATCAACAGCTGTTAAGTATAGATAATGATTTTAGAAATGCCGAACGTCAGTTTAAAATAGATTCAACATTATTTGATAAAAGGGTTATTGCTAAAAACAATTTTTTAAAGACAAAACAAGAGTATGATTTCCAAAAAGAAAGAATTGGTGTAATTAAAAAGCGCGTATCAGAAGAAAAAAGAAGTAGAGAAGTTCAGTTAGATAGAATTGACGTTTCTATTACAAACATGGAGAAAAGTTTAGAATTGCTTAGAAAAAATAAAGAAAATTTTACAGTCAAGGCTCCAGTTGATGGCTTGCTATCATCTTTTAATCCAATTTTAGGAGAAAATTATAGTCAAGGTCAGCCAATTGGTAAGATTGATGTCTTAGACGGTTATAAATTAGTAGCAAATATAGACGAGTACTATATTTCTAAAATAAGAGAAAATATTGCGGGAAGTATTGCTATGAATGCTCAAAATTATACAATCAATTTGTCAAAAATTTATCCTGAAATTGTAAACGGACAGTTCAAAATAGAATTGCAGTTTAAAAAGGATACATTGCCAAGTGATATTAAAAGAGGAATGTCTCTAAAGAGTAAGGTCTTTTTATCAGGAAAAACAGAAGCTTTATTAATTCCGAAGGGGATGTTTTACCAAAGTACCAACGGTAGATGGGTTTTTGTGCTTACTTCTGATAACAAGGCAGTAAAAAGGACGATTAAAATAGGTAGAGAAAATCCTTTTTATTACGAAGTTTTAGAAGGATTACAAGAAGGTGATAAAGTTATCATTTCTAATTACGATGATTTTAAAGAAGTACAAGAAATAAACATACAATAATCTATGGTGTATTTTGAGGCAAAGAATAAATAAATGTCAGTTTGAGTGATTTTGAGATACGAAAAATTGTACCGAGAATTGACAGCGTTTCATCAAAATAAACAATAGATAAATAATTACAAATTCATAAAAGATTAGATATATCAAAAAATAAAATAAGATGATAAAAATAACAGATTTAGAAAAAGTTTACAGAACAGAAGAAGTAGAAACAACGGCATTAAACAAATTAAGTTTAGAAGTAACTAAAGGAGAGTTTGTCTCTATAATGGGTGCATCTGGTTGTGGAAAATCAACTCTATTAAATATTATTGGTTTGTTAGATGCTCCAAATAGTGGGAGCTACTTGTTTGACGAAATTGAAGTAGCTGGATTCAACGAAAAGCAACGTGCAGGAATAAGAAAAGCAAACATTGGCTTTATTTTTCAAAATTTTAATTTGATTGATGAATTAACCGTATTTGAAAATGTTGAGTTGCCATTAATTTATAACAATGTAAAATCATCAGAAAGAAAGCAACGTGTAAATGAAATCTTAGAACGTATAGGTATTGCGCATAGAGCAAAACATTTCCCGCTGCAATTATCTGGTGGTCAGCAGCA
>JABXHX010000021.1 GCA_013373385.1 Flavobacteriaceae bacterium
ATACAATTTATAATTTTATCATTGCTGATAAAATACACTATTCTTCTTATAAAACTAAGAGATTATTTCATTACACTTCCTCATGAGAACTTATCTAGAAATCTCTAAAATTTCAAACTTCATCAATCCGCTTGGCACCTGAATTTCTGCTATTTCTCCAACTTGCTTTCCTAATAATCCTTTACCAATTGGCGAATTTACAGATAGTTTTCCGTTTCTAACATCAGATTCAGAATCAGCAACCAAGGTATATGTAAATTCCATTCCGTTTGCCGTGTTTTTTAATTTCACAACAGAGTGAATTAAAATCTTAGACATATCTAACTGACTTTCATCTAAAATACGTGCATTAGCAATCACATTTTTAAGTTTTGCAATCTTAGTTTCTAAGTGAGACTGTTCTTCTTTTGCAGCATGATACTCTGCATTTTCACTTAAATCTCCTTTATCGCGTGCATCGGCAATTTCTTGCGTAACTCTAGGTCGCTCTACTTGCTCTAAATGATGCAATTCGTCTTTTAATTTCTTTAATCCTTCTGGTGTATAATAAGATACTTCGCTCATAATCCTAACTCGTTATTTATAAAACACAAAATCCCATCACTAGTTATTAGCATGAGATTTGATTACAAATGTACAAAATATTTGTAACTTGGCATCGTTCTGAAAATTATAGACGTTTTTATTGATGAAAAAATATCTTCTTTTTTTTAGTTTTCTCTTATTTTTATTTGGTTGTACAAATAAAAATGCTGCTTCTAATTGTATTAGGCCATTTTCTATAGTAATAAATAAATCCTTAGACAATCCCGACATGAATAATGTTTTAACAGACAGAGGCTATACAACTATTAACGGCGGATTTAAAGGCATACTAATACTTAACAAAGGACTAGATAAGTTTGTTGCTTTTGACAGAATTTGCCCAAATAACGATTGTGATTCTCAAATGTCAATAGAAACAACTTTAGGATTAATACTAAAATGCAAATGCGATAGGAGTGAGTATAGTGTTGATTTAGGTGGCTCGCCACAAACTAAAGGTTTTGAATGCCCTGCAATTGAATACAAAGCAACTAAAATTGGAAGAACAATTCAAATCACAAACTTTTAGTAGCACTAAACCAAAATAGATTGTTATTTTTGCAATAACAACACAAATCTATACTTTATTTATATCGTGAAAAATTACTTTTCATCTCATTTTAAATTAGGCGTTTTAGGCGGTGGTCAATTAGGAAGAATGCTCCTTGCTGAAACTCAAAAATTTGATATTTACACAGCCATTTTAGACAGCTCTCTTGAGGCTCCTTGTGCACAAATCTGCAATGAATTTCACGTAGGAAATCTCTTAGATTTTAACGATGTATATAATTTTGGTAAAAAAGTAAACTTGCTTACCATAGAGATAGAAAATGTCAATATTGATGCTTTAGAAAAGTTAGAAGCAGAAGGCTTACCTATTTATCCAAGACCAAAAGATTTACGCATTATACAAAGTAAAGCTAGGCAAAAATTATTTTACACAGACCATAACATTCCTACTGCTCCTTTTTCTCATTATGCCTATGTGGAAGAGTTGAAACATTCTTACCAAAACAACATCATAGATTTTCCGTTTGTTTGGAAAGCAGCCCGTTTTGGTTACGATGGCAACGGAGTAAAAATTGTTAGGAACTACCAAGATTTAGAATCACTGCCAAATGTTGAGTGCATTACCGAAAAACTGATTCCGTTTAAAAATGAATTGGCCGTTATTGTTGCTAGAAATGCCGATGGAGCAACTACCACTTATCCTGTGGTTGAAATGGAGTTTCATCCAGAAGCGAATCAAGTAGAATATGTTATTTGTCCTGCTAGAATTGATGACAGTGTTGCAAAAAAAGCACGAGAAGTAGCTTTAACCATTGTAGATAAACTCGATTTTGTTGGCTTACTAGCAGTAGAAATGTTTCAAACAGAAAACGATGAAATTTTGGTAAATGAAGTGGCGCCTAGAACCCATAATTCTGGGCATTATTCTATTGAGGCTAGCTACACCAATCAGTTTGAACAACATTTAAGAACTATTTTAAACCTTCCTTTAGGAAATACCGATAGTAAAGTTGGTGGAATTATGGTAAATTTGGTAGGCGAAGAAGGTTTCACTGGTGATGTTCATTATGAAAACATTGAAGAAATATTACAAATTGACGGAGTTACTCCACACATTTATGGAAAGAAAACAACCAAGCCTTTCCGTAAAATGGGACATGTAACCATTGTCGATTCTGATATAAATAAAGCTAGAAAGACAGCGCAAAAAGTAAAAGAAACAATACGAGTTATAAGCAAATAATTATGGTAGGAATAATAATGGGAAGCGATTCAGATCTTCCAATCATGCAAGAAGCAATTGACATTTTAGAGAGTTTTGATATTCAAATAGAAGTAGATATTGTATCTGCCCATAGAACACCAGAAAAATTAGTTGACTATGCTAAAAATGCACACACTCGCGGAATAAAAGTAATTATTGGTGGTGCTGGTGGTGCTGCACATTTACCAGGAATGGTTGCAAGTATGAGCCCCTTACCAGTAATTGGAGTTCCTGTAAAAAGTAGAAACTCTATTGATGGTTGGGATTCTGTATTATCTATTTTACAAATGCCTGGGGGTGTTCCTGTAGCTACTGTTGCTTTAGACGGCGCAAAAAATGCAGGTATTTTAGCAGCTCAAATTATCGGAGCTTCAGATAAGTGTGTGTTAGATAAAATCATCGCTTATAAAGAAGGCTTAAAGTTAAAGGTTGAACAAGCTTCTGAAAGAGTAAAAAAATAATTTCTTTTAATACAATGAATAAAGAAACCATCATTACTAATATTTGTTACACAACATTAGTTTATGATAGAATCAACAAAAAGTTAGCTACTAACTTGTCTAAACTAGAAATAGAAGCATTAATACTTAAAGTACTAACTGAAACTCATAAAAGTTTTTTCCTTAAAAAAGGGAAAAACTTTTATGTTTCTAATACACTTCATAAAATTCGAATCACTATAAATTCAAACACTTATAGAGTTATTACAGTTGATCACTTATAATAAATAGTTGCAGCAAAAAATAACGTAAATTACCAACTATATATTAGTAATTTTTAAATTCTAAAAACAAAAATGAATCCATTACTACAAGATTTTAATACACCTCCTTTCTCAAAAATAAAAGAAGAAAACTATAAACCTGCCATTCAAAAAGCTATAGAATTAGCTAAAGAAGAAATAAATTCTATTGTAACAAATATAGAAGCTCCTACTTTTAAAAACACTACGGAAGCTTTAGATTATGTGGGTGAAAAATTAGATAGAGTTACCTCTATTTTTTTCAATTTGAATTCAGCCGAAACTAACAAAGAAATACAAGAAATTGCAAAAGATATTTCTCCTTGGTTAAGCGAATTTAAAAACGATATGATTTTAAATGAAGACTTGTTTAAAAGAGTAAAAGCTGTTTATGATAAAAAAGACAGCTTAGAATTAACTCCAGAACAAGACATGTTATTAGACAAACAATACAAAGGATTTGCTAGAAACGGAGCTAATTTAAACGAAGATGATAAAATTGAACTTCGTAAACTAGATGCTGAATTAGCTAAACTGTCACTTCAATTTGGAGAGCATGTTTTAGCTGAAACCAATGCTTTTGGAATGCATCTTACCAATGAAGAAGATGTAGCAGGATTACCTGAAAGCGTAAAAGAAGCTGCTAAATTACTAGCGCAACAAAAAAACAAAGAAGGTTGGTTAATTACGTTAGATTATCCGAGTTATATTCCTTTTATGACCTATGCTGAAAATCGTGAATTGCGAAAAAAATTAGCGATTGCTATGGGTAAAAAAGGATTTCAACAAAATGAATTTAACAATGAACAGGTTGTTTTAGATATCGTTAAACTTCGACATAAACGTGCTAACTTATTAGGGTATAAAACACATGCACATTTTGTATTAGAAGAAAGAATGGCAGAAAACCCAGAAAAAGTATGGTCCTTTTCAAATGATTTATTGCAAAAAGCAAAACCTGCTGCACAAAAAGAATTTGAAGTACTTGAAGCTTATGCAAAAAAACTCGATGCCATTGATGCCTTACAAAAATGGGACAGTGCTTATTATGCAGAAAAATTAAAGAAAGAGCGCTTTAACTTAGATCAAGAACTGCTAAAACCTTACTTTAAATTAGAAAATGTTATTAAAGGTGTTTTTGAAATTTCAAGCAAATTATTCGATTTACAATTTGAAGAAATTGATTCTATAGACAAATACCACGAAGATGTAAAAAGTTACAGTGTAACAGACAAATATGGAAACTTTGTATCGTATTTGTATGCTGATTTTCATCCAAGACCAGGTAAACGTAATGGTGCGTGGATGACATCCTATAAATCACAACAAATTAAAAACGAGGTAAACGAGCGTCCGCAAGTTTCAATTGTATGTAATTTTACCAAACCTACTGAAACAAAACCTTCATTATTAACTTTTAACGAAGTTACTACCTTGTTTCATGAGTTTGGGCACGCATTACACGGTATGTTAGCCAATACAACTTACGGAAGTTTATCAGGAACTTCGGTTTCTTGGGATTTTGTCGAGTTGCCAAGTCAGGTTTTAGAAAACTGGTGCTACGAAAAAGAAGCTTTAGAACTTTTTGCAAAACATTACGAAACAGGAGAATTGATTCCTATGGAGTATGTTGAAAAAATTAAAGAATCAGCAAATTTTCACGAAGGCATGCAAACTTTACGTCAACTCAGTTTCGGAATCTTAGATATGAATTGGCATTCTAAAAATCCAACAGAAATTAGCAGTGTTAAGGCTTTTGAAAAAGAAGCTCTTTCAAACACACAATTGTATCCAGACGTTGAAGAAAATTGTATGAGTACTTCTTTTTCTCATATTTTTCAAGGTGGATATTCTGCTGGCTACTATTCTTACAAATGGGCAGAAGTATTGGATGCTGATGCTTTTGAGTACTTTTTAGAAAAAGGAATTTTTAATAAAGAAGTTGCCAATAAATTTAGAGACCATATTTTATCTAAAGGTGGCACAGAAAAACCAATGGAATTGTACAAAAAATTTAGAGGTAAAGAGCCCAATACCAACGCATTGCTAAAAAGAGCAGGTTTATTATAATTTTATTAACTTAACAATTAAACTAAAAAAAGTTTCTTTGCGACCTAATTCTTTTAAAAAAACACCTTTGTATGAAGAAAAAATTACTCTTGTTTTTCTTGTTAATTACCACGATAAGTTATTCACAGATAAGAATTCATGGTAAAGTTCTTTCGTTTGACAACAGTCCTTTGGTTGGTGCATCTGTATATCTAAATAATACAACCATTGGAGTATCTACAAAAAACGATGGAACATTTGAGTTTTTTACCAAAGAGGGTATTTATGAATTAATTGTTTCTTATTTAGGTCATAAAACTGTTAACTACAACTTAAACACCAAAACGTTTAACAAACCTCTTCGTTTTAAATTAGAAGAAGATGATATGGTTTTAAACGAAGTTGTGATAAGAAAAACGTATTATAATGAAAAATGGAGAAGTAACTTAAAAGTTTTTAAAGAAAACTTTCTTGGCAGAACCAAGCTCGCTAAACAAGCCAACATATTAAACCCAAAAACCTTGCATTTTGAGTATGACATCTCTACAGAAACTTTGACCGCTACTGCTAGAGAACCGCTAAAAATTGAGCATAAAGGTTTAGGTTATTTAATTACTTTTGATTTGGTTCATTTTTCTTTAGACAGATACAAGCTAAATTATTTAGGATACACAAAGTTTAAAAACTTAACTGGCAGTAAAAGAAAACAACGTAGATGGAAAAAGAATCGATTAAAAGCTTATTTAGGTTCAAGAATGCATTTTGTAAGAAGTTTACTCAATAAAACTACAACAGAAGAAGGTTTTATAATACATCAATTTAGAAGAGAAAAAAACAAAGAAAGACCATCTGACAAAGAAATTAATACCGCCAGAAAGCTTGCTAAGTTATATCCTATTATGAATCTTAATCTTTCTAAGAAAATACAAAAACCTAAAACCTCTTTAGATAGTATTATTGTAGTATTACAAAAATCTAACTACCCAAAATTTAAAGATTACCTATACAAAAAAAACGTACCACCAGCTGGTGTCATAAAAACAACCAGTAATAAGATTTTATTATCTTTTGACAATTTTCTTTCTGTAATTTACACGAAAGAAAAAGAAGAAGAAAATTATGTAAGAGGCCCTTTTGGCAGAATACGAAAACCTCTAAAAGTACAAACCTCATATATTGTATTATTAGCAAAAGACGTAGAATTAGATAAAACTGGTGAAGTAATAAATCCATTAGCAATTCATTACGAAGGCTATTGGGCTTTTGAGCAATTTGCTGATGCGCTGCCGTTAAATTATCAACCGAAGTAAATTATTACTTTTATCTAAATTCTAAATATTGTTTTTGATTTAAAAAAAAACAATTATCTTTAAAAACTTAATTTACAAGTTTTAGCCCCCTAAAAGCCAAGACTTTTTATGCATAATAAAACTGAATGAAGAAAGTTCTTCTTACACTATGTTTGTTTTCTTTTTTGACTATTAAAGGTCAAGAGTCACAGCTTCAATTATCTATATATCAAGACTTGAGATTGCTTTTCTTTGGAGACGAAAGAGGTAACAGTGCGCTAACACCAAACATGGTGCTCAGATTAGATGCAGAAGCTTTTAAATTTAAAAAACATCAAATTCATTTGTCTTTTGGAATTGAATATGCCGACTTGAACAGTTCTAATTTTTTACGATTTTTTCTTGGTTTTGGTCATACCTTCGAACTCTCTTTTTTAGATAAATTTGCTTTTGGAACTTTTATCAATCACGGAATAATATTTAGAGGTAAAGGCAGCTTTTTTGGAAACAAGCTTACAGATGAAGGAAATTTTATGGGCTTGAGTATCAATTTTGAAATGTCTTACCCAATTGCCAAAAAACTTAGATTAATAGGCATTATACAAACGGTTGATAGAAGAGATTTAACCATACGATTTAATGCAACTGACAGAATTAGAACTAGCGGATTTATGGGTGTAAAATATTCTTTTTAATTTTTTATTATATTCTTATTCTTTGCCTCAATCCATTTACTCAAATACTTAGTAGCTTGTAAAGATTGATGATGCAACATACTTCCAAGAAAGTTTTGTTGACGATGGCTCTCTAAATTTTCTTGAGTTTTTTCTATTTTCCTTATAAAAGGGATACTAAGTTTTTCCTTATCATAGATTGCATTGATTATTTCTACTCCATTTTGCTGAGATGCATTCCACAAATCTTTATTGGTAAATAATTGAACTGCTTTCTCAGCAAATCGTTCAAAATCATCTTCAATAAAACCATTCCAAGGTAAATCGTTGTGCATTCCTTCTGCACCAATAGTTGTGGTAACACTTGGTGTACCACATAACATTGCTTCTGTTAGTTTCCCTTTTATACCTGCGCCAAATCGCAGTGGCGCTAGCACAACTTTAGCATTTAAAACAACCTCTTGAATCTCTTTTACAAAACCTTTTAAAACAAACCCTTCCTTTTCGTTATGTAATTCTAATATTTGTTGTGTTGGATACGCTCCGTAAATATGAATTTCAGCTTTTGGCAACTGCTTTCTTATCGGTTTCCAAACATGCTTTTTTAACTGTAAAACAGCATCTACATTTGGGGCGTGTAAAAAATTACCTACAAACACAAAATGATTTCTCTCTTCAAATAACTTCCATTGCCGAGTTCTTTTCTTATCAATTTTATCTAGTAAAAATGGTAAATAGCAGAATAATTTTGGGTCAATTTTAAAAACTTCTTTAAGCAATTTGATTTCATAAGAAGAAATGATTAAAGAAACATCGCATCTCAAAATTGATGCAATTTCTCTTTTAGCAATAGCAGAATTCAACAAATCTTTTGTTCTAAAATCTTTTTGCTTTTTGATAGCTTCATGTCTTACTTTACGTAAGCTGTGTAAATCTTCTGTATCTAAAATTCGTAAAGCAGCTGGACAATTTTCTGCAACTCGCCAACCAAACTGCTCTTCGATCATAAAACGATCAAAAACAACAATTGTTGGATTTATCTCTTTCACAAAATCATTAAAAGAAATATCATTCAGTTGAATCGTTTGCTCTTCTACTCCAATAGCTTTTAAAGCAAACGCTTTTTCAGTTTTTGATGCAGTAGTAGCAAAAGTAACCTTGTAATTGTTTTCTAAAAATAATTGTATGAGTTGCAACATTCTGCTACCAGCAGCAGAAGAATTAGGTTCTACCCAAACTGCTCCAATAATTAATACTTTTTGTAAATTCAACTACTTTGTAGTTTTTTGCTTTTCATAAGCAGATTCAACTTGTTTAGCCCAATCTACAACTAACTTTATTTGTCTAGCTGTTAAGTTTGCCTCTCTATGCGTCCAAGTATACGAGTCTAATGGCATATTTTTCTTTTCAACTTCTTCATACAATTCTTCCATTTTGTGAGCCTTTCTTCGTAAAGAGTATTCGCTCCATTTTGAAAAATTAAGTTTCTTTTTACCCACTTTTACATGGTCTGCCATCCAGTAATTTATAGGTGTAATAGTACTGTACCACGGATATCTTGTTTTATTAGAATGACAATCAAAACAAGCTTCCTTTAAAATTTTATGTACTTCTTCAGAAGGTTTCGTTTCATTTACAAAGGCTGTTATTGTTGTCAAATCACCTTCATTTTTTTCTGGACCAAAAAATTGGGCTATGACAAAAACAATGACTACAACCCAACCTATTTTTTTAACTACTTTCATACAATATGTCTTTTAGGTTTTAAAGATACTAATTCTTTGGTATTCTACCTTTTTTAAACAAATATCATTACTTTTGTAGTCAATTTTTAATTAAAAATGAAACCGTTAAGGTTCCATGAGAAAACCACATAAAACACAACTCATGAAATACGATATCATCGTTATTGGTTCTGGTCCTGGAGGATATATTTCTGCAGTAAGAGCATCGCAATTAGGAAAAAAAGTTGCCATTATAGAAAAGTACGCAACATTAGGAGGCACCTGTTTAAACGTAGGCTGTATTCCGTCTAAGGCATTGTTAGATTCTTCGCATCATTTTTACGATGCAACAAAACATTTTGAAGAGCACGGAATTGTAATCGATCCGCCAAAAATCAATTTTGAAAAAATGATTGAGCGTAAAGCAACAGTTGTAGAACAAACAACTGGCGGCATCAAATATTTAATGGATAAAAACAATATTGATATCTTTGAAGGTTTGGGTTCATTTATAGATACTACTCATGTAAAAGTTACTAAAAATGATGGTTCTGAAGAAACGATAGAAGGTACACATATTATTATTGCTACAGGTTCTAAACCTGCTTCTTTACCATTTATTACTATTGATAAAGAGCGTATTATTACTTCTACAGAAGCATTGAAACTAAAAGAAATTCCTGAGCACTTAATTGTAATTGGAGGTGGAGTTATTGGCTTAGAGTTAGGATCTGTTTATAAGCGTTTAGGTGCAGAAGTTACTGTAGTAGAATATGCTCCTAAAATTACGCCAACTATGGATACTGATGTTTCTAAAGAATTGCAAAAAGTTTTAAAGAAACAAGGGATAAAATTTGCTGTTAGTCATGGAGTTTCTGCTGTAGAAAGAAATGGAAACAGCGTTACTGTAAAAGCAACCGATAAAAAAGGAAAAGAAGTTGAGTTTACTGGAGATTACTGTTTAGTTGCTGTTGGCCGTAAACCTTATACAGAAGGACTTGGTTTAGAAAATGCAGGTGTAAAACTAAACGAGAGAAATCAAGTTGAAGTGAACGAACATCTACAAACAAACGTTCCAAACATTTATGCCATAGGTGATGTTGTAAAAGGTGCTATGTTAGCGCATAAAGCAGAAGAAGAAGGTGTTGTTGTTGCAGAATATTTAGCTGGACAAAAACCACATATAGATTATAATTTAATTCCGGGTGTAGTCTACACTTGGCCAGAAGTTGCTGCTGTTGGTAAAACAGAGGATGAATTAAAAGAAGCGGGCATTGCTTATAAAGCTGGAAAATTTTCTATGCGAGCATTAGGGCGATCTAGAGCAAGTGGAGATATTGATGGTTTTGTAAAAGTTTTAGCAGATAAAACCACCGATGAAGTTTTAGGTGTACATATTGTTGGTGCACGTGCTGCCGATTTAATTATGGAAGCTGCTGTAGCTATGGAGTACAGAGCCTCTGCAGAAGATTTAGCAAGAATTTGCCATGGACATCCAACCTATTCTGAAGCAGTTAAAGAAGCTGCTAAAGCTGCATGGGACGGAAAACCATTGAATGCATAATTCACAAAATACATATTTTAAAAAGCAACTCTGTAGAGTTGCTTTTTTTGTTTGTTGAGTTTACTTATTTTTACCCAATGCAAAAAACGCTAATTATTATTCTTTTTTTCAGTTTTTTAAAGGGATACTCTCAACAAAAAGATAGTGTGTATTTTAAAAACGGAATTGAAAATCCGAGTTTGTCTACTACACATCATTTCGGAATTTTTAGCGCAAGAATACAGTCAAATTTTAAACATCATTCTCCCAAAAAAACGAGTTTTTTAGTAAGCTATGCTAGCGGAAATACATTTCATCCATTTGTAGAGGCGTACCTGCCCAAAGATCTATCAATTAGAGAACAGTTTAGCAAACAGGTTTGGTATAACCGACAATTTAATTTTATAGACCAAGCAACAACTCCGGCAGAGTACATGAACATAGTAATTGATGCTGTAATTAAAGAGTTTAGACTACAACTTAGCATTCCCTTACACAAGCAACACGAAATAAACATTGCACTACGCTCTTACTTAATTACAAAAGGAAAATACCCTTTTTCTTTTTTTGTTGGCGATGAATTTATTGAATGGTTTCATAGCAATATTGCTGGTGGCGAAGATCCTTATGGAAGAAGATATTACGGGTTGAATCAGGTAAATTTTAAATATACGGATAGAAACGGTAAGATTTTAGAATTAAAGCAAAACGATTTTTTTTTAGGAGGTATAGAATTGAGTCATTATTATTATCCGAAGCTATTAGAAAAACAAAAAGTATATATCAACTTTGGTTCTCATATTGGCATAAACACGTCTCAGTTTAATACCTCTGTTGATGTTGGGCTATCAACAAACATTGTTAAAAACTATGTTTTAAAGAGCAACAATGAATTTAATATCGGATTAGGAGCAAGTCTACTTCGAAAAAATGCCATTAATTTTGGTTCAAACCAAATTGACTTGGGTAACAATCGGTTTTTAGGAAATTTTGAAGGCGAAATTGAGTTTACAAAATATACACGTAAAAAGAACTTTCATTCTTTTGGTATACATTACCAGTTTCAAACACAATACAATGCTGTTCAAGAAGAAGACTACTATCATTTAAAAGGTAAATGGAAAGAAATAAATGCTGGCTGGCAACACGGTTTTACAACGCTGTATGAAGGCTTGTCTGCATGGACTTTTTTGTATGCTTACAATAAACCAAACTACAAAATCACCCTATACTTTAAAGAAGACTTTTTAGTAAATAACGCTCCAGATGTGCAAACAGGCATCAGTATCCAGATTCCACTAAAAAAATAAACTATACTTTAATAAAAATGTTCTTTTTATAAAGTATGTATCCTACAAGCATATAAAAACTTACAACCATTAGTGCATAGGTAAATGAAGCCAGTTTGGCATCAGCAATTACACTTACAACAAAAGAATTGTACAACCAACCGTGAATTGTTGTGTCTCCTATTCTAACCAAATAAAATACTTTAGTTATAAAACTTGACGTAAAGTAAATTACAATTGCATTGGCTCCAACATATTTAAAAATAGTAGCTAATTGTACCTTTTGTATATCGTATATATAATACAATATGCTTAAAAATACAGATGCCCAACCAGCCGTAACCAGCACAAAACTACTAGACCATAATGCTTTGTTAAAAGGGAACCAGAGATTCCATAAGTATCCTAACCCAATTAGCACTAGACCTATTAGAAATAAAAGTATTGTTTTCATATACTCTTGATAGCGAATTATTTTTCCAATCAATACACCGATAATTGCAGTAGCAATGGCTGGTAGTGTACTTAAAATTCCTTCTGGATCATAATCTGGTTTCCAAGTATGGTTTTTTAAGAAGTTAACATCTACATAATTTGCCCAATTGTTTGGTGCTCTATCAAAAGTTGGCAATACTCCATTTGGCAATGGCACAAAACCAAGCCAAAGCCAATAGATAACTAGTATAGCAATCACAATACTTATCAATGTTTTCCAATTGAAATGTAAAGTTAGCAATACTGTAAAAAAGAAAACAATTCCTATTCTTTGCAATACACCAAGTAACCGGATGGTAGAAAAATCTTTTACAAAAGGGAAATAAGGCAAAAATGCAGCTAAAAACAGCCCTAGGAATATCAATTTAAGACTTCGTATTGCAATTTTCTTATAGGTGATACTATTTGGTCTTTTATCTTGATATGCTAAGGCAATTGAGACACCAACTAGAAATAAAAAAAACGGAAAAATCAAATCTGTTGGTGTATAGCCATGCCAATTTGCATGTAGCAAGGGTGCATAAACATGCCCCCATGAGCCTGGTGTATTTACTAAAATCATAGCAGCAATAGTTACTCCTCTAAACACATCTACTGAAGCAACTCTGCCACGCATTGTTATAAGATTTTAGCTTTAATTTTTTTCCAGAACTTCTTTAATAGAAAACCTGATATTATTGCAGATATAGTAGTTGAAATTGCCAAAGTTACTTCTCCGTAAATCCAATAACCTGTGGCAAACATACAGCTGTAAATTAACACACAACCTAGCAGCATAGCAATAACTCCTGCAGGCACACTCCATCCTTCATTAACATCAACAATAGTTATATTTTCTGCCTTAGCTTGATTTACAATCTTAGTCCATCCAGGCCCTCCTGGTTGCGTTCTTTTATAAAATGCTTGCAGTACTTCTTTTGTTTCTGGTTGAGTGATAAAGGTAACTATTAGCCAAACTGTTGTTGTAATAAATACCACCATAGGGAATTTTGCCCAACTTGGCATTATTGCTTCTGCTCCAAATAAATAATCTCCTATCGATTTTGAAGCAAAGAGCAATGAAACTACACCAGAGACAATCATTGCATAAATTTCGCTCCAAGCATTTATTCTCCACCAAAACCAACGTAAAATAAAAATCAACCCTGTACCTGCACCAAACATAATAATGATATCGAATAGTTGTTTTGCATTTTGAAGATACAAGGCAAACAATGCACTTAAAATCATTAATACTACAGTAGATATTCTTCCTACGCGTACTAGTTCTTTTTCTGAAGCATCTTTGTTAACCTGCTGCTTATAAAAGTCATTTACAATATAAGATGAACCCCAATTTAAATGGGTAGAAATGGTACTCATATAAGCTGCTACTAAAGAAGCCAACACCAAACCTAATAAACCGCTTGGTAATTTAGTTAACATTGCAGAATAGGCTAAATCGTGGCCAAGTTTATCTTGTGTTACATTTGGAAATGCTTCTTGTATGCTTGCAATATCTGGAAAAACAACCAATGATGCCAAGGCTACAATAATCCATGGCCAAGGACGTAATGCATAATGCATGATATTAAAAAAGAACGTAGCACCTATTGCATGGTTTTCGTTTTTTGCTGCTAGCATACGTTGTGCTATATAACCACCTCCTCCTGGTTCTGCTCCTGGATACCAAGAGCTCCACCATTGTACCGCTAACGGAATTATTAATAATGTTATCAATGCTTCTGTATTGCTAAAATCTGGTAAAATTGATAACTTACTCGCCACATTTTCATTACTAAACAAAGCGTCTAATCCGCCAACTTCTGGTAAGTTCACCAAATAATATGCGGCTCCAATAGCACCAGCCATTGCTGTAAAAAATAAAATAAAATCTGTATAAACCACTCCTTTAAAACCTCCTACAGCACTAAAAGCAACCGTTACTGTACCCGCATACACAATGGTTTCCCAAGGTTGCAAGCCTAGCATTATACTTCCTATTTTAATAGCAGCTAAGGTTACACCTGCCATTGCAAAAACATTAAACAACAAACCTAAATACAAAGCTCTAAAACTTCTTAAAAACCTAGCTGGTTTACCGCCATAACGCAATTCGTAAAATTCAATATCTGTATTTACAGCAGATTTTCGCCATAATTTTGCATACACAAAAACAGTTAGCAGGCCTGTAATTAAAAATGCCCACCACATCCAGTTAGCAGAGACACCATCTTTTCTAACAATATCTGTTACAAAGTTTGGCGTATCTGTAGAAAAGGTA
The DNA here is from genome assembly GCA_013373385.1 of Flavobacteriaceae bacterium. Lineage (GTDB taxonomy): Bacteria > Bacteroidota > Bacteroidia > Flavobacteriales > Flavobacteriaceae > Polaribacter. Next base: position 14,428 of record JABXHX010000021.1, read on the forward strand.
GTAGCTACCATAGAAATACCTAGTAACCACCAGGGCATATTTCTACCAGATAAAAAATATTCAGATGAATTTTTACCTGATTTTTTAGATACATAAAGACCTATAAATAATGTAATTGCAAAAAAGGAAAAGATTAAAACGTAATCTAGTGTGCTTAATGATACCATGTATATATATTTTACGAGTGTAAAGTAGTGAATCTAATATTATTTATTGAAGTTTTTCTACTGACAACACAAAAAAAAGGCTGAACTTACTTAAATGTAATACAAACAGATTATTCGTTTACGTTTAAGATTATCTGCTTTGCCTGATTGATGTATTTTCTTCCAATAGGGATTCTTTTAAGGTTAATATCTACCGAATTGCCTTCTATACTTTTTACTTTATCTAAAGAGATGGTAAAAGACCTATGTATTCTTAAAAATCTCTTCCCAGGCAGCTCTTCTGTTATACTTGTTAGAGATTTGTGTACTAAATAGCTATCTGTTGTTGTAAAAATTTTAATATAGTCTTTTAAACTTTCTATATATAAAATTTCATCAAAAAGTATTTTAACTAATTTTTTATCAACCTTCAAAAATATATACGAATCTTTATTTTCTTTTTCTTGCTGTATACCTCTTTGTACTGCTATTTTTTGGGTTGTTTTATTTATCGCTTTTAAAAACCTATTAAAAGATATTGGCTTTACCAAATAATCTATCACATCTAAATCATAACTTTCTACAGCGTATTCTCTGTAGGCTGTAGTGATAATAATATTGAACTTTAAAGCTAGGCTTTTTACAAATTCTAATCCATTCATTTTAGGCATATTAATATCTAAAAAAATAATATCAATTTTTTCACTTTCTAGGAGTTGAATAGCTGTAATAGGGTTGTTAAAAGTTGCAACAACGGTTATATTATCAAATTCTTGTAAATGATTTTCTATAACTTTGATAGCCAAAGGCTCGTCATCTATAATGATACATTTTATGTCCATGCAATGTTAGAAGTTTTGTAAATGTACTAAAATATCGTTAAATTAAAAACTTATTTCATACAACGGAAAAGTTAATTCTACCTTATAACGTTGGTTTTCTGTAGTTATGTTTAATGTATAATCTTCTCTAAAAAGCAGTTGTAATCTACGCTCAATATTCGCGTTTCCGATACCGTGCTTTTTTACTTTATTGCTAAACTCATTGTAACTATTTGAGGCACAGAAATAAATGTAACTGTTAGGTAGTTTTTTAAATGTAATTTCAATATCTAAATGGTTGTTATATCTAGCTCCGTGCTTAAAACAATTTTCTATAAAGGTTAAAAAGAGTAGAGTTGGCACTTCATTACTTTCAATATCTCCAATAATATTTACATTTACATTGACCTTATCTCCATACCTCAATTTTTCTAAATCTATATAATTTTGTATTGACTTTATTTCTTTAAATAGTCTAATTTTAGGCTCTTTAGCTTCATATAAAATATACTCCATTATTTCAGACAATTTTAAAACAACTTCTGGAGCTTTTTTTGATTTCTCTAGCGTCAAGGCATATAGATTATTTAATGTATTAAAGAAAAAATGTGGTTGTATTTGTGTTTTTAAAAATTCTAATTCTGTTTTTAACTGTAGGGCTTCTAAATTTCTATAACGCTTTTTTTCTTGCACCCAATCAATTGTTAATTTAATTGCAGTTGCAAAAGCAATCACATACAATTCTCCTAAGACCACAGCAACTACATGGTTAAATGTAAATGCTTGTTGCGAAGACTCTGCCTCTGGCCATATGTTTTCTGTTACTAGCAAATAATTTAAGCCAGACCTTAATACATATGCCGCGCCTAATGATAGGAATAGCAATAGTATGTATCTTTTGTATTTTTTCTTTAAGATATATTTAGGAATTAAATAGTATACATTTAAATATACCATAAGTATGTGCAGTGGGAATTCAACTAAATTAGACTTTATTGAGTACCAATAATCATGAAAATAACTCCCCCACCTAACAACATTAAACGAAAAATAACCTAACCAAAATAAAATATGATACTTGGTAGAAATAGACCTATTTTTTAATTGAATCATGTTAATTATTTACTTTTTAGGCTCCTAATGTACGTCAAAGTATTCTGAAAAACAGATTTCTTAAAAAGAAAACCTATAATAGAATAAATTGTGCTATTCGTTCTTAAATTACTGTCGTTTATATATTAAATTTTTTAACAATTAGTTGTCTAGCTACATTTATGATATTAAACTAATTAACAATTTACTCATGAAAAAAATAAAAATACTTTTATTTATTACCTTTTCATTGTTGCTAACTACAAACTCAATAGCACAAGAAAAAAGTATCTCAGGTACTGTTACCTCTAAATCAGATGGTAGCGCATTACCCGGTGTAAGTATAGTTGTACAAAACACACAAAGAGGTACAGAAACAGACTTTGACGGAAAATACAACATCAAAGCTTCTGTAGGGCAAGTTCTTACATTTTCTTATATCGGTATGAAAACAGTAAACATTACTGTTACTACAACATCATCTACAATTAATGTACAGTTAGAAGATGCTGACAATGTATTAGATGAAGTAGTAGTTACTGCACTTGGTATTAGTAGAGAAAAGAAATCATTAGGGTACTCTGTTTCAGATTTAAAAGGATCATCAGTATCTCTAGCTAAAGAAAACAATGTTGTAAATTCTCTTTCTGGAAAAGTAGCCGGAGTAGTAATTACTCAATCTGCTTCTGGTCCAGCTGGTGGGACAAGAGTTGTAATTAGAGGGAACAATTCTATTACTGGAAATAACCAACCTTTATATGTAGTAGACGGTGTGCCAATTGACAACTCAGGAAACGGTAGTGCTAATGGTAGCAATACTTCTGAATACAGCAGATTTGATTTAGGTACTGGTATTTCTGATATCAATCCAGACGATATTGAAACAATTTCTATCTTAAAAGGACCTAATGCAGCAGCATTATACGGATCTAGAGCAAGTAACGGTGTTATTCTTATTACCACAAAAAAAGGAGCTTTAGGAAAAGGACTAGGTGTTTCTTTTACTTCTAGTTTCTCTGCTCAAAATCCTTTACTACTACCAGAATATCAGAATCAATATGGTCGTGGAGTTAACGGGAATTTCCCAGCTGACTTAAATCAGTTAAAAAGTGCTGGTTCTTGGGGGCCTAAGTTTGATGGTTCTCAACAATTATATTATGACGGAACGCAAAAAACATACGCTGCACAATCTAATAATGTAAAAGACTTCTTTAGAACGGGTACTAGTATTATAAATACAGTAGCACTGAGCAGAAGCACAGAAGCTTCTTCGTTACGTTTTTCTTATTCTAATTCTGATATTAAAAGTATTTTACCTAACTCTACCGTAGATAGAAATAACTTTAACCTTAGAGCATCTTCTAAGTTAACAGATAAATTTTCTATTGATGCTAAAGTAACTTACTTTTTACAAGGAGCAAAAAATCGTGCTTCACAAGGTACAGAAGGTATCATGGCATATTTATACGGATTGGCAAGAAACGTAAATATCAACGATTTAAAAAACTACCAAGATCTATCTAAAGGATATAATGTAATTGCTCCAACAGCAAGTGGAGGAAACCCTTACTGGATTCTATTCCAAGATAAAAATGAAGACAACAGAAAAAGGTTTACTGGTTTTGCTAAAGCCCAATACGATTTTAATAATAAATGGAAAGCTTTTGTAAGAGTAGGTACAGATGCAGTAGATTTAAAAACTGAAGGATACAACGCTGTTGGACATCACTTTAACCCAAAAGGAACAATAAACTACTCTAACTACAACACTTCAGAAACAAACTACGATTTCTTAGTTATGTTTAATGATAATTTAAATGAAGATTTTAATTTATCTGCAAATTTTGGTGGTAATGCATTACATGCTACCTCTCAATTTTCTTCAATCTCTGGAGCAGATTTTAAAATTCCAGGGAAATATTTTATTGCAAACACAGACTCAGAAAAGTTAAGAGTTAATCAAACTGAATTGGTAGAGAAAAAAGTTCACTCTTTATACGGATCTGCTTCTTTAGCATATAAAGGCATGGTGTATGTTGATATTACAGGAAGAAACGATTGGTCTTCTGCATTAGCAGCAGAAAACAGATCATATTTTTACTCTTCTGCAAGTGTAAGTTTGTTATTAAATAAAGTATTTGATATTAACTCAGAAAAGATCAACTTTTCTAAATTACGTTTAAGTTACGCTAATGTTGGTAACGATACAGATCCACATCAAATTGTAAATCTTTACAATGTTGCGGGCAATGGTTATTTAGGTAACACAACTGTATCTAGCCCAAATATTAAATTTAGCAACAGTTTAAAGCCAGAAAGCGTAACCTCTACGGAAGTAGGTTTTGAAGTTAAAGCATTAGAAAACAGATTGTTTGCTGACTTTACTTACTACACTATTACTTCTAAAGATTTAATCTTTGACGTTCCTGTTGACCCAGCAACTGGATTTAGCCACTTTAGAGAAAATATTGGAGAAATTAGCAATAAAGGTTTTGAATTTATGATTGGTGGTACACCTATAAAAACTGAAGGCTTTAGATGGGATATTTCAGCTAATATTTCTGGAAACAAGAACAAATTAAACAGCTTGATTAAAGGGCAAGACTTTTTCCAATTTACCTCAAGTAATAGTGGGGTAATTGACGTAAGAGCACAAGTTGGAGAAGGTTTTGGTGATATTTATGGAACAGATTGGAAAAGAGCTCCATCTGGAGAATTATTATTAACCGCTACAGGTAGACCACAAGCTACTTCTGATAGAGTTAAATTAGGAAACTACCAACCAGATTTCACAGGTGGTGTTACAAACACAGTAAACTACAAAGACTTTACTTTAAACTTTTTGGTTGACTATAGAATCGGAGGGCAAGTGTATTCTGGTACAGATGCTGCTTTAGATGCATCGGGTGTATCTACTAGATCTTTAAAATATAGAGAAGGTGGTGTAACATTAAATGGTGTTTGGGATGACAATGGTACCTTAAAACCAAACACTACAAATATTACTGCTGAGCAATATTGGAGTTCTGTATCTGGCATAGCTTCAGAATACGTATATGACCAAACTAATGTGCGTTTAAGAGAAGTAAGTTTATCATACAAAATACCTGCCAACTTTCTTAAAAAATCTTTTATCAGTAGTGCTTCTTTAAGTTTAACCGGAAGAAATTTATTTTTCTTATACAAGAAAAGTAAAAACTTTGACCCTGAATCTAGCTACTCTACAAGTAACTTTGCACAAGGGGTATTATACTACAACCTACCTACAACAAAAAGTGTAGGACTTAGCCTAAATATTAAATTTTAAAAGCATACAAAATGAAAACATTTAAAACATTTATATACAGTATTCTATTTCTTTCTGTTGCTTCTTGTACAGGAGATTTTGACGAAATAAATACTAAAAAATATGGTTTCGAGTCTAGCGAATTAAGTGCTAAGTATTTTATTACAGAAACCCAATATCAACTTTATGCACCGAATAGATACCCTTATTGGAGAGCACATCTAATTCATGCAGATCGTTTTGCAGGACACTTTACTTTTGGACATGATCAATCATGGTGGTCAGACGGTTTAAGCTATGTTTATAATGGAGGGTATACAGACGCTTCTTGGGGATGGCTAGCTGGCTACTTTGGTAATGTTAAAAAGTTTTTAGATTTAACTAAAGAAGGTGGTGATTTTGAAAATGAAAAAATGTATGCTACAGGACTCATTATCAAGTCGCTTTATTACCAAATGTATACAGACATTTTTGGAATGATTCCTTATACAGAAGCTGGTATTGAAGGTAATTTAACTCCAAAATACGATGATCAAAAAACCATTTATAAAGGTATTATTTCCGACTTAAACAAAGCAATGACTTTAATTGGTTCAGCTACAAAAACTGGAGATGGTGTAAATGATCTAGCAGAAAATGACTTGTATTGTGGTGGTGATTTACAAAAGTGGAAAAAATTAGCAAATACCTTAAAACTAAGAATTGCCATGCGTGCACTTGGAGCTCCAGGTGATGATTTTGCAAATACCGCAATTACTGAAGCATTGGCTGCACCACTATTAGATGATGGTACAGGAAGTGTTACCATGAAAAAAGATGTTAAAATTGGCCAGTGGGGAAGTGCAGCTTACGGAGACGTATGGCATAACTTCGGTGGAGGATCTGACTGGACAATGGGTGCTACTTTAATAAACACTTTAAAAAATAGCAATGACCCTAGATTAGCTGCTTATGCAAAAGCTGCTCCAGGTGGTGAGTTTACATTTGACGATGATGGTAGCAATCCTAATTTCCAAGACCAACTAAATTTCATCACTACAAATCTAGACAATGCCAATGCTAGCTATACAAAAACAGTTACAGGTACTACTACTAAAATTACTGTTGCTCCTGGGCAATATATCGGGCAACCAACAAGATTAAACAGCTTGATAAAACCTATGGTAAAATACAATATGTTTAGCAAGCCAAGTGACTTAGTAATTCAAGAAACAGGTAAAGGTACTGATGCGTACCCAGAAATCATTCTTACCAGTGCAGAAGCATACTTTTTACAAGCAGAAGCGGCAGTTAGAACAATAGGATCTGGAAATGCACAAAGCCTATTTGAAAAAGGAATTAGAGAAGCCATGAAATTATGGAAAGTACCTAGTGGTGATGTAGATACCTATATTGCGACACAAGCTGCAGCAAATATTTCTGCGGGTACAATGGCAGAAAAACTAGAAAAAATAGCTTTACAGCGTTGGTTGGTTAGCTATACAGACGGATTTGAAGCTTGGGCTGTTGTAAGAGATTACGGATATCCAACAGAATTAGCTGTAGGTGTTTCTGACGCAAAAATATTTGAATTAGGAACATTAAATGGTAAGTACCCACAACGTATGAGATACGGAAGTGGCGCACAATCTAACCCTAATTACACACAGGCCATTGGCACTCAAGGCTCTGATGAACAAGGAACTACTTTGTGGTTTGCAAAATAGTTTTGAGAATTATTTGATTTAATCATTACAAGCGAGGATACAAATTCTCGCTTGTTTTTTATAGGTGATTTTCTGTTTTTAGTCGAAATAAATTTTACTTATTTTTCTTAGAAACTACTTTTGATATATACAATTTACTCATAAAATGAACACACAGTTTACAATCGCTAATCCTCAAAGAATAGTACATCAACCAGCAGGTCAGTTTGAAGAAACAAGGTTTGAAAAAATTCACAATGTAATCTTTAACAACTCTAAAGAAGCCTCTGTTATTGTTGCTCAAGAAATCGCTAATTTAATTCTTACAAAGCAGCAAGAAAATAAACCCTGCGTGTTAGGTTTGGCAACAGGTTCATCACCAATAAAGGTGTACGAGGAATTGGTTAGAATGCATAAAGAAGAAGGCTTAAGTTTCTCTAATGTCATCACATTTAATTTAGATGAATATTATCCGATGGATAAAGAAAATATTCAAAGCTATTTTTATTTTATGCACGAGCATTTATTCAATCATATAGATATACTGCCTGAAAATATTAATATTCCGGATGGAACCGTACCTATAGAAGATATTTATCAATACTGCATAGATTACGAAATGAAAATTAAAGCTGCTGGTGGTTTAGATTTTCAGCTGTTAGGCATTGGAAGAACGGGTCATATTGGGTTTAACGAACCTGGTTCACATTTTAATTCTAGTACGAGAAGCATTACCTTAGACCATGTTACAAGAGTAGATGCTTCCCCTGCTTTTTTAGGTATAGACAATGTTCCTAAAAGGGCTATTACTATGGGAATTGGTACTATTAGAAATGCAAAGAGAATCGTATTGTTAGGTTGGGGTATAAACAAAGCAAGTGTTATTAAAAAAACTATTGAAGGAGAAATTACATCAGACATCCCTGCTACCTATTTGCAAAGACACAACAATACAACGATTGTTTTAGACGAAGAAGCCTCAGATAAACTAACAAGAGTAAAAACTCCTTGGGTTGCTTCTTCTTGTGTATGGTCAGAAAATCTTAAGAAAAAAGCCATTATTTGGTTAAGCGAGAAATTAAAAAAACCTATACTAAAATTAACAGATAAAGATTACAACAACAATGGCATGTCTGGTCTGCTATCTGAACATGGTTCTGCATACCATTTAAACATAGAAATGTTTAACAACATTCAACACACCATAACTGGTTGGCCAGGAGGAAAACCCAACGCAGATGATACCAAAAGACCAGAACGTGCAAATCCTGCCAAAAAACGAGTGATCATTTTTAGTCCGCATCCAGATGATGATGTGATTTCTATGGGAGGTACTTTTGATAGATTAGTAGAACAAGGGCACGAGGTACATATCGCTTACCAAACCTCTGGGAACATTGCTGTATCTGATCAAGATGCTTTAAAATTTGCAGAAGTTACCAAAGCATTTGGCGTGAACGACAATACAATTGATAAGGTAATCACAGCGCTACAAACAAAAAAAATGAATGATAAAGACATCGTAGAGGTTAGAAAGTTAAAAGGAACTATTCGTAAATACGAGTCTATGGCCGCAACAAGATATCTTAATTTACCAGATAGCAATGTTCACTTTTTAAATTTACCTTTTTACGAAACTGGCACGGTAAAAAAAGACAACTACACAAAGGTTGATATTGACATAATTAGCAATTTAATAGATAAGATTAAACCTCATCAAATCTATGCTGCCGGAGATTTAGCAGATCCTCACGGAACACATAAAGTGTGTTTAGATGCCATTTTTGAATCGTTAAGAGAACTCAAATCAAATTCATATATGAAAGACTGTTGGGTTTGGCTCTATCGTGGTGCTTGGCATGAGTGGGAACCGCATGATATAGAAATGGCTGTACCTATGAGTCCAGACCAAGTGTTAAAAAAACGAAATGCCATTTTTTTCCATCAGTCACAAAAAGACCGCGTAATGTTTCAAGGTGATGATTCAAGAGAATTTTGGGTAAGGGCAGAAGATAGAAACAGACTAACAGCAGAACGTTACAACAACTTGGGGCTTGCCAATTATGCAGCTATAGAAGCTTTTAAGAGGTATCATTTTTAAACAAAAAAACACAAACTTTGAGAAATTTTATTTTTGTCATAATCCTTAGTTTATTGTCAAAGTATGCCATTTCACAGCAGCATACTTCTGAACAACTAAACCTTATGCCTTGGCCAAAATCTATCATTACTACAACCAATAAATTTGTTGTTACCAACAACTTTAAAATTCAAATAAGCAACAAAGACCAAGGAAAAGTAAATTATGCTGCTACTAAATTTCTTAGAAGGTTATCTAACAGGACAGGTATTTTTTTAAAAGAAGGATTTCCGTTTAAAAAAGATAACAACTCTGCATTAAAAATTACTTTTGATACAGTTGCACAACCAAGCTTAGGAGTTGATGAGTCGTACACACTAGAAGTAAATGCAACTAATATTCAGCTAAATGCAAAAACAGACATTGGTGCTATCAGAGGTTTAGAAACCCTATTACAGCTACTAAAAACAACAGCAAATGAATCTTATTTTACAGGTACAAAAATTAACGATGCTCCAAGGTTTTTATGGAGAGGGTTGCTAATTGATGCGGCAAGACATTTTCAGCCAGTAGCTGTAATTAAAAGAAACTTAGAAGCAATGGCTGCTGTTAAAATGAATGTTTTTCACTGGCATTTAACAGATGATCAGGGCTTTAGAATAGAATCGAAAGTGTATCCTAAACTCCACAAACTAGCTTCTGATGGGCTCTATTATACACAACATCAAATTAAAAATGTTGTAACCTATGCAACACGTTTGGGAATTCGAGTAATTCCAGAAATAGATGTTCCAGGACATGCTAGTGCTATTTTAACTGCATATCCTGAGTTAGGTAGCAAGGATAATTACACGTATTCATTACAGAGAAATGCAGGTGTGTTTGATCCAACACTAAACCCTACTATTGATAAAACGTATAAGTTTTTAGAAAATCTGTTTACAGAAGTTTCCTCTCTTTTCCCAGATAAATACTTTCATATTGGCGGTGATGAAAACGAAGGAAAACATTGGACAGAGAATAAAAAAATAGCAGCATTTAAGAAAAAACATCAACTTAAAACCAACCACGATTTACAAACCTATTTTAATATTAAGCTAGAAAAGATATTATCAAAACTTGGTAAGAAACTGATGGGTTGGGATGAAATTATGACAAAGAATATGCCTACTACAGCTGTAATTCATTCTTGGAGAGGCACAAATGAAGGCTTAAAAGAAAGCACCTTAATTGCTGCTGCAAAGAAAGGATATCCAACGGTTTTATCAAACGGTTATTATATAGACAGAATGCAATCGGTTGTGCATCATTATAAGGTAGATCCAATAGGTAACGCAAAACTAACCCCAGCACAGAGAGCTAATATTTTGGGTGGTGAGGCAACCATGTGGGGAGAACTCGTTACTCCACTTACAATAGATTCTAGAATTTGGCCAAGAACTGCAGCTATTGCAGAACGCTTTTGGTCGCCAAAAAATGTAACAGACATAGACCATATGTTTAAAAGATTGTCAGTTGTTAGTTTTCAGTTAGAAGAACTTGGCATTACACATATTAGAAATAAAGATGTGATTTTAAGAAATCTTACACAAAATCAACCTACTAAATCTCTTGAAGTATTAAGTGCCATTTCAGAGCCATTAAAAATTTACACAAGAAATGCCGGCGGTACAGAATATCAAACTTATTCTCCGTTTACATTATTTGCAGATGCTTGTACTGCAGATGCACCAGATGCATTACAATTTAACAGCTATGTTAACCAGTATATTACGCAACCAACAGTTAAAAAAAAACAGCAGCTAACGTACTTTTTTAAAAAATGGATAAGTGGTTATAAAGCATTTCAAGAATTAAAAAATAATACAAAGCTTCAAAAAATTGCACCTTTATATAAAAATTTAAATCAAGTTTCAGGCTTGTTTTTAAACGCATTAAAATCAGGAAAAAGCAATGCCGAACTTACAAGTGCACTAAAAAAACTTAGTAGACCAGTAGAAGATGTTGAAATTGTAATTGTTAATGCGTTAGAAAAACTTAACAAATCCTTTCAATAAGGTTATTAAATGTGGTTAAACTAAGCATCTTCTCATTTGATGCTTAGTTTTTTTAAAGTTAAAAACAACGTAATTATGCATTTCAAAAACATCTTGTATTTTTTTTGTACTTGTACCCTTCTATCCTCTTGTCAAAAAAAACTAAAAAATAATAGCTCAGATTTCACCAAAGAATTTGAATTTACAAAAGGTATTGAAGGTCCTGCTGTTGACAGAGATGGAACATTATATGCTGTAAATTATAAAGAAGAAGGTACCATAGGTAAAGTAGCTGCAAACGGAAAAGCGAGTTTATTTATCACCCTACCTAAAGGCAGTATTGGCAACGGAATCCGTTTTGATAAAAATGGCACGATGTACATCGCAGATTATACCAAACATTCTATTTTACAAATTAAAAAAGGCGAAACTACTGTTCAAATTTACGCACAAGACACAACAATGAATCAGCCGAATGATTTGGCAATTGCACCTAATGGAATCCTTTATGCTAGTGACCCAAATTGGGCTAACAATTCAGGTAATTTGTGGATGGCAAGAAACAATCGCTTGGTTTTATTAGAAAGTAATATGGGCACTACAAACGGAATTGAAGTTAGCCCTAAAGGTAAATTTTTATATGTAAACGAATCTGTACAGCGCAAAATTTGGAGGTATGAAATAGACGCGAATAACAAACCAAAAAACAAAACGCTTTTTACTTCTTTTACCGATTTTGGTTTAGACGGAATGCGCTGTGATGCAAAAGGAAATCTTTACGTTTGCAGATATGGTAAGGGAACCGTGGTAATGCTTTCTACAGAAGGGAAAATTATAAGAGAAATACAGCTAAAAGGCACAAAACCATCTAACATAACCTTTGGTGGCAAAAATCTACAACAATGCTTTGTTACCATGGCAGACAGAGGTAATTTTGAAACTTTTACGGCAGAATTTCCAGGTAGAAGCTTTTAAAAAAAGCTGTCATTATCAGTAATAACATTTGTATTTTTGCGCTCGTATGCAACGGATAGAAAAAAAATTTACTGTAAATTCAATAGACGATTTTAAATCTAATCTACTTACTTGGGCACAGCAATATGAAGCCATTTCTTGGTTAGATTCTAATCAATACAACCAAAAATACACATCATATGATGCCATCTTAGCTGTAGAAGAATTTACATCGATTAAAACAGATGCTGTCAATGCTTTTGATAAATTAAAAGAATACCAAACAACTACACAAGACTATATTTTTGGGTATTTAAGTTACGATTTAAAAAACGATGTTGAACAGTTAAGTTCTAACAATTTTGATGGATTAGGCTTTGCCGACTTGTATTTTTTTCAACCACAACGTATTCTTTTTATCAAAGGAAATACTATTGTGTTTTCGTATCTAAAAATGATTGCTGACGAAATAGACACAGATTTTAATACAATTCTTCAAACAAAACAATCAGCCGCTAAAAAAACTAATAATGAAATTAAGATAAAACTTAGAATTCACAAAGATGAATATCATCAAAAAGTGGCTGCAATTTTACAGCATATTCGCCGTGGAGATATTTACGAAGCTAATTTTTGTCAAGAATTTTACGCAGAAAATGCCGATATCTGTCCGTTAGAAATATACCAGCAGTTAAACAAAATATCAGAACCACCGTTTGCCACTTTTTTTAGATGTGAGCATCAGTTTTTATTATCTGCATCTCCTGAGAGATATCTAAAAAGAGAAGGAAATAAAATTATTTCTCAACCAATAAAAGGAACAGCAAAAAGATTTATAAGTACAGTTGATGATACACAAGCAGCCTTTGATTTAGCGAGAGACCAAAAAGAACGTTCCGAAAACATTATGATTGTAGATTTAGTACGTAATGATTTGTCTAGAACTGCAATTAAGGGAAGTGTTAAGGTAGAAGAACTGTGTCAAGTATATTCTTTTAAACAAGTGCATCAATTAATTTCTACAGTAGTATCAGAAGTAACACCTGGCACAAATTCTGTAGATATAATCAAAGAAACTTTTCCTATGGGGAGTATGACGGGTGCTCCTAAAATATCTGCAATGGAAATCATAGAAAAAGAAGAAGAAACCAAAAGAGGATTGTATTCTGGTGCGGTAGGATACTTCTCTCCTACCGGAGATTTTGATTTTAATGTGGTGATTAGAAGCATACTATATAACCAAAAAAACAAGTATCTTTCGTTTTCTGTTGGTGGTGCAATTACCGCAAAATCTACTCCAGAAAAAGAATATGAAGAATGTTTATTAAAAGCAAAAGCGATGAAACAAGTATTGTTAAATGAATAAACGCAGAATACTTTTTCTTTTTTTTATATTGAGCAATAGTGTTTTTTCTCAACAACTCACCTATGGTAATCCATCTGAAGTACAAATGGATTCGCTTTATATACATACAAAAGTAGATTCTATTTTAAACGATGCCATTCAGAAAAAAGCCTTTCCAGGAGTACAAGTATTGGTAGCAAAAAATCATACAATTATTTTTCATAAAGCTTATGGATATCACACCTATGATAGCATCCAAAAAGTACAAACAACCGATGTGTATGATATTGCCTCTGTAACCAAAATTTTAGGCCCTTTACCTGCCCTAATGAAATTGTATGACGAAGGCAAAATTGATTTAGACACGCCTTTTTCTACCTATTGGAAACCTTGGAAAAGAAGACAGGCAAAAAAGCAACTTAGCTTGAGAGAAATCTTAGCCCATCAAGCCGGATTGCAATCGTATATTGCCTTTTTAAAAGAAGTTCTCAGAAAAAACAAAAGCTTAAAATCTCGTTTTGTAAAAAGTGCACTAAAAAGAAGATATACACATCAGGCCTACAACAATATGTTTATCAAAGATAGGTTTGTACATAAAATGTACAGACATATCAATCGATCTAAAGTAGCAGCAACAAAAAACTACAAGTATTCTGGTGTATCATTTCTGTTATTTCCACAAGTAATTACTGATATTACCAAGCAAGATTACGAGCGTTATTTACAAAAAAGTTTTTACGAGCCTATCGGCGCTAATACCTTAGGTTATTTACCTACAACAAAAAAATGGCAAGCCAATATTGTTCCTACAGAAATAGATTCGCTCTTTAGAAAAGAGCTTGTAAAAAATTGGGTACATGATGAAAACGCTGCGTTAATGGGTGGTATTTCTGGCAATGCAGGTTTATTTGGTAGCGCAATAGATTTAGCAAAAATGATGCAGATGTATTGCAACTATGGCTATTACAACATGAAACAATACATTTCTGAACGTACCGTAAAAGAATTTACCAACATTCAGTTTCCAAAAAACAACAACAGAAGAGGTTTAGGTTTTGACAAACCACTTATTGGCAATGACACTTTACCCATACACAAAGCCTACCCCGCACCAGAAGTGAGTAAAGAAAGTTTTGGTCACTCTGGCTTTACTGGAACGTTTGTTTGGGCAGATCCAACTCACAATTTAGTATTTATCTTTTTATCAAATAGAGTGTATCCAACAAGGAATCAGAGAAATATTTACAACTTAAATATTAGACCAAAAGTGCAGCAAGTATTTTATCAAGCCATGCGAAAATCAAAATAATACCCTAGCTTTGCTTTTTATGGTACAAAAATTAAAAGAACATATTGCTACTCATTTTTCTTTTTTAAAAGATAAAAAATTACTGATTGCTATTTCTGGCGGAGTAGATAGTATGGTTTTGACGCATCTCTTTGCACAATTAAACTACACCATTGTATTGGCACATTGTAATTTTAAATTACGAGGAATCGATAGCGACGCAGATGAATCTTTTGTAAAATCGCAGGGTAAAAAACTAGGCTTAACAACATTTACGACTCAGTTTGACACTGAAAAAATTGCTAAAGAAAAAAAACTTTCAGTACAAATTACAGCCAGAGAATTACGCTACAACTGGTTTCAAGAATTGGTATATGACAATGGTTTAGATTATATTGCAACAGCACATCATGCTGATGATAATTTAGAAACTTTTTTAATCAACCTAACTAGAAAAACTGGGCTTGAGGGACTCACCGGAATTCCGCCAGTAAACAATAATATTATCCGACCGCTACTCCCTTTTTCACGTGATGAGATTGAAGCCTATGCACAAAACAACAAGATTGAATGGAGAGAAGATAAGAGCAATGCTTCTACCAAATATCTAAGAAATAAAATTAGACATCAAGTAGTACCTGTCTTAAAAGAAATCAACCCCAACTTATTAAACTCATTTCAACAAACACTCTCAAATTTACAAGGTTGTCAAGAAATTATTAACACAAGCATTTCTAAAATCAAAAAAAAAACGTTTGATACTTCAAAAAATGGAATTGTAAAAATTGACATTTCGGCTTTTAACAAACTTAAAAATCCGAAACCTTATCTTTTTGAACTTTTAAAAACGTATGGCTTTTCGGAATGGAATGATGTTTCTAACTTATTAACTGCTCAATCAGGGAAAGAAGTAGCTTCAAAAACACATCGTCTATTAAAAGATAGAGAAACACTATTGCTTACCCAACTAAAAAAAATTGATCAAGAAGTGTATTTTATTGAAAAAGACACAAATTCTATTAAGAAACCGCTACAATTAAATTTAGAGTACAATCCAACTAAAACCACTTTTGATGTTAACACGATTTATATTGATACCGCAAAAGTAAAGTTTCCGTTAACAATCAGAAAATGGAAAGTGGGCGACTATTTTTATCCGTTGGGAATGCAAGGGAAAAAGAAAGTTTCTAAATTTTTTAAAGACCTCAAATTTTCTGCCATAGACAAAGAAAACACTTGGTTGTTGTGTTCTACCAATCAAATTGTTTGGGTTATTGGGCATAGGCAAGACAAACGATTTACCTCTAACAATAATAACTTGGCAATACAAGTTGCTGTTGCTCAATAATCTATTGATTTACTTAAAATTATGTTAATTTTTTTTGGCTTTTTTAGTAATTAGCACGAAATGATGTTTATTCAAATCAGATTTTGTACTTTTAGCTCTTATTTAAAATCAAACAACAGAAATTATGAAAAAATTATGGCTATTAGTTGCTGCCATTGCAATTGTTTCTTGTAAAAAAGAAGCAACTGTAGATTACGCAGTAATATCAGGAAAAATCACAAATGCTGAGCCTAAAGAGATGACATTATACAGCTCATCAGATAGGTCTTTTAGAGAAAAAATTACCATTGCAGAAGATGGTACGTTTAATGATACTATTAAAAAATTTGGTGCCTTTTCCTTATATCAGGGAAGAAACTTTACTCCACTACACTTAGAAGCTGGGAATACTATCACCATTAATTTTGACGCTAAAGATCATAAAAATACCTTAGCTATTACTGGTACAGGTTCAGAAATCTCTAACTATTTACTTGAAAAGAAAGCGAAAGAAAATGAGATAAAAGGTAAAGGAATTGATCTCTTTAAAAAAGAAGAAGCAGACTATAAAAAAGCAATAAGCGATATTAAAACTGCTGCGACAGAGCTTATAGATAGTAAAAAAGGCATTTCTGCTGATTATAAAGCAAAAGAAAAAAGAAACATCAATTATACATATATAACCAATTTAGATATGTACAAAATGTATCACGCATATTATGCTAAAAAGAAAGATTTTGAACCTTCAGATGCTTACAAAAAAGAAATAGATGACTTAATGGCTGAGGTAAGTTTTAACAATGTAGATGATTATAATTTCTCTTCGAGTTACAAAAACCTAGTATCTGCTCACTATAGAAAAAAAGCTAATGAATTAGCAAAAAAAGACAGTATTTCTAATGATGTTGCTTCATTAAAAATATATGGAGGCATTAAAAATGAAGAAATTAAAAATGCTCTAATTCATGAGGCAAGTATATATGGAATTACATACACGAGCGATTTAGAAGCTTTTTATGCAGCTTATAAAGCAGCAGGTTCTACAAATGAAAAAAATAATGCTGAGATAGAAAAAACATACAATATTCTAAAAAAGGTATCTAAAGGAAATCCTTCTCCAGAGTTTAAAGATTACGAAAACTACAAAGGAGGGACAACTTCTTTAGCAGACTTAAAAGGCAAATATGTGTATATAGATGTTTGGGCTACTTGGTGTGGACCATGTAAAGCAGAAATCCCTTTCTTAAAGAAAGTAGAAAAGCAGTACCACGGTAAAAACATTACTTTTTTAAGTATTTCTATCGATGCAAAGAAAGATCACAAAAAATGGTTAGATATGGTAAAAGAAAAAGAGCTAGGTGGTGTACAACTTTTTGCTGACAACGATTGGAATTCTCAATTTATTCAAGATTATTACATCAAAGGTATTCCTAAATTTATTTTATTAGACCCTAAAGGAACCATTGTAACGCCAAATGCGCCAAGACCTTCTAACAAAAAGCTTGTTGAGCTCTTTAACGAACTAAAAATATAATTACTTATATCAATATTGAAAAACCTCCAATAAAACTTGGAGGTTTTTTTACTACACTCTTTTTATGAAAAAAATAGTTTTATTTTTTGCACTTTTTATTGGGCTTGCAACTACTTTTCAAGCTCAAACAGATGATAGCCCTGTAAACTGGACTACTTCATTTAAAAAAATTAGTGATACAGAATACGATTTAATTTTTAGTACCACTATAAAAATGGGTTGGCATGTGTATTCTCAATACTCTGATAAAGGTGGAGCGCAACCAATAAAAATTAGCAAAACAAATAAAGATGCTAAGTTTAGGTTAGTTGGTAAAGCTGTAGAAAGTGATACCATAAAAAAGTACAACGATGTATTTGAAGTTTATGAAACCTATTTTGATGACTACGCTGAGTTAAAGCAGCGTATCGTTTTAGAAGATCCAAACATTACAGAAGTGTCTCTAAATCTTTTTGGACAAGTTTGTAAAGAAGTTTGTATACAATTTGAAGATGATTATACCTTTACCTTAAAAGGAAAAGCTACAAAAAAAGGTCCTGCAACCATTGATGATAAAAGTAAAACCCTTACCAAAAAATTAAAACTTGATTTAAAAAACGCTGAACTATTACAAACTACAGCACAAAAAGAATCAAGTGAAGGAGGTAGTTTACTAAACATATTCTTATTAGGTTTTTTTGGCGGACTCTTAGCCTTGTTAACACCTTGTGTGTTTCCTATGATACCGTTAACGGTGTCATTTTTTACCAAACAATCTAAAAACAAAAGCAAAGGAATTACCAATGCTATTCTTTATGGAGTATTTATTGTAGTAATTTACATTTTACTAAGTATTCCTTTCCACTTTTTAGACAGCTTAGATCCAGAAATATTAAACACCATTTCCACCAATGTTTGGTTAAATATTTTCTTCTTTACTATTTTAGTATTCTTTGCTTTCTCTTTCTTCGGATACTATGAAATTACCTTACCAAGTTCTTGGGGTAACAAAATGGATACCGCTTCTGGAGCAGGAGGACTCATTGGAATTTTCTTTATGGCGTTGACACTAGCCATTGTTTCTTTTTCGTGTACAGGACCAATTTTAGGCTCGTTATTAGCAGGTTCCTTAACCTCTGATGGAGGCGCTACACAACTAACAGCTGGTATGACTGGGTTTGGTTTAGCTTTAGCTTTACCATTTGCATTATTTGCACTCTTTCCTAGTTGGTTAAATTCGTTACCAAAATCTGGTGGGTGGCTAAATACAACTAAAGTAGTTTTAGGATTTTTAGAATTAGCCTTTGCGTTTAAATTCTTATCGAATGCAGATTTAGTTGAACACTGGGGCATCTTAAAAAGAGAAATATTTGTTGGTTTATGGATAGTTATTTTTGCAGGATTGGCATTGTACTTATTTGCTAAAATTAAATTCCCGCACGATTCACCAATTAAAAAATTGAGTTTCTCAAGAGTTTCTTTTGGAGTCTTAGTTGTCGCTTTTGTAATCTATTTAATTCCGGGAGTAATGAAAAATCCAACTTGGAATCTAAATCTATTAAGTGGTTTTCCACCTCCACAATTTTATAGCGTATATGAGAAAGATACAAACTGCCCTTTAGGCTTAAACTGTTTTAAAGATTTTGATGAAGGTTTAGCCTATGCCAAGGCAAATAACAAACCAATATTATTAGATTTTACAGGATGGGCATGTGTTAATTGTAGAAAAATGGAAGAAACCGTTTGGGTAGAAAACGATATTTTTACAATTATAAATGACGATTATGTATTGATTTCATTATATGTTGACGATAGAAAAGAGTTACCTAAAGAAGATCAGTTTGATTTTATTAAAAACAATGGTAAACTCAAAAAAATTAAAACCATCGGAGATAAATGGGCTACCTTTCAAGCCATCAATTTTAAAACAGCATCTCAGCCGTATTATGTATTAATGAGTCCAGATTTAGAAATTTTGCACTCAGCACAACAATACACAGATAGAGACACTTATTACAAGTGGTTAAAAGAGGGCTTGCAAAAGTTTAAAAAATAAACGATACCGTTTATTTATCAAACTAGAAACGATTCAAAAATAAATTGGTTATTTTTATCAAAAAAGTAACCAATTATGAAAACAACAATTGCATCGTTTCTAGTTTTTTTATGTTTTACAACTTCGTTAACAGCTCAGAAAAGAGTTATTCCTACAGACACCACAGTTGTCACAACTCACACAACAACTATTAAAGGAAAAAAGATCGATTATACTGCTTACGCAGGTACCATTCCTTTATGGGACAAAGAAGGAAATCCAAAAGCAACCTTGTTTTATACCTATTACAAAAGAACCAATAAAGTCAACACAGCTAAAAGACCGTTACTCATTTCTTTTAATGGTGGCCCTGGTTCTGCATCAGTTTGGATGCATCTTGCCTATACTGGTCCTAATATTTTAACTATTGATGATGAAGGGTATCCTGTTCAACCTTACGGATATAAAAGTAATCCGTATTCTATATTGGACGTTGCAGACATTGTTTTTGTAAATCCTGTAAATACAGGATATTCTAGAACTGTAAAACAAAAAGGAAAAAAAGTAAATAGAGCCGATTTTTTTGGTGTTAATGCAGATGTAAAGTACTTGGCAGAATGGGTAACTACTTTTGTAACTAGGTATAAACGTTGGCCATCTCCTAAATATTTAATTGGCGAAAGTTATGGAGGCACTAGAGTCTCTGGCTTGGCACATCGATTGCAAAGTAGCCAATGGATGTATTTAAATGGAGTTATTTTAGTTTCTCCTGCAGATTATGGCGCTAAAAACTCTGATAATGCCGTAGCATCCTCTATAGATTTTCCATACTTCACTGCGGCTGCTTGGTATCATAAAATGTTACCTCCAGCTTTACAACAAAAAGATTTAATCGAAATACTACCAGAATCTGAAAAGTTTGCAATCAATTCTTTAATGCCTGCACTAGCAAAAGGTGGTTTTATATCAGAAAATGAGAAAAACCTTATTGCAGAAAAAATAGCGTATTATACAGGGCTTTCTAAAAAAGTAATTTTACAACACAACTTAGAAATACCTAATAGCTTTTTTTGGAAAGAATTACTAAGAAACAAAAATGGAAAAACCATCGGACGACTTGATTCTAGATATTTAGGAATCGATAAAAAAGAAGCAGGTGATGCTCCTGATTATAATTCTGAGCTAACTTCTTGGTTACATTCTTTTACTCCAGCCATCAATCATTATATGCAACAACATTTAAAATTTAAAACAGATGTAAAATACAACATGTTTGGGCCTGTTCATCCATGGGATTGGAGAAATAATAACACTAGAGAAGAACTAAGAAAGGCTGTGGCACAAAATCCTTATTTACACTTATTATTCCAAGCTGGATATTACGATGGTGCTACAACCTATTTTAATACAAAGTATACCATGTGGCAAGTAGACCCAAGTGGAAAACTAAAAAATAGAATGTTCTTTAAAGGATACAGAAGCGGACACATGATGTATCTTAGAAAAGCAGACCTAAAAGCGGCCAATGAAGATATTAGAAACTTTATCAAAGCCAGTGCATCAAAAGGGAAACCTGCTAAATATTAACAATGTTAACTCATAAAAAAAGCCTGCATTTGCAGGCTTTTTTTATGAATCTTAATGTTAGTGCATTCTTCTAAATGATCTTCTACCTCTATTGCTGCGTCCTTTTCCTTTGTTTCCGTTTAAAGTATAGGTTAAACTTACCATGTAATAGGTTCCTAATACTTCTCTTGTAGTCTCTTGAAAATAGTTGTCTGAACTGCTTCTAGAAAATCCAACATTTTTATTTAAAATATCTAGCGCTGTTAGTTTTAAGTTTAAAGCTTTAGATTTCAGTAAATTATATGACACAGAAGCATTCCAAATTGGTACAGATTGATCAGTACCAAAATTACTATCTGTAAACACATCGTATTTAAACTGAGTATTAATGTTAAATGACTTAGTAACATTCCAGTCAGATTTTACAAAGTATGATTGTTGTAAATAATCTCTGTCTCTACCAGAACTAGAAAATGATGTTATATTTTTATTAAAATTGGCTCCAATTGCCATATCTAACTTGTCTTTCTTATTGTTTTCAAAAGACATTCTAACACTCATATTTTTAGAGTTGGTTTTATTGTTAATACTGTTAATTACTGACTGATAGTTACTGGTAGAAAGATTCGCTCCTAAATTGTATCTAATTCCTAATTTCTTTAATCTATTTCCAAAATTAACATCTGCACTAAAACTTTCTCTATCTCCTAAATTAACATAAGTACTTGTTCTAACTCTAGTGCTAATATCTGTTGTTTCTGAATTAACAATTGCATTGCTAGTATTGTCGTAACTAAGGTGTGCCATAAAGCTAAAACCAGTTACAAAATTATAGTTACCATACATTCCAAAAAACGAATGTCTATTCTCTGGTGTTAGGCTTTGATTACCTTGTCTAATATACAACGGATTAAAGTTATTAACTACAGGAGAAACTCTATTTAAGCTTGGTAAATCTAACGATTTACGATATCTAAAAAACATCCAACTTCCTCTCTTTGGACGATATCTAAATCTAACGCTTGGGTTAAAGCTTGTGTACTTTCTATTGAATACAGAAACACCTGTTAGTCCAAATTTTTGTGATTGCTCTTGAAACTCAGAGCCAATTGTTAAAGAAGTCTTTTGATTATTGTATTTATAATCAATAGAACCATAGGTTGTTGTCTTTTCTTCAAATAAATCGGCTATAAATGTTGAGCCAGAATTTGTTGTTCCGTTTAATGTTTGGCTTTGGTCTGTAAACTCATCTTCATTATTAAATCTTAACCCTGCACCAAATTCTACAAAATGCTTATCGTTTAAAGGCTCTGTATATTGCGCTTCAAAATTAACAGTATTACTTTTGCTATCTTGAGTTTGTTTACCAATGGTAGATTCGTCTGTTTTTCCAGGGTCTGTATAATCTTTTGTAGCACTATTACCACTAACACTATTACTTTTGTTTCCAGAAAAATCAAACTCTAACTCTATACTGCGTTTACTTTTTGCATTGAATCTTTTTATATAATCAATATTTACGCTTCCGCTCGAGCTTTCATTATTACTATTCGATGCGCTGATGTTTTTAACATCTAAATTATTACCAGTGTCATAGGCATCTAAAGAGCTATTACTATTTCCTTCTGTGTTACTAGAATTTAATCTACCTCTAATAATAAATGTCTTTAGCTTATCTGACCTATCTATATAGTTAAAATTTGCTTTGTTAGATTTTGTTGTACTATTACTGTTACTATTACTCTCAGAATACAGGGCATTATTACCAATAAATTCAGTTCTTTTGATAGAGACATTTCCAGATTTTGAATTGTTATAATTATAGAAGTAATCAAAATTTAAGTCCTGTCTCTTTTTAAATTCGTACCCTAAATTAAATCCTGCAATACCTGTAGTAATAAAACCAGAAGAACTTCCTCCACTTCCCCCTCTAGAAATTCTAAAACCTCCTCTTCCTCCACCAAAAGACATAATCTCTGAAATATCAGAGCCAGAACTGTTTACGTTATTGTATCTACCAATAATTGATGCTTGTATTTTAGGGGAAAATCGGTTATAGTTTAAGCTTGTTAAAAAACGATCGTCTGTACCGTATCCTCCTTGAAATTTACCAAAATCATTTACTTTTCTATCATCTTTTAGTTCTAAGTTTAGTACTTTTTTTCTATCAGAATCGTTCACTCCTGTTACTCTAGCTTTATCACTTTTTTCATCAATTAATTGTATTTTTTTAATTGCATCTGCAGACAAGTTTTTTAATGCTACAGATGGATCTCCACTAAAGAACTCTTTTCCATCTACATAAACCTTAGAAACATCTTCTCCTTGTGCTTTTACCTTACCATTAGCATCAACTTCTACTCCAGGCAATTTCTTTAATAAATCTTCTACATTATCATCAACTCTAACTTTAAATGCTTTTGCATTAAAAGCCATGGTGTCTTTTTTTATTGTAATTGGAATAACTGCATTTACTACAACTTCGTCTAAGGTATTGTCTTTTTCTTTTAATACTATAGTCCCATAGTTTAATGATTTACCATTAAAATCTAGTTTCTTTTGATATACCTTGTAACCAATTAAGTTAATTTGAAAAATTCTTTTTCCGTTTGTAATATTTACAACTTTAAAATCGCCTTTAGCGTTTGTACTAGCGTAACTTACTAAAGTAGAATCTGTCGCATTAAGCACTGCTACAGAAGCAAACTCTAGAGGTTTTTTATCTTCGCCAATTACTTTACCAGTAATACTTTGTGCTACAACATTAGATGTTACTATTAATAGTATTACTAATAGGAATTTGGTTGAAATTGATTGCGTCATTATAATTTAATTGAATTAGTTTATTTTTTAAGCTACAATTAGCTTTTTGCTTTGACCATTGAACAACTGTAAAGTTTAATTACAATTTTCGCTTTTAATCGTTTTAATATTTATTTAACATTTACAATAAATATATGCAGCAGCAAATGTAAACAGTATTGCTATTGATGGACACTTTTTAACATTGTTTAACAACGATCTACAAAAAGTGGCTTTTAAAAATTTTTAGTACCTTTAAAATAAAAAATGCTAGTGAAAATTTACGGTAGCGCCCTCTTTGGCATCGAAGCTACTACAATAACAGTTGAGGTAAATATAGATAAAGGCATTGGCTACCATTTAGTTGGTTTACCAGACAATGCTGTAAAAGAAAGTTCTTACAGAATTACTGCTGCGCTTAACAATAACTCTTATAAACTTCCGGGTAAAAAAATCATTATCAATATGGCTCCTGCAGATATTAGAAAAGAAGGTGCTGCTTATGATTTAACACTGGCTATTGGAATTCTTACTGCCTCTAACCAAATTATGTCTCATAATATTAATGATTACATTATTATGGGCGAGCTCTCTTTAGACGGGAGTTTACAACCCATAAAAGGTGCTTTACCTATTGCTATTAAAGCCAGAGAAGAAGGTTTTAAGCATTTTATTTTACCAAAAGAGAATGCGAATGAAGCTGCCATTGTAAATGATTTAGAGGTGCTTGGAGTTACAAACATTATGGAGGTAATTCATCATTTTAATGGAGACAAACTAATTGAACCAACTGTTGTTGATACGAGGGCCGAATTTTACAAGCATATCAATTTTCCTGAGTTTGATTTTTCTGATGTCAAAGGACAAGAATCGATTAAACGCTGTATGGAAATTGCTGCTGCTGGCGGACATAATATTATTCTCATTGGTCCACCAGGCTCTGGAAAAACCATGTTGGCAAAACGATTACCATCTATCTTACCACCTATGACTTTACATGAAGCATTGGAAACTACCAAAATTCATTCTGTGGTAGGTAAAACAAAGAATAATGGTTTACTATATCAACGTCCGTTTCGTTCACCTCATCACACTATATGAGGTGTGTCGCTCATTTGTTCCGTTTTCCAAAGAAGAAGGTATATAGCCATCGGGTAAAAGTTTATATAAGTTAATTTCAATGTCATCTTTACCAACAATTATTTTATCTACAATGATTTCTATAATACTACGCTTTTGATCACGATTTAGCGTCTCCCATTTTTCATATAAATTTTGAGCTTCTTGAAGAATAGTATCTGTTGAAGCTTTTGATGTTGAGAACCCTAATATTTCTCCTTCAAGTTCAATAATAGATTGATTAATTTGTACAACTTGTTCGTAGGGTTCAGCATGATAGGAATGAAAAGCTTCTGTTTTAATCTGTCCTCGCACGTGTAACTCTAATAATTGTTCAATTTTTTCATTTAATTTATTCTTTTTACGTTTAAGTATTGTAAGTTCTTGTTCTTTAGTAGTAATGAGGTTTTTAATTCTCTCAAAATAGTTTTCTACATTCTGTGGAGATACCGCATAGGAATACAACTCACTTTTAAATACTTCTTCTAAATCTTCTTTGCGGATAAAATTACCGCAACTTTTATTGCATACATAACTTGGCGTATTATATCTTGTGTACATACGTCCTCCACATATACAAAACACATACCCTGTGAAAAGATGAACTTTAAGGTTTAAGGGTTTTGTATTGGTTCTTTTTTGTGAAGTAATAATTTGATTAACTTGATTCCATACAGTTTCATCAACAACCGCTTCTATATTATGAATACACCATTCTTCCTTTGGCTTTGGTTTATTCTTTGAATCTTTACGATTCATAATATGTAACCCTTTAGCTACAGGCTCTTGCAATAACCGTCGTACCGTTGAATCGGTAAACTTATTTCCTTTTTTCGTTCTATACCCACGTTCATTAAGAATATTTGCAACGGTACGTTTACGCTTATACTCTAAAAAAAGTTCATACATGAGCTTTAATATTGGTGCTTCATCTTTATGAGGAACAAGTATTTTGTTTTCATAGGTAAATCCAAAGGGAGCAACGCCTCCTACATGAATACCTCGTTTTGCTCTACTTAATGAAGAGGCTTTAACTCTATCAGTAATCAGTTCGAGTTCAAGTTCAGCAATAGAACTCATACTACGATAAAAATGTCTTCCTATTGGTGTTGACGTATCAATAGACATATCCATTGATACCAAATCAGCATTATATTCTTGGAAGTATTTTGCTATATTTATAAGTTCTCCCGTATTACGTGCTAATCGTGCTATCTTATTAAACACCAAACCACTTATTACTCCATTTCTAATATCTTCCATCATTTTATTGGTTTGAGGATAACTCATAATAGATTTTCCACTCATCGCTTCAAGTCGATAGATTTTGATTAGTTTCCATCCTCGTGCTTGTACAAAACTTTTAGCACGTATTTCATGGTGTAGCGCATTGTCTTTGTCTACGGAATCCTGTGAGGAAACTCTCACCCAAATCCCTACTTTTTTGTGCTTCATTTTTATGGTTTTATACCAAACCTACAGTTCTAAAAAGGGATATACAAGGGAATACAACACTATTTTTTACTTCTTTTTAGATGATGGTTTAGTGATGATATTTTTGAGTGCTTGATTTTTATATTCAGCATCTTTTCCTTGCAAGAGAATACGATTTGACTTAACACGATAGCCTCTTATTCGTTTTGTATTAATTTGTTGTGGTTCTTCAAGTGAATCCAAAAAAGTGTTTAACTCGCTTGGATCAAAAAATCGCAATATTTTACCATCTTCTTTACTAATATATTCTTGTATTCGGTTTTTAATGTTTGTTAAATGTGTTCTGCCATCACATACACTACAAATGTATTCAAAGCCATGTGATATACATTTAAGAAGATTCTGTACTTCATAGTCGATACTATTGGTAACTGAAACTTCAAAGGCAATACGTCGCGTATCTTTTTCGATAACAACATCTATACGTTTTCCATCATCAAGCTGTTTTTCAATAATGGTTCTATATCCTCTTTGTGAAGCCAAAACCTTAATATAATTCTGCAACGTTCTATGCTTTCGTTCTTGTTCTTTGGCTTCAGCTTTTTCAAGAATAGTTTGTTTTTGTTCTTCAAACGAACGTTGAAGTATTGGTTTAGGAATAATTACAAGAGGAATTTCTTTTTCGGGTTCTTTGTGTACTTGTTCTGTTTGAGTGAAGTTTGCAGGGCTTGTTTGGGGTAATAATGTATGTAATATCTGTTCAACTTTTGCTCTTGATTGAGTATACTTATTCCTACTTTGCTGGATAACATATTCTTTAAGATATGATGAATATTTGGTGTCTATTTCAGATAAGGGAAATGTATCACAATTAAAATCTTTATTTGCACCTCCAAAACGTATAATGGTTTGACCTGTTTGAAGACTTAATAAATCGCTATCACTAAACGAAGAAAAACCACTATCAAGCTTACGTGCATCAATATCGCCTAACCTAAAACAAATACGGATATATGGATTAGCTATTACAGAGTTAAGTGTTTTAACATCTTCAATTTGTGATAGTTCTTGATGGGCAAGGGTAAGTCCAATACCATATTTTCTTGCTCCTGAGAGAATTTTACTAATTGATGGTGTAATAAAATTATGAAATTCATCACAGTAAATATAATACGGGTGGCGTTCATTTTTAACTAAGTTTTGTCTACTTTGGGCTACTTGATTAAACTTTGAAAGAAAGAGGGAACCTAATAGGTAACTGTTATCTTCTCCTATTAAACCTTGTGACAACTTGATAAGTACTATTTTCTTTTTATCAATACACTCTCTGAAATCTATTCCATTTTTTTGAGCCAACATATAGCGGACAATTTTAGGACGGAGAAAGGTGTCAATTCGTGTAAGTAAGGGTGCAATTCTCTTTTTTAAGTAACTGTATTCATTATTCCAATAGTAGTGTATTGACGGGTCATCAACGTTTTGTAAAAATTCTTTTCTGAATTTGTCTTCTAAAAGAAAGCGCTTTAACTCAATTAAAGTTCCACCCCTATCACTTTCTAAAAAAGTGGTTACCGCTTGAGATAACACTGATGACATGGTATCACCCCAAGAGGTAGCATATCTTTTAAATGCTGAAACCATATCAGAAGAAAGTACAATTTTTTCTGCATCAGTATGAGCGTGTAGCATGTTGAAGCCAGTAGGGAAATCAATGTCATAGGGGTTAATGAGGATGACATCATTTTTACGATGTTCTGGAATACGAAGCAGCACATCTTCAACAATATCACCATGTGGATCAAATAAGGCACAGCCATTTCCAGCTTTCATGTCTTCAAGCATCATATTTGCCATTAGCGTACTTTTTCCCGTACCTGTTGCTCCTATAATATGTGTATGACGAAGTCTCATTTCATCATTGAGCATAACCTTGGTAGCTACTCCATTATGTTTATTTGTTCCAATTAGATATTTTTGATGAATTGTTTCTTTTGGAACTTGTTTTGTTTTACCGCCTTGTAGTCCTATTTTTTTAGAAACAATTGTTCTATTCGGATAGTGAAGAAAGGTGTTAAGCTCCTTACTATTGAGAACAAATCCTAATCGATTGCTCAAACGATGATGTAAGTTGTAGTAGTGAAAATCGTAATTGTAGCCCTCATTCGATAGTGGTATCAGCTTGTTATGTGCTGAACGTGAAATCGTTGAAATACTACGACTCAGTTCTTGAGCTAGGTACTGACTGCGAATATTACTATTACCCTGTGTAGCAATTCGCATCACAACAGAGAACAACGGACTTGATATTTTTTCCTTAGCACAGTGTGGCATCTCCGGAGCATCAGAGAAAAATGAACCTCCTACTCCATCTGAAACAGCATAACTAATGTCGTTTGCAAGTGGGGAAGTAATACCTTTAAACAAGATTTGAAATACAACAATATCATCATTGTCTAATGATTCCATAACTGCTATTACAGATGTTAGAGGGTCAAGAACAAATGAATCTGCTGTTGATATACATCTTATATGTTCATCATTGAGAGCAAAATCAGCAATGGCAAGATCATGTTGTAAATCAAAACCAAAACTATCAATCTCAATATCACGGATAACAGCAAGAGGGAAGTAAGCCTTAAGCTGTGATTGTACTCGACCCATGTCTTGTTCACTGCAAACTATTTGAATGCTAATACTTTTATCTTTTCCTATTATTTCAAAAGAAAGTACTTGCTCAGTATATGACAGCATATTTAAGAATTCTATATTCCTGCTCGGAAGTATCTCAGTTTCCTTTGGAAAAGAAAGTGAAATGCCTACAAGTTTTGGCTTATCCTCAAAGGCTAAAAATTTAGGTTTAATATGATCAATTTCTTGAGTAGGTTTTTCTACTTCTTTTGATGAGCTAAGAAAATTCGTAATTTGTTTAACAAACGTTGGTACACGACCATCATCAATGCTTAGGGTACTTGATGGAAGTGAAATATAGCGAAAAGGCACATAAGGGACTTCTATATCAACAGGAGTATCAAAGTGGTAATACCCACGATATTGATACTCCCATAGATAGAAATGTAGGGTTGATTTTTCACTAGCGCTTAAAGACATCACTTAATAGAGGTTTGCACTCTGCTTCAGATAACACTCGAACTCCTTGGTTGTTGCAAATGTCGTTTATAACCTTAAGAACTGATTGTTGTGCATACGACATAAACATAGACGCCGTATCAATACGATAGTAGGTTACCGGATACAACTTCTGTGCTAAAATTCCTCCTACAAAAGGTATTTTACTAACAACGATTTTCCAGAAAGAGTTTTTGTAGAATAACCACCATGAGATAAAAAAGCCATTTCCAAACTTACAAGCACAAATATCATACTGATAGCCCTTCCACGTAACACGTAGATAGATACGTAAATGTGACATGATACCTCCTTCGCTAAGATTCTTTTCCCGTATCTTAATATTCTTAATACCGTGAGATTCAAGTTCTAATTTCAACCGTTTATAAAACTCTTTTGAAGAATAATTAAAGTTATCAATCAGTGTATTCCAGTTAGAATGGTACTCCTTTAAAGGTTCGTTAAAAAGGTGTTTAAGGATAAGGAATGTAATAATTCCGTAAACTAGGTACATACCGTACTCAAAAAAGTAATAGATAAATTCGTTCATAATATGTGTTTTTAGTTAATACTATGAGCTAAAGTAGTTGTGAAAAGAGTCTTTGTATATATGAAATTGAGATGTGGTAATATCTGTGGGATATGTAGCTTATGTAATGTGCTGAAATCAAAAAACCGCCCAAACAAGGACAATTCTGTTACAGTACTAATTGATCAAATCTGGTTTTTACTTCTTGTCTATAGTGACGTGACACCTTAAATCGATACTCTCCACTCCAAAGGTATATCCATTCGTATCTTCTATCAATTTTGGATATGTTCACAATGGTATCCTTAGCAATAAATATAAAATTATCATTTATGCTGACTACATCTTTTAATGATAACCTTTTATAGTATTCAACTCCTCCAACGGCAATAAACTTAAGGTAATTCTTCTTTATATTAAAACTTGTAGCAAAGAGTATGTTATGAAATTGAATTTTAAATTCTTTGGCAATCATTTTCCCACTCTGTCTGTCAATCAAACTAACATTTTGAGTTGGTTGTTTATATAGCCAACATTCATTTTTATTCAATTCTACCGTTAACATTTATTTTATTAGTAACATAATAGAAATTTTAAAACTTCCTAACTGTTACCTCCGAGTTTTTCTAAAGAATACCTCTATTAACCATTTCCCAGTATGATTTTCCCTGAGGTGTTAATTCACATCCTTTTTCATATATAGCTGCCCAATACATGTCTTTTTTCCCTTCGGGCAATTCTTTCTTTATAGGGATAACGAGGTTAACACGATTGTAAAGTTTAAGGATAGTAAATTTTTCAACATTCTTAGTAATTGCTGTTTTTTCAGTATGCTCAAATGTCCTATTTAATTTAAACTTATAATCTGGGTGTTTAAATAGTATTGTAATTTGCCTAAGCTCATCTGGAATAATTTGAGATTTAATTTTTCTAAGTGAAATATATCTTCTAACGTTAGTTATAAAAATAGGACGTTGCGCTTTTTCTCCCATAGCCTTATCAATATATCCATAAACATTACCAGGAGTTATTTCTCCTATAATACTTGCAGCACCACCTTCAAGAGCATGACAAAATAGTTTAGTAAAGATTCCTTCGCCATCAATTTCTGTAGAATATTGATTAGCTGCTGAGGCAGCAAGAATAGTTACTCCTTCTTTAATTCTTACTAAATCACTACTAATAAAATCTTTTGCAAAACTTCCTGAATGACAACAATCAAAAATTATAATCTTATTCCGAGCAGGTGAATTATTAACCTCTTGTAAAATGTCATTCATTGATAAACCATGATATCCTTTTTCATTTTCAGTGGTTACTAAATACCCCTGTCCTTTTCGAATAGCTCCATGTCCAGCAAAATAAAATAAAGAAGTTTCTCTTTCATCTCTAAATAATTCTTCAATCTTTTTCCTTAAAAAGTCTGTCGTAATAATATTCTTTTCTCCTGAAATTATTGTTTCTGTGTGAAAGTTTTTTTCTTTTCCATTAATTCCTTCATTATAAGATAATACTTTTTCAATCTTATTAGCATCATTAATGCATCCAAATAATGATGTTTTGTGGTCATAGTGATTGATTCCTACAATTAAAGCTTTTCTCCCACCCATTATTATACTACTTTTTTTATTGCTTCAACTATTGATTTTCCTTGCCATTTAACAATTTCATCGGCATTGTTTTTAACTAGTATAGATGTTTTTTCAGCACCCCAAGGTTCAATTGCTATTATAGGTTTCCCTTGCTCAATAGCTATATTTATTTCTTTTTGTATCCACTTACTATAGTTAGCATATACACCTGCTAAAATTAGAATGCAATGTGTTCCTTTTATTTTATTTTCAATAGCAACTTTAAGTTGTTTGTCTGTTCCATTTGTATGTACTGGATCATTTTTAGGAACAGAATAGTCATAAAATAATAAGTTTTGGTCTTTTAATAATTTGGTAATTTTATCGTAGGCATCTCCATAAGCCCATGAATGACTGATAAACAATCGATATATCTTTGGCATAATATTTTTGTTATTAGTGAATTGTAGGGCTTTGACCTCTTAACCAATCACTCAATTGAACATATTTATTTACACTTTCATTAATCCAAAGAACTTTTTTATGCGGTATCATTTTAGTTCCTTCTTTAGTTATGTATGGGTATACTGACAAAAATTCTTGTCCTTTAAAACTTGACGATTCATAATCAGTAATAGGAAGGATTGAGCATCTACTCTCTTTACCATCAACAAAACCCAATTCCCAAGGCATCCATTTTGAATTGGAAGCATTTTCAGAAGTGGCATAGACAAGAGACTTTGATTGCCTCATTCTATTCCTTATATGATCTACGGTTCTTTTGGTTACACTACTTCTACTAAGATGTGGATCTATAATCCAATCCACGTAAACTGTAAATCCTAAATCTGATAATTCTAAAAACAACCCTTCGATAAATTGTTTATCTTTATAGCTATGTGATAAAAAAATATCAAATTGAGTCAATTTTTTACTTTCATTTAGTACACTACTAAATGTTCTTTTTCCCTTTAATCCACTACTTGATAGATTTCTTAGATAATCCTTTGTATAAAATCCCATTTTTTATTTATTGTTTATTAATTCTTTAATATTTACTCTCCTTGCTATCAATTTTGATTGACTATTACCAGATAACATACCTCTTGCATTTTTGTTTGAAGGAGAAGGAGCTTCAAAAACCTTTTTTTCAAATTCTATTAAGTCTATAAAAACTGTCACATTATCCGACCAATCATGTATCAGAACATTTCCGCTAGATTTAGACACCCTTAGACTAGAACTAGCTGAAATATTTACTGAACGAGATTTGATACCTGTAAGATCAGTTTTTAATAAAATTTCTGATGATTTTGATTTTGATTGAGCCATGAAGGCTTTTTTTGCTACTGTAACAGAGGTGACAAGATATGTGTCATCCCAAACCAATTGCTTTCCTTTAGAGTTAATCTCTTTTTCTAAAAAAAGAAGATCATCCAATTCGCGTTTATCACAATCAATAGCTAAAAGAAATATAGCTCCTTCAGAAAAAAATTGGATATGTAAATCTTTTTCAACCTTAGGAAGTGATTTTTTTCCAAGATTAGCACCGCCTTTCAGTCCAAATTGAATATTAACTTCATCCTTACTTGAAAACCTATATGTGTCAGGTGTTCCTGAAAATTCTGGTATATTAAAATCCACTCCTAACTTTTCAAGAGAGGTTATCTTTTTAAAACTTCCATATGGAAGTTTCTTACCAAAAAGAGGTCTTCTGGCATTGGGAAATTTAATAATATCTCCAACTTCAATTTTTTCGCCCGGTAGGTATACTGCTATTTTACCTAGCTCTTCAGCAATTTTTTTAGAATATTGTATTTGTAAATCTGACATAATAGAATCATTTTGATAAAACAAAATTGAATCTATTTATACTTTTATACTTCGTATTATATGATGATTTTTATGTAATCTAATATGGGTAGTTATCTCTAATTAAATCTGTATGTAACCGCTCTTTATAGCAAATTTTGTTAATTCAATAGAGTTTCTAACTCCAGTCTTGGCAATAAGGTTTCTTCTATGGGTGTTAACTGTAGCCTCAGAAACATACAATTTTTCAGCAATAATAGAAGCTTTATCACCGTTGGCTATAAGTTTTAAAACTTCTATTTCCTTTTTGGTAAGTTCAATTTCTCCTATAACATTTTTTGATCTCATACTATTCATAACAGTATTTTTAACATCTTCTCCAAAATACCCTTTATTATCATTCAGTGTGTTAATAGCAGTAATCAATTCTTCTTTTCCTTTGTTTTTTAGAATATACCCATTTACTCCAGCCTCCATCATTTTACGAATAAAACCTATTTCATCATGCATCGTTAAAATAAGCACCTTCGTCTTTGGGAATTTTTCTTTTATAATCTTTGTTAAGTCTAGACCATCAATTTCTGGCATTTCAATATCAAGTACTGCAATATCTACTTCATTTTTTTCAAGTAATGAAAGAGCTTCTAGTCCATTTTCAGCAGTACCTACAATACAAATATTATCATTTTCGGTAACAAGAGAAGTTAATCCTTCAATGATTATTTTATGGTCGTCAGCAATTATAATTTTAGTCATTGTTATATATTTTAAGATAAAGGGATATCAATTGAAATCATAGTCCCAATATTAATTGTTGAGTCGATTAAAAAATTTCCGTTAAGAGCATCAACCCTTGATTTTACATTTATAATTCCAATACCAGTGTCCTCTTCCTTTGATAAATTAAATCCGACACCATCATCTTCAATAATAATATTGAGTATTCCCTTGTCTTTAATTAACTGTATCGTAATCTCTTTTGCTTTAGCATGTTTAAGCACATTACTAACTAGCTCTTGTACAATACGATACACGCCTAACTCTATATCATTACCAAGTCTATTATCAACCCCATAAGTAATTAAGACAACAGATATTTGCTTACTTTTTTCTAAAGTATCTTTAAGGTTTTCAAGAGCAGTAACTAAACCAAACTTTGTAAGAAGTCCAGACCCTAGATCATGAGAAATCTTTCGAACCTCACTACAAGCATCATCAAGTAATTCATTTGCTTTTTGATATTGTGTTATATTTTCTTTCTTAAGATTTTCAACACTTTCTTCGACGGATTTAAAGTACATTTTTACTGTTGATAAAATACTTCCTATTCGATCATGTAAATCCTCTGAAATCCTCTTTCTCTCTTTTTCTTGTAAATCAAGCATATTATTAATCGCATTAATTTCTTGGCTTTTTAAAAAACTATCTATCTCTTGTTGTTTAATTTTTATTTGATTATCTCTAAGTTTAATTTTTTCTTTTTGAGACCTATTCCTTAAAGCTAAATAAGACAAAATCATAACTAATAATAATCCTATAGCTAGACTAATAATAACTGTTTTTTTTCGTTGATTATCTGCTTTGAATTTTTCAAGGTTTATTTTAGTAATCTCTTGAGTATTTTTAATTTCTTTATATCTAGCATTTGTCTGTACGGCCTCTTTATATTGCTTTTCTATTTTGTTTTTAAGAATGATATACTTATTACTATAATTTAACGCTGTTTTGTATTCTTTTAACGAAGTATGGCAGAGAGATAAGTCATTAAGTATTTTTAACTGACTTATTACATATCCTGATTTTTTTGATATCTCAAGAGCTTTATTATAGAACTTAACTGATTGCAAATAATTAGATTTTAAATAATAAATATCTGCCATATTCATAGTTGTCGATAAGGTAGTTTGAATATTTGCTTTAACTAGATTACTCTTTTGGTAATATAAAAGAGCTAAGTCTAGATTTCCTTTTTGATGGTATAATGCCCCTATATTATTTAAAATTCGAGTATCTTTACTTTCTATCCCTAGCTCTTTTTTTAACTTTTGAGCTTTCTCGTAATAAAAAAGAGACCTATTAAATTTTTCCAGTTCATAAAAACATATTCCAAAATTATTATAAACTTTCACTAATTCATATTTGTCATTATAGGTTAAAAAAATCCTTTCACTTTCATTAAGGTGCTCAATACTTTTATTATAGTCTTCAAGCTTAATATATAATGTTGAAAGACCTAACAATGTAAATGCTAATCCTTTATTATTTTTTAACTGCTTTCTGATATCAAGACTTAAATGATAACTTTTAGCAGATAATTCATAGAGTCCAAGTTCAGAATAAATAAATCCTAAGTTGCTTGAGACTAAAGCAACTATATTTTCTTTTTTTAATTCTTTAAAATTCTTAAATGACTTTTTAGTATAGTCTAAGGCTAAATTCAAATTGCCAATATTTTTATATATCTCTCCTAGCTGATTTTGTGCT
The DNA here is from genome assembly GCA_013373385.1 of Flavobacteriaceae bacterium. Classification (GTDB taxonomy): domain Bacteria; phylum Bacteroidota; class Bacteroidia; order Flavobacteriales; family Flavobacteriaceae; genus Polaribacter. The sequence continues at coordinate 50,479 of JABXHX010000021.1, forward strand.
CTACCAATTCCATATTGATTATTAATTCTTTTTTCCCTTTCTAAAACCTCTAAATAAATTTTCTCAGACTTTTTAAATTCTTTTTGATAAATATAAATAGCTCCTAATCTATTTAAGCCTGTTGTTTTTCCCTTATAAAAAGAAAGAGAATCACTTATTTTTATTGCTCTAGAAGCATACTCAATTGCTAATGAAAAATTTGTTTTATTATATTCCCATGCTAAATCATTAAGAATATTTACAGTAGAAGTATCAATTATTTTTTCTTTTCTTAATTTATCTTCAAGATTATTAATAGTAGAAATGTTTTGCCCATAGCAACTACTAATGGCTATTAACAACCTAGTTAAAAACAAAAAAAGATAATGTTTTTTCATAACAAAAAGAAAAGGCTTTACCTTTTAAAAATAGTAAAGCCATTTAAGATAAGCAATTAAAATTTAATTAATCTTCATCATCCTCTTCTCCAGGGCGAATGATTTCTCCTCCAGAGCTAGGAACTGTATTTGGTTTTTCTTTTGGTTTTTCTTCTGGAGTATCTTGATTTTCTTCTACATCCATAAACATTCTTTCTTTTTCAAACTGTTCATTGTAATTGTTATTCATAATATCTCTTTTTAATTAATAACTCCAAAATTAATGCTCTATCTAATAAAAAAAATCATCATAAAGTATTGTTTTCTTCTCATCATAAGTTGTAACTAAAATCATGTTTTATAATTAAAAAACCCATCTCGTTTATATATAGTTTTGAACTATCATCTTGATTTAGAATACAAAATCAAATAAAATACAATTTATGAAATTATCATACTTTAAAGATCTTAAATGGATATCTTCTCCAGAACTAAACTGTTTTATTGGAGTTGAATCAAACTTACCTTCTAATGATAATGCAGATATTGTCTATGCAAAAATAGAAGGAAAACAAAAGTTAAAAAAGCATTTTCATATTAGACCAACAGATTCTGGTTACGAAAGTTTTTTCTTTTTTAATGGGGCCAACATTAAAGTTCATTTAAAAGAAAAAACAAACCATATCAAATCTTCATTGCCCTTTCATCTAACATTCTTTACAAAAGAAGAGCATGGTATTGAAAACTTGTCCGATAAAGAATTAGTTTTCGAAGTTTTATGCGCTCCTAAACATCAAGAAGGTGAAGAAATACTTACTGAATAAGCCTAAAAATGAATAAAATTTATACCATAGACTGGAGAATAACTGGGCTTTGCAATGAAAGATGTCCTTTTTGTTATGGTCCAGAAAAACATATTCATCCACCAATAGATATAATTAATAAAATAACTAGCGCCATCTGTAATAGTAACTTTAATGTTGTTCGATTTTCTGGAGGAGAGCCTCTTTTGATTTCTAATCTAAGCGAAGTCATTAAAAGACTTAATACTAAAAAAATAAAAGTTGTTTTATCTACTAATGGTTTTTCTTACTTAAAAAAGAAAAATGATTTTGAACCAAATATTAGCAAATTAAACCTTTCATTAGATGGGTACGATCAGAAAAGTCATAGTATAAATGGAAGAAGTAAAAAATCTTTTACAGACATTATTAATATTCTTGAATATTATAATTCTTTTTCAAAAAATCTTTTTTCAATAAAAATAGGAACAATCATCACATCAAAAAATATATCAGTCAAATTTCTTTTAAAGATGTACTATTTTTTAAAACAGTACTCAATAATTGATAGGTGGAAGATTTATCAATATGTCCCTGAAGGTCCCATCATAGATATGAACTTATCGGTTAATGATGATTCTTTTAATGAATTAGAATCCACTTTTTTTAAAGCCATTAAACCTTCTAGTGATAGAAATGATTTTACAATAAAGTTTAGCTCTATACTTCAAAGAACCCAAGCTTATCTCATAATTCAACCGTATGGAAAAGTTTTTATCCCAATCCATAATGGTAATTATACTAAAGAAGTTTATCTCGGAAATATTTTGGAAGATAATATAACTACTATAATTAATAATTGGTTTAAAAAAGGAGGAGATAGAAAAAAACACCTAAACAATAATAGCATTTTAAATAATGAATAAAATAATACTTGATAAAATAGATAAGAAAATTCTATTTGAAATAGATAGAAACCCAACGATTACAATCGAAAGTTTAGCAAAAAAAACTAGCTCAACTATCGAAAATGTTTCTTTTAAAATTTCTAAACTCTTTAAAACAGGAATAATTAAGTATTCTATGCCTATAGTTAATCTAGATAAATTAGGGTTCAGTATTTTTCTTTTTCATATTAAAATAAGTGATATTAATAAATCAAAAATCATTATTGATGTTTTTATAACCAATGAACATATTGCTTGGCTAGTTAAAACCTCTAAAAAAAATGTTTTATTGGGAGCATTATTTGCTAAAAGTGCTAATCAATGCAACGAAATTCTAATTTCAATAACACAATCTACCAACAACAATATCAAAGAAATCCAGACATCTTTAGTGTATGAAAAATATGTTCTTGGTCAACGATATTTAATAATTGATGATAAAATAACAGATTTTATGTTTGATAATTCAAGAATAGCCTATGACGGAGTTGAAAGGGATTTTCTTACTGTAACTGAAAGAAACATACTGTTTAATATAAGAGAATTAAAATCAAATTCTTTAAATAATATAACTGAACACACAAACTATAATTTAACTCAGATTAATCAATTAATAAGAGATTTAAAACGTAGAGATATAATTACAAAATTTCAACCTGTTTTTGACGTAAAGAAAATGAATTATAAATGGTTTTTAATTTCATTAAAAACAGTCTGGTTAACAAAAGAAATTAAAAACAAATTTATTCAATATCTCCATTCTATTACTAAAATTGTTCACATAAACTGTATGCTTGGCACCTGGGATATTAATTTTGAAATTCATGTTAAAAACAAAAAAGAGACAGAAGATATTTTAACTGTTATAGAAGAAAAGTTTCCAAATTTAATAAGTCAAAAAGATGTACAAGAAATATTGGAAGAGTATAAATTCAATTTTTTAATTGACTGTGTTTTAAAATCTTAATTATGAATCTCTTAATTCATTCTAGCTTAGACCACAAAGATAAATTACTTGACTGTGCCAATAAATTTAAAAACATTGGTTTATCAATCATATTCCCAGAATTAAAAAGATTTCAACATATTAGGGACAAACAGAATAATCAATTATTATTCAACAAAATAAAAAACAAATTATCTATTGAAAATATAAAAAATGTAGAAAAATGTGATTATCTACTTATCGTAAATCCTAATCATAGAGGTATCGAAAATTATATCGGAGGGAATTCCTTTTTAGAAATGGTTGTTGCTTTTTATTTAAAAAAACCTATTTTCTTGACTAATCCGATACCTGAAAATTTACCATACACAGAAGAGATAAAATCTTTCTTTCCTTTAGTAATTTGTTTGAAAAATATAACTAAAAAATCATGGGAAAATTATGTCAAAACCGCGTATATTCGTTAGTTCAACATATTATGACTTAAAGTTTATAAGAGGTACTTTAGAAACCTTTATAAATGAGTATGGCTTTGAACCAGTTCTTTTTGAAAAAGGGCATGTAACCTACAATAATGATTTTTCAATAGAATATTCTTCCTACAAAGAAGTCACAAAATCTGATATATTGATATTTGTTATTGGTGGTTCTTATGGAACAAAAGCAAATAAAAAAAATGAAATAGATTTCAACACATATAATTCTATTTCAAAAGAAGAGTATAAGGTCGCATTAGAAAACAATATCCCTACTTATACTTTTATTCTCGCAGAGATAGTAAATGAATATGAAATTTTTAAACTTAATAGGAATAAAGATATTACATATTCAACTACAAAAACAATTGAAATTTTTAAGCTTCTAGACTTTATTTATGGTTTAAATGAAAACAATGTTGTAACTCCTTTTAATAGTATTTATGATATTTTAAATTTTTTAAAAGTGCAATGGGCTGGATTATTTCATGAGTTTTTAATAAATAAAAAAGAGCAATTAAATATAAACAATATAAAGAATGCTATTAATGAATTAAAAGATATTGCATCTCGGTTAGAAAAATATAATGAAAAGATAATTCTACAAATAGATGCCAAATCAGCCAAGGAATTACTTCAAGAAAAACAAGAACTATTACAAAGAAAAGAATTAGAAAAATCTTTTAATCAATTTTGCGATACAACTTTTGGTAAGTTTATACTTAAATATTTTGACTTTGACAACGACCAACAATGGGTTGACATGATAATAAAAAGTGAAAATCTTATCTCTTTTTTGAAAGCTTGTAAGGTACCTCAAAAACAAATCAGCTATATAGTACAAAATGATTCTTCTGAAAATGAATTTTTAAATGTCAAAAAAATAATAGAAGGATTTATTTAGTAGATAATATCTTTTAAATATTTAATTATAAAATGTAGTAAAGTACTTAGAATTATAGGTCCTTTCTATGTCATTTTGAAGATAAAACCGTAGAATTTATCTACGGTTTTGTTACTTTGCTAAATATTTTTATGCTATTTACTTGAAATAATACTACCATTTAAAGAAATAATATCCCCACGAGATGATTTTAAATCACTCCCTTTCTTACGCAGTAAACGTTGTGTATTAAACAGTGAACGACATTTAATGTTGAACTCTGTATAATTCACAGCATCTTCTTTACTTTTCAATGATGCTACATAAGCCTCATAGAGTTTAGCATTGCTCAGTTGGTTACCTTTTACTTTCAGAATGATATCAAGTGCAATTGAAGCAATAGCGTTCAATCCTTGTTGTGTTGAGAAGTTAAAACCAAGGTCTTTAATCTTTTTCTGTTGTTGGTCATCAGCATACTTCAGTAATACAGAAATATCCTTATGATAAGCTCTTAAGCGTTCAGCAATAACACGTTTTTCTTCTTTTGCCTTTTCAATCTGTTCTTCTGATTGTTTAAGTAGCTCTTGATCTGTTTTGATGTTTTCAATTAATACATCAACAATACTTGCATTGTTCATAATTTTAAGTTTTATATTAATATTTAGTTTTTAGGTAATCTTCCACAGTGAGTGAATGACAAAATTTGATGCGCTTTGTTTAGATTCTATACAAATACGTTCTAGCTCCTGCTCTGCTTCTTGTTTAGTGTCAAAGAAAAATGATGGTTGTGTTGTTACTGCATACTTATCCTCATCTGTTACATCAGAGGTAAATATGGCAAAGACTCGTTTAGTTTTTCCATGTTTAAACAATATAGAATAATAGTTACTTACATCATACTCATCCCACTGCTCAACGGGTTTATCTCTCAAATAATGAGGGTCAATTTGTATCTCATCAAAGAAATAATGTACTTCTTCTTGACCTAGTTTAGGCACGGCACTGATATTACTTTTCCACTTCTCAATGGTATAGGAAAGGACACAAGCATCATCACCAATTAATTCAAGCAACTCTACTTCTGTCTTTTCAGCTAACATACTGTTATCATAATCAGTGTAGAGCCATAGAACGATATCAACCAATTCTTTTCTTGAAAACAGTTGTAGAAATACAGAATTGATTTCTGTCACTTTTCTATTTTCAAGTTGTTGCTTTAACATTTCTAAAAAGTAAAGCAGCAATTTTCGTTCTCTAATTGTCATGACTATCGTCTTTAGCTTCACAGTGGTTGCTAATGGTTGCTAATAGGTGATTATAATCACCACTTTTTGCTTCAGCAATCACGGTGTCAATCTCTTTGTTAGTCCAGCCTTCTTTTTTGGCTTGCCATTTGAATATGCCCATAATCATAAAGGCATTTCCATCTACGCCAACCAAGTTTAGGTTGACGGTTTTGTCAATTACTTTTTTCATTGATATTAAGTTTTAAGGTTTATATATTAGATAGGATAGTTAGCAGTCAATACTTCAGTCTTTACTTTTCGCCTTACCCCTGCTACTGCTTTTGAAGCAGAAATTATTTTGGTAACTGTCTTAGTGTACCAACCATTCTTTTTTATATACTGATCAAGAATTTCTGATGGATAAGAACTCAAGAGAAATTTTCCTTGTACACGGGATAACGTTTCAAGTAATCGTGTGTAATCTTCTTTTGTGTATCCACTATAATGTCCCATATTTGAATTGAAATACGGAGGATCAACATAATGAAAAGCATCAACGGTATTTCGATTTGCAATTACCTTACAGGCATCATTATTTTCAATTTGTACTCCTTTAAGGCGTTTTGCAATAGATTCATCAAAAATGAGTTTTCTGTTCCAAAATGATTTTACTCGTTTATTATACTTATCATACCCCCATGAGCCTATCTGACATGAAAAGCCCATGTTGGTAGCAATGTAGAATGCCCATGCCTGTTGTAGTTTACTAAACAAGTGTGGCATTTTGTAAATACTCATTGCGACATTGTATGCTACACGAGAGAATAAGGTTGCTTCAACTTTTGATTTAAGCTTATCAAAATCTGTCTGCACTACTTCGTAAAAATTTACTACCATATTATTGATATCATTAATCGTTTCTGCTTTTGATTTTTCCTTTGCAAAGAATATTGCTCCTCCGCCAAAAAAGGCTTCAGTATATATTTTGTGTGGTGGAATGAGCGGAAGAATGGTTGGAATCATATTAATTTTTCCGCCATAGTATGATATGGGAGTTTTAGGCATGATCGTGTTAATTACGGTTAATAAGAGTAAAAGTAGAGACAGACAGTTGTTCCTTTTCTAGCTATGTGACAAGAGGTATATCCGTTAGGACATTAATTCAATCTTGTACGATGAAATTTCTCAACGTACTAGATTAATCCTTTCTGAGCCATTGAATGATAGTCTTCAGAACTCATTACAATGTGATCAAGCAGGTTTATCTCAAAGAGTTTACACATCTTCTGTAGTCGTTTTGTCAATTCAACATCAGATGCTGAAAAACTTAAAGAACCAGATGGATGATTGTGCATTACAATAATAGCAGAGGCATTTTTAAGCAGTGCTAGTTGTATTATTTCTCTGATGTTAACGGGTACACAGTGTATTGTTCCACTTGAGATTTGTACGATACTCAATACCCGATTGGCATGGTTAAGTAATAGTAGCCAAAAAAACTCTTTAAAGTCTAGTTGCTTGTTATTACTTATCCTCTTTACTGCCTGTACCACATCATGTGCTTGAGTTATGTATAGCATTGTTTCAAACAATGGTCGTACATAGTGAATTTCAATAGAGCTACTGCTTAATATCTCAGTAGATAGCATAGTTGTTTTCATTACTTATTTATTTAAAGGTTCATTTGAAATCAGTATGAGTGAACCAAACAATTCAAAAAAGACGTGATTAAGGCATGAAGTTTAGAAACAACACAGATGTGTAATGAATGCAAGTAGCTGAGAAACCTTTACTAGGCTTTCCATTAATCATAAGTTTTAAAAAGATGTCATAATTCTCTAAATTGGTAAAATCAGATGCTATAAACTCAGGGGCAAAAATTTGCTCCAAATATTTCGCATCTGATTGCCCGGTACGAAAGGAAATGATGGTTCCTACATTACCTAACACGGAGTTCCGTATATTTACATCAAGTTGATGCAAGTATTGATGTGCCATAACCAGCGAAACGTTAAACTTTCGTAACTCAGAGAGCATTGAAGCAACCGAATCAGTGGTGTAGTGTTGGAACTCATCTAAAAACACTGCTACGGGTTTTCGCTCTTCCTCAGTAGAGTCAATACGAGAAAACGAAGCATTCATAATAGTGTTGAGCAGTAACGAACCGATAATATGAGAGCTATCAATTCCTAAATCTCCTTTGTTTAAGTTGATTAACACTATTTTGTTGGTATCCATCGCACGACGGAGTGAAATTTCTTTTTTATTTTGAATCAAAAATCGCTTAATTGATGGATGCACCAAAAAAGCTCCTACCTTGTTGAGAATAGGGATAATGTCGGTTTTAGTATATTTTTCAAATTCTTTGTACCAAAAACGTTGCACATCTTCATTCACAATATTTTTGATACACTGTTCTCGATACGAGAGGTCGTGAATAATACGCGTAATATCGCCAAAATCGGCTCTCTGTTGGTCTAACAGCGTCAACAGGATATACCGTAGAATATGTTCTAATTTTACGCCCCACGCTCCTTTCCATAGCTTTTTGAAGGTGTCTAATATTCCAGAGGCAACCAGTGAACGTTTTTCATACGATACTGATTTCAGTGGGTTATACCGATAGCTCATACTTGGATTGGGAATATCAAGATAAATGAGGTCTTGTTTTCTTGATGCTGAAATATGGTTGCGAATTGTTTTAATAAGGTCTCCATGTACATCAAAAACGAAGACTGCACGCCTATGAATGATGTCTTGTAAAATAAGTGTTGTTAACAAATTGGTTTTTCCAGTACCTGTTTTACCGAGAATATAGGTATGTAATAATCGATCCTTTTGATATATCCCAAAGAGCTGTCGTTGCTCTCTAAAATTAGTTTTTGCAAAGTAACTAACTTCCTTATTATTGTTATGCTCACCATTCATACAGCCAGTATGATGGTTTCCTTAACGAACAAAAGACATGATGATGTAGGACTACACATCACCACGTCTTTTTATAATACTCACTGAAAGATAAACTTCTTCTGTTATGAAAACAAACAACGAAAAACACATTACTAATTTCATTCAAGGCATTTGTAAGGGAAAAACAAAAGAAGAACAGAAACAAGCAGAACTTAATTTTTTACGATTTATCAGCCTTGTGGAAAGAATTACCAATCGATTATCTTCTGAGAAAACCCATAAAAAGTAACTCGCTTCACTGCGAGATGGGAGTTATACTCACACACGCCATTATTCGCTTAACCAATAAACAACTATGAAAGAAGTATATGGATATATTAGAGTATCGGATGTAAAACAAAAGGATGGTGCTTCATTAATTGAGCAAAAACGTATCATTAAAGAATTTGCTAAAAAGAATAAGTTAAAAATTATTAGGTTTTATGAAGAAAACAAAACTGCTGCAAAACAAGGTCGTCCACTTTTTGACAAAATGATACAGAATTTAAGAGCAAATAAAGCACAAGGGGTAATTATTCATAAGATAGATAGAAGTGCACGAAACCTTCATGACTGGGCAAATATTGGAGACCTTATTGATATAAATATTGATGTATTCTTTGCCCATGAAAGTCTTAATTTAAATGAACGTAGCGGTCGATTATCCGCAGATATACAGGCAGTTATGGCATCAGATTATGTTCGCAATTTAAGGCAAGAGACCATCAAGGGACTTTATGGACGACTCAAACAAGGCTTCTATCCTTGGAGAGCACCAATTGGCTATGTAGATAATGGAAAAGCAAAAGAAAAAACTGTTAATACTGCAACAGCAGAATTAATCAAGCAACTTTTTGAGTTATATGTTTCAAAAAACTATAACATAAAAAACCTTTCTAAAGAAATGGAAAAAAGAGGCCTAAGAAACAAACGTGGAAATAGAATTTGTAAAAATGGAATAACAAGGATTCTTCGGAATCCATTCTACATAGGTCTAATGAAAATAAAAGATAAGGTCTTTCAAGGAAATCATCATCCAATCATTGATCCACGAATGTTTAAACAAGCACAATTAAAAATTAAAGATAGACAAAGAAATACAGGATTTACCCATCATTTCCTCTTTAGACGACAAATTCGCTGTGAACTCTGTAATTATATTATGTCAGGAGAAAGACAAAAAGGGCACATCTATTATCGGTGTTCAACTAAAGGCTGTTTAACCAAAACAATAAGAGAAGATACAATTGAACATTATATACAAAATATTCTTAAAACCATTTCGCTTTCAAAAAAAGAGATTGTGTTATTAAAAGCTGTACATCTTGAAAGTAAAAATGATTGGTTAGCTACTCAAGAAAAAATTTCACAAAGTAACAAGTTACAAATGCGTCAATTAGAAATGAAAGATCAAAAGCTCGTTGATATGTACCTGGAAGATGCTATTGATAAAAATCGCTATAATGAGCAAAAAGAAGAACTTCTTATAGAATTACAGAGAATTAAAAGCAGACAAAGCCAACTTTTAGAGTCAAAAGACCTTATCTTTGAGAGTATTGAAATTTTCCTCGAACTTTGTAAAACCCCTATAGAATCTTATATTTCTGCGATTTTTGAAGAAAAACGAGAATTGCTTAAAATTATAACCTCGAACATTACGGTAAACCAAAGAAAGCTAAGTTTTACAATGGTTTCTCCGTTTTATGAACTCGCAAATCGAGACATTTTAACTTTATGTACGCCTAATCGGGACAATAGACGAATGCTGTACCGTAAAATTGTCTATACGGATAAGAATACATCTTCTATCGTTCCAAAGCCTATGAATAAAGAGCAAATCAAAATCTTTTATCAATTTCTAATCAATGCTGCTTCAACATTATCAGAAATAAATAAGCTTTAAAACTACTATGAAATATCAACAGACAACACACGTTCCTAATGTCATTTTTGACAAGTACCTTCCTCAACTGTCCTTCTCAGAGTTAAAAATACTCCTCTACATCATACGTCAAACTTACGGATGGAAAACTAAAAAGGGTAAGCGTAAAACAAGAGACAGAATTACTCACGGTCAGTTTAAAACCAAAACAGGACTTTCAAGACGAATTATTTCTCAAACGATTCAATCACTCATAACCAAAGAACTCATTCAAGTAACCAACTACTATGGAAACCTCTTACATCTTCCAAGTGATCGTAAAGGGAAGATAAGCATATATTACGCACCATACCTCCAAACCTATGCAAAGAATAACACTAAGGTAGGCAAACAAAAGCATCAAGCTATGCACAATAGGGTATATAACAAAACTAATGATACAAAACTAAAAGGACAAAAGGAAATTTCTCAACCACAACGAATTTCAGACTGGGAACGGATACAACAAATACGACAATTCCAACATCAATAGTGTAATCATAGTTTTTTGATTTTGTTACTTGCCTTTATTCTATAAAGGCAGATGATGTCATAGTTAAAATGCTATGTTTAAGAATTATTTAATTTGTAATATCCAGATTAATACTTTTAATCATAAGCTCCAGAATCAATCACACCATCTTTTTTTAAATTAATGCTGTCATTACCAATCATTTTAAATAATGATTAACCGCTATATTTTAATGCTACTGCCATAAAAGTGTAGGTAATCTGAAATGAAACATTTATCGAATAACCAATCCACAACTTTTTCACTAAACAAGGTACGACCGCGAAAAAAATTGTCCATACGGACAATTATACACGCTAAACTTAGGTCTTTAAAACAAGATATCATTCTTCTAAAATAAGTATGGCGGTGAGAGATTAACCCTCACCGCCATACTTTTTATATGAACAAACAAACACATCTCTTAAGGCAGATTCGTACTGGTGCAGATGTCATGCAACAAGATGTAGCCTTTTTGCTCAACATTGACACTGGCAACCTCGCACGATACGAGACTGGTAAACGAAGTCCAACCCCAGAAATATTATTGATGTACCATATCCTCTTCGGCGTACCTATTTCAGAACTCTTATCTCCCTTGTTAAAACGAGTTAAGAAAAACTTCATTAGTCGAAGTAAATTACTTCATACACAGAACAGATCTATGCACACGCCGAAGAGTGTACATAGTATATCATACATACAAGCTGTTGTCAATGACCTAATTCAGAATAAACTGTATGACATCTAATAAAGAACAGCATAAGAAAGAGATTATACTCTCAATTTATCCAAATTCAATTGGTTTTGGTTATGCCATAATGAGCAATGCATTAACTGTCCTTAATTCGCAAGTGGTACAAGTTCGACCTATTTCTAATACTCAAGCGCTACAACGTATGAAAGAAATTATTGATTACTACGAACCTAAAATAGTAGTTATTGAAGACTACCGTGGTATTGGTTCTCGTAAATCAAAAAGGATTGTGAAAATGATCGATGCTATTTCTCGGTATGCAACTAAAACGCATTTAGCTACTTGCAAGTATTCTCGAGCAGATATTCGCTACGTCTTTAGTAACTTTAATGCTCATACTAAATATGAAATTGCCTGTGTTATTGCTGAAAACATCAGTAGCATGAAACACAAGTTAATGAAACCAAGAAAGACAAGTGAATCAGAAAAATATATGACTGGAGCTTTTGATGCTGTTTCTCTAGGGATAACACATTTCTATATGAATAATTAAATACCTTGTTGGTGTTTTTTATTCTAAAAAAATTAGTGACTACCTTTCTTTTTTTAAACTAATAAATGAAGTTGGACTTACATCTAGCACTTCTGCTAGTTTAAAAAGAAATAATACCTGAATATTAGTTTCTCCCTTTTCTATTCTTCTTAGTACTCTCACATCAATATCTAACAGATCAGATAATTCATACTGTTTTAAATCTCTTTTTTCTCTGAGTTTAACAATATACGACCCTAACTCTTTTAAATATTTCTCTTGTTCCTTTTTAGATAAATCCACTTTATTTTTTCTAATATCTTGAAATGTATAGGAATCTTGAAAAAAATAAGCGGACTATATTGTCCGTTTATAAATTATTTTATTATGTTTGTTACATAAAACAGTAAAAACAAATCATTATGAAAAAACTTCTTACTCTTATCGGTTTACTTCTACTTGTAAATTGTGGTTCAACCAACAATGTAGTTACCAAAGCACCTAAGTACAACCCCAACTTTGATTACACACCACCTGAGAGAGCTAACCCTCGTAGTGCAGGAATTACCATTGCCCTTATCAACCCTGTCTTTTCTGATAAAGACCCTGGTAAATCAGTTCCTCCCTACGCCACCTTTATCGAAAATATGGCAGATGACTTTGAAGAAATGCTTATTGCAAAAGGATTTTCACTTCGTGGACCTTTTAAATCAAGAGACGAGATGGTCTACGGAGATAAAAAGAACTCTGACATTGCCTTAGAAATTAAAATTACCTTAAAAGAAGAAGGAAAACTCAGATTACATAAAAAGACTAATTGGGCACAGGCTATCAACAAGTATGCAAGTAATCACTACACCGTCGCTGGAAAGTTCTACCACTTTGGTAACATCATCATTGAAGCAACTGACCCATTCACCGGAGAGAAGTTTTGGAAAAAAACCGTGTCACTTCCACGAAAAGAGATTATTGCACAGGGAAATCAAACATGGACAGGAAAACCTACGACCTCTCAAATGTTATCACTTGACACAGGAATCTATAACCCTGTTGCAAAAGCACTTGAACAGTACTACCAAGAGGCTATCAAAACTGCATGGAGACATATTGATGTTAATGAGATGAACTTAATTAAAAAACAAATACAAAAATCTAAACAATAAAAGATATGAGTGTTCTGAATCTTTTTCCATATCTTTATACTGAAATGCAGTGCATAGCACTGTTCTTTTTCATAGCAATTTTTCCCACTTCAAGTTCTTTGAGGTGGGTTATTTTTTTAAAAAAAGAATATTTTTTTGTTTTATTAAAAATCATTTTTTACCTTTAACCTGCTTAAAAAAGAATTCTATAAAAAAGAAAAAATTGCTATACATTTCCAAACAAACATTACTAATATTTAAAAATTTTACTATGAAAAAATTGCTAGTAAGCTTATCTGCTATGCTCTTTTGTGCAGTAGGATTAAGTGCACAAATTGTAAATCCACCAACAGATATTAAAAGTCCTAACACATCTAGTTTAGGAAAATACGGAGATATCCCCATTAGTTATTATAATGGAACGACAAATGTAAATGTTCCTTTATATTCCATAAATGAAGGAGGTATTCCTTTAAATATATATTTGAATTATGATTCAAGCGGGATAAGAGTCAATTCAGTAGCAAGTTGGGTTGGTCAAAATTGGTCGCTAAATGCTGGAGGAATAATTACAAGAACAATTAGAGGCGCAAATGATACAAGAAACTATGACTTTACATACAACACAGGGCAAACAGTCACTTATAAGGGGTTTAAGCACACAGGTCATCGATTGAATACCTCTAACTGGTCAAGTACAAGTAACCTTGAAAATTTAATTAACGAATCAAATACATGGCATACAACTAATCCATATAGAGATATGGATTTAGAGCCAGATATCTTCGTTTTTAATTTTATGGGGATTAGTGGAAAATTTTTTTTAGGAAATGATGGTAAGTGGAAAGTACAATCTAAATTCAAATTAAAAATATCTACAATTGAACGAGCAATTCCAGATTTTAAAAGTGTTAATCCAAGTAGTCCTTCAGGAAACGATATTGGAGAAATTATCATCGAAGATTATTATGGGAATAAGTATTATTTTGGTAAAACGAATGATCATATAGAGTATAGTGCAGCTTTTAAGCCTCGAATGTATATAGGTGCCTTAGGTCAACCCTATTATCAGTACGACATTACTGATAGAACAAAGCCTAATGCATGGTATTTATCATCAGTAACAAATAATAAAAATGAAATAGTATATACATTTAATTATGAAAGAGGTAATAAGTTAGCTCAGCTATATCGAGATAATTCTTTTTTATTTGGAAGTTGTTTTAGTGAAGGTGATCCACCAAGCTCACCTTATAATGTCGTTGTAAACAAAACTCAAGAAGATATATATAATGGAACATTAATTTTTCCTGTATATCTTAAAGAAATAATCACTAGTAGTGGTAATCAAGTTTCTTTTTCAAGTTCTGAATTAAATGAAAACCCTTATAGTCCAACGGAATATCCATTAAAACACCGATATGGGAATAACTCGTATGTACTTAGTGGTTGGCTTGCAGGGAGCGATGCTGCATTTAATTCTTTATTTAGTTTTTTCACTCCATATAGTAACCCAAGTATAATAACTGACATTAATGCTATTAAACAAAGAAGGATAGAGCACCTAATTAATCAATTAAAGTGGAGAAAGCTAGATAATATTACTATTAAAAACTACAATAACAAACATATTAAATCTTTAGATTTAAATTTTACATTGACATCTAACCGTCGATTAAATTTAACGTCTATTGATGAGATTGGAATAAATAATGAATTAATAAATTTATATTCTTTTGATTACAATCAATTTGATCAATTACCTAATTACTTGTCTAAAAAAATTGATAAATGGGGGTTTTATAATGGAAATGATTTCATTTTAACTGAATTAACAGATACAGATTTGTCAAATGGGATTTATCATAACATTTCATTTACTCAGCACGGCACATCAAGAATAGCCAATGAAAATTATGCAAAAATAGGTATGCTGAATAAAATCATTTATCCAACAAAAGGTTATACACTTTTTGAGTATGAATCCAATAGAGCAACAAAAAAAGTAAACAACAATAAAGTGCTTGAAGCATATGACCCAAATAATATTATTGGGGGTGTTCGTATAAAAAAAATTGAAAAAATCAGTAATTTCTCAGCCAATATAATAACTTCTTTTGAATATTCTGATGGTATTTTAATGTATGAACCTGACTCTGAAGCAAGTGTGTTTACTGCTGGAAATAGCTACGGAGCATCATATATTTTTAATATTAATAATATTATACCATTATCAAATATTAACGGGAGCCATATTGGTTATTCTAAAGTTATTGAAAGATACGCTGACAATAGTAGTACAGAATACAAATATTCAGACTATAATTTATTTCCTGATATTGCATATGAAGGCACTTTAAGTACTAGCCAATCTATTTTTAATAAGGGCACTGATAAAAGTTTACTAAGAGGTCATTTAATTGAAATACTAAAAAAAGACAAAAATGGAATTTTAAAGGAGAAAAAAACAAAAGAATATTTAAATGTGAATACAGCACCTCATGTAAATAAATATGTTAAAGCCTTTGAATATAAAAAACCTTCAATATGTAGTGTTAATGGGAAAAATTTCGGAAATGCCTATAAATTATTTTATATGGATTATGATGTCATTAAAAATTCTACTATTGTCTACCTTAAAAATGGGAAAAATTTAAATACGGAAGTTAATTACCTTTACAATAACGACTTTCTGGTATCAGAAATATCATCAATAAAATCTAACGGCAAAACTGAAAAGACTACAATCAAATATGTTAATGATTTTATCAATCCATCGATATCATCAATATATAAGAGCATGGCTGAAAAGAACATAATTAATTTCCCAATTGAAAAAATAAAAGAAATTAATAACAAAGTGATTTTTTCTGAAATTAATACTTTTAAAAATATCACCGCTAACAATTTACCTACATATGTGCCAGAAAAATTCAAAAAATTAGAAATCATGAATCCTGTGGATAATTATAATAACGGGTTTGTGAATAACGCAGGGTATTTAATCTTGGACACAAGAATTAAAGATAAAATCATTTATGATCAATATGATAGTAAAGGTAATATTAAAGAATTCCATATTCCCAATGGAAATTACACAACAATCATATGGGGTTATAAAAAAACTCATCCAATAGCAAAAATTGAAAATATAACTTATTCTAATATTCAAAGCTATGTCTCAAATTTAGAATCTCTTTCTGATAATGATAATGATAGAACTTATGGTTCAGTAGGTGCTGAAGGTAATTTACGAACTGCGTTAGAAGCAATGAGAGTTAATTTGTTAACATCTGCTCCAAACGCAAAAGTAACTTATTACACTTACGACCCTTTAATTGGGATTACTAGCATCACAGACAATAGAGGTAAAACGATTTATTATAATTATGACTCATTTGGGAGGCTAGAATATGTAAGAGATCATAACAATAAAGTTTTAAAGAAAAACGAATATAACTACAAAAACTAACAGCTATGAAAAAGTATTTATTAACTCCAATTATTACATGTTTGATTGTATCGTTTTCGCTACAACAAATATTTGCTCAAAAAGTTGAAGGTGAAATTGGTGGTGGTACCGTTACTATATTAGGCTCTACTACAGCTTATCAAAATGACACTAAAACTTATACCGCAACTCCTTCTTCTGGACTTACCATTTACAATGCATTTTGGTCTGCTACAGGAGGAATAATCCAAAGTCAAACTACTACAAGTGTAACTATTAAATGGAATACTACTGGTATATATCAACTTGATTATGAAGCTACTCACACAAATATGGGGTATGTAAATGCAAATCTATCAGTAACAGTTTCTGAATCAGCAGTTCCCCCTACACCAAATACACCAAGTATTAATAGTCAGGATTGTTCAAGTGCTAACTTATGGGCATCAGGTAGTCCCCCATCTGGGGTAACTTGGTATTGGCAAGGAACCAACAGTGTAGGAACTAATGACAATAGTAGTAATAATGCCATTTATCCTTTCGTAGCAACCACATCTGGGGTGTATTACTTAAGAGCAAAAAACATCTCTAGTGGAGCTTGGAGTTCAACATCTGCTTCCATAACTGTTTCTCTAGGGACTATTGGGGGAACTATTTGGTATCAAGATTTAGATGGAGATGGATTGGGCGATCCTGATCTTAACAATTCTATTGTTAGTTGTTCAAAACCAAATGGTTATGTTGCAAACAATAATGATCAATGTGTAGGACAAAATGGGGGTGGAACACCCAATGGATGCCCTTTTACTGGTTCTTTAAGTAATGACAACTATATATATACAATTTTTCCACAAATTGAGTCTACCAATACTTCTTCATTAATTCAAGATAGCCATGCGATAAGAAACGTTACTTATTTTGATGGACTAGGAAGACCTAAACAAAGTATAGCTATTAAACAAAGTGTAACTAGTAAAGATATCGTTACTCATTATGAATACAATAATTTAGGGCAACAAATAAAAGAGTACCTCCCATACCCATCATCTACTAGTGGAGGTTATTTCAAAACTGATGCTTTAACTTCAATTAATACATACTATAAGACAAACTTTCCTGAAGATATAAATATTTCAAATCCAAACCCTTATTCAGAAAAAGACTTTGATGACTCTCCTTTAAATAGAATTATTAAACAATCTTACCCTGGATATGACTGGAGATTAGGAAGTGGGCATGAAGTCAAATTCGATTATGATACTAATACTAACTCAGAAGTTCGTTTATATACTGTTTCTTTAGATTCTAATGGAAACCCAACATTAGTGTTAAACACTAATATAAATAATGGGTATTATGAGGAAGGTAAGCTTATTAAAAATATCACCTTTAATGAAAATCATAATGGAAATACAAAAGATAATAGTGTTGAGGAGTATAAAAATAAACAAGGCAAAATAGTTTTAAAAAGATTATATGAAAATAATATAGCACACGATACCTACTATGTCTATGATGATTTTGGGAACTTGACATTTGTTATACCTCCTAAAGCAAATGAAACTACAATTGACAACAACGTGTTAAACCAATTATGTTATCAATATAAATACGATTCCAAGAAAAAAATAGTTGAAAAGAAAATCCCCGGAAAAGGTTGGGAATATATTATTTATGATGAGCTTGGGCGTATTGTTGCTACACAAGATAAAAATCAGAGAGAAATTAATCAATGGACGTTTACAAAATATGATGAATTGGGACAAATAGCTTATACTGGTTTGTATACTAATTCAAGTAACCGTGAAACTATGCAGTCAGGTGTATATGCTTATGCCAATTACGAAACAAGAACAACTACCCCTACAACTATGCAAGATGGCTCCTTAGTTCATTATACTAAAAATGCTTTTCCAAATTCAGGAAATCAAACAATTTTAACTGTAAAATACTACGATAATTACAACTTCGATTTAGCAGGATCGGTTATACCGACATCTATTCCGTCCGTATATGGAACTACAGTTACAAACAATGCAAAAGGGTTAATCACTGGAACAAAAACAAAAGTATTAGGAACCAATGATTGGATTACTACTATTACGTATTATGACGATAAAGCGAGGCCAATTTATGTATATTCATATAACGCTTATTTAAAAACAACAGATATAGAATTAAAGAAACTAGATTTTGTTGGAAAAGTAATCGAAACTACTAATTTACATACTAATACAAATAGCAATTTACCTACTTTATCTTTATATAACAAGTTCGATTATGATCATACTGGTCGAGTAAAAAAACAAACTCAATGGGGAACAAATATCTCTGGGACTGAAGTTATCTTTGAAAGATCATATAATGAACTGGGAAAACTATTAACAAAAAAAGTTGGTGGAAAAACCACTCAATCTAGATTACAAGAAGTTAACTATAAATTTAATATTAGAGGTTGGCTAAAAAGTATTAATCAAGATGCAAAAAATGATTTATTTAGTTTTGACCTAAATTATAATACTCTAACCCCTTCTTCTGGAACAGCTTTATATAATGGAAATATATCACAAATCAATTGGAATTCATTAAGCCTAGACACCAGTACCAAAACTTATACTTTTTACTATGATGCACTCAATCGAATTAAATCTGCAATTGACAACACTGGAGAGTATAATTTAGGCTCACTGGTTAATCCAATTACATATGACAAGAATGGAAATATACTGACTTTAAAAAGAAGAGGAGCAATAGTTCCAAACCCTACAAAAGGTACAAGTTCTCATTTTGGCTTAATGGATGATTTAACATATACTTATGATAATGAAAATAAACTTTTAAAAGTAATAGACAATGGAAATAGCATCTTTGGATTTAACGATGGTGTAAATACTTCTACCGAGTATACTTATGATAGTAATGGAAATATGATTACTGACTCTAACAAAGGTATTACTAACATTACGTATAATCATTTAAATTTACCAACATCAGTTACTTTTAATCCTCCAGCAGGACTTTATGGAGGTACTAGAAAGATTTCGTATATATACGATGCAAATGGCACAAAACTAGAAAAGAAAGTGACCAACATTATCATTACTGGAGCAGGGCCAACAGGCTCAACAAACTCTACATACTATGCAGGAAATTTTGTTTATAAAAAAATAGTTGATGAACAACCTATTCTTGGAGGAGGACAAACCACTTTACAATTTTTTAACCAGCCAGAAGGTTATGTGAAAAATAATAATGGGGTATTTTCTTACGTATATCAGTTTAAAGATCAGGTTGGAAATATTAGATTAAGCTATTCCGATTCAGATCAAGATGGTATGATATCTGAAGCTATTTTTGCAGATAGTTTTGAAAGCTCTAGTGGATGGAGTAGTCAAGGGTCACTATATGGCTCATCAATTGATGGGTATGACACTTCTAAAAAGCATTCAGGAATTTATTCTGGGAAAATTGTTAAAAGTACTTCTGGAGAAAAATATGTCCATAGCAATACTTGGATACCTATAAATAATGGACAAGCCACAAATTATACTTTTTCAGGGTGGGTTTATACCGATAATCCTTCTGTAGATCTCTTCTTATTTATGAAAAAGGATGGTGAAACTTCTTATTTTACAAATGTTGAAAGTGTTAGAAATTATACCAAAAACCAATGGGTTTATATTGAAAAAACAGTATCTGTTCCTTCAAATATTAGAACATTAAATATTCGGATTGATAACAATGGAGGAGGAACTGTTTGGTTTGATGACATAAGGATTAGAAAAGAAGGAACTGAAATTATAGAAGAGTCTAATTACTATCCCTTTGGTTTAAAACATAAAGGGTATAATAATGTGGTTTCTTCTAATGGAAACTCAACGGCACAAAAAAGAGGTTTCCAAGACCAAATGTTAGATGATGAATTAGGGTTAAATTGGAATACATTTAAATATAGAAATTATGACCCTTCTTTAGCTCGTTTTCATAATATAGATCCTTTAGCTGAAGATTATAATTATCAATCTCCATATAATTTTTCTGAAAATAGACTTATAGATGGAGTAGAGCTTGAAGGTCTAGAATGGGAAAGTATAAAAAAATTCTTTAGACAAGTTCATTCGGGATGGGATAAGTTAATTGGTGAGCCTATGCGTTATTCCAGAAGGAAAGAAGCTGAACGAATAGCTGTTTATGGGACTCCTAATAGAAAACCTATAGGAAGAAATATAACTGGAAACTATTTTGGTGACGCACTGTTTCGATTAATGGGTGGCGATACATATAGAAGAGCCTATAGCGGAAACCAAAGAGCTAGGGGGCAGCTATTAATGAATGCTCCTCTTCTATTTTTACCTTCTGGAAGAACAGCAGTTACTTCTAGATCTGCAAATTCTTCCCTATTTAATCGATCGATTTTCCAAAAAGGAGCTTCCAGTTCTCTACCTGATGGAAGCTTTTATTCTGTAGCATTTAGAACAAAATTATCACCAAAGTCTTACCCAGGAGTTTCAAGATATATGCATTTTAAGGAATCAAATTACTTATTAAATAATGCTATATTAGCCGATAAAAGTTTCGCAAAATCTATGTCTCAACTTGGAGTAGAAATCCCACTATTGCCTTCTGGGTCATTTAATGGTATTTCACCTAGAGGCTGGGTGTGGCATCATAATATAGAAACTGGAATAATGGAACTTGTTCCAAAGTCTCAACATCCAAATGTTCCTGGCGGAATATTTTGGGAGACAATGCATCCAAATAGAATTGGTGGTTATTCAATTTGGGGCAAGTCGCCAAAATAAAATTTAAATAAATTTAAAATGAGTCTTATAGAATTAGTTGATTTATTTTTGAATGGGAAAAACTTTGAAAGTTTTTGTTCTTCTCAATCATTAAATATAAACTCAGAGGTAATAGAAGTTTATATGAAAAAACCTTTTTCAATAACATCTGAATTAAAGTTTTTTGAAATAGAAATGACTGAAGGAGCAATTGAATATGATTATAATGGGCAACTATATTATAATTTGTTTGATTTCTATTACTTTCAAGAAACAATAGAAGAGTTTAAAAACAGCAATGATTTAGATGCCATTAATATTGCTAAAATTTTAATTTCTTACTCTATAAATGATGCTTAAATTGATTATAATAAAAAAGAGAAGCAAATAACACTTCTCTTTTTTATTTATTCCCTTAGATAGGAATTAAGAATATTTTTTTTTGCAATTTCTATTTCTTCTTCATTTTCCCACACATCAATCTTACTTCCTTCTTGATAATAATTTTCAATAAAAAAAGAAGCAAATTCAGAGGGAGAGAATTTAATTTCTTTTTCAAAGGCTATTTTAGAATTCTTCAACCATAAATCTTGAATTGCAATCTCTATTGTATCAGATAGCTTTAAAGAGCTCTTTATAATTTCTTTCCACCCCTCTTCTTCACTTTGAAAAACTTTTTTCAAATTCATTGATTGAATTAGCATTAGCTGTTCATTAGGTAATTCATTAATTGTATCTAATACAAAACATAAAAACAGCTTATACATCGGATCATTAGTATTCATCATATTTTGCCAAAAAATTTTAATAAAACCATAAATATATTATTTTTAAACGACAAAAGTTAGACAGGTAATAAATAATGTCTTCATGTTAAAAAATAAGCTTTTATGCTAATTGAAAAATATTTTTGACTTTTGTTATGATAATATAGGAGAGATTGATATTTTTTCTTTAAAAGACTTAGACAAAGATTTAATTTTGAAAGGTAAAAATAACTCTACACCTTTTTATAAAAAGAAATAATGGAAGAATCACAAGAGTATCATATTAGAAGAACATTGTTTAACAATCAAGGTATACGCTTATTTTTTGACTTGGATCTTGATTGGGAAACATTCTTATCTAGTTTAAGTCCAAACTTGGAAGCTATCATTGATGATGATTATAATTTTCAATATTCCTCGATTGGAAAAATAGGTATATCACTAGAAAATACATTTATTCATGTATGGTTTGAAAATGGTAAATTTTCTAATAATGATGCTCTTAAAATTATTAAAGAGTTTCATAACACTCTCATTAATAAGTATGACTCAAATATTGAATATTATCAGTCTCAATAAAAATTATATTTCACATTAAATAATCATGTGGCATAGTTCTTAAAAAAATGTCCGCCTTTTTGTTGCAAGTCCAGGGACAAAACAATAATATTTTGATACAATATTTTAAAGATCTAATCATTATTTTTCTCAGTAGCAACTACTTTAGCTGATTTAACATTTACATCTCCAATAAAAGTCCCCTTAACCTTTTTAATATTTTTAGTCAGTCCATTATTCATTATGTAATCTAAAATACTCATACTTAAGGCATTATTTTCTATATCAGAAGAAGGATAGGAATTATGTTTTAATTCTTCTTTTCTTAAGTAATTTATAAATTCTTCTACACACATTATTCTTTTATCAAGAGATCTAAACCCATCAACATCTGGAGTAACAAAATTTTTAGAAATAGCATTATATGAGTCCTCATCATATATTGGAGTATCTTGAAATACTAAATCATGATAATAAAATTGTGACACTATCGTATCACAATAGTATACACCAGATTGAGTAATTGCAATTTGAAATTCTCTAATATCAATATCAACATATTTAGTATCAGAGATAAAGCTCTCACTATTAATTAATCCATATTTTAATAACTCATTTAATTCTTCAATAACAATATCTTTATTATATCCACACTTGTTAAAATCGGATAGTAGTTTTTCAGTAGGAACATAATATTCAGAATACGAAGTTGATTCAACTTCATTCTTTAGATAATGCAGTATCCTTAATTTAATAAAATGATTTTGATTATTCTTTGACGGATAAAACAAATTAAACAATTTATTCTTACTACTTAAATAATAATAACTTGATTCTAAAGCAACAGATTTTACAAATTCCCATACGGGTATTTTATAATAATCTTTAGTCATATATGATTCCACTTTAGTATGTCCTGAGATTAAAAAACTATTAAATTTTTCTAAACCTAACCTTATATTAGGATATGAAGTTTGTTCTAAAAAACTAAGAATTTGAGAGTTTTGATGACCAAAAATGGTTTTATACAAATTCTTAAAAAATGCTGCTTGAGATTTATCAGAAAAAATAAAGTGTAAATTATTTACATTTCCTTCTGTACCTTGGAAAGAGAAGTTGTCTAAAACGTATTTTACTCTTTTTCTAAGAACTTCTCTGTAAGAGGGAGCAGTTATATGAAATAAATTTGGTTGAAATGCATCAAATGGAGGTTTGTCTTTCCACTGAAAATAATATCCTTCTCTAAGAGAAACCATTATAATACAATTAAGAAGCTTATATGTACTTTGAGAAAGTAAAAAAGCTTCTCTTTGAGTCTTGAAATCTAATTGATCAGCATTGTCAAAAATTACACATAATCTTTTGTGAGAAGGATTTATAAGGTATTTAGATACGGCTTTTAAATGTGATATTGGCTCTTTCAATTTTTCAGATATAAACTCATTTATCTTTTCTTCAAGGATTTCAGGTTTTTGTCTATATATTGACCATAAACCTTGCTCTGTTTTTTGTTTAATCTCTTTTTTATAGATTCTTTTAAGTATATTATAATTTTCTAGATTTAAACTAGGGTGATCTTCATAAAGTTTGTCTAAAATTTCCCTAAACATATATGAAGTATCTTTTATTAAATCAATTGAATTGTATTTTATAAAATCTATATATACAATAGGTATTTTCTTTTTAGTTTTTTCATTTAATGAAACATTGTAGAAATATTTAATGAAGCTAGTCTTTCCAACTCCTTTACCACCAATTAAAATAATAGGATTAGGAAGTATTGTTGAATCAGCCAACATTGTCTCTTCAATTGCTTTTTGAGTATTAACAGTATTTCTTACTTTAGAAATTCTTTCATCAAATTTAGGAGGAGAATCTGAAAACATTAATTTCATTTCTGAATGGTGCTTCTCTACATCTTCATTGAAAACATAACATTCATTCAAGGAATTTTTATCAAGTTCTTCATTATAATTTATTTCTCTAAAAATTGCATCGATGATAGTTATTAGCTTATCACTTAAATCATTTCTAATTAACTTATCACGCTTTCTTCTTAATGTAGATTTTTGAATGAGTTTTCTTTCAAATTCTTTTTTCTCTTTTATCACTATTTTCCCAGAATTAACAACAGATTCATATGAGAGTAATTCGTAGAATTCTATAAATCTATTTTCAATATCATCAAGCCCATTAAAGATTATCGCATTGTTTTCTCTCCAATTACCGCCATTTGTATTTACAAATTGAGATATAATAAATTGCCTCCCATTTGAAATTACACCAAATAACAAGCCTATTTCTGATATATAGTTTCTAATTTGACTGATTGCATCATTATTTACTGGGTTAGTTAATAGTGTCTTAGTTTTCAGGAACTTTATTTTATTAAATGGGAGTTTTAATTCAACAAAAGTTTTTTTGCTTCAACAACAAAAGCGAAGATTCCAGAAGATATAACATAATCATAAAAACCAACCTGTTCAAGATGCCCTTCTCTTGTAATATTAGATTCTTCCCAACCTAAAATATCTATAAACAACTTGTCTAATATTTTACACCTAGTATCACTTTCAGAAATGGGCTGTTTAGATAATTCTTCAAATTTCTTTTTAAATCTTTTAAACTCATCTAGAGAAGCATCTATATTCATAACTTTTTCTTTTATACAAAAATTTCTTCACAATATCTAACAAGATATTAAAATTTTATTATTTCCATATCAACTATAATCTAAATTTTAAAAATGCTGTCAAAATTAATATTGTAGAGTTATTATATTTCCCTTGAATATAAAATTTATAACTCGTTATTAAAAAACAGGTATTTATACCTATCTATAATTTTAGCTAAATTCTTACATTAGAATTACTTTAAGAGTAAAATTCCGCAATGTAGAATACGGTTTTCCACAATGCGGGTAATTTTTTAAATGGTTAATTTACGCTTAACAAATTAACCATCACATTTCAAGGAAATATCTAGATTTGACAAATGATAAGTATAAATATCAAATTATAAAAACTTGGGCAAAACAAGTAAAAAATAATCAACTAATACATGCAAATGATGCTACCAAAAAAGAAGGCCCTTTCTATTGTCCAGAAACTTATGAAGAGCTTATAGTTCGAAAATGTACTGAAAAAATAGATCATTTTGCATATAAGGGGAGACTAAGTTCAGTATACAGAATAGGTGAATCTAAGCTTCACTTAGAATGTAAGAATGAAATTTGTAATGAATTACAAAGGGCTTTTCCTAGAGGGAAATGGGAAGTAGAGCGGTTGATTCCAGAAAACAAGGATAAAAAAATATCTAAACTTATACCTGATATTAGTGGTAGATTACTAAACAATAAGCCAATTGTTATTGAGGTTCAGGCGAGTACCCTTACTTTACCTAAAATTATAAAAAGAATTCATGGTTACTTTTCTAGAGGAATAAGTATTCTATGGATTATTCCTTTAAAAGAACCTTTAGGTAAAGAGAACTTTAAACCAAGATTGTATGAAAAATACTTACATTCAATGTATTATGGAAGAGTGTATTACTGGATAAGAGGAAATGGTTCTAAACTAATTCCTGTACACTTTGATCGAACTCAAAGATGGATAGAAGAGACAACTTGGTTTGAACAAGATGGCACTGAGAGAACTGAAGGAGGATACTTTAAAACTTTTAAATCTATTTTTCAACCCAATTATGGAAAGATAGTAAATATAAAGGACTTTATCAGTTTTGAAAGAGAGAGCTTTATACCAGGAAATGAAAACAAAACAATCCCAAAATGCCTCATTTTTAAAGATGTACAAAAAGAATGGTGGACATAAACATTAATTATAATCTGTAGTTCTTTTAAAAGTTTACAATAACCAAAATTAACTAAAAACTAAATAATTATGCCTACATCAGAAAACACTTTTCATTTAGGATTAACAATGGCTGGAGCGGTTTCAGCTGGTTGTTATACTTCAGGAGTAATTGATTATCTTTTTGAGGTTTTAGATCTTTGGGAAAAGGCAAAAAGAGGTAATGTTCAAGGAATAGATCAAAATTTAGTACCAAAACATAACGTGATAATAGATGCCATGGGAGGTACATCTGCTGGTGGTATGACTACAATTATCTCTACTCTTTATGCTCTAAAAGGAAAACTAAAGCCTGTCAAGAAAATTCCAGAAAATCCTATGGAAAATCAAAATGTTTTATATGACAGTTGGGTGCATCTTGATGATAATGAAGAAAAGACATTTAAAAAAATATGGGATGTTGATGATTTAGATGGAGAATTAACTTCATTATTCAATAGTAAAGTTATTGATGCGATAGCAACAAAAGCTTTAGATATGGGAGGTGATGTTAATGATTTTGAAAGTTATGTTAGTGAAAATCTTCCAAGATTTATTTCAAAAGATTTAGAAATTTTACTATCGCATACTCTCTTACGAGGGATTCCATTATCTGTTGATTTTAAAACTGAAATTGCCAGACGTTTAAAGAATTCGCCAATGCACAATACTTTTGAGCATTATTTAGTATCGCATTTTAAGCTTAATAGTGGTAATCCAGTAAATGAAAACAGCTATCTATGGTTTAATCCATTTAAAGAAAAGTATTCAGATAAAATTAAATTATCAACTATTTCAACAGGAGCTTTCCCGATTGGTTTGGCATATAGAAAATTCGATAATACACAATTTTCTGACGAATATATTAAATCAGTCACAAGACGAGTTATTTTTGGTGATTTTGGGTCAGAAAACCCAGATGTAAACCATGACATAGAACTTAATAATTATCCTGAGAATTATAGTAGCATAAGTGTTGACGGTGGAGCTATAAATAATGAGCCATATAGAGAGGTCGGAAGTATTTTAAGAAGTAAGTTCCATAAAGATGAAAATGAATATCAGAATTATGGTTTGATAATGATAGATCCTTTTCCAGATAATGATGATATAGAAAGAAAATACAAAGAGCCAAAAAACCTACTCAAAGTTGTTCCTGCAATTATCCAGACTTTATGGAATCAAGCAAAAGTTAAAAGAAAAGAAATGCTTGAACAATACAACCATGACTTTTTCAAAGGTGTTATCTATCCTATAAAACATAGAATTATAAATGGTGAGTATAAAGGAAGAGATAAGAATCCTATCATTAGTGCTTCTTTTAATGCATTCGGTGGTTTCCTAGATGTTAATTTTAGAGTACATGATTTCTTTTTAGGAAGAAATAATGCTCGGAATTTTGTACAGTATTTTGGGTGCATTCCATACGATCCTGATAATGGGAATGTACATCCTATCCATAGAGAATGGACAAATGAAATGGTTGAAAAGTTTAAAGTTTCAAGGAGAGGAGATGAAAGAATATTTTTGCCTATCATTCCAGATTTAAATCTATTATTAGAGGGTAAAGAGCCTGGAGATGACAAGTATAATTACACCTATAAAGGTAAGCCTAAGTATAATCCTTCTGAATTATTTAAGTTAAAAGATAATATCTACAATAGATTTAAAAAAGTTTTAGATAAAGGATTTGATAGTTTTGGAGAAAAAACAGAAGAAGAAAGCGAAACACCAATTTCAGACGCATTGATTCGAAGAGAATACAGAAGAAATTGGTTTCAGAGAATGGGTGATAATGTAAAATCTTGGGTTGTAGGGAAGTTTAAAAATCCAGTAAAGAAAGCTATTGCAAGTATGCTTTCAAAATTTGTAATCAAATCAATTTTAGAAGATTTAGAACAAATGGAAGTCTTAGATGATAAGGCAAATTAGAAATAAGGATGAGTTAAGAACATACAAAATATAAATTTATGTATATAAAAAGCCTTAGTGTTGAAAATTTTAAATCATTTAAATTTTTTAGTAATTTAAAATTCTTATATCCGAATATTAACAAGACAAGCCTTAAAATGGATTTTGGTGTCGATAATGTTCGTTATGACAATATCAATGTTATTTTAGGGAATAATTCCACAGGTAAAACAGCTTTTCTTAAGGCAATAGCACTCTCCACTTTAGGCCCAGGCGTATCAAAACTAAACATTAATCCATTTATGTGGGTAAGAAGATCTCCAAATGAACATAACCATTTTGGTTTATTATATGCAACTTTTGAGTCGAATGAGCAAGATCATATTAAGTATGGACGTGTAGAGAGTAGTATAGAAGTTAAAGTAGAATCAGGATCAAAAGATAGTATTAGGTGGAATCATGAACAAACTAAAGGATGGCACCCTGTTTTTGATGATAATCCAGCAGCTATGTTTATGGTTGGTTATGGTGCTAGTAGAACGGTAGAACTTCCTGAAAAATTTGATCCTGATGCCAGAAAAAGTGATGAACTGATTCGTATAAACAAGGTTAAAAGTCTTTTTGAAGAAACATATCAATTGGTTCCTCTTGATGCTTGGCTACCAGAGATGAAAACAAATAATCCAGGGCGTTATAAACAATTTGTAAATCTTCTTGCTAAAATTACAGGAGATGGGCATTTTAAATTTACTGGTAAAATGGAAGACAGTCAGTATGTGTTTGAAAAAGAAGGTCGTTTAATTCCTTTTAATGCTCTGTCTGATGGATACCGTGCTTTCTTAGGGTGGATTGGTGATTTGTTATTTCATATAGAGCAATCATGCCCAAGTGGAAAAAAATTAGTTGATAATGAAGGTATTGTGCTTATTGACGAAATTGATTTACACTTACACCCTGCTTGGCAAATGAAAATTCTACCACTTCTAGCAAAAGCACTACCAAATATTCAGTTCTTTGTAACTACTCATAGTCCACTTGTGGTTGGAAGTATAGAGTGGCAAAACATTATATACCTTAAAACAGATGAGGATAAATGCTCTTTTCCAATTAGAGACAAACGTAATACCTATGGTCTTGATTCTGATCAAATACTAGTGTCAGATTTATTTGGCTTAAAAAGTACTAGAAACGATGCTGTTGCAGATAAGTTAAGAATTTTATCATTTAAGGCATCGACAGGAGATTCAGCAGCTCGAAAAGAATTAATGGAGTTAATGACAAAAGGCACCAAACTATGATTTCATATAAAATAGATAGAGAGGGTAACAAAATAGACCTCCATTATATTGAAAAGCTTATTAATCAGCATAAATCGACATGGTTAAATAAGGCAGCTGAAAGAACTGCAAAGTATAAAATCGCAGGTAAAGTAACTGATAACAGTCATATTTGGAGTGAAATCAAAGAGGTTTTTATGAAAATTCAAGGTAATAAGTGTGCCTTTTGTGAGGGTGAACTTGAAGGAAAAACCAGTGGAAAAGGCGTTCATGATGTGGAGCATTTCCGACCTAAAAATAGAATTACCAAATGGCAATCATCTCCTGAATTTAATGCGCTAGGTATTGCTATAACAGAACCAACCGTTTCAAAGGGCTATCATTTATTAACTTATAATCTCTTAAATTACTCCATTGCATGTGGTCCCTGTAATCAAGCTATTAAAAAAGATCGATTTCCTATTAAAGGTAATTATAATACATTAATGGAAAACCCATCTATAGAATCTGATGCTGAAATTCCATTGTTATTATACCCGATTGGACAACATGATGTAAATTGTGAAGATCTAATTTCCTTTAACGGTGCTGTTCCTACTGTAGTAATACCTGATGGATTACCATTTGAAAGAGCCATAACTACTATTGAGTTCTTTCGCCTTGGTCGTGCAGATATAAGAGGAAAATTATTTAAAGAACGGTGTATGAAAATTATCACTATTGATGGTATTCTTGATGAGAATGATGACCCTTCTGATTATGATAATATTTTAGAGAATATCATTGCTGATTATTCTGACCATGCTAGTTGTGGCAGGTCTTATGTAAAACTACTTAAAACTAATAAGTCTAAAGCTTCGGAAGTATTGAGTGAAGCAAAAAGATTTATACGTACCTACATTCCAGATGAACAACTAAATTAACAAGAATAACATTCGATCTTCATTGAAGATAATAAAAAGGGAATTAGCACATTAATAATTCAATAAAACAAAATTTAAGTATAGATAACCCAAACGAAAATATTTTATTGCTAGAAAAATATACAAAAAAAGCATCTATTTATTGACATATAACTAGTTAGCTGCAAGTGAAAAAGCTCTAAACTACAACGTAAAAACTTGATTATTAAATTGAAAAAACGGAAAGAAAATATTGTCTCATTGATTAAAGGTTGGTGCAAGAAAAAATTAGTTTTTGCCCTCTCGCTTCTGCCCTTCGGGACAGTTTGGGAAGTCTGCACCCAGATAGCATATTTGGTTTTTCCCTTCGTACGCGCTGAAATAAAAACCAAAAAATCTATTTTATTCCACCTCTTTTAGGCAACAAACCATGAAATATGATTCAGACTAACATAAATAGCGACTTTCTTGATTTATTCCATCACATAATTAAGGATTATAAGTTAGATAATTCCAATAGTCTCAATGTGTTTACACTTAAAATGCAAAATAACAGATTTGCATACAATGACTTGGTTGAATTACTTGGAAATAATCTATACTATTTTGCACTTTCAAGAACCGAAATACAAAGGCTTATTGATAATAAACAGTTTGATACGCTTGTAAAGAGGACAAAAAGTAAATTTAGAGATTACACTTCAAACGAAGGTGAGCTTGGAGAAGTAATGTTATATTGTCTTCTTGAAGCACATCTGAACGCTCCCAAAATATTAACAAAACTGGAACTAAAAACAGCGAACAATGATTATGTAAAAGGAGCTGATGGTGTTCATTTACTGAAATTGGATGAAGAAAATTATCAATTAGTTCTTGGTGAAGCGAAATTAGATGCAGAATTAAAACAAGGTGTATATGATGCTTTCGGTTCAATATCCAAGCTACTTAAGAATGGCAATAAAAAACTGGACTTTGAATTTGATTTGGTAAATAGTCAATTAGTAAAGGAAGTTTACAATGAGCAACAATATGAAAAAATAAAAAAAATATTGTTGCCAAGTACAAAAACAGAGGAAACGAATCTTGATTACTCTTTTGGTATCTTTTTGGGTTTTGAAGCAAAAATTACTGAGGATGAAATGAAACTTTCTAATTCTGAGTTTAGAACCCAAATTAAAAATAGAATTAAGCAGGAGGTCTTAGATATAATTAGCTCTTTCTATTTTCAGATAAAAAAGGAAGAATTTATGGGATACCAGTTTTATATATATATCATTCCTTTTTCTGATTTAGCTGAAAAGCGTAAAGAAATAATAAAAGAACTGACCGTATGACAATAATCGAAAAACTTACAGAAGATATTTTAAAGGATGATTATTTCAACCAACTTTTCAGTAAAAGCTCTTTAATATCAGCATATAATCAGTTTAATATAGTAAATAATGACACCCTCTCAGACAAAGAACTTAAAGACACATTGAGATTTGCTGATATACTTTCAAACTCCACCAATTCTGTAGCAAGAAATAAAGCGTATCAAATTATTACCTTTTTAAATACTAGTTTTTCAATTAATCCGATATATAAAACTGTATCCAAAGCAGTATACTCAAAGCTTGGAAATTTTCCAGCGATTAAATATCTTGAGAAATACAACGAAAATAATTCAGAGCTTCCTCTTAATCGCTTAATAGAGGTTGAAGCAAAGACTCTTATTCAAAATGTACCTGACAGCGATGGTTTTACATTTACAGATGCTCAATTTGAACTGTTTTCAAGTCTAAGTAATTCAATTGAGTATAGCTTTTCGGGGCCGACTTCAATGGGGAAATCATTTATTATAAAGGCATTTATTAAAAAAGTTATTAAAAATTCCCCTCCTGAAAACTTAGTAGTAATTGTTCCAACACGTGCATTGATTAATCAATTTGCAATTGATTTGAAAAGGGAATTAGCAGAAATGCTTGATACTTATAAGTATAGAGTTGTGACAAATTCTAGTGTAGGAGACTTGATAACAGAGAAACATCATAGCTATATTTTTGTACTAACTCCAGAACGATTGATAAGCTACTTATCGCAAGATAATAATCCAGCCATAGGTTTTTTATTTGTAGATGAAGCTCACAAAATAGCAAGCAACAATGATACTCGAAGTGTAACTTCTTATGCTACAATAGAAAAAGCCTTAAAAAAATATGGAAACATTAAGCTATACTTTGCATCTCCTAATGTCTCTAATCCTGATATTTTCTTAAAATTATTTAATAGAAGCAATACCAATAATTCATACCGAACAAATGAGGCACCAGTTTCTCAAAATTTGTTCTTTGTAGATTTATTAAATCATCAAATCGACTATATTTCTGGAAGTGGGAGTATTAATATAGAGTCAAATAATTTCTTTTTATCGAATAATTCTATTAATGATTTAATTAAGAATCTGGGTAGAGAAAAGAACAATTTAATATACTGTAATAGTAAAAACCGTACAATAAACTATGCCTTTGACTTTTCAAAATCATTAACCAAGATTCCAACTAATGAACAAAGCAATGAAATAAAAAAGGCAATAAATCAAATCAAAGAATACATACATCCTGACTATTATTTAGCGAATTTATTAGAGTATAAAATAGCGTATCATTATGGGAAATTACCGCAACTAATTAGAAATTCAGTTGAAGAACTTTATCAAAATGGAGATGTTACAAATGTTTTTTGTACTTCTACACTTCTTGAAGGCGTAAATATGCCAACCCAAAATATTTTTATTCTTGATAATAGAAATGGACGTCCAAAATTAGAACCAATTGACTTTTGGAATTTATCGGGTAGAGCAGGTAGATTATCAAAAGAACTTTATGGTAATATTTATTGTATTCAACATTCAGATTGTGAATGGGAGAATAAGGAAATTTTACGAAAAAAGGATATTGAATTAAAACCTACTGTTTTAAATAAAATAGATAGAAATATACAACGAATAGAAAAAGTGCTTAATGAGCAAAATATCTCAGGAACACAGACCGAAAAAGATATCTTGCAATATATCGCAAATATTATTAGCGTAGATACGATGGAATTGGAAGGTAACAGGGAACCAAGTCCACTAATAAAAAAACTAATTGACAAGAATAAGGAAACTATAATTGAATTAGCTAAATCAAAAGTTCAGGATTTTTCAATTCCCGTTTCAATTCTTAATTCAAACCAGTCAATTAATCTATCTGTACAAAATAAAGTTTATAACAAATTGCTGAAGCAGCATAATATTGGAAATAATATAAAATTACCATCGATTAATAGTCCTCAGTTTTATCAAGTTTGCAAGAGTGTTTTAGATTTTATGTACGAATTATATGAATGGAAAAATGCAGAAAAAAGATTAAGTAACTCAAATAGCTTATCCTATTATGCTACGATAATGACGCAATGGGTAAAAGGATTTAGCTTAAGTCAGATAATACAACAATCAATCGATTACCATATTGATAACAACAAGGAGATTATATTGGATTATGATTTTCAAAATCCAATTCTATTTGATCCACGGGATAAGAGACATATTAATTATGTAATTGAAAATGTAATTGAGGATATTGAGTTTATCTTGCGATTTCTATTTGAAAAATACTTTAATCATTACCACAGTATAGTTGTTAAATTACTAGGAGAAGATAATGCAGGTGAGAACTGGGCTACATTGCTTGAATATGGAACACAAAATAGGATAGTGATTGCGTTACAAAATATTGGTATATCAAGACATACTGCAATTAAGGTTTATGACAAATGCAGAAATAATGGTTTGACAATCCGTGATGGAAAACTTGAAAACATAAATAAAGAAATCGTACTGCAAAAATTTAGAAGGATCTCAATGGAATATGATGAATTAATAAAAATATTATAATGCCTACGCTCAAAGCATACACATTGCCAAGTCGCACAAAAAGTCAATCGCATCGCCAAAACCTGTCAAAGAGTATGTCTTTTTCCAACGCTTTTTTGCCGACCCTAAAAACTAATTTCTTCAGGAGCAGTAGTGCTTCGATTTAGTGAAATAGTGTTTGTAAAAAACTGATAATGAACCGATAGTGAATGAACACCAGCAGCTAACAAAGTATATAAAATATTTAGCGGGTAGCGCTAATTTTAAGGCCATTACATTTAATAAAAACTGTAGCAATTTAACAGGTTAGTTCTCCTAAACACCTAACATCTCATATACGTAGCTGTTGGAGTATATTCTGATCCGTCCTGAATAAAGGCTACATAATTTTAAACTTCAGATTTCACTAATCTCTTTACCACATAAACATTTTTTTCAGAGATATTTAGATTTTTGTTCTCTATCCTATCTATTGTCATTTCAGAAATATTAAGAAGTTTACCTAACTGTTCACGAGATATACCTTTCTCAATCCTGTACAATAAACATCTATTAGCTAAAGAATTACTCCCATCATCCCAAAAGTTGTAACCTAACAACTCATTAACCATTTTTCTGTACTTTATGTGTGGTATTCGCTTGTTCCACTCCCACCCTTGATAGCTATCTTTTACAATTCCAAAATGGTCAGCGGTTTGTTGTTGAGTCCACCCAAGGTCAAGTCGTTTTCGTTTAAGTTCTGCTCCTAACCTCACATCTTCTTTCTTTGGATAAGGCTTGTAGCTAGGTCTAGAAACTCTTAGAGTGATGTTACAAATGGGCAACACATCAGATCTGATGTCGCCTTGGTTGGTGGTGGGCAATATCCACAACCTGGAGAGATATCATTATCACATAACGGCGTATTATTTTTAGATGAATTACCAGAATTTAAAAGAACAGTATTAGAAGTAATGCGTCAACCTTTAGAAGATAGAGAAGTAACTATTTCTAGAGCTAAGTTTACGGTTACCTACCCAAGTAGTTTTATGTTGGTTGCGAGTATGAATCCGAGTCCGTCTGGATATTTTAACGATCCTAACTCTCCCATGACCTCTTCACCTCAAGAAATGCAACGCTATTTGAGTAAAATTTCTGGACCTTTATTGGATAGAATTGATATTCACATAGAAGTTACTCCTGTTCCGTTTGACAAACTTTCTGAAGAACGAAAAGGAGAATCTTCTGTTGCCATTAGAAAACGTGTTACTGCAGCAAGAGAAATACAATCTGAACGTTTTACAGATTTTGAAAACGTGCATTACAATGCACAAATGAGTGTAAAACAGATTCGGAAATATTGTAAATTATCTGATGAAAGTATGTCGTTATTAAAAAACGCCATGGAAAAATTGAATTTATCTGCTAGAGCTTACGATAGAATTTTAAAAGTATCAAGAACCATTGCAGATTTAGATAACTCTGAAAATATCAAACCGCATCATATTGCAGAAGCCATACAATATAGAAGTTTAGATAGAGAGGGATGGTTGAGTTAATCCTTCCCTTGCTTTACTTTCCAATAAATCACATTTTCTCTACTTACACGTTCTAAAGTTTCTCTATATGCTGCTCGTTTACCTGATTTAATTAAATCTAATATATCTTCTATAATAGTTTTAGCAGTTGCAAAATAAGAATGACTTAAAAAACTAGTATCAACTCCAGAAGCATCAATGGTTTCAACTCCTTTGACTACCACAACACCTCTACCAGCATCACCTGCTCTAGCATTTCCATGCACTTTTCTAGATGCCACCAACGCCAAATCATCTGAAGAAACATATAAGGTAATCGGTTTTTGAATTTTTTTAACCATTTGCGGCGCTATATCTCTTCTAAAAACATCAGCATCTATATCTGGGGCTGCTAATATAATCTCTGTTATCTTGTTTTTTAAATCTGGATGTTCATTCATTAACTCAATTAATGCTTTTGTTAACCCTCTATTACCCATACTATGAGCTACTAAATAAATATCATCAGCTTCCGTTTTGGTTAAATAATCTCTTAAAAAGTTTTTCATATTTAGTCGCGCCCATTCAATATTAGCCTCATCTATGGTGTAACTCGCAGTAGAGCCTTGAGAAGGCCAACTGTAAAAAACTGGCTCTCCGCTAAAACGTAAATCAAATGTAATTTGGGCAGTTCTCATAGCTGCATCAGCAAAAGACACATTGTAACCATGCACAAATAAAAAAGTGCTTTTTCCGTTTTTTGCTATTCTGTTTTTCATCTGATTAAAAAAGTCATCTTTATTTTGCTTTTTTAATGATTGTATGACTACATGTTTGGTGGGATCTTCAGAAAACTCTAATCGCCAATATGAAGGCCTTTCTATTTCTCCTAATTTATGATTGTAAGGAATACTTACCACTACTCTACCGTATTGAATTTCTGCTCTTTTCCCTCCAAAACGATCATTTAAATCAGAATCCTTAGTGTCATTTCTATCTGTAGCAAACGAAACAGGAATTTCTATATAATCTTTTTTCTTGGTTGTTGTATTTGTAAAAGACCGTGTAACTATTTTAGGTGTATCTCCTTTTAAACAAACATTAAAGTTTTGAGTTTCTTTTTTGTCGTTAGGTAATACTACCTCTATGGCGAAATTGATAAACTTAAATTGTTCAAAAGCCTTATTATCTTGCAGCCAACTTAGCGGATCTGTATTTCTTAACTCATTATAACTATTAAATGTGTAATTAATTTTCTTATTTAATGTTATAACTAATTTAAACGATTTAATATCTAGCTCATCACCTTTTTTAAACGCCAAATATACTTTACTATAATCTGTTTTTGGTGTTAAACAATTACTTGAATTGTATGTTGTTTTATTATCTGTGAGTTTAAAAACTACTGTTTGTGCGGAAAGAAATAAAGATGAGATTGCAAAAAATAAAAACAGAATACGTTTCATAACTAATATTTTAATTATGAGTTAAATATACAGTTTTTAGATTTTAAAAAACAACCCTCACAAAAATGTGAGGGTTGCTGAGTTTTATAATTTCTCTCTTTTAAGAAATCTTAGTATCTATAATGTTCTGGTTTAAAAGGGCCATTAACAGTTACGCCAATGTACTCTGCCTGATCTTCTCTTAATTCAGTTAACTCAACACCAATTTTAGCTAAGTGCAATTTTGCTACTTTTTCATCTAAATGTTTTGGTAACATATATACTTCATTTTTATATGCATCAACATTTGTCCATAATTCAATTTGAGCTAATGTTTGGTTTGTAAATGAGTTTGACATTACAAAACTTGGGTGACCAGTTGCACATCCTAAATTTACTAACCTTCCTTCAGCAAGTACAATAATGTCGTTTCCGTTTATAGTGTATTTATCTACTTGTGGTTTGATTTCTACTTTTGTCGCTCCATGATTTTCATTCATCCAAGCCATATCTATTTCATTATCAAAGTGGCCAATATTACAAACAATTGTTTTGTCTTTCATTGCTTCAAAATGGCGTGCTTGAACGATATCTTTATTTCCAGTCGTAGTAATTACGATATCAGCATTTCCAATAACAGTTTCTAATTTTTTCACTTCAAAACCATCCATGGCAGCTTGTAAAGCACAAATTGGATCAATCTCAGTAACTGTTACAATAGAACCAGCTCCTTTAAACGAAGCTGCAGTTCCTTTACCAACATCACCATAACCACATACAACTACTCTCTTACCCGCTAACATAATATCTGTTGCTCTTCTAATGGCATCTACCGCAGATTCTTTACACCCGTATTTATTATCAAATTTAGATTTAGTAACAGAATCGTTTACATTGATTGCTGGCATTGGTAAGGTTCCATTTTTAACTCTTTCGTATAAACGGTGAACTCCAGTTGTAGTTTCTTCTGACAATCCATTAATACCGGCAGCTAACTCTGGATATCTATCTAATACCATATTGGTTAAATCTCCACCATCATCTAAAATCATGTTTAATGGTTTTTTATCTTCACCAAAAAATAGGGTTTGTTCTATACACCAATCAAATTCTTCTTCATTCATCCCTTTCCAAGCATACACAGGAATCCCAGCTGCAGCAATTGCTGCAGCAGCTTGATCTTGTGTAGAAAAAATATTACAAGAACTCCAAGTAACCTCAGCTCCTAAAGCCACTAACGTTTCTATTAAAACTGCTGTTTGAATAGTCATATGTAAACATCCTGCAATTCTTGCTCCTTTTAATGGTTGACTGTCTCCGTATTCTTCTCTTAAAGACATTAATCCTGGCATTTCAGCTTCTGCCAATTCAATTTCTTTTCTTCCCCAATCTGCTAAAGAAATATCTTTAACTTTAAATGGAACGTATGTAGCTGTTTTTGTACTCATATTAGTATATTTGTTTAAATCAAATTTTCGAGCTGCAAAGTTACGGAATAACTTTTTAAAATTATGCCTCTTTTTAAATCGATACATATTAATGCCAATACGAAAGTGCTGATTTGGAAGATAGAAGAATCTTTTGAAAGCTTATCTATTGACATCTTGTTAACAGAAAAAAACCAACAAAGAGTTGATAGCATGAAATCTGAATTACATCAACGAGGTTTTTTAAGCATACGTCATCTATTAAAAGAAGTTGGATATTCTGACACTGATTTAACATATGATGAATTTGGCAAACCACATTTAAAAGATGGCAAACATATTTCTATTACCCATTCATTTACTTTTTCTGGAATTATTATCTCAGATACCAATCCTGTAGGAATTGACATCGAAAAACAGCGTGATAAAATTTTAAAAATAGCACATAAGTTTACCCCTTTTCAAGAATACAAAACTATTGCGAACCATGATGCCTTGATAAGTAAATTAACCATTGTTTGGGGAGCAAAAGAATCACTATATAAAATATTTGGAAAGAAGCAATTACGCTTTTTAGAAAATATATACATCGAAGATTTTAAATTTGTCGACCAGAAAACTTCTGGTAGAATTAGCTATCAAGGTTATACCTCAACACATCAAGTCTACTTTTTAGAGTTTGAAGGTTTTACTTGTGTTTATGCATTTTAGTTTTAATGTTAATGATATAAAAATTATAAAGTTTGTCAGTTCGAGTGAATTTGTGATAAAAGAGCAAATTTGTATCGAGAACTTCTTACTTTTGAAATCTACATGAATATCTATCAAAATATCTTATCAGCAAAACAGCAAGGTAAAAAACTACTAGCTATTTTAATAGATCCTGAAAAAATAAGCATCCCAAGTATTCCGGTTTTTTTTGAAAAGGTACATCAATCTATAGCAACTCATATTTTTGTTGGTGGAAGTACAGATAAGAATAATCTCACAGAAGAAGTTGTTTTAGCAATTAAAAAAGTAACAAAATTACCTATTATACTATTTCCTGGAGATGCAAATCAGATTACAAATAAAGCTGATGGTATTTTATTCTTGAGTTTGTTTTCTGGTAGAAACCCAGATTATTTAATTGGTCAACACATCAAAGCTGCACCCATTTTGTCTAAAAGTAATTTAGAAATCATTCCGACTGGCTATATTCTGATTGATGGCAAAAAAGAAACTGCAGTACAAAAAGTTAGTAAAACCGAACCAATTTCTCAATCAAATATCGAACTAATTCTCCATACCGCTTTAGCTGGACAATTTTCTGGAAAAAAGCTCATTTATTTAGAAGCTGGTTCTGGAGCAAACATGTCCGTCAACCAAAAAATCATAAAAGAGACTTCTAAAAACCTTAGTGTTCCTCTTATTGTGGGAGGAGGAATAAGAACAAAACAGCAATTAGACAATGCTTTTAATGCTGGTGCAGATCTAGTAGTCATAGGAACTGCATTTGAAAATGATGTCTCTTTTTTTAATGAATTGAAAAAACAATAAGTAATTTAGCTGTCTTGTATGGAACATCTATTTGACTTTTTCTTAGCGCCTTATCAAGAGTCAACTAATCTTGATATTTTTTTAGAAGCAATTGCAGCATTCTTTGGAATATTAAGTGTTTGGTATGCTAAAAAAGAAAAAATTGCAGTATATCCAACCGGAATTATTAGTACGCTAATTTATATATATATCTGCTTTAGATTTGTTTTATACGGAGATATGATTGTAAACACCTATTATACATTGATGAGCATATATGGATGGTACATGTGGACTAGAATAGATGATAAAAAACAGCATATAGAAATTACGCGTACTACAAACTCTGACAAACTTAAAACCTTTGGAATTTTTGCCTTTACATCAATATTCGTAATCATAGTATATCGCTATTATAACGTAATGCCAAACGAATTTGGTTTTTATGAAAGTATCTCATTTGCAATTGAGCATTTAACTTCTGGAAACTTAGAACAGTTTAGAAAAGCAACGCCCTATTTAGATACTTTTACAACTGGAATTTTCTTTGCAGCTATGTGGTTAATGGCAAATAAAAAAGTAGAGCATTGGTCATTTTGGATTATGGGAAATATTGTTTCTATACCTTTATATTTTGTAAAAGGATTAGGATTTACAGGTATTCAATATTCAATATTTTTAATATTAGCAATTTACGGACTTAAAGAATGGAGAAAAAGCTTACACAGCAACCAGCAAACATTATAAAAGTTGTTTTATTTGGCCCAGAGTCTACTGGGAAAACTACACTATCTAAACAGTTAGCGCGTTATTATAATACTGTTTGGGCACCAGAATACGCCAGAGAATATTTACAAAAAAAATGGAATAACGAACGTAAAACTTGTGAAGCAGAAGATTTAATTCCCATTGCTATTGGACAAATGGAAATAGAAAACAGGTTGGCTCAAAAAGCCGATAAAGTTCTTATTTGTGACACAGATTTATTAGAAACAAAAGTTTATTCTGAAGAATACTACGGTGGGTTTGTAGATCCAGTTTTAGATAAAGCAGCAAAAGAAAACATTTATGATTTGTATTTGCTTACCTATATAGACACACCTTGGGAAGAAGATGACTTACGTGACAGACCAGAGTTACGAAGAGAGATGTTTAATGCATTTGAAAATGCCTTAAAAAAGCATAGTAGACCTTATCTTTTACTACAGGGCAATAAAGAAACTCGATTAAAAGTTGCTGTAAAAGCAATTGATGAAATTATCAAAAGCAGAAGAAACTTAAGCTCTTTCTCTGCCTCATTAAACTCGTAATTGTGAATGTAGAAAACCTTAAAAAAGAAATTCAATTTAAAGCTATCAGAAGTTCTGGAGCTGGTGGACAACATGTAAATAAGGTATCTTCTAAGATTGAGTTGACTTTTAATTTATCAGATTCTAAAGTCTTATCCTTTGTACAAAAGGAAAGATTACTAAATAAGCTATCAAATAAAATAAATAAAGAAAACGTTCTTACTCTTTTTTGTGATGAAAGTAGGAGTCAACATAGAAATAAAGAAATAGCCATTCAACGTTTTTTAGAGATCATACAAAACGGATTAATTATTCCTAAAAAAAGAAAGCCTACTAAACCTAGTAAAGCTTCAATTCTTAAAAAAGCAGAGAATAAAAAGAAACTCTCACAGAAAAAGAGTTTGCGTAAAAAGCCAGATTATTGAGTAAAAAACTTGCAATTCATAATTCATAATTCAGATTTCATACCTACATTTGCAGCGTTCTCATAAAGGGGTGCTTTATAGAATTACGAATTACAAATTTTGGAATTATGAATAGCTGATAATTCATAATTAATCATTTAAAATTCATAATTAAATTCGGCTGAGATCATACCCAAAGAACCTGGGCAGGTAATGCTGCCAAGGGATTTATAAAACGTCATTGCGATGATTTTTAATCAAAAGTAATCTTAACAATGAGATTACCATGTTGTAAACTCCTCGTAATGACACAATTAATTATTCAATACATAACTCAAGAATAATTACCTCTTTTTATTCGTTTTAAAATTTTTAAAATGAAAAAAATCACTTTTTTCTTATTCTTGTTTGCATGCATGCATGCAAACTCCCAATCGTTTTCTATTTCTGGAAAAGTTTCAGATAAAAACAATGAACCTTTACCTAGTGCAACAGTTTTAATTAAAAAATCTACTAATGGAACAACAACAGATTATAATGGAAACTATCTATTAAAAGTAAAGAATGGTTCTTATCAAGTAGAAGTTCGCTTTATAGGTTACAAAACAGTTTCTAAATTAGTTACTATTTCTAATCAGAATGCTATTTTAAACTTTTCTTTACAACCAGAAAGCAATGTATTAGACGAAGTATTGGTTGCTGCTGTTCGTGTTAAAACTGTATCGCCCGTAACTCATTCAAATCTTAACAAAAAAGAAATTGCCAAACGTAATTTAGGTCAAGACATACCTATTTTATTAAACTACATGCCTTCTGTTGTTAGTTCTTCTGACGCTGGAGCTGGTGTTGGATATACATACATTAATGTTCGTGGTTCTAATGCAGAACGCGTAAATGTTACCATAAACGGAATTCCGTATAACGATGCCGAAAGTCAAGGTACATTTTGGGTAAATATGGGCGACATTGCTTCTTCTACTCAAAGTTTACAATTACAACGTGGTGTAGGAACTTCTACTAACGGAACTGCAGCTTTTGGTGCAAGTTTAAATATTTTAACAGATGCTGTTTCTGAAAAGTCATTTGCAGAAATTTCTAATTCATTTGGTTCATTTAACACCAAAAAACATACTGTAAAATTTAGTACAGGAAAAATAAATGACCATATAGAAATTGCTGGTCGTTTGTCTAAAATCTATTCTGACGGATATATAGACAGAGCTTATACCGATTTAAAATCGTATTTCTTACAAGGAGCATTTGTTGATGATAACACATTAATTAAAATGCTAACTTTTGGTGGTAAAGAAAGAACTTATCAAGCTTGGGCTGGAATTGATGCTACTCAATTGGCTACAAACAGAAGACAAAATCCGTATACTTATGAAAATGAAGTTGATAACTACCAACAAGATCATTACCAATTGCATTGGAATGAAAAAATAAATGAAAACTGGTCTACCAATATCGGGTTAAACTACACTAAAGGGCAAGGATATTTTGAGCAATATAAAGACAATAGAGATGCAGTAGATTACAATAACCTAATTGTAAATGGAACTGATGTAATTGTTAGAAGATGGCTAGATAATAAATTTTATGTTGCAAACTTTAATACAACATATAAGAAAGACGATGTAGAAATTATTTCTGGATTCTCTTACAGTAATTATAAAAACGACCATTTTGGTGAGGTAATTTGGGGAGAAAATTTAGCTCCAACTACAAAAATTAGAGATCGTTATTACGAAAGTAATTCTAAGAAAAAAGATTTTAGTGTGTTCTCTAAAGCTACATTTAATTTAAGTGACAACTGGACAGCTTATACTGATTTACAATTTAGACAAGTAAATTATAAAACAAACGGATTAACTTCAGATAGAGATCCTATAAATGTAGATGAAACTTATAGTTTCTTCAATCCAAAATTTGGTGCTACATATACAATTAACCCAGAACAACATTTATACTTTTCTTTTGCAGTAGCAAATAAAGAACCTAATAGAAATGATTTTGAAAACGGTATTAAAACTCACGAAAACTTAAATGACTATGAGTTTGGCTGGCGTTTAAAAAACGAATCCGTTACCTTAAATACGAATGTATATTATATGTTGTATAAAAATCAGTTGGTATT
The DNA here is from genome assembly GCA_013373385.1 of Flavobacteriaceae bacterium. GTDB lineage: Bacteria > Bacteroidota > Bacteroidia > Flavobacteriales > Flavobacteriaceae > Polaribacter. The sequence goes on from JABXHX010000021.1 coordinate 94,953, forward strand.
AACAGGCGCAATTGATAATGTTGGTTCTCCTGTAAGAACAACTAGCGGGAAAAGTTATCGTTTAGGATTAGAGGTTGATGCCGATATCAAATTAACAGATAAATTTCAATTAAGACCAAATATTGCGTTAAGTGATAACAAGAATACAAACTTTGTTGCATCTATTAATGGGAAATTAACCAACCTAAACAACACAGATATTTCTTTTTCTCCATCAATAATAGCAGGAAATGCGTTAGTGTTTAATCCAGCTGAAAATGTACAATTCTCTTTCTTATCTAAGTATGTTGGGAAACAATACATGAGTAATTTAAGTAGTGCTGTTTCTAATAATGATGTATTAGAAAGTTATTTTACTTCTGACTTAAACTTTACTTATGTAATAAAAACAAAGAACACTTTTAGCGAGATAGTTTTTACTGGGTTAGTAAATAATATCTTTAATAAAGAATATGTAGATAGAGGCTACTACTACACGTATGAAGATACTTGGTCTGACCCAAACAAAACTACAACTTTAGATGGTGCAGGCTATTATCCACAGGCTACACGTAACTTTTTAGTAGGTATCACCTTAAAGTTTTAATCGGGAAAGTTTTTATGAAAAGTAAAAATCCGAAGCAATTGCTTCGGATTTTTTTATTTCTCAACTTTACAGGTAGAAATTCCAAATAAAGAAAACAAAGGACATCTACTTGTTAAAGCTGTTAAAAGCAAAATAACTGCTACTACCCATAAAACATAGGTTGTCCAAGCAGCTTCAAAATACTCTGTGTATGCAAAATACGTAGCAACTAAGGCTAGTATTATTCTTATTAATTTATCAATTAATCCTACATTTTTAGTCATAACTATTGGTTTTATATTACTACTAATTTGAACTCATTTTACCTGTAGCACAACTTACATACGATTTAGCTTTGTGTACCAACGTATTTTTATCGCCTACCTCTGGATAGCCCATTTTAGAAAGCTTCTCTTTTAAGGCTGCAGTAACATCGTCTGTTGTGCTTACAATAATTGTAGACTCTTCTACATTAACAGCTATATCGGTTACTTTTTGTACTGATAAAATTCCTTTTTTAATGGTTGCTGCACAGCCACCACATTTTAAATTTTCTACTATTATCTTTGTTTCCATTATTTTTCTATTTCTAATCCTTTTGCAGACCAAGCATTAAATCCGTCTATTAAATTATACACCTTTGTAAAGCCTGCTTCTTTGTATATTTTTGCAGCTTTGGCACTTCTATTTCCAGATCTGCAATACACATATACAGGTTTTTTCTTATCTAATTTCTTAATAGAAATAGCTTTAAAATCGGTATCAAAAAAATTAATAAGTACTGCACTTTTTAAATGACCTGCCTTGTATTCTTTTGAAGTTCTAACATCAACTAATTGAATGTCTTTTTTCTGCATTGATTTTTGAAATGTTACAACATCAATATTAACGAATGCTATTTCTTTTTTTTCTTGACTTTTACAAGACGAAAGCCCTATTACCAAAAAGAGTACTACAAGTTTTTTCATATTTATTATTTTAATGTTGTTGGGCAGACTTTTTCTGTTCTAACTATGCCCGTTTTTTTAATTGCTGCATACCCACCTTCAACATCAATTACATTGTGAATACCTCTAGATTTTAAGATAGATGCTGCAATAACAGAACGATATCCACCTGCACAATGTACATAAAAATCTGTATCAGTCGGAAATTCTTTGATATGACTATTCAAATAATCTAAGGGTGTACTTGGCACATCTACAATATGTTCATTGGCATATTCTCCTGGTTTACGCACATCAAATACAGGTACATTATTTTTACTCATCTCAAGCTCTAATGTTTCAGCAGAAACAGACTTTAAACTGTCTATTTCTTTTCCTGCGTTTTTCCACGCAGCAAAACCTTTGTCTAAATAACCTAAAGTATTATCAAACCCAACACGAGAAAGCCTAATAATTACTTCTTCTTCTCTACCTTCTGGAGCAACAAGTAATATTGGTTGTTCAATATCTTTAATTAGTGCTCCAGCCCATGGAGCAAAACCTCCATCGATCCCAATAAAAATTGAGCGTGGAATAAATCCTTTAACAAATTCTGATTGATGACGTACATCTAAAATTAATGCTTCGTTTTCATTCGCTACTTTTTCAAAATCTTCTACAGACAATGCTGTAGCTCCTTTTTTTATTACTTGGTCTATGTGCTCGTAGCCTTCTTTGTTCAGTTTTACATTTGCGGGGAAATAAGCAGGTGGTGGCAGTAAGCCGTCTGTTACTTCTTTAACAAACTCTTCTTTGGTCATGTCTGCTCTTAACGCATAGTTTACTTTTTTCTGTTCGCCAATTGTACCTACGGTTTCTTTACTTAAATTTTTACCGCAGGCTGAACCCGCTCCATGTCCAGGGTACACAACTACATCATCTGCAAGTGTCATAATTTTTGTGCGTAAGCTATCGTATAAATATCCTGCTAAATCTTCTTCTGTTAAGACCCCTGCTTTTTGCGCTAAATCTGGCCTACCTACATCTCCTAAAAACAAGGTGTCTCCACTAAATAGTGCATGGTCTTTTCCGTCTTTATCTCTCAACAAATAAGATGTGCTTTCCATGGTGTGTCCTGGTGTATGCAGTGCTACAATCGTTACATCACCTACTTTAAATACTTCGTTATCTTTAGCTACATAAGCATCATAATTTGTCTCTGCATTAGGACCAAAAACAATGGTTGCCCCAGTTTTTTTTGCTAGGGTAACATGGCCACTTACAAAATCTGCATGAAAATGTGTTTCAAAAATATATTTAATCGTTGCATTGTCTTTTTGTGCGCTTTCTATATAGGTATTAACTTCTCTTAAAGGGTCAATAATGGCAACTTCTCCTTTGCTTTCTATATAGTAGGCTCCTTGTGCTAAACATCCCGTGTAAATTTGTTCAACTTTCATAATCTCTTGTTCTTGTTTTATTTATATGTATGATGTATGTATTCTGCGTATTTCTTTTGATGTTCTCTATCTCCAGTTTTATAAAATTTAACCGCTGTATAAATATTCATAAAAAAGTGATTGATATCGATAATTTGTAATAATCCTGCTCTAAATAAGGTATCTCTTACGGGGCCTTTTACACCGGCAAAATAAAATGTAATGCCTTTTTTCTGATAATATTTTACTCTATCCATCAACATTTCTGCACCAGTGCTATCTACCCTATTGATACTTTCTGAATCTATGACAATTAATTTTAAAGCTGCTCCTTTTTTCTCTGCCAACACGTCTAAGTTGTCTCTAAAATAACTTGCATTGGCAAAGAATAATTGTGCGTCAAAACGTATGACAAGAATATCGTCTTCTATAATTACATTTTTAAATCGTTCGCTATTTTTATAAAAGTCTGAATCTGGCACAGCTCCTAAAACAGCAATATATGGTTTTGATGTTCTAAAAATTAATATGATGATTGATAAACCAACACCAGCAAAGATTCCGTATTCAATTCCTAAAAACAATGTTGCTGTAAAAGTGGTAAGTAATAACCAAAAATCTAAGTTATTTGATTTCCATAATTTGATAGCTTCTTTGATATTTACCAAACCAAATACTGCAACAATAATTATTGCAGCTAATACTGCTTGGGGTAAATAGTAAAATACAGGTGTTAAAAATAACAGTGTTAATATAACCATTACAACAGAAACCAATGCTGCCATACCTGTTGTTGCACCAGATTCTTGATTGATGGCAGATCTAGAAAAACTACTCGTAGTTGGATAGGCTTTAAAAAAAGAGCCAATCATATTTCCTAAACCTAAAGCAATTAATTCTTGACTGGGTCTTACTTTGTATTCGTCTTGTTTGGCTTCTAAAGACTTACCAATAGAAATGATTTCTAAATACCCAACCAATACCAATGTTAAAGCAATAGGTAATAGTTCTCTAATCTGTTCTATTTCTATTACAGGCATGCTAAAAGTTGGCAATCCAGAAGGAATTTCTTTTACTATTGCAACATCTGCTACACCCTTACCTAATAACTTTATTGCAATTATACCAAGTATAACCACTATCAATGCAGACGGTATTTTTTTATTGATTTTTCTAAGAATTATAATCAAAACTATTGCTGATACACCAATAGTTGTGGTATGAATATTTAACGATGCTATTTGATTCCAAATATCTGCTATTACAATCTGAATCTGATTACTTCTTACAAAATCTACTCCGACTAAATTTCTAAATTGATTAAACCCAATTATGAGCGCTGCTGCCGATGTAAATCCAGAAATTACTGGTCTTGATAAAAAATTGACAATAAACCCTAATCTAAATACACCCATTAAAAACTGAATACAACCAACCACTAATGCTAAAAGTATGGCAATGGCTATATAACTATCTGAACCTGTTAAAGCGATGGCAGATACACCTGTTGCAACAATTAACGAATCCATGGCAACTGGACCAATTGCTACTTGCCTAGACGAACCAAAAACAGCATATACTACTTGTGGCACTAGGGCTGCATACAATCCGTAAATTGGTGGTAATCCTGCAATTAATGCATAAGCAATACCTTGTGGAATTAAGACAATTCCAACGGTAATACCAGCAACAAAATCTCCTCGAAATCGTGAAGCCGTATAGTTTGGCAACCATTCTAGTATTGGAAAAACCTTTTTAATATTCATTGTTAAAACAATTCTCGTTGGCTTGTTCCTCTTTGTTTTCCTAAATGTGTATAGGCTTTAGCTGTTACCTCTCTTCCTCTCGGAGTTCTTACAATAAATCCTTCTTGAATTAAAAAGGGTTCATATACTTCTTCAATCGTTTCTGCATTCTCTCCAACTGCTGTGGCCAAAGTTGAGATTCCGACTGGTCCGCCTTTAAATTTATCTATTAAAGTTGATAAGATTTTTGTATCCATTTCATCCAAACCATAAGCATCTACCCCTAAAGCTTGTAGTGCGTACTGAGCAATTGCTACCGAGATTTTCCCATCGCCTTTTATTTGCGCAAAGTCTCTTACCCTACGTAATAGTGCATTGGCTATTCTTGGTGTTCCTCTACTTCTTCCTGCAATTTCTATGGCTGCTTCCATAGAAATTGGCACTTTTAATATGTGAGCACTACGCTGAATAATGGTAGTTAATAATTCTTTTTTGTAATAGTTTAAACGACTGCTAATTCCGAATCTGGCTCTCATCGGTGAGGTTAACAATCCTGAACGTGTTGTAGCTCCTATTAATGTAAATGGCTCTAAATTGATTTGTACTGTTCTTGCATTAGGGCCAGACTCTATCATGATATCAATTTTATAGTCTTCCATGGCAGAATACAAATACTCTTCTACAATAGGACTTAACCGATGAATTTCATCAATAAACAATACATCTCTTTCTTCTAGATTGGTCAGCAGTCCTGCTAAATCTCCTGGTTTATCTAATACAGGTCCAGAAGTTACTTTAATGCCAACGTTTAACTCGTTTGCTAAGATATGAGCTAAAGTTGTTTTACCTAATCCTGGAGGGCCATGAAAAAGTGTATGGTCTAGCGCTTCACCTCTTAAATTTGCTGCTTCTACAAATACTTTTAGGTTTGCTATTGCTTGATCTTGTCCTGTAAAATCATCAAAAGAAAGGGGGCGTAGTCTTTTTTCTACATCCATTTCTTCATTAGAGTAATTTGTTTTCTCAGGATTTAAGTTTTCGTTCATGTTTACAAATATAAATGAATTTACTATGCTGATTTGTAATTTATGTTACAAACAGGCAGCTGAGTCTAATATACAAAAAAAGCCTTTTCAGATTTTGAAAAGGCTTTTTGTTTATTTATTCTTTCTTTATGAAGGGTCTTCTTCTCCTTCTAGCAATGGTGTTGTTTGTAACACGAAATCTGCTCCGTGAACATAGTCACCATTTTCATCTACTTTGCTATAATCATATGCCCAACGGTGTACTTCTGGTATTTGACCTGGCCAGTTTCCGTGGATATGCTCTACTGGAGTTGTCCACTCTAAAGTTGTGGCATTCCATGGGTTTTGTGTCGCTTTCTTACCTCTATAAATTGAGATAAAGAAGTTTGCTAAGAAAAACAACTGTGCCAATCCTCCTAAAATTGCAAACAAGGTAATTACCACATTTACGTCGGCAACGTCATCAAACATTGGGAAATTTGTATTTGTATAATATCTTCTTGGTAATCCTGCTAAACCAATAAAATGCATTGGGAAGAATACTCCATAGGCAGCAATCATTGTTATCCAAAAATGCCAATATCCTAATGTCTTATTCATCATTTTTCCATACATCTTTGGGAACCAGTGATATACTCCTGCAAACATTCCAAAAATTGCAGAAACTCCCATTACTAGGTGGAAGTGTGCTACTACAAAGTATGTGTCGTGTACATTAATATCTAATGCAGAATCTCCTAAAACCAATCCTGTTAAACCTCCAGTTACAAAGGTAGATACAAATCCGATTGAAAATAACATCGCTGGATTCATTTGTAAATTCCCTTTCCAAAGTGTAGTTATCCAGTTAAATGCTTTTACTGCTGATGGAATGGCAATTAATAGGGTTGTAAATGTAAATACAGATCCTAAAAATGGATTCATCCCAGAAATAAACATATGGTGCCCCCATACGATGGTAGATAAGAATGCAATTGCCATTATAGAACCAATCATGGCTCGATATCCAAAAATTGGTTTACGAGAATTAGTTGCCATAATTTCTGACACTAATCCCATGGCTGGTAATATTACAATATATACTTCTGGGTGCCCTAAGAACCAAAACAGATGCTCAAATAATACTGGCGATCCTCCTTGGTAGTGCAATACTTCTCCTTGTATAAATATATCTGATAAATAGAATGATGTACCAAAGCTTCTATCAAAAATTAATAATAAAGCTGCTGATAATAATACTGGGAATGACACTACACCAATAATGGCTGTGATTAAAAATGCCCAAATTGTTAATGGCATTCTTGTCATTTTCATTCCTTTGGTACGTAAATTTAATACGGTTACAATATAGTTTAATGAACCTATTAATGACGATGCAATAAAGATTGCCATAGATACCAACCATAACGTCATTCCTAATCCAGAACCAGGAATTGCTTGTGGTAATGCCGATAAAGGCGGATAAATGGTCCATCCTGCTGATGCTGGTCCTGCTTCAACAAATAATGAAATTACCATCACAATACTAGATAAGAAGAACAACCAATAAGATATCATGTTTAAGAAACCTGAAGCCATATCTCTTGCTCCAATTTGCAATGGAATTAATAAGTTAGAGAAAGTACCACTAAGTCCAGCAGTTAATACAAAGAATACCATAATTGTACCATGTATCGTAACCAAGGCTAAATACATGTCTGGGTTCATAATTCCATCTGATTGATGTGGACCTAAAAAAGCTTCAATAATAGTGAATGATTTTTCTGGCCATGCTATTTGCAAACGAAATAACATTGACATGAATACTCCAATAATTCCCATAAATATACCAGTTACTAAGAACTGTTTAGAAATCATTTTGTGGTCTTGACTAAAAATATATTTAGTTACAAAAGTTTCTTTATGATGATGCTCTGACATATCTTATTTTTTATCTAGAATTGTTTAACGATCTTACTTAATTACTTCTGCTAAAGTTGGCTGCTCTGCAATCCATTTTTTAAATTCAGCCTCTTCTTCAACAATAATTTTCATTTGCATTCCGTAGTGCGAAGCTCCACAAATTTTGTTACACAACAATATGTAATCAAATACATATGGTTCTTCTCCTTTGGCTTTACGAATTTTATTAATTTTTTCGGTTTTTGCCATTACCTCAGATTGTTGTCTCATTTCTTCGGTAGTATATTTTGGTGTAAAACCAAACTCTGTTACCATACCTGGCACACAGTTCATTTGTGCTCTAAAGTGTGGCATATAAGCTGAGTGTAATACGTCTTGAGAGCGGAACTTAAAAATTACTTTACGTCCTTTTGGTAAATGCAATTCAGTTACTTTTTTATCGTCAGCTGCATTTTTATCAGACATGTCTACACCCATAGTGTTGATGCCTTTGATAAAGTTTACATTACCTCTACCCAATGTGTTATCTGCACCTGCATAACGAGCTTCCCATTGAAACTGTTTTGAATATACTTCTATAATAATTGGGTCTTCTGCATCAGACAAGTCCATTACATTGTTCCATTGCCATAATCCATACCCAATTAACAATACCAAAACTACTGCTGGAGTTAAAGTCCAAATCAATTCTAATTTGTGACTATCAGCAAAAAATAAGGCTTTATTTTCTTTTTTCCCTCTGTATTTGTAAGAGAAATAGAATAATAAAAACTGAACTATAAATTGTACAATACCAATTAAGATAAATGTAATATTGAATAAATTATCGTCATGCTCTCCTTCTACAGAAGCAGATTCTGGCAACATAATTACATTCATAAAAATCAGGCAATAAATCATCATAGCATACATTGCAGCCATGAAAATCATGAAATTCTTTCCTTGAGTTTCATTGTCTTTATCTGTAGCAGTTACTGTTCTAAAATTTAAAATTCTAGTAATTTGCCATACACTTACAGCGATTGCAACAGCTATGAAAATATAAAATAGAGCTAGCATATTGTTTTGTCTTAATTATTTTTAATGATTAATGATGATTATCTTCTCCTTCGTGTTCAATATTATAATAATGATAATGTTCACTTTCTTTTAAGAACGGATTTCCTTTAGGAATTGGCGCCGCTTTTGCAAAAGAACGGAATGTTGCAAAAATAAACAACCCTATAAAGAATAACAATGCACTCATTTCTGGAATTCCAAAGAACCACTGATCTCCAACAGTAGCAGGCATTACCATAATAAATACATCTATATAATGACCTGCTAAGATTACCAAACCTCCTATAACAACAAACCAAGGCTTGCTCTTAAAGTCACTATTGATTAATAATAATACAGGGAACACAAAGTTCATTACAACCATTGATAAAAATGGCAATTTATAATCGTTAAATCTTGCGATAAAGTAAACTGTTTCTTCAGAGATATCTGCATACCATATCAACATAAACTGCGCAAACCAAAGGTAGGTCCAAAATACTGAGAACCCGAACATGAATTTTGCTAAATCATGTATATGACTGTCGTTAACAAAAGGTAAATGTCCTTTAGAGCGTAAATAAATAGTTACAAATGCAATCACTGTTAATGCACTTACAAGTAAGGTAGCTAATACATACCATCCAAATAAGGTTGAGAACCAATGCGGGTCTAAGCCCATAATCCAATCCCAAGACATCATAGATTCAGTAATCATAAAGAATACTAAAAAGATAACTGATGCGTGGTAGTTCTTCTTGTAAGGTTTTCTGTCTGTAGCTGTATCTTCTGCAATAGAAAATTTTCTAGCAAAGTAACGGTATACGCACCATCCTAATAGGTATACTGCAGATCTGATTGTCCATCCTGGTACGTTTAACCACCATTTTTTTCCATCAACAATGGCATCATAATTTGGGCTTTCTGGATCAAAAACACCTTCGCCCATCCAAGTAAATAAGTGGTTTAAATGTCCGAAACTTGTCATTACAAACACAAACATTAAAATACTTAATGGTACTATATTAGCTGTTATTGCCTCCATTACTCTAAACAATACAATAGACCATCCTGCTTGTGCAACTCTTTGCGATGCATAAAATGCCAACACTAATAGAGTAATTCCTAAAAAGAAGAACAAAGCAACATAAGTTGCTGCCCAAGGTCTGTTTTGTAATTGATGTAATACGTGCTCTGCATGCTCATCATCTGCATGTGCTGATTTTGCATCACTGTGAGCAGCAGTCTTCCCGTGAGTATCAGCAGCATGAGAAGTACCATGATTATCATGTTGATTTGCGATGATTTCTTTAGCGTCTTCTATTGTTTTTGGCGCACTAAAAAAGCTATAACCTACACCTATTGCTCCAATAATCATTAAAGCAATTGAGAATGTTTTTAATTTACCTGAGAATTGATACATATCTTTTAATTCTATCTTTAAAAACTTATTTTAATAAATCGTTTCGTAGTTTTTCTACGTATTGAACTACTTGCCAACGCTCTTCAACTCTTAATTGAGACGCATGCGATCCCATAAGGTTTCTACCATGCATAATAACATGGTAAATACTACCTTCTGTTATAGCTCTATCTTTAAAGTTCGGAACACCGTTAAACTTTTCTCTTTGAGACAATACTCCGTTTCCATCCCCTTTTGTTCCATGGCAAACTGCACAGTAAATTGTGTACATTTTTTTACCATTTTCTAGGTTGTCATCATTTTTTTCTAATGGAGACTTTAACTCGTTTAATGCTTGGTTATAACCATCAATAGTGTTTGGGTATTCATAAGGAACTTGTCCTCTAGCAATGGTACCTTCAACTGGTTTTAAATTCGATGCTTCTCCGTTAACCCCTACTGCTCCGTTTGGCTCGTAAGGCACTGCCTCGTACATATCTGGCATATATTGTACACTTGGTGTACGATTATCTCCACAAGAAACAATCATTGTTGTTACAACTAAAGCGAAAATTATTTTTGCAAAATTTTTCATTATCTCTCTATTAGTGCTTTTCTACTATATTAATTTCTACAGCGCCTGTTTCTTTTAATAATGAAGTCAATTCTTCTTCATTATCGTGCACTGGGATTTCCATTAAGAAATGGTCGTCTGTAGTTCTAGGATCTGGATTTTCTGCTTTTTTAAATGGCCAAATTCTACTTCTCATGTAAAAAGTAATTACCATTAAGTGCGCTGCAAAGAAAACAGTTAACTCAAATAAAATTGGCACAAAGGCTGGCATATTTAACCACCAAGAAAAATTTGGTTTACCACCAATATCTTGTGGCCAATCTTGAATCATCATGTAATTGGTCATCCAAGCTGCAACACACAATCCTAACACTCCATACATAAATGATGCAATAGCTATTCTAGTTGGTGCCAAGCCCATGGCTTTGTCTAATCCGTGAACTGGAAACGGACAAAAAATTTCTTCAATATGATGATTTGCTGCTTTTACTTTTTTAGTAGCCTCAAGAACAACTTCATCATCATTATAAAATGCGTGTATAACTTTATTACTCATGATTTCCGTCTCTTAATTTTTTATAATTCTCTCCTGATGATTTCAAGATTGTTTTTACCTCTGCCTGTGCAATTACTGGGAATGTTCTAGCGTATAACAAGAACAACACAAAGAAGAATCCAATGGTACCGATAAAGATACCAACATCTACAAACGTTGGCTCAAAACGCCACCATGTAGATGGTAAATGTCCTTTACTTAATACAATTGCAATGATATCAAAACGCTCAAACCACATACCAATATTGATAAATATTGAAATGATGAATGACCAAATAAAGCTTCTTCTAATCTTTTTAAACCATAATAACTGTGGTGTTAAAATATTAAAGAATAATAGCGAATAGAATGCCCAAGCATAAGGTCCTGTTGCTGCACCTACAGATAAGTATGTGTAGTTTTCATAAGGAGATCCTGTGTACCATGCAATAAAAAATTCTGTTGCGTATGCTACTGCTACAATACCACCAGTTAATATAATTACAATATTCATGTACTCTACGTGTAAACGAGTAATGTAATTTTCTAGATTTGTTACTTTACGCATAATCCCTAATAACGTTTGTACCATAGCGAATCCTGAGAAGATTGCTCCAGCTACGAAATAAGGTGGAAATATTGTTGAGTGCCATCCTGGGTTGATTGATGTGGCAAAGTCCATCGATACAATAGTATGCACAGAAAGTACTAAAGGTGTTGCTAAACCAGCTAATACTAAAGACACTTCTTCAAAACGTTGCCAATCTTTTGCTCTACCAGACCATCCAAATGACAGTAAAGAATAAATTTTCTTTTGGAAAGGTTTTACCGCTCTATCACGAATCATGGCAAAATCTGGTAATAAACCTGTCCACCAGAATACTAATGATACAGATAAATAGGTAGAAATTGCAAACACGTCCCATAATAACGGCGAGTTAAAGTTTACCCACAACGATCCAAATTGATTTGGAATAGGTAAAGTCCAATAACCATTCCACGGGCGTCCCATGTGAATAATTGGGAATAGTCCTGCTTGGAATACCGCAAAGAT
>JABXHX010000081.1 GCA_013373385.1 Flavobacteriaceae bacterium
TCTAAATCTGCACTTGTATCTCCTGATTGTACGGTATAATTAAAGGTTAAGGTTGAAGTTCCAGTACCAGACGCGTAATTTACAGTTCTATCTGTTGTACCAGTTTCTAAGGTTAATTGTGGTGTTCCTGTCACCGTTACATTCTCACTAAACGTTACTTGAATAGCAATTACTTCTCCTGCACCATAAGTACCATTGGTTTTAGTAGAGGTTACTGACGTTACTGTTGGAGCCACATTATCTACTACTGTAACAGTGAGTGCTTTTGCAAAATCATCTGTACCGTCATTGGTGTTGATTCTTATATTGTAAGTACCAGCAGTTAATGCTGAGCTTGATCTTAAAGTTGTTCCACTAATATTAAAACTACTATTATGTGTGTCTCCAGAACCCGAAACTAACGAGTAAGTATGTGTATCTCCACCATCTGCATCTGTAGATGATAGTGTACCCATAGTTGCATTAGTTCCTGTAGCTGACTGGTTTACGGAAGAAGGAGCTAAAGTAATATCTGTAGGGGTGCTGTTGGAAACTGTTACTGCACTACCAGTTTCTATATTATCAAACCTTGTATTAGTTGCAACACCAGTCCCATCAGATGCTGAACCACTTACTCTAAATTCATCAATATCATTAAAATTATCATTGCCATCTGTAGAAATTTTGGTAAATGTATTTCCTGATATGGTTCCGGTAACGGTCGCTCCACTAACCATACTTCCATTTTTGTAGCCTGTTACGGTATAATTAACATCCTTGAGAGTAGAGCCACCAGCAATAGCTCGATAGTAAAATGATTTTAAATCAAACTCATCACCATTATTACTTTTAAATGAGGTATAATCTAATTTAGTATTAAGTACTAGAATGTTACTAGAACCACTTACACCGTTGGCTCCATCACCTCTTATCTGAAGAGTGACAGAAGCCGAAGAAGCCACCGATTTTATATCCCAACACAGTTGATTACTAGCATTAGCTTCCAAACCAGCCCCCCCAGCTGTAGTTCCTTGGTTATCGAAAATAGTTTGAGAAGCTCCTGTTCCATAAGACAACCCTTCAAAAGTGGTTGTGCCAACCGAAGGAGCACAAGCTGAAGAAGTAACAGTAAAAGAAGCTGCCGGTAAATCAGAGCTGCTATTTACAGAAAGATTAAATTCTGTGCCAGATTTTGACCAATTTGCACGGTTTCCAATCGCTGTCAACAACTCGTCTTTGGAGCCCGAAAAGGTTCCGTTATATACCATGTTATCTTCATGGAGAGTGCCATTAAATGCTAATGCCGTTGCCGCATTGGAGTTATCCGACAAAAGCAACCCAGCAGGAATACCTGCTGCTGGCGTAGTCCAATCAATAATTCCTTCTAAATGAGCAAATACCTGCCCTGTATCAATGGCTCCTCCGCCAGAGGTCACTGGATGATCCGTAAGGTGAATGGTAGTAGACCCAGGAAGGTCTGCAAGAGTCACAATAGTAAAGTCATCACTATGTGGATCAGCACTGGTAGGACCAGCATTCATACCTATTACCGCGATATCACCAGCTGCTATAGTTTGTGCTTTTGAAATTGTTTGTAAGCAAAATAGAAAAATTAAGCAATAATATTTTAAACTATTTTTTAATAGATTTTTCATAATATTAATTTTTAAAATAGTTTAAAATTTATATTTAAGTATTAACTCTAAAGAATTATCTTCACCAACAATATTTACATCTGAAGTTGTAAAATCATAAGCTATTCCAAATTTTAGTTTATTAGTTACTTGTATTAAACTATAAATGGAAGTCATTTCATCTAACCTTAGATTAGTTCCCAAGCTAAACTTTTCATACATTTTTAATGTACAAGAGATGTCATAAGAAGTTGGTGCTCCATTTACATTAACCGTCATAAATGCAGGTGTTAATTGATAGTTTTTACTTAAAGAAAAAATATAACCCCCACCAAAATACACGTGTGAATTTGTTATAGCTGCCCTTGGTAAATTTCCTATCTTTTTATATCTCTTCCCATTTAAAAAATTTGGAGTAGAAAGTGTTATGTAGTACTTTTTATGTTTTAAATAGAAACCAGCACCAAAATGTGGATTAAAAAAACTCTGATTTGACGTAAACAAAGGGTCAAAACCTGGTGCTCCTGAATCATTTAAATCTATATTAACGAATCCACCGCCAACTTTTGCTCCAAAGAATAAATCATGTGATTCGGATACTTTCAACCTATAAGATAAGTCTATAGTTACATCTCTCTGACTTAGTACAAATACTTTGTCATTTATAATAGAAAGACCAAATCCTAAATTATCATGTAAAGGTTTAGAGAAAGAAAAAGTTTGCGTACTAGGCGCATTATCTATTCCTAACCACTGACTTCTATAAGACAGATTAATTTCTTTCATATCATTAGAGCCTGCATATGCTGGATTAATAATATTCATATTAAAATTATATAAGGTAAAATTTGGGCTTTGTTGTGCTAAAGCTATTTTAACGGTAAAAAAAGCAACAAGCACGCTTAATTTTGAAATCGATTTCATTTTTAAATTCTTTAATTTTAATAATTAATATACAGCCACCCTTGAATTGGCTTTAGATTATTCTTATTGAGCTCTATAATAAACAGGTATGAGCCTACTGGTAATTTTTTACCTGTGCTAGTCTTATTTGATATTCCTTTCCAAGTATTTTTATACCTTTTTTTCTCAAATACTAACTTTCCATATCTGTTAAAAACTTTCACTACATTATCAGGGTATAATTCTATATTCTTTATTACCCATTTTTCATTAATTCCATCTCCATTTGGTGAAAATCCATACTTTTTTAAAAAGCCTTCTACTGTTAAACTCCCTTTGGTATAACTAAAATCATAATTATTGTCTACTCCTCCCGAAACATCTATATCATAGGTTCCTACTGCTGTTGTTGTTGTAACTGCTGTACTTGCTGTTGGTGATGTATCTAAAACACTTGCA
>JABXHX010000023.1 GCA_013373385.1 Flavobacteriaceae bacterium
TGCCACCAATAAAATATGCGAAAATTAAATCAAAAGGGGCTAGCCCCTTTTGATTTAAAAACAATAAATTTGAATAGATTAGAAATATAAACAGTTCTAATTAGGGGAAGCTTACACTAATTTGACCCATTACCTACTTGCATTACGTACACTAGAATAAATACTTCCACTACTACCTCCTAATGCAAGACCTTCAACTTAGTTTTTATTATTGTTAGTTATTTTTTCCATTTCTATTAAGCTTTTTTTTATTAAATTATGAAGGTCAACATTGTCATAATATGAATTAGATTCTTTTCGTTTAATCTGATTGGGCTGATAAAAATCTAAATCATAAGCTATTGATGTTAAAAGATCATTCAATATTTTATCATTGATAGTATCGTCATTCCAAACTAAATTTTGAAATTCTGAAATATGATCTATTTTTTTTGTATCATTTTCTAATAGAATATTCTCTAGTATATTTTTTAATTTTTTTACTAACATAGCTTTTATTTTAACGGAATAAATTTATTTATTTTTATAAATCTTTTATTAACTAAATTCTTACTACTTTTTATAACAGTTGTTACTTGGCCTGTGATAGGGTTTGTCCCAATTAGTAAATCTTTACCGCTAGCAAAACCATTTCTTAAAATATAGTTTATGGTTTTTGTTTTAGGATCATAATACTTAACTCCTTTTTCAATTACTTTTTTTGCCATTGTGGGTGTTACACCTCGCCTTTTTAGTCTCTCAAGTGAATGTTTCGTAAATTCTACTGACGTTTTAACCAATATTTTAGTAGTAACCTTTTGTAGACTCTTCTTAAAAAATACTCTTTTTAAAGTTTCAAATAAACCAGGAATTTCTACTATAATAGCAATATTAAGAACACCAGTAACATTATCCGTTATTCTTTCTGCTATAAAATTATCATTAATCATAGCATCATAATAATCTTGCGCATTTCCTCCTGCATGATTTGCCATCATTATAGCTGCAGTTCTTAAGTTTTTGTCAGGGCACTTAGGGCAAGGATCTTGAGATATGCTTTGTTCGTCTTTAGCTTCTTCCTTATAAACAGCCATACCTTTGCTATTTCCATTACCAGCCCAAGTATTTTTAGTACCACTTACCCCAAAGAAACTATGTTCATAAGGAACATCATCTGTTGTATCTGAAGCTTTGCTAGCTTCAGGGTCAATAAAGAAAATAGGATTATTGAACGCATAATTATACGGAGAATGTCTTCTCATCTTTTCAGCCAGAGGGTCAAGATTCATTCATCTCCCTAATGCTGCATCATAATTACGAGTAGTAATGTCTATCCAGACAACAAAACAGTTTTACTATTTCAATGAACTTTTAATAAGCCACAATTTTAAAAAAATTGTGGTTTAGCTATTTGTTTTAATTTACACGGATTACAAATCCGCGTCATAGTGGTATATTTTATGTAACTTACTGAAAATCAATTCTAATTTTCAATCATTTTGCAAAAGCACCATTTTGACCAATTACCTTTATTTAATCTAAAGGTTTTATATCTATATCTTCTAATCTCCTAATAAGGAATGAGGCTAATTTTTGACTTGAAGATACAGATAATAAATATGGATATTCTTTGGATTTAGAACCATATGCTAAATTTAAATTTTGTTTTTTTCTTTCATAAATTTTCCAAAATCTTCGGAGGGAACATATATTCCATTTTTAGTATTTAATACATCTTCCAACTTTATGAGTTCTAAGAAACAGGTTCGAAAAGGTAAACTAGTACTTTTAGGTATATTAAAAAACATATAGTTAGAAAATATTGATAAAGTAATTTTTTGCTCTATTTCTTCCATATCTATTACTAAAAATGCGAAACCAGATTTATAAAAATAATCTTCTAAATATGAATCGCCACTATAACTGATAAGGTTTCTAATATTCATTGTATCTATTTTATACCAAAATAACTTAAAAAATCTCCACAAAGCCCTCTGTTTTTTATTTTATCTGCTAAAAATAAGTGGCCTTTTGATTAGTAAAGAATTAAAAAATATAATAATCCTAGATTTATTATTATTAGATAACTTAGTTTAAGTTTAGCATTACCTAAAAATATTGGTATGACTAAAAAAGCGATAATGGCTATTATATCATAACTTTTATTTTCAATTAGGCTTTTTGTTGCTTGGTTTTTAAATGAAAATATGTAATACTGTATACAAAAAGTAACATACAATAAAACTAATATTATTTGAACTGTCTTTCTCTTCATGATTTATCTTGGTGGTTTTGATGTTACTGGTGATTGACCAAAAAGTAGAAAAATTACCAATAAATTCATTTGTATCCGAGTTATATATATTCCATGTTTTTATTTGAGTTCCAGATAAAGCAAAAACCTTAGTATCAAGTATAATATAAAGATTATTAGCCTTTTCAAATTTATTATTGTTCTCCATGGTAGCTATATTATCAGCATTCTGCCCTGCTAGCGAACCATATGCATACATGTATGCCCCAACCACTAGGGTAAATGGATTGGATTTCTTAGCACTTTTACCAAGATTTCTCATAATAGTCTTAAGTGATATTTTTTTCAAGTTTTTAAATCCTTTCCTCACAAGAGTAGATTTTGAAACTCCCAAAAGCTCTGCAAAAAACTTTAATCCATCTTCTTGACCTTCTAAGCTAAGTATAATAGATTCAAGAATATCATCAAATTCTTCTTGAGATTGCTTTATTTTTTCTCTGAGTAAAATAGTTGGATTATACCATTTAGAAATTCTCCCGCTCCTTATATCCTTATATTTCACTCCATCAAAAATCCCTCCCTGTAACTCACAACAATCTCCTTGTTCATCCTTATAAACAGCCATACCTTTGCTATTTCCATTACCAGCCCAAGTATTTTTAGTACCACTTACCCCAAAGAAACTATGTTCATAAGGAACATCATCTGTTATATCTGAAGCTTTGCTAGCTTCAGGTTCTCTACCATCAGGGTCAATAAAGAAAATAGGATTATTGAACGCATAATTATACGGAGAATGTCTACGCATTTTTTCTGCCAATGGGTCAATATTCATCCAACGTCCAAGTGTTGGGTCGTAATTACGTGCGGTAATATCATACCAATCTAATAGTGTCCCAGCAGCATTGGTGTCTTGGTATTCTTTGCCCGTAAATAATTTATTCTCTGCAATATTGGTTGAATAAATACCACCGTTATAACCTAAATGTCTGGTACTAAAAGGATAGTAGTTCGATTCTTTTATTATTTCAATGAACTTTTAAAACCACAAACAATAATATGTTTGTGGCTTATATATTAATTACTTTTAGATATGCACGGATTGCAAATCCGAGCCATCGGGATTTTCAATTATAAACTACGCTATAACCTAGTTTACTGCATTACCCAGTCTATTGATTAAATAGTTCATATACAAAAAGTTTAGAATTAGAAGTGTCTATAACAAACATTTGTAAATCGGTAATTTCCCCATTTGTTTCTATATAATAATAAGCATACATATTATCTTTATTGCTTAATGTGCTTATCATTTTTTCTGCTTCTGCTTTTGTTTTACTTTCTTCATAAATGTATTCAGTAACTATTCTCAGTCTACTTTCACTTTCAAAAAGTGGTGCTTTTTTCCATTTTACAATATTCCAGTTCCCTGGGTCAGAAGTTTTCTTAGGAAACCCGTTTTTACATATGGATTTATCTTTATTTAATAATTGATAATTATAAATGTTAATATTCATTTCCTTGCCTCTAGCTTTTTTTTCCCAATTATGAAATATTCTTTCTTTTACTTTAATATTTAAACCTATTACGTCAGTAAAAAAAGATTGATTGACCTCTTTTAGATTACAGGAAGATATTGTTATGGCAATAATTATAATAATACTTGTTTTTTTCATTTTAATTAATTTTAGTCAATAGTATGTAATTTTATTTCAGGTCTTACTTTTCCTACTTTTGCTTTTCCGTAAGTATAAAAATCAAACCCTTTCCCTTTTAATCCAAATACTTTTCTCCCTACTGCAGCTCCAAAGTTTCTAAATGATCTCCCGGGTCTTCCATCATTTTTTTTATGCTCAAAATCAAATGTATCTAGGTATCCAGTAGTAGTATTACCTAAACTTACAGTTCCTTCTTTATTTTCAAGAGTCATTTTTATTTCACCAAAAGTAAGCCCCATACTAGGGTTAGTTAAAAGACCTTCTAAACTAAAAAAATTAAACGATTGTTGCTCCCCAATCTTATTGAAATCACCAATAATAAAAGGATCTAAATTCATTTTTGACGCATCAACAAATAGAGCTTCTTGTGTTCCTTTATTAAACCATTCTTTTGCCTCTGTAAAAGTGACAACACCATCATAATCAGGTCTGCTAGATAATCCATCATAATGATTTATTAACTTTGAGCCTGCTTCTTTACTACTTAACCCTTTAGCACCTTTATTTTTAGCTAAAGCTTTTTCATGAGACATTCCTTGTTTAAAATCTTTTTTATCCATAACAATTGCTTTTCCTTGTAATCCTTTGTTATCTGTACCTAAAAAATCACCATTTGTATCATAAACTGGATTAGCAGCCATTCCATCAGGATCAATCATAAATAGTGGGTTATTTATCATAGCGTTATAAGGAGAAAAACTTTCAAATTTTTCTGCAAGTGGATCTGTATTCATCCACCTTCCTAGAACAGCATCATAGTTTCTAGCCCCAAAGTCATACCAATCTAAACCCAACTCTTCATTTAACTCTTTAGATTGATATCCGTATTTCTCTGCTGGATTGGTTGATGTAACTACGTTATTATACCCTTTGTGTTTGACACCAAAGGGATAGTAATTAGATTCTTTAAGAATCTGTAAATCTGTATTTGAGGCATTGCTAGGGTCAATATCTTTAAAAGACAAACGCACACTTTGCAAATGGTCTCTATACTGATATATATAATTACCTGTTAATGTACTTCCGGTAGAAGTAACATTATAATAGCCTTCTGTATGATTAAAATACTTTAAACTGTTGTTTACATATGTATAATTACCTGCATAATCGGTAGTAGTAGTATTAGCTACTTTACGCAATTTAACACCTAAAGCATCGTAGGTATATACTATATTTTGTCCGTTAATAGTCACCACTTCAGGTAAATTTAAAAAATTATAAGTAATGCCTGTAATATTTTTACGAGTATCCTTGGTCATATTTCCATTTTTATCGTATAAAAATGTTCCAGATTTACTTCCCGATAGACTCATTAATTGGTTGGTGTGCTTGCCTGCATCTACGTAATTGTAGGTAAAGTTATCATTGCTACCTGCAGAACTGTGTTTGTTTCTTTGTAAAGAAGTAATGTTTCCATTTTTATCATACGACACATTGGTTAAATCATAGGTATCTACATTAAAGTCTCCTTTGGTTATCCTATTGAGTGCATCGTAAGTATAAGTATAGGTTTTGGTACTGCTATCTGTATTGGTTGTATTCCAACTTGTTTGACTAATGTTACCGTTGTACAATTTTTTACTTGTATCTGTTATATCATTGTATTTAATCGTAAAGTTAAACAAGTCGTTATCAGAGAGCCCATCTTGATTAATGTTGGTAAGCCAACCCCGTACATTGTAGCTATAATTGATTGTTTGCAGCCTGGCAATACTAGTGCGACCACCTATTCCCTTACTTTTTAATTGTCCTAATTCATCATAGGTGTTATCTACAATAAATTCTCCAGTAGGTGAGTTGTTTAAATACTGTTTTTGTGTGCGTAAACGCCCCACATGGTCGTAGGTAAACACATCTACTACTTTTTGTGTAGATAAGCTACTACCAACTCTTGAGTGTTGCGTGGTGGTTTCTTCTACTTTACCAATAAAATCTAATTTAGACATTAGCACATCAGTAGTTTGTAAAAAGCTATTGTATGTATAGGCGTAAATAGGACGAGCTTTATCGTCATAAAAATTTACAGTGGTAGTCCAGTTAGAAGTACCCAAAACTTTTACTTTGCTCCCTGTAGCCAATCCTTTTACATTACTGGTAGAGTTTACACTATACGAAGTAACAGAAGCAGCAACACCTGCTCTATCAAACGTGTAATTATCATAGTAATTAACCGTTAAGACTTCTAGTCCACTAGTAGGAAAGTTGTTAGCACTATAGTAAATCCCTAGGCTACCTGAACTAGTTAATTTTGTTTCGTAATATTTAGCAGAAGTATTGTTTTGAGAATTAAAATGGCTTTGCATAGCTTGTTGGTCAACTAAACTATTATGAGTATAAATACCAGAATATACAGCTCTTCCTAATTTATCGTATTTAGTAAATACCCATTTTTTTGTATTTCTTAATTCTGGTTCTTGAGTTAAAATAGGCCTATCTAATTTGTCATAGACAATATAATCCCAGTCATCTCTACCAGGAATTCTTTTTTCTACCAGTCGCTTTCTATGGTCATATTTATATTGATAACATAGCTCGTTTAACTCATCTGTATTTGGCTTGTCTGTTCCTGCCTCAGATTTAGGCGGTAATACATACGTTAAGTTTCCATAATTGTCATAAACATAATAAGTGTCATGAGGTTCTTCATATTTAGTTGTACCATTTACTACAGAAGTACCATAGGTTCTTGTAAGTACTATCTGTCCTTTTTTATCTTTAAACTCCTCAGTTGTGTGTTCTTTAGGATAGGTTTGATTTTCATTCCAATTTTCATCTTTAGTAATCGTCTTGTATAAGGTTCCTTTTACATAATATCCATTATCAACTAGAGTAGGTTCGTAAGTATTGTTCGTAAAAACTGTGGTTACATTATATCTTTTTATCTTGTTGTCATCATTTGTATCATATTCAAGTTTAATAGTATGTCCATTAGAATACTGTTTTCCAACTGCATTAACCGTTGTTTTCTTCCAATCATTCCCCGGGGCTGCTTGTTCCAATACTCTGTTTAACGGAGAAGCCTCTATGGTTTTTTGTGAATAGGGATTGGTGGTATTCTGATAAGTGGCCGTATTGTAAAAACTATTGGTACTAGTAAGAGCATTGGTTCTAAAAAGTCCATCACTCCCTGTGGTAGTTGGTACATAAGGAAGGTACTCCTTCTCCA
>JABXHX010000074.1 GCA_013373385.1 Flavobacteriaceae bacterium
GACAGTAATCTACACCGTTACACCTACTTCCGGATCCTGCACAGGCACTCCTTTCGAAGTCGAAGTAACCGTAAACCCTTCGACGGCAATTGAGACACAGCCCGTTGATCAAACCTACTGTATCGGCGATTCCCCGACAGAACTTAGCGTAACAGCCTCCGGAACCGGAACTATGACCTATCAGTGGTACAGCAACACAACTAACAGTACTACTGGTGGAACTGCTATTGGCGGAGAGACCTCCAGCACTTTTACCCCGCCAACCGATGTGGCCGATACCTTCTACTATTACGTGGTTGTCGGTAGTGATTGCGGTTCGGCAACTTCTGAGGTGGCAACCGTCACAGTAAACCCCTTAGCAAGTGTCGGCCCTACCTCAATTGCCTATCCTACATTTTGTTTTGATCCTGATCAAGATCCATCTACTCCTGCCCCAAGCATTTATTTTACCCAACCAACAACGGGAGTAACAGGGATTGCAGATGCTGGAACAGCTGGTGTGAACGGTCTTCCGCCCGGTATTTCTGCAACATTCGTACTCCTAGATCCAGTTACATTAGCAGGCGAAATTAGATTTTCTGGAATCCCAACAGCACCAACTGTAGGCCCGCTAGAATATTCCATTCCTTTAACATCCGGAACTTGTATTAATGGTTTAGAAGCAAGCGGGACCATTGATATTACTCCACAGTATGAGTTGTCTGCTGTAACCTCTACTTCTGCGACCTCAATTGGAGGCTCAGCAACAGTAACTATCTACGGAGATGCTAACATGCTTTTGGAAGGTGAAACCTATGAACTCGAATATCGATATAAGCAAGGAGATGGTTCTTTCACAATTGCACTTCCAGCTTCTGTTACTATTAGAAATGGAAAGGGAAGCTTTCAAATTCCAAACATCCAAAGCACCGAAGACACCTATACGGTAGAAATACTAAATATCAAGAAGACGTCGGATGTATGTACGATTGATCTATCAGACTCTCCCCCAACCACTTATTTTGGAGTATGTTCTGCAGTCTTTACCCCCAATTCAGGAGAATTTCAAACATTCTTCGTTCCTGCAAATGTATATTCCATTACTATTGAAGTATATGGTGGCGGAGCAGGTGGATCCACGAATAATAGTGGAGGTGGAAGAGGAGGAGGCGGTGGAGCCTACTCTATTCGTACAGATATACCCGTAACTCCTGGTGAACCTCTCGGTGTAATGGTAGGCAATGGTGGTGGAACCGACCAAAATGGAGGCGCAAGCTATGTGACTCGTGATTCTAATAACCCAGATCAAATAGGAACTAGCCTAATTTTTGCAAATGGGGGGAATACTATGGGAGCTGGAGGTACTTATGATACCAGATATTCTGGTGAAAATGGGGGAAACAGAAATGGAGCTAATGGAGGAGATGGAGGAGGACCTCTTGGAGGGGCCGGAGGACAGAATAAAACTGTGGCGAGACCCGCTGGAGGTGGTGGAGGATCACAGGCCGCAGGTGCTAACGGACTTATTGTGATCTCATATTCCTGTCCCGACGCAGATCAAACCGATTGTTTAACAATAATAGACGATGGCTCGAAATCAGGATACACTGTCCTGGAATACACCTGTGATGATACTTGGGTTGCTCCTGAAGGACTTGCTGAGTTCACCGTATTCGTCGGTAGTGCCGGCGGAGGTGGAGGAAGTGGTGAGGGAGCCGGCGGAGGTGGATCTGGGGCTTTGATAGTTCAGACTTTTTCTACAACAAATCCTTATGGCCTTCCAGAAGGTACTCCATTTTACCTTGAAGTCGGAAGAGGAGGACCGGGAGCGGATGTGGGTGATCAACCTGGTAAGGATGGTGAGCCTTCAACTTTCTCTGGAACTATTGATGGAGTTTCTTTTGATATTTTCGTCCCAGGAGGTGGAGGAGGAGGTTCTCAAATTTTCACTCCTGGTGCACCTGGAGCTTCTGGGGGAGGAGGAGGAGCTTCCCGTGTTCCGACACCAGCAAAGGGGGATGGCGGACAAGCTCAGCCTATTACTAATCCAAGTGGAGGTATTGTTTATAATGGGAATTCAGGAGGTAATGGAGATTTTGAAAAAGATCCTAATTCAAATGATAACGGTGACTTCTCAATAGCTGGCGGTGGTGGTGGTGGATTAGTGCCTTTTGGAAACTTCGACAAACCCGATGGCAAAGCAGCAGGACAGGGCCAAGGAGAAGGAGGAGATGGCGGAAATGGAATAACCTTATTTCTTGGAGATTCGATAAGGTATTATGGCGCTGGGGGCGGAGGTATTGGAGAATATTTTAACGGAGCAGATAAAGATGGACTGGGAGGACTTGCTGGTGGAATAAAATTAGGAGGAGATGGAAATTTAAACCCCTCTAGTAATTCAGGAAGAGGATTTAATGGAGTCGACAAAACCGGATCTGGAGGTGGAGCGGGCTACTTTGGCGGAGGCTTTGGTGGAGATGGAGTTATCTATATAGTATTTGCAAATTTCTCGATTCTCAAAGTAGAATACCTCTACTTCGAAGC
>JABXHX010000016.1 GCA_013373385.1 Flavobacteriaceae bacterium
CAATAAATTTGAATAGATTAGAAATATAAACAGTTCTAATTAGGGGAAGCTTACATAAGCACCATAGCCACAAAATGTAGTTTTACAATCCTTGTTTTTTTCTTGTAGTTTTCTTAAATATTCTTTGTCTAAAATAACACCTTCAAGAAAACACCAAGTATCATTAACATAAACTTCTACCCAACTGTGCAAAATATTTTTAGGCGAAAGTTTATACCAAACTCCACTAATTGCTCCTTTTTGTAAAGCCTTGTCAATAGTGAATCCGTGAATCCGATTTGGTATTTCTGTCGCTCGTAAAAGTGCCATAAGTAATGTTGCTTTTGTATTACATTGCCCATAGCCATCTTCTAGAACTTGTGTTGCAGTTATATTGTCAGATATATTGTAGCCAAATTCAATGTCGTCTCTAACGAAATTGTAAATTGATTTAATTCTTTCAATTGTATCCAGTTTCATCCAGTTTTTCTCTTTTACCAAAGATTGAGTAGAAGGATTTGAATAGTTTAATATTTCTGTTTCTTTTAAGTAATTGTTCATTGATTTTAAGTTTGTTTGTGAAATTGTGTTTAACTATGTTAACTGCATAATAGATAATATGATTCTCATTTTGTTTTTATTTAGAATACAAAGTTGAGAAGTTAAACAGACTTAAAATTGTATGAACTGGCTATGTTTTTGGTAATAAAAATTTTGGTGTTACGCCAAAGGTTTCTTTAAATGTACGTGTGTAGTGCGAACTGTCTGAAAAACCAAAGGTATGCGCTGTTTCAGTTATCCAATTTTTCCTTTTTCTCTTTAAACTCATCTAGACAATTGTCTAAAAGATTACCTTTGGAATGAACACATTCGCAAAATTCATTTCCAATTGTTTCATATTTTGTATTTTCATATTGTTTCTTACAGTCCGATATTGAATTTCGTGGCATAATATCAAATCCCTTTAGGAATATTAAAATTGTAAGTACAAAAGTTGCTCCAACGCCACCAAAAAATAGGAAAGGAAATTTAGTATTATATTTTTCAGGTTTCTTTATAATACCATAATCAGATATTTTCTTAAACGGCAATATGTATTTTAACCTATCATAGTTCCAAACGAGTATGTACAAATTTGCTAAAACCATTAGCGGTGAAGTAACAAAAGAACCCTCAAACCTAACTGCTAAAGACAGAATACATATATTAACTATTATTGGAAAATAAAGAAGTGCACCTAAAGTTACTGTTCGAGGTATTAAAAGTAGTATTGCTGCAAGAATTTGGGCAATTCCGATAAATGGATAGTAATAACCTGTATGGTGTAGAGCAGTTAAATATGCTCCCATTGGATGAATTTCGGATAGACCACTTGCGAATTTTTCATCCATAACCTTCACTATTCCTGCAACAATAAAAGCATATGCTAAAATTATTCGACAAAAAATAGAGAAATACCAATACCATCTATTATGCTTCGCTTTTAAATAAAATTGGTCAAATTTGGTTAGTTTGTTCAATTCAATTTCGTTTTTTGTTAGCGTTTGTTATTAAGTTTATTAAATAATGAAACGGCCATTTCTACAGGATTCGTAAAAGGTTTAATTTCTGAAATGCTATTAGAATGAATCCATTGTTCTTCCCATGCTTCTAAGTCAAATGGGATTGAATTCTTTTTGGCATCATAATACAGTCTCCATCTGGGAATGTAATAATCACGTATCATACCACTCCAGGTTTTAGCAGCGTATTCATTTATATGTCCTCCCCAGGTTGATATTAATCGTCTGGCATTAGATTCGTAATATCTTTTCTCTTCTGGTGTTTCGCCCCACTTTTTAGCATAAGCTGTCCAGTTTTCTAATTTCCAGTTAGGATGCGATTCCAGAAGCTTATCAATATTACTCATAATATTTAATGCTTCATTTAAAAGCGAATAGTTAGTTTCTCCAGTCTCTTGAAATTTGACTAAAAGCTCGTCAGCTTTTAAACCCATATATTGACAAGTCATTTCAATTACATCTACTTCATAAAGTGCATTGTTTTTAACATTATCCTTACAACTCAAAAATAGTTCGACTCCTTGCCTTAGTTCGTCAGATTTATTTACAGTTCCCCTACGTTTAGAATTAGGTCTAAATTGATATGTATTTCTCGGGTGATCTGTAAAACTCCCAAAACAAGAGTTGTTAAAATGTTCAAAAGCCTTTTTCATTTTAGGAGGAAATGATCCATAGCGCTTCATTGCATATTTCTCAATCCATTTGTCAAGGCTTATTTCCTTATTTTCCCATCCAACATCCGAAAGTAACTCATAAATAATTTCATTATTTTCAATGCCTTCAGGTGCAAACCCAAACCCTACTAAATTGCCTTTGTCAGCATATTTTAAAGCTTCAGATGGCATTTTAGCATACATATCCAAACGTCCATTATAAGCAGTTTTTCCACCCATATTTGGGATGAAGGAATATATCCACTGCTTGCCAAAAAAACCTGAATACATTTTCCATGAAGGGTCTAATTTCCACCATAACTTATTGTATTCATTTGCTAAATCTAATAGTAATAATTTATTGTTTGGAACTCTTGAAACAAGTGCTTCCAGACGCTCAGGAGTCCAGAATAATTCCCATTTACCCTTTATTTTTCTTTGATGAAAAGGAAATGTCCAACCTTGCATCACCCATATTGCATTGGGGTTTGCCTGTTGAATAGAATGATAAACCGATTCTCCGTATGTTGCAAGCTCATTTAGTGCTGTGGTGGGATCTTCTGAAATAGGCACGTCCATTTCGTTAAAACTATCTGCAAGGTAAAATTCTTGTTTACCAAATTCTTTTTCATATTCGGTAACATACATTTTTCCTATTTTTATAAATAACTCACTGCCTGGTTCAAGAATGTATGCTGAATGCTCTTTGTCAAAACCTCCCCAACTTAATTCTCTTACCTTTTCGTTTGGAAACAACTTTTGAATACCCTTGGGGATAAATCCTGCAAAAGCTGGTATTATGGGATGCATATCCAGTTCAGATGCTCTATCCAATATTTGATGATTTAACTGAATTTGCTTGTCAAAAAATGATTCAGGAATAGGGCCATCCCAACCTGTAATATTTCCCATTTTGTTCCAAGGGAAATGTGCAGGACCTGTAAAATATTCATTAATATCTTCTTTAGACAACCCAAGTTTTTTAAAAACTCTTAACAATATTGCTTCATGAGCACCTGGCAAAAGAGGCATATTAACGCCGTGCACTGCCATCCAATCTATTTCTTTTTCCCAACGTTCCCAATCCCAATACGCTGTAGTATAACCATGTGTTACTACATTAAAATAATAATTATATTTATATGGGGAATGTACATTATGGTTATAGTCAGGCAACTCTTCAGGTATATTGATATTGTTTCCTGACCAACTTACTATTGAATTACAAGCATTTGAAAGGTAATCATAAGCACCTCTACATAGTCCTATTTGAGTAGAAGCGGAGATATGAATCTTATTATTGTTGACATTTACCGAATAACTTTGGTTTTTGGTAGAGTCTATTGTAAATACAAATTTATTAATGTTATTTTCACCAACAATTCGGGCGATTAAATTTCGTGCTGGATTAACTTCTTTCTTTTCAACTTGATTACAACCAATCGTAAGAATTAAAATGATTACTATCAAAGATTTACTATTTAATTTTTTCATGATCAGATTTTATTTCCTATTATTAATGTACAATAAGGCGGATAGTTAATAAACGCAACAACCTTTGATTAAGCTAAAAGTAAGCAATTTTTTATATACAATGTAGCTAAAATGCTGCATTTTTCCACTTTATAATTCACGTTTTGCAAGACTCAGATTTTGAGTAAGCAATTCTACAAAGGAATTCAGTTCCGAGAGTATCTAAAATTCCAATTTTTCAATGTCAATTTGTGTGAAACCAGGTTTTTCAAAAATTTAGAATTGCTACATTAGACAGGACAGTAAGAAAGGAGTTTATATATTTATAAACTTTAAAATAAAATTAATGTCAAAATCGAGAAATTTCTAAACAAAAGAGTTTAAACAAAAAGCTGTAGAGTTAAGTTATGCAAAAGGTAGCATAAAGAAGACCTGTAAAGATTTAGGAATCTCTTTGTCTTTTTTTTCATAATAATCGTTTTTATCAATTGGCCTTAAACCTCACAAAGAGATGTTTTTGTGAATTCATGAATGCCAATCAATACTAAAACCAACGGGACATATATGTATAAGCTCTTGATAACATAAATACCTGATTGATGTGAGCCTAAAATATCAATAAAACCAAGGCTTAAATTAAAAGTTAGATGTAGTAAAACCACAGCTATAATGGAATCTTGAGAATGATTGTAAACTATTGACATGAGGATACTTAATAAAACTACATTGATAGAGAATGCCCAAAAGGGAATTTTTGATTGAGGAGAGTCCAGAAGCCATAATGGCGAATGCCAAATTGCCCAGATCGCACCTACAGCTAAAGCACTTCCCATCCAACCATAACTGTTTTTTAGTAATGGATATAGAAATCCACGCCAACCCAACTCTTCTCCCAATGGTCCCATAATTAGGTTAATGAACACTAGAGGTAGAACATAACTTAGTTTAAAATTTGACCATTGAACTGTATTTCCTTTTGAAACTTCTATTATTAATAATATCCCTGCAACAAGCAAGGGTATTAAAACTAACAGCATCCACCATGAAAATTGTGGAATTGAAAATGCAGCCTGAATACTCGAAAGTGCTTTCTTCTGAGCTAACCATATAATGATAGCAGCCATGTTTGGACTCCAAATGGCAATGAGCCATACAGGTAATCCTTTCATAGATTCAGGTGTTTGGGCCTCAGGAATCTTTAGCATAATAAAGAATGAAGCGGCAGAGATAAAAAAGGTTAGAATAACAAATCCAAAAATTGGATTTGAAACTAATAAACTATTGATTTTTCCCATGACGATTTTCATTGTTGATTACCAGTACTCAGCCATTGGCGAATTATTTCAATACTTTCATCTGTTTTTTCCTCTTGTACAAAATGACCAGCTTCAAATAGATGTGTTTTTTCATTGGTTAGAAAATCTTTCCATTTCTCTAAATTGTTCTTTTTGATAAAGTCATCTTTTTCGCCCCAAAGAATTAAAACGGGTTTGTTTTTAATCACTTCTGCTTTCTTCCATAATTCTCCATACCAATTAGATGAACTAATCAATGATTTTCCAATATTGAGCAAGCCATACCTACTTTTCTTATTTGGAAAAGGCTTTTTGTAGTGTTTATGTATGTTTCTACTTAGTTGCTTTTTGTTGTAAAAAGCTTTTTTCAGCAATATGTTAGGTGAAAAATTAGAATTCAAGTAAAGAAAATTCCCAAGTTTACTATGAAGAATTTTATCAATCTTTTGAGCATCCTTATCGTTATTTGTTTCCCAAAGCCATGTATTGAACATAATAATTCTTTTAACGTTCTCAGGTTTGGATATCGCATAAGACAAGCCAATAGGACCACCAAAGTCATGAACCACTAGAGTAATATCTTTTAGATTTAGATGCTCAATCAGAAGGTTTAAATTACTCGAATGTTCGTTTGGTGTGCCTGCAAAATCTCTGGGTTTATCAGAAAGACCAAAGCCAAGGTGATCCATGGCAATACAGCGATATGATTTTGACAATTCCTTTATGTGATCCCGATAAAGAAAAGACCAAGTTGGCGTTCCATGAACAAATAATATAACATCACCTTTTCCCTCGTCAACATAAT
Source organism: Flavobacteriaceae bacterium (assembly GCA_013373385.1). Classification (GTDB taxonomy): domain Bacteria; phylum Bacteroidota; class Bacteroidia; order Flavobacteriales; family Flavobacteriaceae; genus Polaribacter. The sequence continues at coordinate 5,768 of JABXHX010000016.1, forward strand.
GTAGCCTACCATTTTCAGTTGTTAAGAAGTTTGACTTAAATGGATACAGAGATGTATCTATCCAGTTTTGAGATTTTGCCGAGTTACACATAAGTATTAAGTTAAGTATCAAAAGAACTTACTTCATTTAAATTTGACACAAAACTAGAGACTTGTGAAAGGTAAAAATTGTAGAAATCCGACCTATTTCAGATTAAGCATAGTAGTCATACAGAGTATCACGATAGGATAGTAATTTTTGTGGGGATAGCTTTGAAATAGCCTTTACCTCATTAATCAAATGTGGTTGATCATGGTAATCAAATGCAACTACTAGTTCCATCCAATCAACCAATTTATCTCTATTTAAAATAAAATCAATATAGCTATTCACCCGAACCACTTTACAATAATCTTTTGGAGAGATTCCTAAACGCATCCTAAATAGTCTTTGCAGTTGTCTTTCAGTTACGTATACCTTTTTAGCTAAGTCACTAACCTTAATACATCCTTTAGTCTCTTTGATGATTTTATAAGCATTACTGAAAGATGGGTTTCTGTTATTTTGTTTGATATGTTCGATTAAAAAACTTTCTACCAATTTAGATCGTTCTGTAAAGGTCATTTGCTCCATTTGGGCGTGCATTTCTTCACACTTATCTTTCAAATTAACTGGAAAACTGTTTTGAAGTTTTGAAATAGGCTGCTGTATTAAATTGAAAAGTCCATCAGCAATAAAAGAAATCCCAAAAAGATCTATTTTCCCTTTTTGATTAAATAGCCTGCTTGAAGCAATCGCTGGAACAAGAAAAAATGGTAAGGTTAAAAGTGATTCTTTCTCAGGAGTGTCTAATTGCTCAATAGGATTACCAAAATTAAAAATTAACAAATTCTGTCCTTTTGGGATATATCGCATGTCAATACCCTTTTCTTTATCTATTGAGCCGTTCATTTCCCAATAGCATAAAGTGTTGTCCTTTAGCTGTTCATTTGATACTATTGTTTCATGGTAATTCATTTTTATTGAATGTGATACAACGTTTTATATAGAATTAGTTGCGGTCTTGTGCTCGAGGATTTTCCGAAGGGAAACCAGATGTAACAAAATTGCAACCATCTTTGTTTAAGTCTAAAATAGCAATTATTTTTATACGGTGTTGTAAGTAGTTTTTGTTTTTCAAATTTTCAGAAGTAATTTAGTTAATTCCTTTTTCAATTTCTGATAATTTTATACTCCCAAGTATAACATCATTCAAGGAATAACCAGTTTGAGGCCAAGAATAATTTCGTTATCTTTTTGTCTGTTTTTGAATCCAATCCATTAGTTCATCTTTATTTATTGCATCCCAAGTTGATTGAGTATTCTTTTTTGTTGATGGATTATCCTGGGGTTGTAATATAATTAATTCGGTATTTTCATTTCCTGCTAATTTCAATTCAGCTAAAAAGCTAACTATGTCTGTAGAATTATTCTCGTATAAGGTTCTTAGTTGTTTTGTCAGCTTATATTTTATTGCTGGTTCTATATATGCTCGAACTGCATAGTCTTTATAAATCTTAACATTTTCATTTTTTTCATCAAAGTAACTATAGGATGAGAAGTCATGATAATTTTTGGGATTAGTTTTTGGTGTTCCTCCCAAATACGTTTCTAATAGATAGTTTATAAATTTTGGCTCCCGAAGGTCAATTCGGTTAAGTCTTATATCACGTTCATGTTGATACCATTTTCTTGTAAAATCCATTGTGAAATTGCAAGCGACAATACCTTTAATTTTAAGTTGAAATTTGAGGTCACTCTCTGCAACAAATTTAATGTAACGCATCGCTCTATGTCCAACTAAACTTGCTCCTAAAAAGAAAATATTATTATTTGGTAAATTATAATTGTCAAATACTTGTGTAATTAGTTTATGCGTAGAAATCATAGATGATTCATCAAAGTAGAAATCAAGAGGAATTTCGGTTGAAACTGACAATATTGCAAAGTCTTTTTCCGATGCTTGAGTATACATCTGCTTTGAGCTCCAGTTCTTTTTATCATACTTTGAATCTTCGAGGAAAATGAGCACACCTTTTATTTCTTTATTTTTAGGAAGCATTAGAGTATAGCCCTTTTGAATAAAAGGCAAAAAGTCATTTTCTCCTATTCCGACTCTTAGGCTATCATTTTTAATTGGTTCGTAATATTCAACTATTTTCTGTGAAAAGGATTTTTCACTAAAAATAGTCAATAAGAGAAAAAATAATACCTTAAAAGGTGTTTTCATTATCATATGTTGCACAACGGTCTCGGCTATGATTTCGTTATGGAAAAATGGGCGACCATTTTTCCGACGTTGACCGAAAGATAGCAAAAATACAGGGAATTTCCGATAGGAAATTCCGCCGTAATGAATTATAGCCGTTGTTAGCTTTTAGTGCTTTTGTAATTCATTCCGCTTTATCTTTTTTCGGTCAGCTTTTAATTCCGTCAACTTGCTGAATTTTTGCAATATTTTTCAATTCCGATTGAGTGATTAATTCCGCAATTTGCTAAATTCGGTTTAGCTAGATTCCGAATTTTTAATTCAGATTTCTAATCCGCAAATGAGCTAAAAAGTCAGACATAATTCAATTCAGGTTTTGAGTTAGATTTTAGTGTTTTTTCAAATTTTGTAAATTAATTCATTCAGATTTTGACTCCTTATTATCGATATTATTTAATTTCAAAATAAAAATGAAGTTTAAAACCGAAAATAAAATAATTAGAATCGATGATGTTTTTGAACTTATAAACCCAAATAATTCAAATATTTGATTCAATCCTAAAATGATTAATCCAATACTTGATATTAAAACAATTATAGATGCTTTTTTATTTCTCATTTTTATTCATTTCTTTTTTTTAAATTCAATTTCCGCTAACTTACTTCTGCATTAAAGCTAACGGTTTTTGGTATGGAAAGTAGTGTTTTTGAAAACGTAATTTTCCGATGTTTAAATTTAGTTTATTTTTTTATAAACATTCTCTTTTATTGAATTTAGCAATTTTTTATACCAATTGTTAGCGGTAGTTATTTTTACTTCTAATTCTGTATGTTCTCAATATGTTGAGAAGTTGTTTTTGATTTGTGTTGTAATCATCAATTTTCAAGTATTCAGAACCACTTAAAAAATCATACACTAAATAAAACTCTCGGTTTTTCCCAGAGCCTTCAATTATTACATCTTCATCATGAATTTCCGACCAGTTTTTAAATTCAGTTGTAATTGTCTTAATACCTTTATTATCAATTATAATTTGAGGTTTTGTATTTATCACTTGTCTAAACTCTTTAATTGAAAAATAACCTCCGACTAAAGTTAATATTGATCCAAAAATATAACTGTCAGATGTCGAAAGTAAAAAAATACCAAATCCAAAGCACAAAAGCATAATTATTAACTCATAAATATTTTTACTTTTTGAAAAATAAATTGTTGTCTTTAAAGGAATTGAATAATCTTCTTTATATTCATCTTTTTTCTCAAACTTGCGTTCTAAATCTTTCCATTTCCGTTTGTCAGAATCAGATTGAATTTCAGTTCTTTCATACCACTTATTGTCTTTCCAAATCAAACCCTCTTGAATAGCTCTTTTTTTTAATTCGTGAACGTTTCTTACGTTTTCAAATGCCCAAAGTCTCCATTTAGTTATTTTATAACTCCAATATAACCAAGCTGATAAGAATCCAATTAAAAATCCGACTACTATTCCCCAATTTGGAATAATATTTAAACTAAATAAGTAAGCAAATAGAGCAGGAAATCCAATCATTAAAAGCATAACTGGTAAATTGACAATTAAATGACCTCTCTTTATTGCTTTATCGACTGTGATTTGTTCTTTCATAGAATTTTTCAACCTATTACCGCTACGGTTTTGTGTATGATTAGTGGCGTGTTTAAGCACCTAATTTAGCAAATAAAAACCGAATAGAAAATCCGCGAGGATTTTCGTAAGTAGGC
>JABXHX010000031.1 GCA_013373385.1 Flavobacteriaceae bacterium
CCAATAGCAAGCTCTACAGCAACAGCTAACTCAGATGCAGGTACAGTAGCTATTACTTTGACAGGAGGTAGTGACAACAACTACACCATCAACAATAATAATGGTACCCTAACCATTAACAAAGCTACTTTAACAGCCACAGCAGATGATAAGAGTAGGATTTATGGAGAAGCTAATCCAACTTTTACAATTACTTATTCAGGATTTAAAGGAACAGATAGTGTAAATGATTTAGATACTGAACCAATAGCAAGCTCTACAGCAACAGCTAACTCAGATGCAGGAACTTATGATATTACTCTAACAGGAAGTTCAGATAATAATTATACAATTGTAGAAGTTAAAGGAGCATTAACCGTTTCTTCAATATCAGCAGAAGTATCAACAAATATAGTTACTAATATAGCAGGTTTGTCAGCAACTTTTAATGGGGAATTAACATCAACAGGAGGAGAACCAACTGTAAAAAGAGGTTTTGTATACTCATCATCAAATGCATTACCTACGGTTAGTGATTCTAAAATAGAAACAGGTGTAGGCTCAGGAGTTTATTCAAGTAATGTAAGTACATTAATTAGTGAAACTAAGTATTATGTTAGAGCTTATGCAATTAATTCTAAAGGAACAACTTATGGTTTAGTTAAAGAGTTTGCAACTATAGATATTACGCCACCAACCAAACCAGTAATTACATCAATATCAGATTATACGTGTTCAGGAAATACAAATATTACAGCAGACAAAACACTTGTTGTCTATGGTACTGCAGAAGCTAATTCTATAGTTACCGTTTTACTTAACTTAAGTCCTATCGGTAATGTACTAGTAAATTCTGGTGGAGAGTGGACATTTGATTATACTTCTGTTAGTTTAACAGATGGATATTATAGTTTAACTAGTATTTCTACAGATGCTGCTCAAAACTCAAGTTTAGCCTCTGATGAATTTAATTTTACTATTAGTACTTTAGATACAGATAAAGATAGTAATCCAGATTTTTGTGATACAGATGATGATAATGATGGTATACCAGATACAGAAGACAATAGTCCTTTAATACCAAATCCAGGTCAAGAAGATTCTGATGGAGATGGAATACCAGATGTAGAAGAAGATTGTGATAATGATGGAATTATTAATTATTATGATACAGATAGCTCTGGTTGTTCAACGATAATTTCATTGAAAAAATCATATGGTTTCTCTCCAAATGGAGATGGGATAAATGATGGATGGTCTATTGAGAGTATTGATTTATATCCTAATAATGTTGTAAGTGTTTATAATAGATCTGGCAAACTAGTCTTTAAAGAAAAAGGATATAAAAATACTTGGACAGGAGTATCTAACCAAATAAATGGAGGTAAAAAACTACCAGTAGGTCCTTACTTATTTATTATTGATTTAGGTGACGGAAGTAAACCTACAAGAGGTTGGTTATACATTAATTATTAATAAAATTGAGTAATTTTATGAAGGGTTTTATTACTCATTATCTTAATTTAATATAACTAAGTAATAGAGCTCTAACATTTGTTAGAGCTCTTATGTTTTATAAAAGTAATATTTTATCACATATATAAGTATTTTAAAACAAAAAATATAAAATATAGTTTAATTTATTAAATAGATAATATCTTCGAATAAAGAAGTTAGCCTCGAACAATTGCTATTAAAGAGAGTAAAAATGCAAAAAGCCTTGTTAAATTTTACAAGGCTTTTTATTAATTAAATTTTAAGTTCTGTCTAAAAATAGTTTGGTAGATAATAATAAAATATCCCTAAGTTATTATTATCTAATTACCTCCCCCCACCCCCCCCTTTTTTTATCGATACTATTTCTTAATTTATCGACAAACTCTGGCTTTTTTTAAAGCCAGAGTTTTAATTTACTAAAAAGACAAAAACGAAATGAAACAATTTAAATTTTTAGCTCTTACCGTACTAATTCTAACTACCTCTTGTTTAAAGAGTCCAAATGAATTATTTAAACAAGCACAAACAAAAATGTTAAACAGCAAAACTGTTAGTTATAAACAAGAAGCTCTTTACCCTAACCCTATAGGGAAAATTGATACAATAAAGTCTACATTCTTAATTTCATAAAAATAGAAAAAGTTTTTTCAGGATATGATGAATTTACTAGGAATTTTGAATAAATAGAAAATGAATAAAAAGATTACAATACTCGGGTTAATCTGTTTTCTTTTAGCAATTAGCTGTGCTAAAAAAGAAAATAAGAATTCCATAATTAAAAATTATGAAGATAAGATTAGAAGTGCCAAATCAATTGAGTATGATGTTGATGTTAAAAACAAAAGGCTTAGTTCTGACAAAGATACTTTAAAGTTATATTCTAATGCAAGATTGATTAGGGATGATAAAGATACAATATTTGGCGGTTTATTCTGGGTAAAAACTGATAGTATAGAAAGGTATTATGATACCAAACATATATACATAATTAATCATAATAATAAGGCAATAACTAGATATTTCCCTCATAAAGGTCAAGATTGGGTAATAAAAAAGAATCCTATTAGTAGTGTTTTAGATTCATATTTTTTTAAAACCAATATTTTGTCTAAATACTTGAAAGACTCAATTAAAAATATAATAACATTTAAGGATTCTATTTTAGATAATACTAAACTTAGTTTAATTGAAGTTAAGTTCCCTAATGAGTCCCCGATAGAGAACCCTAAGAAAGTATTTTATTTTAAAAAAAATAATCGCTTAAAAAAGATTACTTTTTCGGTTAGTTTTCAAAAAAATACACAATATAAAGAATGGGATTTTTCGAATAAAAAATATAATATAGCAAATAGAGAACTATTTGAGAAAAACTTTGAAAGAATATTAAAAAACTATTCAATTAAAGACTATATAGAAAAAGAAGTAAAATTTAAATCATTAACTATTGGAAATAAAGCACCAAATTTTAAAGGAATAAGATTTAGAACTAATGAGTCTATTGAACTTAAAAGTTTAAAAAACAAAATTGTAATAATTGATTTTTGGCATAAAGACTGTTACCCATGTGTAAAAGCAATTCCATTTCTAAGTAAATTAAGAAATAAATATTCAAAAGCTAAACTTGAAATATTAGGGGTAAACTCAATAAATGATAGAGAAAAAGATAAAAATAGAATAACAAAGTTTATAAAAATAAACAAGATGAATTACCCTGCAATATTTGTAGATAAAAAAGTACAGGAGGAATATAAAATTAATGCTTTCCCTACATTATATATTTTAGATAAAAAAGGTAAGGTTATTTTTTCAAAAGTTGGATATGATAAGGTGGGTGAAAATAAAATTGATAGTATCTTAAATAAAATAATCCTATGATTTATTTAAAACACACACACACACACACACAAATCAAAAGTTGCAATAACTAATAAAAACACAAAATTAGGCTTTAACAGTAATCAAGTAAGAGGAGAAATGTTGTTACTTCTGTAATTTATAATGCAAAAAAAATAAACAGATGTGTGGAATAATAGGTTGTTCTACATTTTTCTTAATTGATTTTAAAAATAGAGAGTCATTATCTTTTAAGTAGAAATAATAGTCCTTTTTTTTATTAAAATTAATTTCTGAAACATTTTGAGAGTATAACTTAAAAAAGGTTAAACTAAGCAAAATAAGAATAAGCTTTTTCATTATTAATAAATTTTTGTATGAGTAGATAATATTTTATGAAAAGAGTAAGTAGAATGATTAAAAAGGTTGTTTTTATAATCAATATTTAGACTATCTAAAACCCTCATTAAATTAAACCCAAGTGTGTAATAGTAGTCCGAATAATCTATGGTAATAAGGTAGCTAAGTTCATCAGAATTTAAATCTATAGTTTTAAACTCTTTATAATTTTTAAACAAACTATCTTTTTTAATTGTTAATTTTTGATTGTTATTAGCTAATTCATTTAAAACCTTCATTGTTTTATATTCTATGTATCTAGCAGAACCCTCTTGTAATATGTAAAAATCTTCTAATTTTTCAATATTAGGATATAGCTTCGTGTATTTTTGTAATCTCCTTTTTCTGATTTTTAAACATTTCTTTAAAAGATCTATTTTAGATGATTTAGTTGCATGTATTGCATTTAACAATAAATTGTTTTCTTCTTTTAACATGGAGAAATAAGAACTGTCTTTTTGGGCAATTGATATTAAATTTCTAATATCATAATCTAAAGTGTTAATTTCTTTTTCAACATAATTTTTGAAACTTAAATGGTTAAACTGAAATTGATGAAACATTTCATGTAAGACCATCGTAGACCACATTTCGGTAGATTTTACAGAAGGAATATACATATTTGTTTCTTCTACATTTAAGAATTGTAAAACAGGATTTTTGTAGTAAAATTTATTTTTATCTACTGAATCAAAGCTTATCATTAATTCAAAATGATAAGGTATAGTGTCTGTTCTTTTACAGGATAAATAATCATTACTATAAATATTAGCTTTCTTTACTTTTTTTAAAACCAATGAATCAGGAAAAAAAACTTCAGAAATAGAATCATTAAAGTAAATAAAGGCGCCTTCTGTTTTTCTTTGATTAAATTTTGGCCAGTATTTATTGGCAACAGAATCTTTTAAGGAAAGAGAAAATAGTATTCTATTACTTGATAAACTATCAGGTAAAATAACGTCTTTATTATGGGTGTAATTTTCCTTACAAGAGAAACAAAAAATAAGAAATCCACTTATTAAAAAGTATTTTAGGTTTTTCATTTTTTATAGAGTTGATTTTATTAGTCCTACAAATTTCTTCGTATTTTCTAGTTCAGGAAAATGACCAGAGTTCTTAAATTCCACAATTTTACAATTATGTATATGATCTTTGATTGAGTTCTTATCTGTATTTCTGTGTGTAAAGTCTTTTGCCCCCCAAACCATTGTTGTAGGAACTTCTATATTGGTTAAAAGTGTATTACGGTCTTTTTTTAGACCTTGTACCAATGAAGAAAGACAAAAACATCCACCATTTGATAAAGATTTTTGAGCAATTTTAGAATACTTATCTCGTAAGGGAGATTCTTTTGGTAAAGCATACTTATACCAAATTGACGATATTTTTTTAGCCATTATGGCATTACTTATTTGCCCAATTACAGGAACTTTTAAAACTTTAGGAATTGATTTTTCCGTCCATTTTTGCATTGCTTTCACAGAGGGTGTTTGAGAAAGAAATACCTGTTTTATTCTTTCAGGATAATCAGAAGCAGCTTTAGTTGCATAAAAACCATTGGAGCATGAAAATAATAAAATTGCTTCAGGAACTTTTAAAGTATCCATTATTTGGATTAGTAAATTAGCTCCAGCTTTAAATGAATAGTCAAATTTAAAATTTGGATAAGATAAGCCTATACCAGGGTACTCAAAACAAACAACTCTATACTCATTTGATAATTCTTTTATTAAATGATTTTGATGTTCAATAACATTAGGTCCATCAGGAACATTTATAATTACAGGTTTATTTCCGCCAGTATCAAAACACCTAATTTTTCCATAATCAGTATCCAAAAAAATAGTATTTTCCAAATTATCTTTTAGAGGTGATTTAAATAAAAACCGAATGTTATCTACAAAATTTCCTGTCATAAAATTATTTTAAAATGACTTTTTTATTAGTAAACTTTTTATTTAAGCTCACTATTTTCAAATAGTAAATTCCTTTAGGAAAAGAAGAAATATTTATTTTCGTGCTTTTTGTAGTCAACAATTTCTTTCCTATGGTATTGTAAATTTCTATTCTTTTAATTTGATCAACTATATTAGTAATATTTATCTCTCCATTAGTTGGGTTTGGGTATAACAAAATAGTATCATCAGTATATTCTTCAACACTAGCTGTAGCAGAGCAATCCTCGCTATAAGTTGCTGTCTCATCTTTAATGTTGGACCAATTTGTATCACTATAAGATTTATTATCTACCTCGATACAATTTAGATTTGGATTACCTCTAAAATCTGAAGTAG
>JABXHX010000064.1 GCA_013373385.1 Flavobacteriaceae bacterium
AAGTTTATTATAGAAAGTGATGCAACCATTGTTGCCCCATTAATTTTTGCGTACCTTTTAAACATGTAAAATATGAAACGAGTAATTGTAGACTATTCAAAATTAACTACAGATATATTAGATTTATTAGTAGAAAAATATCCTGACGGATATGACCATTCAGACATTATATCATTTAAAAATAGTAAAGGAGAAACAGTAAAAGCAGTAGAAGTGAGAACTGAGACTACTATTTATTTGGTAAAAATAAGTACAAAACTAGAGCAGACAATGGAAGATTATGCCGATGATGATACGAGTTTTGATGACGATGATTTTAACAATGAATTGCCTGAAGAAGATATTGAAGAATTCTAAATTTTAAACTTATGAAAGCACTTTTTCACTTGTCATTACCTTGTATTGGGATTGAAAGGACTAAAAATTTTTATGTAAATATTTTAGGGGCTACAATTGGCAGAAACACACAGCAATGGATAGACATTGATATGTTTGGTCATCAAATAACGTTTACCAAGTCTGGCGATTATCAATTTAATTATAAGAGTTACAAATTTGGAAACAACGTATTACCATCATTTCACTTTGGTGTCATTTTAGAAAAACAAATATGGAAAGACTTATACACTAAACTAGTTGATGCTAAGATTATTTTTATTGATACGACTGTTTTTTTAGAAGAAAAAAACGGAATGCATTCCTCTTTTTTTGTGAAAGATCCGAACGGATATATTGTTGAATTTAAATGCTTTGAAGCTATAGAAACCATGTTTTTAAAATAAATAGAAAGCCTTACTGAATTTTAGTAAGGCTTTTTTTTGTAAGTTGGTTAAAAAATAATCATGTTAAAGCGAAAACAAATACTTGCCTTTTTTCTTGTTTTAATAACTGGTGGAGTTATTTACTATTATAATTCTGATACTGGATTTGAAATAAAAGAGAATAAAGAAGAGATATACGAAGAAGTAATAACAAATAAAGATTCTTTACAAAATGCAAATGTAAAATCAATAAGTTTTTTATTACCAAAACCTACTTCCAATCAAATTGTTAAGCATACAAAATTTGTATTATCGTATAATGAAACACATGAGCAAGCAGATTGGGTAGCTTATAAATTAGATAAGAATTCTATTAATAATTCTGTAAAAAGGAAAGATAATTTTAGAGTAGACCCAAAAGTGACAACAATTTCAGCCTCATTGCCAGATTATAAAAACTCGGGCTATGATCGTGGGCATTTGGCTCCAGCAAAAGCAATGTCATTTTCAAAAGAAACTATGAGTGAAAGCTTTTATATGAGTAATATGAGTCCGCAGAAACCTTCTTTTAATAGAGGCATATGGAAAAAATTAGAAGAACAAGTAAGAGATTGGATTGCTATTAGTGATTCATTGTATGTGGTTACAGGTCCTGTTTTAGATAATTCTTTAGAAGTCATTGGAGAAAATAAGGTTACCGTTCCTAGAGCTTACTACAAAACGATTTTAAGATTTAAAAACGCAAAGATTTATGGAATTGGTTTTTTATTGAAAAATGAAAAATCTTCAAGAGCCTTGCAAACTTTTTCAACTTCTATTGATAGTATTGAAAAAGTAACACAACTAGATTTTTACTATTTATTAGCAGATGATATAGAAAACATAGTAGAAAAGAATAAAATACTTTCTAATTTTCTAAAATAATAAAGCCTGTGATTTTACAGGCTTTATTTACTCTGTTTATGTATGAATTTAAACTTCCTCTCCTTTTTGAATTTTCTGAGCAATTTCTTGACATTTGTCAAGTACTCTTAATAAGTTACCACCCCAAAGTTTTTCAATTTGTTTTTCAGAATAACCTCTTTTAACCAATTCTAAGGTAACATTAAATGTTTCAGAGGCATCTTTCCACCCATGAATACCACCGCCACCATCAAAATCAGAACTAATACCCACATGGTCAATTCCAATTTTCTTCACCAAATAATCGATGTGATCTACAAAATCAGCAACACCAACTGGATTAAACTTTTTTGGAGCAGCTTTCATTTTTTTGTTGGCAAGCGCTCTAATTTTTAAATATTCCTCATACCATGCATTTCTAGCTTTTTCATCTAGTTTCATTACCTCAGCTCTTGACATCATTTTAAAACCTTTTTCTTTGGCAATAGTGTCTAAAAAAGTTTTTCTAGCCTTGTTATAGGCGTTGTGTTTTTCTGTATTTACGTAAGAACTAAAAGCAACTGTTTGTACCACACCACCATTTTCTTTTAGCCATTGTAATTGCTCATCATCTAAATTTCTACTATGATTACAAAGTGCTCTGGCTGAAGAATGCGAAGCAATAATAGGCGCTTTGGTTAGAGCAATCATATCTTTCATTGATTTTTTTGAAGGATGAGAAACATCAATCATCATACCCCATTTGTTCATTTCTTTAATGACTTCTTTTCCTAAATCGCTGACACCATTATGCAACCATTTATTATCAGCTTCTCCAGTATTTGAATCACAAAGTTGACTGTGACCGTTGTGTGAAAGCGACATATATCTAGCGCCTAAGTCATAAAATTCTTTGACTCTTTTAATATCTGTTCCGATTGGATATCCATTTTCAATACCAATCATGGCTACTTTTTTACCAGAAGCATAAATTTTTCTTGCTTCATAAGTAGTAACTGCCAACCCAATTTGACTCGGGGCAATTTCTTTTGTTAGCTTGTGAATAGCATTAAATTTTGCAATCGCATTTTTATAAGCTTTGTCATAACCAGCAGGCGTTAACTCTCCTTGACCCGTATAAACAATAAACCAAGCGACATCTAAACCTCCTTTTTTCATTTTTGGTAAGTTGACTTGATTTTCTAACTCTTGGGTATAGTTGATGCTATCTGTAAAGTTTTTAACGTTAATATCTACGTGAGTATCTAAGGTCATTACTCTTTTATGTATACCTTTTGCTTTAGCAATTAAATCTGCTTCAGTAGTTTTGGTATCCCTTTTTTGTTCAGTTTTACAAGCAACAATAAGTAAGAGTACTGTTGCGATCTGTATTAGTTTTTTCATTGGGAAATTAATTTGGTTGAAATTATTGATAAATATATTAGATATTTTTTTCTTTTCTAATGTGACGTTAAAAAGCCAATTCTATAGCTTAATCCGAAATTGAAATAAACACTACTTAGATTTCCGCTACTAGCTTTTACATAACCTGCTTCTGATCTTAAACTTATTTTTTTATTTAGGTTATAGTAAACACCTGCACTTGGTTTAATAATAAAGCCTTGACCTGTGGCAACTTCTCCACCACCAGCTGCACCAATTAGACCTTGGGCAAACACACTAACTTTATTTCTTAAAAAACTTTCTGATTTAACACCTAAACCTACAATTCCTTCAGCATAAGCACCAGCATCACCAAAATTTGCGAATGAAGTTTTGCCAGCTAAGTACCAATGCTTTGAAACATACATATTTGCTTGAACAGCAATTTGATGTAAATCAGTATCGGCAATTAAATGACGTTGTGTATTAAAGTAAATATCGTGCCCAATAGCAATCTCTAGTCCTTTTATTTTAGATGTTTTAAAGCTTTTAGTTTTGGTTTTTATTCCTTGAAAGTTTACATAATATTTTAAACCAAAACCAAAAGTTGATGAGGTAAAGAATTGATTTGGATTCATTAAATAACCTTTGTTAACAGATATAAAAATATTATTAAAAAGTTTTTGCTCTATAGAAATATCAGGATAAATTAAAAGTCCACCAGCGGTATCTACACCTCCACCTCCTCCAGCACCAATACCAAACTTAGCTAAAATATTTGTTCTGTTTTTATTAAGAGCTAAATGGTAGCCAGCGCCTAAAATAATATCCATATAACCACCTCTAATTCCATGGTATGCACCATCAGCTTTAAAAAAAGTAAACCAGTTATCAGATACATAAGCTGCAATTTCAAACCCAGCTAAACGAATTGTTTTGCCATCTAATACAATACCATTTGTAAATTTGGAACCTCCATATGGACTTAAATTATTCAAGTGCATTAGTAAGGAAATATTAGTTGTATTTTGATCCCAGTCAGAGTTTTTCAATTCATTTACTGAGAGCTTTTCTTGTCTATTCCTAAAATATGTGTAGTCAATGTTTAAAGGAATTTGAACTCCAAAGCGAATTTGATTTGAGGTAATATTTCCCTTATCAAAAAAGTTAATATAACTATATCCTAAGGTGGTAGAAAAGTTATTGAATTGATATCCAAAATTGATATGTGGTAAAATAAAAGCACCACCCCCATCAGGTGCAGAAGCACCGCCACCGCCGCCAAAATGAAAACCTGTATCTAGAAATATTTTTTTTGTGAGGTTTGTTTTCAATCCTGCATTTATACCTAAAGTGAATAACCCGCCTCTTAGACCAGTGACACTACCATAAAATCCTAAACCTGTATAGAAATTTTTGTTGAGCCATAAATTATAATGCAGTCCAGTGAGCCCCATATTTTCCTCTGGATTATTAAACTCATTATTTGGCATGTTCACAGAAATAAAATCGATGTTTCCAAACCCATGTTGAGTCATTTTTTTAGGAATGGAGTTTTCTTGAGAAAACCCAAGAAATGTAATGAATAAGTATATTAATAGAATGATTTTTTTCATAAAAATTTAATTGTTTGGAGTAGAGTAAATTGTCATTTTATTTGCTCGTGTAAATCCCATTAAGCAAATTCCAAATTCTTTTGCATAATCAATTGCTAAACTAGAACAAGCTGAAACTGCTATAATTACTGAAATTCTTGCAAAAAAGGCTTTTGAAACTATTTCGTAAGAAACTCTTCCGCTAACAAGCATGTATTTAGCATCATGAATTTTATTTTCATTTATAAGTTTTCCTATGGTTTTGTCAACCGCATTATGTCTACCAATATCTTCTTTGATAGTTAATAGACTATATTTTTTATCAAATATAGCAGCTGCATGACTACCACCAGTTCTTTCAAAAACGGCTTGATGTTTTCTCATATAAGAAAACATTTTAGTAACATTTTTTATAGTCGGTATAGATGAGTTCTTTAGAACTTCACCAGTTAATTGTATCTGACTTAATTCTTGTTTGCCACAAATGCCACATGAAGAAACAGATAATAAAGTGCGTTTATTTAAATAACCTTTACCTAATTTTTCTTGAGGAATTGTAGCATTAATAATGGAAAAACCATTTGGCTTTTCTTCAATAATTTTTAATTGTAAATTTTCCTTTCCTTTATAAATATCTTCAGCATACAGAAGCCCACGAATCAATTCAAAATCATTTCCTGGTGTACGCATTACTACTGTGTATGACTCATTATTAATATTGATTTGTAAAGCAGCCTCAACAACAATACTATCAGAAACTTTTGATTGAATCTCATTAGAAACTAATAAACCATCATAAGGGATATTAGATGTATTCTTTAAGTTAAACTCGCTCAAAATCTACAGCTACAACTTTATATTCTGGGGTTAATGTTTCTTTGTCTCCAACGCTTCCAGTAATGATATTGATAAAAACTTCTGGTTGATGAAAAGTAGTTCTTAAGACTCCACGTTTTACATTTTTAGAATACTTAATTGGAATTTCTACACTTCCTCTGTCAGAAAAAATTCTGACTGTTTCATTATCTTTGATGCCTTTTTTAATGGCATCTTTAGGGTGTACCTCTAAAACGTCATCAGACAAAATCTTTTGATTGTCCGTTCTACGCGTCATAGTACCAGAATTATAATGCTCTAATTCTCTACCAGTAGTTAGAATAAAAGGATATTGATTTCCATGTTCAATGATTTCTGGAGTTTCTTCAAAGTCGAAATGATGGAAAGTTCCAATTCCTTTTTTAAAGGCACCATCAATGTGAATCATTTTCGTATCAGTACCATCTTCTTGAATTGGCCATTGCAATCCGTTGTCACCTAAACGATCCCAAGACAACCCTTTCATAAATGGAATAACGTCTGCAATTTCTGTAATTACATTGGCAGCATCATAGGTTAATCCTGTTGGTTGTTTGTAGCCCAATCGTTCCATCATATCAATAATTATCTGTCCGTCAGGTTTGGTATTTCCAATAGGTTCAATAACTCTGTTTACGCGTTGCATTCTACGTTCACCATTGGTAAATGTTCCATTTTTTTCAAAATAAGACGATGCTGGTAACACCACATCTGCCATTTCTGAAGTAGCCGTCATAAATAATTCTTGAACTACAATTAACTCTAAATTTTCAAAAGCTTTGATACTATGATTGGTATTAGGATCTGTCATAATGGTATCTTCACCCATTATGTATAGTGCTTTTAACTTACCTTCTATAGCAGCATCTAACATTTGGGGAATTTTATAGCCTTCGCGTTCTGGCATTTTTTTAATTCCGTATTTCTCTGCGTAATATTGTTGAATTTCTGGTTTATTTACATCTAAATATCCAGCTCCTTGATGCGGTTGTACGCCCATATCTGCAGCACCCTGAACATTGTTTTGTCCACGTAGTGGATTTAATCCAACTCCTTTTCTACCCACATTACCTGTCATCATTGCTAAATTAGCTAACAACATTACGGTTTTACTTCCTTGGAAATGTTCGGTTACTCCTAATCCATGAAACTCCATTGCTCTATCTGCAGTTGCATATGCACGAGCAGCTTCTCTTACTAAATCTTTATCGACACCAGTTAGTATTGACA
This sequence comes from Flavobacteriaceae bacterium, assembly GCA_013373385.1. Taxonomy (GTDB): domain Bacteria; phylum Bacteroidota; class Bacteroidia; order Flavobacteriales; family Flavobacteriaceae; genus Polaribacter. Next base: position 6,707 of record JABXHX010000064.1, read on the forward strand.
ATTCATCCATGTTTAAATTTTCAACATGGTTTTTAAAATCGATATATTTTTCAGTATAAGAATCAATAAAATGTTGATTCACTAAATTGTCAGTAACAATATAATGTGCCAACATATTCAAAATCGCCACATTGGTACCTGGTCTAATTTGTAAATGATAAGTTGCTAATTCTGCTAATTTTGTTTTGATAGGATCTACCACTATTGAAGTAACTCCTTTCATAAAGGCTTGCTTTATTTTTGCTCCAGTTACGGGATGTCCTTTTATTGGATTGGCACCAAATAAGAAAATAGCATCTGTTTCTTTTAAGTCTTCAACAGAGTTTGTGGCAGCTCCGGTACCAAATGCTTGTTGCATTCCGTAGGCAGTAGGAGCATGGCAAACACGTGCACAACCATCAATATTGTTAGTTCCTATAGCAACACGAAGCATTTTTTGCATCAAATAATTTTCTTCGTTGGTTGCTCTTGAAGATGAAATTCCACCAATAGCATCTGCTCCGTACTTGTTTTTTATATTGATGAGTTTTTCGGTGATAAAATCATAAGCTTCATCCCAAGAAACTTCTTCAAATTTTCCATTTTTCTTAATCATCGGCTCTCGTAAACGATCTGGATGATTGTAAAATTCAAATGCAAAACGACCTTTTAAACAGGTGTGACCTTCGTTAACTTCTGCAGTTTCAGGAGCTTGGATTCCTTTAATTTGACCATCAATAACCGACACGTCTAATTGGCAACCTACACCACAATAGGTACAAGTTGTTCTTACTGTTTTATCTGCTACCAAAGTTTTGGTTTCGTATTTGTCAGTCAATGCTTCTGTTGGACAAGTTTGCACACATGCTCCACAAGATACACAAGCAGATTCGTCAAAAGTTGTGTCAAATCCTTTAATAATATTACTTGCAAATCCACGACCAGACATTCCTAAAATCATTTCACCTTGAATTTCTTCACAAGCCCTTACACAGCGAAAACAATTGATACATTGTGATAAATCTGATTTTATATACGGATGCGCTCTGTCTTCTTCAATATCTAAATGTGTTTTTCCTTCTGGATAACGCACATTCGGAATTCCGATTTGTGCAATGGTTTCCTGAAAAGGGGTTGCTTTCTTATCTTTTGTAGGAAAAACTTTATCTGAAGGATAATCTGTTAAAACCAATTCCACAATGTTTTTACGAAGGCGTTTCATTTTATCAGTGTTGTGATAAATGTACAAGCCTTCTCCAACTGGCGTATGACACGAAGCCATGGTTTTTGTTGGACCATCTTTTTCTCTAGCAACTTCTACAGAACACACTCTGCACGAGCCAAAATTTTCTAATCGATCATCTTGGCACATGGTAGGAATTGCGTCTTTATTACTTTCAATTCTTCTTACAAACTCTAAAATAGTTTCTCCAGAATTGAACTCGTATGCTATGTTGTTTATATGTGCTTTCATAAATTTTTAGTTGCTGGTAAAATAGATTTTTAATTCATCTTGAAAATACTGCAATGCATTTTTAACGGGTAATGGAACTCCACCACCTAATGCACATAAAGAACCTATTTCTAAGGTTTCTAACAAATCATCAAACAATTGCTTATCAATTTTATAATCAGAATTTTGTGCTTTTTGCAACATTTCCATTCCTCTATGAGAACCAATTCTACATGGATAACATTTTCCGCACGATTCATCAGCGGTAAATTCTAATAAATGTTCCAAGAACTTTATGATTGGGAAATCAATAGGAATCGAAACAAAACTTGCGTGCCCTAATAAAAATCCGTTGGAACCTAACGATTCAAAATCTAGTGTCAGTTCTGAAATTTTATGCATAGGTACAATTCCACCTAAAGGTCCACCAATCTGTAAGCCTTTTACTTCAGATTTAAATCCACCTCCAAAATCATCAAAAATGGTTTGTAAAGGTGTTCCCATTTCAATTTCATACATTCCAGGTGTATTGAAAAAACTATCTAATGAAACCAATTTTGTTCCTGTAGATGCTCCTTTTCCTAAAGCTGCATAAGCGTTACCACCATTTTCTAATATCCAATGAATATTTGCAAATGTTTCTACATTGCTTAAAACGGTTGGTTTGCCATACAGTCCATATTGTGCAGGGTAGGGCGGACGAACACGCACTTCTGGACGTAATCCTTCAATTGAACTTAACAAGGCAGTTTCTTCTCCGCACACATAAGATCCTTGTCCACGAATAATTTTAAACCTAAAATCGTCAATTAAATTTTTGTCCTTTAATTCTTGAATGGCATCATCTACAATTCTGATTGAATCTGGGTATTCTCCACGGATGTATAAAACACCTGTATTGGCACCAACGGTGATTCCAGCCATATACATTCCGAAAAGCACTTTATGTGGTTGCTGTTCCATCAAATACATATCAGAATAGGCGCCTGGATCACCTTCGTCAGCATTACACACAATATATTTTTGTTCGTTTTTTTCTTTAATAACTGCATCTAATTTGAACCAAAAAGGAAATCCAGCTCCACCACGACCTCTTAGATTCGAAGTTTTTAATTGTTGTATTACATTTTTTGGATTGTCCTTATGCTGATTAGCTAACTGATAAAATGTTTGAACATCATCAATTTTTGAAGTTAAAATTGGAGTTGTATTTGTAGCAATTCTGTAATCGTTTGGTTGGTATTCTTTTTTAGCGATGATATTTTTTAAATCCTCTTTTGTAGAGGCAGTGTAGGTTTTGTTATCATACATAAAAGCATTATTAGAATGACAACGTCCTACACAAGCTGCATGCCCAATTTCGTCTGTAGTAAAATGTTGTTCTAAGTTGAGATGAAGTTTGTTTTGCGAGCGTGCTACCATACAAGCGGTACCAGAGCATACATGTATTTTTTTGTTTTTATTTTCTTCTCTAGTAAAATCGTAAAAAGAACTTGATCCAACAACAACCGAGTCATCTATCATAAAGCGTTTAGAAATAGCTTGTAAAGCTTCTTTAGAATTTTCTAGTTGTGAAGCTTTTGCTATGTTTTCAAATAAATTGTCTCCTAGCTCTTTTCTCGAAGAAAGTGTACGTATATTCTTATTTGCCATCTATATTTTTTATAAAGGATAAATTTAAAAAAATATTAGAACTATAAATAGTGATTTGCAATTATTAACGAAATAAAAAAAATTTTATCACACAAAAAAAGCCTTGAAAAATCAAGGCTCTATCAATGCGTTTTAAACCCCTAAAAATAAAACACATTGGTACTTTTGATTATGATGAACACAATCTAAATATGTGGAGCAAATATAAATAAATTAGCAGACAAAATCAATAATATGCATATTTATAACATCTTATGTTAAAAAGCTAATTGATTTTTGTTAATAAATCTGTGAACAACTGAGTACTTTGAAGCTATCATTTAGTAATGTTGTAAAAAATAAAAAAGTATCTCCTCCATCATTAATTTTTATTTTTTTTCTTATTTCAGCCACAGAATCTGGAAAATTTCTAGTAGTGATATTTGCTTTGTTTTTTACGAGCATTTTTTTTATTTCTTTTTTGTTATACGAGCAACTATTTTCAATACTAAATCTTCTCCCTGGAAATTCTATTAAAGAATTTGAGGTGTATAAATGTGAATGTGGATGTAATTTTTCTAAAGAAAATTGCTGGCTAATTTCATGAAATCCACCAGATTTTAAAATAGCTGCATTGGGTTCGTAAAGGTATTTTTTAGGAAATGAATAGCTTGACTCTTTATTTTTAAAATACTGAAAATTAAATAATTGTATTTTATTTTTTTGAAAATTTGCAGTTTTTATTTCAATAGTGTTGTTGTAATTTTTCTCTAGTAAAAACAACAATTCTTTTACTTCATTATTTACAGATACAACATGAATTTCTTTTACAAATTGTAACGTTTCTATTGTTTTTGAAATATCTAATATTGGAGAATTTTTTAGTAGAATGATATTTGATTTAGAGAATAAGAGTTCTAAATTTTCAGGTACATTGGGCAAGCAGTCCTTTAGTAAAAAGACTTTATTTTTGCTAGAATCTCGTCTAGATGGGTCTATATAGATGCAATCAAATTTTTTAGTTGAAGTTTTTAAGAAGTCAATTCCGTCTCCAGAAAATGTTGCTATATTGTGAATTTTTAATTGTTGATAATTATTTTTAACAATTGTTGATAAGTTTGTGTTTAACTCGCAATGAATTACACTTTTAAATTTTTTGGAAAAAGAGTAGCAATCTACACCAAAACCACCTGTAATATCTATGATTGAATCACCTGATATTATTGAAGATTTGTAATTGGCAGTTGTCTCTGAAGAAGTCTGCTCAAGGTTAATTTTGTTAGGATAAATAATGTTTTGCGTTTTAAACCAAGTAGGCAGTTTTTTTTCTGCCTTTTTCTTGTTTGCAATCTGTGTTATCAATTCTTGCGTAGAAACAGTATCAAACGGGCTTCCTTTAAAAGCCAATTTAGCAATGTTAACGTTTAAATTATCATTGATATACTTTTGAACTTCGGTATTTAAAATGGCTAGATTCAAAAAAATCAGATTTTAAATATCTTTTGTTAAAGATTTTACAATTTTGTTTTCAGATAAAAATTCTTTTAGAACAACTTTAATGGCTGTATACATTGGTACGGCTGTAATCATACCAACAACTCCAAAAATTAGTCCGCCAATAATTATAATCAAGAAAATCTCTAAAGGATGTGATTTTGTAGTTTTAGAAAAAATGAATGGCTGACTAAAGAAGTTGTCTATAAGTTGTGCTACTAAATAGCCAATCATTACGTACAAGGTTGTTGGTAATACTTCTGCCTGAAAATCTTGTCCGAGGTTACTTGTCATTGATAATAAGAACATAATTACCGCACCAATCATTGGGCCTATATAAGGAATTAAATTCAACAATGCACATAAGAAAGCAATGACAACGGCATTTTCAATTCCGAATATCAATAAGGTAATGGTGTAAATAACAAACAGAATTGTTATCTGTAATACTAACCCTATAAAATACCTTGATAGTAGGTCTTTGATAATTTCGGTAGATTTTGAGAATCTTTTTTCACTTTTATTTGGAATGATAGTCATAATTGCACTGTTTAGTAATTGACTGTCTTTCATAAAAAAGAAAGAGATAAATAATACCGAAAACAAGCCAACACTTAACGATCCTAGAGTGCCAACCACATAATTTAAAAAGTTTGGTATGGCTTGAAAGTTAGACATAAAGTCTACATTTTTTAACTCAGACAACAAATTAATGTTTTTTGCCATAAAGTAATCATTTACTTGGCTAATGACATTTTGTAGGTTTTGTAAAAACTTATCAGTATGGAGTAATGATAGATTTTCTCCTTGTTTTACAATTAATGGTACAAACATCCTTATAATTCCGAATAGGAAACCAACCAAAACAATCATTGAAGTTACAACAGCAAGAGTATTCGGAAACTTTAATCGCTTTTTTAAAAAAAGAATCACAGGTCTGGCAATTAGAGAAATGATTGCTGCAATAATTATATAGATAATTACCGATTGTATCAGGTATAAAAAATAAAATAGTAAAGCTATGCCAATAATAATAGCTATAGCTCTTAAGATTCCGTTTGAAATTTCTTTTGAATTCATAGCGTAAATATAATTATTAATTATAAGCTTTTACATCGCCCATACTAAGTTTTCTTCCACTAGAAAAAGTATGGTTTTTAGGTAATAAAGTTCCAGATTCAGTCGTAACCCAATCTTCCCAAGTTGCTGGTACTTCATTCATTTTCATACTTGGTACATTCATTAAATACTTTACAGGTAAATAGTCTTCATTTAAAATCCAAATGTAAGAATCCCCTGGAGTTGAACCACCAGCTGTATATTTTACTTTTAAAGCGTTTTTACCTTCTCTTTTTACGACTGACCTAATAATACCTGATTCAAATAGTTTGTGCGGTGCGACTAACCAAAAGCTATCATTGTTAAAAATAGCTTCAGCTTTTTTAACGAGTTTGTCTTTATTTTCAGAAGTTTCTACCCCATTAACAAATAGTATACTTTTTTCTAATTGGTTAGGATAAAGAATTACGTTGTTTTTATCCCAAGATACTTCAACAATATGTTGTTGTTTGTCCCATTTAAAAGACCTTCTTCCACCAAAGCTCCATTCTAAATAGCGTGTTTTCTGATAAGCTGCGTGATTGATTTTTTGTAAAATGTTTTTAGCAATTTCATCAGCTTTGGGATTGCTGGTTTTTACAGTTCCTAAATCCAAATACCTGTTAATAATACTAATTTTGTGTTTTGTAGGTAATTTTACTCCAGTTGCCGTAGTTGTCCAATCATTCCATGAAGCTTCTAATCCACCAATTGGAATAATACTTACCCACATTTTAAAGCTTGTTGGCAATCCATTTTCATCTAATATCCATAAGTAAGAATCACCTGGTGTCGTTCCACCAGAAGTATAGGTAACTAATAGCGCATCTTTCTGATTATATTTAACAATTCTTCTTTCTACACCATTATCAAAAATTTTAAAAGGAGCTACCAACCAAAAACTATCATTATTAAAATAATCAGTGGCTATTTTTATGAGTTGTTGGTTGTCGTTTGAGTTGTTTGATTTTAGAACTTTAGAATTTTCTTGGTTTTTAGTGTCTAATTTCACTAAGTTATCATCCCACGATACTTCAACTATATGCTTGCTTTTATACCATTTGTAAAAATGTTGACCTCTAAAACTCCACTCTAATACTTCTGTCTGATTGTATGCTTCTGCATTTAAAGCGGTTAGCATTTTTGAAGCTAATGCATCAGCTTCTTTTCCTTGAACTCCTGTTGGTAAAGATTCATTATTAACAACATAAAAAATGGCAATACCAATTGCTAGCATTGCCACTGTAATTCCGAGTATTTTTAATAATTTTTTCATTGGATAGTAAATTGCCTAAGCAGCTAATTTACTATTATTTATTGGTATTGTAATACTCTAAAACGTGTTTAGGGAGATCCATTCTTTGAGGAATTCCTTCATCTGGAATCGGGTATTCTGCTACTTGTTTTATGGGGATCAATCCTGCCCAAACAGGAAGATTATAATCATCAGGTTCGTCATTAACACCAACATCTCTAATCTTTGCAGATGCTGTTTCAATTGTCATTTCAACAACTAGAGTTCTGTCAAATTCTTCTTTAGTCATTTCTCTAACTCCATCCCAACGGCCTTTCATCATATGTTCCATAAAGCATTTTAATGCAACATCTTTGGCTAACGGTTCTTCAATTTTTTTTACAGATCCAAATAAGGTTGCAGATCTATAATTTACTGAATGATGAAATCCAGATCTTGCTAATACTAATGCATCTAAATGCATCACTGTCATGCTCATTTCCTTTGCGTCTAAAAGTGTTGTTAGCATACGGTTTGCATTTGAGCCATGTAATATGATTTTATTTCCATCTCTACCATACGCCATTGGGATAGCAATTGCTTTTCCTTGAAAAATGTAACTGACATAACCAATAAAACCAGCATCTAAAATCGTATTTATTTTTTCTACATCGTAAGTAGCTCTATTTTGACCTCTTTTGACTCGGTTTAATTTTGATTTTGAATATTCTTGCATGATTTTATAAATAACGTTCCTTAATGATTCTTGAGTGCCATATATCGTGACCTAAAACGGTAAAAGCAATGGATCTTGCTGAAGCTTTAGCTCCGTTAGCATTGCCAATAAAGCTTAAGTTTTCATCAGATAAACTTTTTAGTAACACAATAGAATTATTTCTATTGACAGTAAATTCTTCAATGATTTCAGTTTTTGATTTTTTATCTGCTTCAGAAGGAATAATATAATCGTCTTGTTCAAAACCAGCTAGCTGAGTTTTATCATTTCTTGCAATTCTAAGACAGCGATACATAAATATACGCTCTGTATCTATTAAGTGTTGTATTAGTTCATTAATACTCCATTTTCCTGGTTGATATCTATAAGACATCTTTTCTTCTGGAATAGATTCTAATAATTCAACCATTTGGTTTTTTCCTTGAATGAAACCATCTATTAACTCAGTAGAATTATCTACTAAATCTAAATATCTACCATAATATTCGTGATGTTCATTTGGGTTAATCTCAGCTCTAATCATAATTGTTTTGTTTTGTTAATTCAAAAATAATACATTTATGGACTGTTATAATCGTCCAGAATAAATATAAATAGTAGTCCAGATATGTTTCCTTATAAAACAACCATACAATTACAAAGAAAAAGTCAACAACCATTGTATTTACAATTATCAAAACAAATTATAGGGTTGATTAAGTCACATAAACTACAACCCAATACAAAACTTCCTGGCAGTAGAAACTTATCTAAATTATTGGGAGTTCATAGAAAAACAATTGTTGCTTGTTATGAAGAATTAGATTTACAAGGTTGGGTAGAATCTATTCCAAAAAAAGGAACATTCGTGCATAAAAATTTACTTGAATTACAACAGCAAGATTATAACAATAAAAAAGTAGATTTTGTAAATGATCAAACAGGTTTTCAATTTTATAAGGATAAGAATTTATCAAAAACACCTGTACTACAATCAGCAAATATGATGTCTGTTGATGATGGAATATCTGATGGTAGATTAACACCGATTAATGAAATAGCAAGAATTTATAGAAGACATACAAGTAAAAAAGATGCATATAAACATTTATCATACGGATCTGTTTATGGAAATGAAAAACTGCGTATTGAGTTAGCCGAATATTTAAGCAAAACTAGGGGACTACAGATTACTAAAGAAAATATTTTAATAACAAGAGGTAGTCAAAATGGAATCTATTTAGCATCACAATTATTATTAAAAGAAGATGATATTATTATTGTAGGAAGCACAAATTACATTGCAGCTGATCTTACTTTTCAGAACCAAAATGCTAATTTATATAGAGTTTCTGTTGATGAAAATGGTTTAAATGCCCAAGAAATAGAAAGGATATGTAAGAAGAAATCGATTAGAGCAGTTTATGTTACTTCTCATCATCATCATCCAACAACTGTTACTTTATCTGCTGAAAGAAGAATTCATTTATTGAATTTAGCTCAGAAATATCAGTTTGCGATTATTGAAGATGACTATGATTATGATTTTAATTATAATCATTCTCCTATTTTACCACTAGCTAGTCACGATGTTAATGGGAATGTAATTTATATTGGTTCTGTTTGTAAAGCTGTAGCTCCTGTTTTTAGAGTTGGTTATTTAATTGCTTCAAAAGATTTTGTTGATGAAGCAGCAGCTTATAGGCGAATAGTTGATAGACAAGGAGATGCATTGTTAGAATTGACTTTTGCTGAGTTTATTAAGAATGGCGATTTAGATAGACATATTAAAAAAGTAATGAAAGTTTATAAGGTTCGACGAGATTTGATGTGTGCATTGTTAAAAGAGCAATTGTCTGAATATTTTACGTTTCAGATACCAAAAGGGGGTATGGCAATATGGTTGAAGTTACGTTCAGATTATTCTTGGGATAAAGTTACAAATTATGCACTTAAAGAAAATTTAGTGATTGGAGACTGGAAACGTTATGATACACAAAAGGTAGGGCATAATGCAATTCGATTAGGCTTTGCAAGTTATAATGAAGAGGAATTAAAAGAGTTGGTTCAAAGATTGTCAACAACAATGAGAACTTATGTTATGGAAAAATCTTCTTAAATTTTTTGGGTAGTTCTTTTGTAATTGATATAGGTGCCTTGGTAAATGGATGTATAAACGCTAATGTTGATGCGTGTAAATATAACCCTTTTCCTTTTAAGATTAATTCAGGATTTCCATATTCTTTATCTCCTAAAATTTGATTCCCAATAGAAGATAGGTGTATTCGTAATTGATGTTTTCTACCTGTTTTTGGAGATAGCTCTACTAAGTTTAAAGAATCGAAGCGTTTAGATGTTGCAGCTTTTAAAACACAATATGTTGTGAATACTTCTTTATTTTCAATAGCTATATTAATTGTTCCTTTTTGTTTCATTTTACCGATACAAACAGCATGGTAAGTTTTTTGAATTTTTTTGTTTTCAAAAAGTTGACTAAACAATGTAATTGCACTACTTGTTTTTCCGATAAGTAAGAGTCCAGATGTAGGATAATCTAATCGATGTATTGGTTGGGGTCTAACTGCGTCCGACTGTTTACTTTTTTGTAAGTTTTGAGGCAATGCATTGGTAATGGTAACAAACTTATTTCCGCTTACCAATACTCCTGCTGGTTTATAAACAACAGCTAAATAATCATCTTCAAAAAGTACTTCTAAAGGAAGCTCTAGTCTTTTTAAATGTTGACTTTTTTCATCTTTAAATAATTCAATCTTTTCTCCACCAGTAATAAATAATGCTGTTGACGCGGGTTGACTATTAACTAAAATCAAACCTTTTTTAATTGCTTTTTTGATTCCAGATTTAGTGGATGTAGAATTAAATATTCCAACTGCATATTCTTGAAGTCTAATTGGATTTTCTTGTGGTAAAGCGATATGAGTTTCTGCTAATTGCATTACCTAGCAAATAGCTGAGTTATATCTTTAAAGGCCTTAAACTCTAATGCATTTCCTTCTGGATCATAAAAAAACATGGTTGCTTGTTCTCCAACTTTTCCTTTGAATCGAATATAAGGTTCTATTACAAACTGAATTCCGTTTTCTTTTAAAGAGTCGGCTAAATCATGCCAAACATCCCATTCTAAAACCACTCCGAAATGAGGAACAGGAACATTATGCCCTTCTACTGGATTGGTTATTGGAGGTTCGTTTTTGTAACTCTCTTTTTGATGAATCACAAATTGATGTCCAAAGAAATCAAAATCTACCCATTTGTCAGAACTTCTTCCTTCTTTGCATTGTAAAATATCTCTGTAAAATGTTCTACAAACTTCTAAGTCTGCTACGGGTATTGCTAAATGAAAAGGTTGTGCTATCATTTATTTTTCTTTTATAATTTCTGAAATATGATTGAAATTCTCATTTACTTGATATATGAAATCGGTATAAGTCCAAACATCAGAATCAAGTAGGTTATCTTTTTCAAGAATTGAATTATCTTTTATATTTCTAAAAATAGAATAAATATTATGTGTTAGTTCATTCCTTTGAATTAAGAATTGATTTAAAATGAGAGATAAATTTTTATCAAATAGATTATTTTTTGAACCTATTGAAATTAATTTTCCAAGTGTCGCCTTTTCTAAAGTATCTTTTACATTATTTCTTTTGTAATAGAGAATCAATTCAGCTTCCAATTTGCTACTTAATAATGTAAATTTTCCTAACTCAATACAAAACTCTTTAGAGTTAAATAAGTGATAGTAGAAATCTATTCCTTTACTTGAATTTCCTTTATACTTCATTTCTAAAATCCAGCTGCTGCATCATCTCCACGTGGGTCTGCACCACCTTCTAATTTTCCGTTTGGTAGTACTAGAATCGCATCAACTCTACCAATAATTAAAGAGTTACGTTCTAATAATTTATAGCCTAATTTGTTCAGTTTTGCTTTGGTAATACTATCAAATCCGTTTGGTTCCATTCTAATATGATCTGGTTTCCATTGATGGTGGAAGCGAGCTTTGTTTACAGATTCTTGCATTCCCATATCATATTCAATCACGTTTAAAATATTTTGAGCAACCGAAGTAATAATAGTTGATCCTCCAGGAGTTCCAACAACCATTTTTAATTTCCCATCTTTTTCTACGATAGTTGGTGTCATAGAGCTTAACATTCTCTTTTCAGGAGCAATGGCGTTGGCTTCAGAACCTAATAATCCATATACATTTGGTACACCAGGTTTTGCGCTAAAATCATCCATTTCGTTATTTAAGAAAAATCCTGCTCCTTTTACCAATACTTTAGAACCATAACCGGTGTTTAATGTTGTTGTTACTGAAATTGCATTTCCAAACTGATCTACAATAGAGTAGTGAGTAGTTTGGTCACTTTCTTTTCCTAAAATTTTACCGTGAGAAACAGCATCAGAACTAGTAGCTTTATCCCATGAAAAAGTACGCATTCTGTTGTCTATGTATTTTTTAGCTAACAAACTATCAATAGGAACATCAACAAAATCAATATCTCCTAAATAATGAGCTCTATCTGCATAGGATCTTCGTTCGGCTTCTGTTAAAAGCTGAATGTATTTTGTAGAATTATGCTCAATTCCACTTAAATCATAGGGCTCTATCGATTTTAAAATTTGTGCTAAACAAATACCACCACTTGCTGGTAATGTCATAGAGGTAATTTTATAACCTTTATAATCAAACTCAATAGGTTTACGCCATACGGCTTTGTATTTTACTAAATCTTCTAAGGATATGATTCCGCCTAATTCATTTACATAATCAACAAATAATTGAGCTGTTTTCCCTTTGTAGAATCCATCTTGTCCATTATCACGAATTCTCTCTAAAGTTTGAGCCAATTCTTCTTGTTGTAACAAATCACCTTCTTTCCATGCTCTATCAAATAAGATTTTATAATTGTTGGCTTTTTGAAAACGTTTACGTGTAGCGTTTAAAGCTTTTGCTTGTTTAGCAGTAACCTTAAAACCGTTACGAGCTAAATCTATTGAAGGTTGAATTAAGTCCTTAAAAGGCAAACTACCAAATTTATGATACACTTCAAAAATACCTGCAATTGAACCTGGAACACCAACTGAATGTATTCCAAAACTACTTTTATTAGGTATTACGTTTCCTGCTTTATCTAGGTACATATCTCTATTAGCTGTTAAGGGCGCTTTTTCTCTAAAATCTAAGGCTCCAGTTTTTCCGTCATTAGAGCGATATACCATAAATCCACCACCACCAATATTACCCGCAACCGGATACACAACAGCCAATGCTAATTGTGTGGCTACCATGGCATCATACGCATTTCCTCCTTTTTTTAAGATATCTGAACCAATTTGTGAAGCTTCTGCTCTTGCTGAAACGACCATAGCTTTTTCAGTAACTAAACCAACTACTTTTTCTTTGGTTGGTTCTGCACAACTGATAATTAATACTATAGTAAAGAATACGACTAGTAATTTTTTCATGATGTTTGGTTTTCTTGGTTGGAAAAGATACGGATTCTTTGATGAATTACGAATTGTCAAATTCAAGTAATTTTTTATGGGTGAAACTTTGTAAATCCTTAAAGAATGTTGTAAAGTCTTGTTCAAATTCAAGGTTGAATTGTTGTAAATCTTCTACCGCTAAATGCATTTGAGATTTTTGTTTGGTTCTGTTATTCATGCCATTTAATACACGTTGTATACCTTCTATAAATTGATAGTTGTACAGCCAATTGTATTCTATCATATACGGTAACATGTGCTGTGTTTTTTTAGGAAGTACCTGTCTGTTTTCTTGCAATAAATCATACACAGATTGTACATAAATATCTAATGGAATAGCAGAATAATCTCGCCAGTTTTTTGCTAAATAATGATCGTAAAATATATCAATAATAACACCTTTGTAATGTTTGTAACGAGGATGTAGTCTACGCTTACTTTGTCTTACTATTGGATGTGCATCTGTAAATGTATCTATTTCTCTATGCAATAGAATGCCTTGCTTTATTTCTTCAGCGTAATGTTCAAATTTATTTGCTCTAATTCCATCTGCCATAAAATTGCCAATAATAATGTTGGTATTTTGTTGAGATAGGTATAAATGCGCCAAGAAATTCATAAGAGTAAATATAAACAAAAAGATATGTCATTTCGAGTGAAGTCGAGAAATCTATCTAGCAAAATTAATGTTTACAAAAAAATTACTTAAATAAATTATCCATGTCCTTAAATAGTTCTTTATCAGACCCAATATAAGTTTTAATTACATGACCATTTTTGTCTAATAGAACTTTAGTTGGATAAACACGTATTTGAAATTTATCTACAAAATTATTTGTATCATTTTTTAAGTTACTACTTAAAATATTGTCCCACTTTATGTTCATTTTAGAAATTAATTCAGACAACTTATTTTTATTATCATTGCATGCTATGCCTAGAATTTCTAATTTTGAGTTATAATTCTTATAGTATTCTTTTAGCTTTGGAATTTCATCAATGCAAGGTCCACACCAAGAACCCCAAAAATCTATTAGCAAATACTTTCCTCTATAGTTTTTTAGATTGATTGTTTTTCCAGTAACTGTTTTAGTGTTTATTTCAGGAAATAAATAACCAGTTCTAAAAGCTTTAAATCCGTTTACCATTTTTGATAATTTGATTCCCCAAAAACTAGCTTTTACTTCACTTGATAATTCATTAAATAGTTCAATAACCTTTTCTTTATTATTCGTGTTTATTACGTTAAATAAAAGCCAAGCAGAATATTCATAGTTCTTATTTTTTTCTACAAAGCTTATAGCTAATTCAATTCTTTTAAAAAAAAGCTTTTTACTTTCTTCATTAATGAGTTTCTTAATAGAATCATTCCTTTGATTAATTGGATATGTTGATTTTTTTATTCTAAGTTGATGTGATTTTTCTAATAATTTTAAAAACTTTTTCCTTGCTTCTGAATGTTGTTCAGAAAAATTATTACCATAAACAGAATAATCAATTATATTCTTATGGACTTTAGCATTTATATACATTTTATCTTTTTTATTCATCCAAAGATTGATAATATTTGCGCTAGACGTAATTAACTTTTTATTGCTTAATGCACTTGATTTTGGAACAATGGCAATTTTGTTTAGTTCATTAATACTAAGGAAGTATTTTAATTTTCCATCACTTATATAAACAGTGTCAATTTTTTCTGAATTACTTAAAGGTGCCCATGACCCAATAAATATTGTATCCTTCTTTATTCCTTCAAAAAATATTGTAATATTAGTTTTACTTTTTTTGGTTGTACAGCTGTATGAAGCAAGTAGCATAAATACTATTAATTTAATCCTTTTCATTCCTATGCTTTTTTTCTATTATATTTCCAACTATAATACCAATGGCTATGAATAAACTTGTGATAGAGTAAACAATTTCTTGTGCAATATCATTATAAGGTATAACTTTCATGTTTACTAATATCAAACCTATTAGAAAACCAAAAGAGCCTCCAAATAATATAAAGCCAATAATGAACCATGGTATTTGTTTTACTATTTTTTGTTCGTTAGTTATGTTGTTAAAATAGTTATCAGGTAGATTAAGAGCCTTTGTTAATCTATTTAAAGTGTCACCTCTAGGTGTGGTGTCATTATTTTCAATACGTTGAACCGTTCTTAAGCTTAAATTTGATATTTCACTTAATTCTTCTTGTGATAAGTTTTTTTCAATTCTAGTTTTTTTAATAACACTTGAAAGGTTTTGTTTTTTCATGAGATAATTTTAATAGCTCAAATGTAGTATTATGTAGCTTTTAATTACCGTCAAAAAGAAAATTTATTTACGACATTAATATGACAATTATTTGTCAAACAAAAAACCACAATCAATTGATTGTGGTTTTTAAATATCTATAAATCTAAGATTCTAATAATCTAGTTTAACTATTCAACATTACTGGCATTACCAACATGGTTACTTGTTCTCCTTCGTCTGTTCCGTCAATAGGTGTTAAGATTCCGGCTCTGTTTGGTAAAGACATTTCAATCAATACATCATTAGCATTTAGATTGTTTAACATCTCACTTAAGAAACGCGAGTTGAATCCTATTTGCATATCGTCTCCTTGGTAATCACAGCTTAAACGCTCGTCTGCTTTGTTGGCGTAGTCTAAATCTTCTGCAGAAATGTTTAATTCTGTTCCTGCCATTTTTAATCTAATTTGATGTGTCGTTTTACTAGAGAAAATAGACACACGTTTTACAGAGTTTAAGAACGAAGCCCTATCAACAGTTAATTTATTTGGATTTTCTTTCGGAATGACCGCTTCGTAGTTTGGGTATTTTCCATCAATCAACCTACAAACCAATACAAAATTGTCAAAAGTAAACTTAGCATTCGAGTTGTTGTACTCAATAGTAACATCGCTATCAGCTCCGTTTAAAATTCCTTTTAATAAGTTCAAAGGTTTTTTAGGCATGATAAACTCAGCACTTTCGTTTGCTGTTACATCTGTACGCGCATATTTTACCAATTTGTGAGCATCTGTAGCTACAAAAGTTAAGCTTTCTGGGCTAAACTGAAAGAATACACCACTCATAACCGGACGTAAATCATCATTACCAGCAGCAAAAATAGTTTTAGAAATGGCTGTTGCTAACACATTGGCTGGAATTACAGTACTACTTGGTGCAGCTAAAGAAACCGCTTTTGGAAATTCATCGCCATTAAAAAAGGCCATGTCGTATTTTCCTTGGTCAGAGCTAATTTCAATTGTACTTTCTCCTTCTGTTTTAAACGTTAAAGGTTGATCTGGAAATGTTTTTAAAGTGTCTAATAATAATCTTGCAGACACAGCTATGGCACCAGTAGAGTCAGACTCAACTGCTACAACAGCACTCATAGTAGTTTCTAAATCAGAAGCCGAAACTTTTAATTCGTTTTCTGATAATTCAAATAAGAAATTATCTAAAATTGGTAGTGTGTTGTTGCTATTAATTACACCTCCAAGCACTTGAAGTTGTTTTAATAATTGTGAGCTTGATACTATAAATTTCATCGATGTATTTTTTATTGCATATAGACTTACAAATATATTCTAAATAAGTGATTTTAAAAATATATTTATCAACAGTTTTTAACCAAATTGTTAGGTAAATTACAAACGTTATAATTATGTTAATACCCCATAATAAAATCATTGTCGAATCATTAAAATAGTATATTTGTTAAGACTACTAATTACTTTTTAATGAAGAAATATATTTTTTTCACACTGTTTTTGTTGTTGATTTTAACCAAAACCTCTGCACAGAAACCACAAAAACTAAACTCAAACCAAATTTTTGAGAAAATACAGAAGTTAAATTTTTTAGGTACCGCTTTGTATATTGCTGCGCATCCAGATGACGAAAACACCCGACTGATTTCGTATTTGGCAAATCATGTAAAAGCAAGAACAGCTTATTTGTCTTTAACACGCGGTGATGGAGGTCAGAATTTAATTGGTCCAGAGATTAGAGAGTTGTTAGGTTTGATTAGAACACAAGAACTGGTAGCTGCTAGAAAAGTTGATGGCGGTGAACAGCTATTTACAAGAGCCAATGATTTTGGATATTCTAAACATCCAACAGAAACATTAGAGTTTTGGGATAAAGAGAAAGTATTGGCAGATATAGTTTGGGCAATTAGAACTTTTAAACCAGATATTATCATCAACCGATTTAATCATAGGACACCTGGAACAACGCACGGGCATCATACTACTTCTGCGATGTTGAGTGTAGAAGCATTTGAGCTTTCTGCAGATAATACTAAGTACGCATCACAACTAGAACACACGCAGTCTTGGCAACCAAAACGTTTGTTTTTTAACACTTCTTCTTGGTTTTATAGAACTAAAGCAGCATTTGAAAAAGCTACTAAAGGGAAATTATCAACCTTAGATGTCGGGGTTTATTATCCGTTAAAAGGTTTGTCTAATAATGAGGTGGCAGCCATAGCTAGCAGTCAACATTTATGTCAAGGTTTTGGAAGATTAACCACTCGCGGAACGCAAAAAGAATACTTAGAGTTTTTAAAAGGATCGAAACCAAAAGACCAACACGACTTGTTCTCGGGCATCAATACCACATGGAACAGAATTAAAGGAGGAGGGGAAATTGGAGCTATTTTGTATGAGGTAGAAAAAAACTTCGACTTTTCTAATCCGTCTAAACATCTGCCAGTATTGTTAAAAGCTTATGATAAAATTCAATTATTAGAAGATGCACATTGGAGAACCATTAAATTAAAACAAATTAAAGAAATTATTTATGCAGCAGCTGGGTTGTATTTAGAAGTTTCTGCGAGCAGTTCTTCTACTACGCCAAATGGAAAAGTAGAATTGACAATGGAAGTACTGAAGAGAAGTGATATAACTACTTTTTTTGATTCTTATACAATTGTTGGTAACGGAATTAGCGTTGGTATTGCTCAAGAAAAGCAATTAGAAAATAATGTACGTTTAAATATTAGAGATACAATTCAATTAAAAAACAAAAGCTATTCAGACCCTTATTGGTTGCAAAATAAATGGTCGTTAGGGATGTATGATGTAAAGAATCAATTACAAATTGGTAAACCAGCATCGAGTAGACCTCTGCAAGTAGAGTTTCATCTGAACATGTGGGAACATAAAATTTCATTTACCAAAGATGTAGTGTATCGTTATGCAAAAAGAGATAAAGGAGAGTTGTACAATCCTTTTGAAGTATTACCAGAGGTAACAACAAAGTTGAACAATAAAATACTTATTTTTTCTGATGATACCAAGCAGAAAGTATCTGTAGAAGTAAGAGCAGGAACTAAAAATGTAAGAGGAACAGTAGCTCTAGACGTTCCTAAAGATTGGAGTGTACAGCCTAAATTACAATCTTTTGTAATTGCTCAAAAAGGAGATGTACAGATGGTAGACTTTTATGTAAGTCCACCTAAAAAGCAATCTGAAGGAAAGTTAAAAGTACTTGCTAAAGCAAATGGACAATTATACACTAAAGAACTGATAGAGATTAACTATAACCATATTCCTAAACAATCTGTGTTGTTAGATTCAGAAGCCAAAATTGTTCGACTAAACATTCAAAAAGCAGGAAATTTTATTGGTTATATTCAAGGTTCTGGAGATGCTATTCCAGAGAGTTTACGTCAAATAGGCTATAAGGTAAAAGAAATTCATCCGAAAGAAATCAATGAAAATAATTTAGCGCAATTCGATGCAATTGTAGTCGGAATTAGAGCTTACAACACACTACCTGAATTAAAATTTAAACAAAAATATTTATTGGATTACACCAAAAATGGAGGAACTCTAATTGTACAGTACAATACCAGTAGAAGAGTAGATGTACAAGCTCCATTTAATTTAAAATTATCTAGAGATAGAGTTACTGATGAAAATGCAAAAGTGACATTGTTGGCGAAAAATCATTCAATTTTAAATTTTCCAAATGTAATTTCAGAAAGTGATTTTAATGGTTGGGTACAAGAACGTGGTCTGTATTTTCCAAATACATGGAGCAAAGAATATACACCCATTTTATCGATGCACGATAAAGGAGAAACTGCGAAAAAAGGAAGTTTATTAGTCGCAAAATACGGTAAAGGAAATTACATTTATACAGGGTTAAGTTTTTTTAGAGAATTACCTGCAGGAGTTTCTGGAGCTTATAAGTTATTTGCAAATATGTTATCAGTAGTGAAAAACAAATTAGAGATTAAAAACGAAATTAAGGAATAATAAACCCTTTGTATAAAGCTATCTAATACTAATTTGATATAACAACCAACAACAATTATGACGAGCAAACAACATCCTTGGAAAAAAATATATAGTCTTGTGTTAATTATGAATGCTGTGTACATCATTCTATTCTACTTAATTACAACATATTTTACTAACTAAACGCAATTATGGAACTACTCGATTGGATTGTACTTTCTGTAACCTTATTGTTTATTGTAATTTTTGGTGCGTATAAAACCAGAAAAAACACTACTGTACAAGATTATATAAAAGGCGGAAATGACACAAAGTGGTGGACTATAGGCTTGTCTGTAATGGCAACACAAGCCAGTGCAATAACATTCTTGTCTACTCCAGGTCAAGCATTTCATAGCGGAATGGGATTTGTTCAGTTTTACTTTGGATTACCCATTGCCATGGTGATTATTTGTTTGGTCTTTATTCCAATTTATCATAAGCTAAAAGTTTATACAGCATACGAATATTTAGAAGGAAGATTTGATTTAAAAACAAGAACCTTAGCAGCCATGTTATTTTTAATTCAACGTGGATTGGCAGCAGGAATTACCATTTTTGCTCCTGCAATTATCTTATCTGCAGTCTTGGGTTGGGACTTGGTTACTTTAAATATACTCATAGGTACGCTAGTGATTGTTTACACGGTTTCTGGTGGTACCAAAGCTGTAAACGTAACTCAAAAGCAGCAAATGGTAATTATTTTCTTTGGGATGTTGGTGGCTTTTTTTATGATTATAGCGAAACTGCCTCAAGATATTTCATTTTCGAAAGCATTGGATATAGCTGGTGCGAGCGGAAAAATGAAAGTACTAGATTTTTCGTTTGATTTTAATAATCGTTATACTATTTGGACAGGTTTCTTAGGTGGTACCTTTTTAATGTTATCTTATTTTGGAACAGACCAAAGTCAGGTACAAAGATATTTGTCAGGAAAATCGATTAGAGAAAGCCAATTGGGTTTGTTATTTAACGGATTGTTAAAAGTACCTATGCAATTTTTTATCTTACTAGTTGGTGTCATGGTTTTTGTTTTTTATCAATTCAATTCAGCACCGCTAAACTTTAATCCAAAAGCAACAGAAGCTGTTAACAACTCAATATATGCAGATCAATACAAAGCGCTCGAAGCGAAGCACATTGAATTTGAAAATCAGAAGAAAGCATTAGCGACAAACGGTGTAACAGCTACAGAGAAACAACAGTTAAAAAAAGTAGAAGCAGCCCATGTAAAAGTAAAAGAAGCTGCAAAAGTTATTATTAAAAAGGCTGATGAGACAGTTGAGACAAACGACAAAGATTATGTCTTTATTCATTTTATATTAAACAACTTACCAAGGGGATTGATTGGACTTTTACTGGCAGTGATTTTATCAGCAGCAATGTCTTCAACAGCGTCAGAATTGAATGCGTTAGCGTCTACCACAGTTATTGATTTGTACAAACGTAATGTTAGCGGAGATAAAAGTGAAGCACATTATGTAAAGGCTTCTAAATGGTTTACTTTAGCTTGGGGTATATTGGCAATTTTGGTGGCTTGTGTTGCTAACTTATTTGATAATTTAATTCAATTAGTAAATATAATTGGTTCTATTTTCTACGGAAATGTATTAGGTATCTTTTTGTTGGCATTTTTCATCAAATTTGTCAAAGGAAATGCTGTGTTTGTAGCAGCGCTTATTACACAATCAATTATTATTGGAGTCTTCTTTTTAGATTGGCTTCCTTATTTATGGCTCAATTTACTAGGCTGTATACTTGTAATGGTCATAGCTATTTTATTGCAAACAATGCTGAAAAAAGAAAAAGCTTAAAGTGTTTTTTCAAAAATTCGGTATTTTTTATAAACCGTATGATTCATACGTTCGTAGGTAGCTCGCATCTTAATATTTTCTTCCATTGTTAAATGGCTATCAATATGTGTTAATTTGGCTTTTCTGGCTGAGTCAAAAATAGCAACAGCCATAAGTGCATCAATTCCAAAATACCTACAGTCTTCTTTTACGCAGCCCAACAACATGTCCAATTGTTTTGTTTGCTTTAAAGCTTTGATAATATGCAAAAAACCAAAAGGCAATAAACGTCCGTTTGCCTTTTTTAGTCCTTTGCTAATATTAGGCATAGCAGCTACAAAAGCAACGACATTTTTTTCTTTATCAATTACAACTTTTATAAAGTTAGGGTTTAATAAAGGTAAAAAACGTTGTGTAAATTCTTTCACTTCTTTATCTTTTAAAGGAGCAAATCCGTATATATCAGCATAGCTTTCATTTATTAAATCAAATATTGGTTTAATATATAGTTTAATATTTTTTGTTTTTGTAAACTCTAAAATCTTGTAACCTCTATCTTTTGCTCTTTGTGCAACTTTTTTGTAAATATCTGGGGTTTTGCTTTCAAGCAATATTCTATATTGAAATAAGTCAATTTTTTTTACATAGCCATTCCTTTCGGTATGCGTTATCATATAAGGATAGCTACAGTTAGTAACCATAACAGTTACAGGGTCTTCAAAACCTTTAATTAAAAAACCTTGTGGGTCTTTATCAGAAAAACCTAAAGGCCCAACTATATTTTTCATCTGGTGTTCTTTTCCCCAAGATTCAATGGCTTTAATTAGTTTGTCAAAAACTTCAGCATCATCAAAACATTCTAACGCAAAAAAACGCACATTTTCTTCTGCATGTACTTTATTGTAAATGTGATTTATGATACCCATAACTCTACCAACAACTTCATTATTTTTAAAAGCTAAATACATTATGGTATCGCAATTAGAAAATGAATGGTTTTTCTTTTGGTCAAAGATTTTATATTCATCAGAAAGTAGTGGAGGCAACCATTCTTGATGATTCTTATGTATTTTGTAGGGTAAATAAATAAAGGTTTTTAAATCTTTATAATTGGTTACTTCTTTTAAATGAATCATTTTATTGGCTCCTTTTTAAATGGAAAATTATATACTAACGTTGCTAAATATACTACAATTGGTGCAATTAGAAGCCCAAAAATAGCATCAACTGCATAATGCGCTTTGATGTAAACTGTAGATAAAACTAGCAATATGCTTAAAGGTAAACTAATGTTAAAAAACAGCGGTAGCTTTTTTCTTGCAAGCAATAAAATAACAATGGTTACCCCTACGTGAGAACTCGGAAAAGCACCTGTTGGTTGTTCGGCATTTTCTTGAATGATATGCATTATTTCTTGGAAAATATACCCGTTTGTAGGTGCAGATTTGTTAGGTAAATCAAAATAAAATTGAGGGCCAGCAGAAGGGAAAATGGCAAAAATAAAATAGAAAAAAAGTAACGAAAAAGTTACTTTAAAAATACTTTCTATAAACAAAACTTTTCGTTTAAAAAGCATTGCAATTACAAAACCTAAAATGATAAAGTAAAACGAAAAATACGCAAAGTACATTAACTCTGTAAACCAAGAGTTATTGATATATTCTGAAAACTGTATACTTGGTTGAAAGCCAAATAACCACTGATCCAAATCAATAAATATCTGATCTAAATTATTAAAAAATAATTTGTTGTAATGTACGGTTTCGGTATAAAAATAACCTGCAAAAAGCACAGGATAAATATTTCTAAGTAAATGTAAAAAAGCAGATTTTAGAATTGAATTAAAAAAAATGAATGCTACACTTATACTAACAATTATTCCCCTGGTTAGTAATAAGCTCAAAGCATTTTCGGTTTGACTCCAAGAACTTACTAGTAAAACAGAAGTAATTATTACAAAACCAAAAAACAAATAATCTACTTTGATTAACTTATGCATGTTTTTTACAACCAAATTTTTTCTAAATATACAAAACCAATTAAAATAACATTTACTTAAAGTAACAGATTGTATATTTGCATTTTCAATTGAATATATGAAAAGATATATTGCAGAGTTTATAGGAACGTTTACTCTTGTTTTTTGTGGAACAGGTGCAATGACAATTAACGAAATTACTGGAGGTGAAGTTACCCATGTTGGTATAGGAATTACTTGGGGATTTACTGTTATTGCTATGATTTATGCATTCGGAGAAATTTCTGGAGCGCATATAAATCCTGCGGTGACCATTGCTTTTGCTTATGCTAAAAAGTCTGCATGGAAAGAGGTGCCAAAGTACATTGTCGCTCAGGTTTTGGGTGCTTTTGCTGCAAGTTTTATCTTATTGTTTTTATTTCCAAATAGTGAGTTCTTAGGTGCTACGATTCCAAAAGTTGATGTGTGGCGTGCTTTTGTGCTAGAACTCTTACTCACTTTCTTTTTAATGGTAACGATTATAAATGTTTCTACTGGAAGTAAAGAAATAGGTACTACAGCTGCTATAGCTATTGGCGGACTCGTAATGATTGAAGCGCTATTTGCTGGACCTGTTACCAATGCATCTATGAACCCTGCACGTTCTTTAGCACCAAATATTGTTTCTGGAAATATGCAACATTTATGGTTATATATGGTTGCACCGATTTTGGGTGCTTTATTAGCAGTAATTTCTTGTAAATTGGTAAAGGATGATAATTGTTGTGAAAGTTGTTAGTGAGCTAATTGGTGAGTGAGTAATTAAGGAATAAATTAATGGAGAAATGTGGTCACTAACTCGTAACTCCTAGCTCCTGTTATTTATACTTTCTCTTTCTAAGATAGTTAAAGACAATTCCAAAAATTACTAGTAAAACAATAGGTAATACTATATTAAAAAGTTGCCAAAAAGAACGTTCTTGATAAGCTCTTTGTTTGTCAAGAAGATTTATTTTTAAGGATTTGTTTCTAAGGTTAATCAGTCCTTCATCATCTAATAAGTAATCAACTGTATTTAATAAAAACTCTTTATTACCAAAGGTTTCTTGTGTCCATTTATCAATTGATAAGTCAAGCGGTTTTCCTTTTAAAAGCTGATTTTTAGCAATATCACCATCGGCAATAACTACCATTTTTGTAGACTTACTTTTAGCTTTAAACAACGGAGTATCAAATGGCTTGATTCTATTTTTGTAAGCAGAATTAAAATTACCTTCTAACAAAACACCCAATAATTGATGTCCGCTTTTATAGTTACTTTCCGTTGGTTCATCAGCAACGGTTTTTAAATCAACAAAGCTGGGTGTGCCAACTTTTGCAGTTAGCAATGAGCTAACTAACAACGGAGTTTTTGTAATTTCTTTGTTTTTTAAGGTGTCAATTTGTGTGGCAAACTGCAATCTAATCGGACGTATATTTTTTGTAATTGCATGGTTAGGATTACCGCCTACTAATGGATGAAAAAACCAAGGCAAATTTTGAAATTGCGGTTTGTTACCGACATTTCCAGTTGCTAACGGAATCTTAGCAGCGTACAAATCTTTGAGCAAGCTTGTATTAATTCTAACTCCGTAGCTAAATAATACATCTGTTAGATTTAAGTCTCTTGGGTAAGCCAACATTTTACCTGTGCGTCTTAAACTGTCTTGATCTGCTTGTACATAATCTAGCATCCATAAAGTTTTTCCACCATTCATTATAAACTGATCTAAGGTCAATTTTTCATTGTCAGAAAACTTTACAGTTGGTTTTGCAATAATAGCAAGATCAAAAGAAGTTAAATCTTTAAGTGTTTTCTGCGGATTTGTTAAAACAGAATCTAAGGTAAATTTAGCTAAGCTGTATTTGTCACTTACAGCACTTAAAAAGCTGTACAAATATAAATCGTGTAATTGTCCGTTACCTGTTAAAACAGCAATCTGTTTCTTTTTTGTTGTGCTGCTATTTTTAATGGCAGAAACAAAAGAAAACTCTAAATTTTCAATAGCAAATTGCAATTGTTCATCTTGAGAAGTTGCATTAGAATTTGGAAGTAAGTTTACGAGTTCAGTATTGTTTCTGTAAGTAATTTCTGCCCAAGGAAAAATAATAGCTTCAGATAGTTTACCGTCTTCTTCTACTGTTAATTTACTTGGAATCATTCCCTTCTTTATCAAACGCTCTCTAAAAGAATCTGGGTTGACAAACTGAATTTTTAGCTTAGTATTGATGGCTCTTAGTTCTTCAAGTAATTGCTTGGTTTCTATTTGTAAACGTTTAAACTCTGCTGGGAATTCACCTTGCAGATATACCTTTATATAAATGGGCGATTGTATATTGCTAACAATTGTAGTCGAAGCTTGCTTTAAAGTATACCGTTGGTCTTGTGTTAAATCTATGCGCTTGTAAAAGTAATGTGCTAAAACATTTATTAAAAGTAATGCAATACCTAATTTGATGATGTGTCCGATATTCTTAAACATTACGCAACTGATTTTTAGTTAGTAATAAAAAGAATATCGTGACAGAGATAAAATAAATAACATCACGCGTATCAATAACTCCACGACTTATACTTTTAAAGTGCTCGTTGATTCCTAAAAGCTGTATAGTATAGCTGTTAGAAAATAGGCTTGCAATAGCGTCAAATCCGTAGAATAAAAAGAAGGTAATAAACACCCCTAAAATAAATGCAACAATTTGATTTTTAGAAAAAGTAGAGGTATATAAACCAATAGAAGTATAGGCTGCAGCTAAAAATAATAGTCCGATATAAGAACCGAGTGTACTGCCAATATCTAAATTTCCGATAGGGTTGCCAAGTTGAATTACAGTATATACATAGGTAATTGTAGGTATAAGGGCAACAACAACCAGTAAAAGCGCAGCGAAAAACTTACCCAACACAATTTGCCAATTGGTAATAGGTTTTGTTTGTAAAGTTTCAATTGTTCCGCTATGCAATTCGTCTGAAAAACTTTTCATGGTAATCGCCGGAATTAAGAATAGAAAAATCCAAGGAGCTAGAAAAAAGAAACTGTTTAAATCAGCAAAACCAGCATTTAAAATATTGGTATCGTCTTTAAAAACCCATAAAAATAAGCCGTTTATCAATAAGAAAACACCAATAACCAAATAGGCAATTGGAGAAGCAAAAAATGCGTTGAATTCTTTTTTTAAGATTGCTGTCATGTTGGTTTAATTCTCTTGGATAACGATTTTACACCCTGTTAATTGTTCATTGTTAACTGTTCATTGATAATTGATTAAGGTAAACT
This sequence comes from Flavobacteriaceae bacterium, assembly GCA_013373385.1. Classification (GTDB taxonomy): domain Bacteria; phylum Bacteroidota; class Bacteroidia; order Flavobacteriales; family Flavobacteriaceae; genus Polaribacter. The sequence continues at coordinate 33,182 of JABXHX010000064.1, forward strand.
CACAGTTTTATCTACACTCCAGGCTTCTGGTTGTTGGTTGAATAATACTTTTGTTGATGCCCAAACAGTTTTAAATAAAACTGAATTTCTGTAGTTTTCTAAATCTTGCTCAGTTTTCCAGTACGAATAGGTAAAAAACACATTCGGATTTGTTTTATCTCTATACAATTCTAGGAGTTCGCAACCTTCAAAATTTCTGATAGCTGCTTTCTTGTTATCAAACATTGTTAAAAAAGTAGTTACTTTTTCTGGCGTAAATCCCATTTTTACAATTCGAACAAACATAAGTAATAATTAATAAAACTCTACAGTAATTGTGTCTCTATATCCTAGACCTAAAAGCGTTGAGGCACTGCCAACAGTTTTTAAATTACTGCGGTAAATGGCAATTTCAATAAACCCAGCAGAATTAAATATAGCTAGCTTATTGCCATCGTAATGTTTTTTATCCTCTTCAATAGTATAATTTATGATGTCGTTATATTTTTGATGAATTTTTTCAAAGGTATAACGCCTCGCTTTGATACGATAATTTCTGCCTTTACCAATTTCTGTAAATAGCTTTTTGCTGATATTACTAATAATGTTACCGTAATTGTCTATATAAATAACACTACCGATAATTTGCGATTGATTGGTGTCAATTTTTGGCTGAATCTCTATTATTTTTTTATATGATTGGATTTCTTTTCCAATAACACCAAGACTTCCGCCGCGAGCAATAAAACATGCCACTTGCACAAAAACATCTAATACAGGGAAACTGCTTTCTATTCGGTCATGAATGTTAATCTCAACGATTTGTGTTGGGTTGATTTCTGAAGCAATCATAGAAATTAATCCGTTATCTGGACAAATAAAATAATGATTGTCTAAGAGTAGTGCAATATGCTTGTTTTCTGGACTTAACTCAGAATCTACACCTACTATATGTATGGTTTTTTCTGGGAAACTTTTATAGGAGTTTTTTAAAATATACGCAGTCTCTGTAATATTAAAAGGAGAGATACCATGCGTAATGTCTACAATCTTAGCATCGGGTAATTCTGAGTAAATGGCTCCTTTTACAGCACCTACAAAATGGTCTTTTGTTCCAAAATCAGTAGTTAATGTAATTAAAGACATGTAAAAATTACCTGTTAATTAGTTGTTTAAAAAATGCTAAAAATTTTACACAAAGCTAATCAATTCTAAAATTTTATCCGTAATTTTCTTCTAGAAATAGTTGAACGATTTTAAGTCAGCTAATTCTAAAAAGAGATTACTAAAACAACAATGTCTTAACCTATTAAAAAAGAAACATTTGACCGAGAGAATTATTGAACTTACAGAGATTAATCCAAAAGACTTTTTTGGAACTCAAAATAGTACCATCGCTCAATTAAAAAAATACTTTCCAAAAATTAAAATTGTAGCAAGGGGGAATCATCTTAAAATTTATGGAGAATCAGAAATTTTAGACGAGTTTGAAAAGCGTTTAGAAATGCTTATTAAGTACTTTAATAAGTACAATAAATTAGACGAAAACAGTATTGAGCGCATTATAACATCAACAGGAAAAGAAGAAAAAGAAGATGTAAATGCTAAAGATGTATTGGTACACGGTGTTAGCGGCAGGCTAATAAAAGCACAAACTGTTAACCAACGCAAAATGGTGTCTTTAATGCAAAAAAACGATATGCTTTTTGCAGTAGGGCCTGCTGGTACCGGAAAAACTTATACAGCCGTAGCATTGGCAGTAAAAGCATTGAAAGAAAAGGAAGTTAAAAGAATTATTTTGACAAGGCCTGCCGTTGAGTCTGGAGAAAACTTAGGGTTTCTTCCTGGCGATTTAAAAGAAAAGCTAGACCCGTACATGCAACCATTATACGATGCGTTACGTGATATGATTCCGCATGAAAAATTAGCATCTCACTTAGAAAAAGGCATTATTCAAATTGCGCCTTTGGCTTTTATGCGTGGTAGAACTTTAGACAATGCGTTTGTAATTTTAGATGAAGCTCAAAACACCACCCATAGCCAGATGAAAATGTTTTTAACACGTATGGGTAAACACGCAAAATTTATCATTACTGGAGATCCAGGTCAGATAGATTTGCCAAGAAAACAAGTGTCTGGATTAAAAGAATCCTTATTAGCACTCAAAGATATAGAGGGAATTGCTCAAATTTATTTAGACGATAAAGACGTAATTCGTCATCGTTTGGTAAAGAAAATTATTACAGCTTATAAAAGTATAGAAACAGAATGATAAAAATTGAAAAAGAGAAGTTAGGACTCCAAGATTATTTCTATATAGGGTATTTATATCTAATTATATTAGGAATTGTAAGTGATGCAATTTTCTACGGTATTTTTGGTGTTTCTTACTTAAACTATACTACAATTTTAGATGCGTTAATTTCTCCAATTAGTTTATTAACTAATAACTGGTTTATTTCTTTATTTTTATCATTAATGTTTTGGTTAATGTATATGTATTTTACCAGATGGATGTTTAAATTGTATGCTTACCTGAGAGTTAAAAAATGGTATCAAAAAATTTATAATATCGAAAAGTGGGATAAGAAGTATGATGAAATGAAAAAGAAAAAGAATTTACTTCAAGGTATGATGTTTATTTTTTTTTTACTTTTTGTTTCAATGAGAACAGGAATGGGAATTGGAATGAAACAGAAATATAACACAAAAGAAATTATTCCGAATTACACACTTGTTTTTAAAGACAATACAAAATTAGATGTACGAAAAATTGGGCAAAACTCTGCTTACTTCTTTTATTTTATTCCTGGAGAAAAGGTAATTACAGCAACTCCAATTACAGATAATTTAAAGCAAATAAAAGTGTTGAAAAAAGAAAGTAATGATTGATTTTATTTTTATAATTATTGCTTTTTTAATAGTTGTAATAATCTCAGTTTTAATTATTAAATTTATTTTAATTCCTTTATATCTGCCTAATTCTTTTCCTAAAAAAGAGAATGTAAATTATTTAGACAAAAGAGAATTAGAATATATTGGTTTACAGTAAGGAAAAAGTAAATACATTTAATGAAGAACTTGATTGGTCAAGTGTGAACGCTACTTTTCCTTTTTTATACAGAATAGTTTACTTTGAAATAAAAGCAAAAGATTTTCTAGAAGAAATAAAAATACTAAAAGTTAAAAAATTAAAATCTAATTCTTTTTTTCATAAAGATAAGGTTGAATTTTATTTGGAATGACAAATGTTATACTTTTGCACCCAACAACTAAACAGTAAAAATGAACACCATAAACCAAACCAACTTTCAGTTTCCAAACCAAAAAGAAGTTTATAAAGGAAAGGTTAGAGAGGTATACAATATCAATGATGAAATTTTGGTAATGATTGCTTCTGATAGGTTATCTGCCTTTGATGTAATTCTTCCAAGACAAATTCCGTTTAAAGGACAAATCTTAAATCAGATAGCAACTAAAATGATGAACGATACTTCAGATATTGTTCCGAACTGGTTACTTGCAACTCCAGATGAAAATGTAGCCGTTGGTCATTTATGTTCACCTTTTAAGGTAGAAATGGTAATCCGTGGTTATTTATCTGGACATGCTGCTAGAGAATATAAAGAAGGGAAAAGAATGTTGTGTGGTGTAGCCATGCCAGAAGGAATGCAAGAAAATGATCAATTTCCAACACCAATTATTACACCATCTACCAAGGCTGATAATGGTGAGCATGACGAAGATATTTCGCGCGAAGACATTTTGGTAAAAGGAATTGTTTCTGAAGAAGATTATTTGGTTTTAGAAGACTATACACGAAAATTATTTGCAAGAGGAACAGAAATAGCGGCGCAACGCGGACTGATTTTAGTAGATACAAAGTATGAGTTTGGTAAAACCAAAGAAGGTAAAATTGTCTTGATTGATGAAATTCACACACCAGATTCATCTCGTTATTTTTATGCTGATGGTTATGTTGATAGACAAGAAAAAGGAGAACCACAAAAGCAATTATCAAAAGAATTTGTGCGTCAGTGGTTAATTGAAAATGGATTTCAAGGAAAAGAAGGGCAACAAATCCCAGAAATGTCTGACGCAAAAATAGAAGAAATATCAAATAGATATATAGAGCTGTACGAACAAATTACAGGAGAACCTTTTGTAAAAGCAAATACAGAAAATGTATTAGCACGTATAGAAAAAAATGTAACCGAGTTTTTAACGACCCACTAGAAAATGGAATCTCAAAACACAAAAAGCAAATTATTAGTTACACTTATTGTTTTAGTGATAATTATATGGGTGCTTTCTGCTGTTTTTATCATTTATTTTTTAGATAACTGGTCAGATAGAGGGACATTTGGTGATCTATTTGGTGCGATAAACGGCTTGTTTTCTGGGCTCGCATTTGCAGGTTTACTCTATACCATTGTGTTGCAGAAGCAAGATTTAGAAATGCAACGCAATGAAATGCTTATGAACAGAACGGAACTGAAAAAGTCTGCTAAAGCGCAAGAAAAATCAGAAAAAGCATTGAAAGATCAAGTTGAGCAAATGAAAATTACCTCAAAACTGAATGCTTTAAATACAATTATTAATTATTATAATATACAAATAACAGCCACACATCATACCGAAGAAGTAATTCTTAAGTTTAGAGAAAAACGAAGAGAAGCTATTAAAGAAATTGATAAGCTCATTGACAGAGTTGGTGATGGTGATTTAGAAATAGAGAATTAAAACAAGCAACCATGATTATAGAACCAAAAACAAGAGGATTTATTTGCTTAACAGCACATCCAACAGGATGCGAACAAAATGTAATCAATCAAATTAAATATGTAAAATCTAAAGGCGCAATTAATGGAGCTAAGAAAGTGTTGGTAGTAGGCGCTTCAACAGGATTTGGATTGGCATCAAGAATATCGAGTGCTTTTGGTTCTGATGCAGCAACAATTGGTGTGTTTTTTGACAAGCCAGCTAGCCCAGGAAGACCAGCTTCTCCAGGTTACTACAATACAGCAGCTTTTGAAAAACACGCACATGCAGCAGGTTTGTATGCTAAAAGTATTAACGGAGATGCGTTTTCTAACGAGATAAAAGAACAAGTTATCAACTTAATCAAAGAAGATTTAGGACAAGTTGATTTGGTGATTTACAGTTTAGCATCGCCAGTAAGAACACATCCAGAAACAGGTAAAAGATACAAATCGGTATTAAAACCAATCGGGGAAGTATTTTCTAATAAAACAGTAGATTTTCATACAGGAAATGTATCAGAAATCTCAATCAACCCAGCAGAAGGAGATGATATTGAAAATACAGTAACAGTAATGGGTGGAGAAGACTGGAAAATGTGGATGGATGCTTTAAAGGAAGCAGATGTTCTTGCAGATGGTGTAACAACAGTTGCTTACTCGTATATTGGCCCAGAAGTTACCAAACCAGTATATAGAAATGGTACCATTGGTGCAGCAAAAGATCATTTAGAAGCTACAGCCTTTACCATTACAGATGATTTAAAACCAATTGGAGGTAATGCGTATGTTTCTGTGAATAAGGCATTGGTAACTCAAGCTAGTTCTGCTATTCCTGTAATCCCGTTGTATATTTCTTTATTGTATAAAACCATGAAAGCGAAAGGAATTCACGAAGGTTGTATAGAACAAATACAACGTTTGTATAGCGAGCGTTTATTTGGCGGAGATTTAGCATTAGACGCAAAAGGAAGAATTCGAATAGATGATTGGGAAATGCGTGATGATGTACAAGCTGAAATTTCTAAACTGTGGGAAGAAGCTACTACAGAAAATTTATCTGAAATTGGAGATTTGCAAGGGTATAGTGATGATTTTTACAACCTTTTTGGATTTAAAGTCGACGGTGTAGACTACGATATTGATGTTGACGAAATGGTAAAAATCCCAAGCGAAGCATAAGATGTTTCACAAAAAAAATACATACATTTTTACCTGTTTGTTACTATTGTTAAATACGCTTGTAGCACAACAGCAAAAAAGCAAGCAGGTAAAAGTATTGTCTTTTAACATACTACACGGGGCAACTACAAAAGGAGATTTTAATCTTGATGTGATTGCTAATGTGATAAAAAAAGCGGATGCCGATTTTGTTTCGCTCCAAGAAGTTGATTTTAAAACCAACAGAGCAAAAAAATATGATTTAGCGACTGAGCTGGGCTACCGAACAAAAATGACTTCGGTTTTTGGAAGAGCCATGTATTTTGATGGGGGCGAATATGGCGAAGCTATTTTATCTAAATACACTTTTCTGCACACAAGAAATGTAGCTTTGCCTTATACAAAAGGCAATGAACCGAGAGCAGCTTTAGAAATAACAACGGTCTTAAAATCTGGTGACACCATTTCTTTTATTGGTACACATTTAGATCATTTAAAAGCAGACACAGATAGAGTTTCACAGGCAAAAGTAATTAACAAGGTGTTTTCTAAGAATATCTATCCTACAATTTTATCAGGCGATTTAAACGATATACCAAACAGTAAGGCAATTAATATTTTAGAAAGCTTTTGGGAAGTATCTTACAATAAGTCAAAACCAAAATTGACCTTCCCGTCAGATAATCCAAAACTAAAAATAGATTATGTGCTATTTTATCCAAAGCAACAATGGAAAGTAGTTAAAACCGAAACAATTTGCGATACAATTGCCTCAGACCATTGTGGTTACTTGGTAACACTAGAGTTAAAATAGGATGAAGGCAGTAACCGTAAAAACAATCAAAGAAGAACTGAATTATAAAAGCACTAAAGAGTTGGTAGATTTATGTTTACGTTTGTCAAAATTTAAAAAAGAAAATAAAGAATTATTAACCTACTTGCTGTTTGAAGCTGCTGATGAAGATGGTTATATAGAAAGTGTTAAAGAAGAAATAGATACGCAGTTTAAAAGTATAAACACCAAGAGTTATTTTTACATCCGTAAGAGCATTCGTAAAATCTTAACTCTTACCAAAAAGTACATTCGGTATTCGTTAAAAAAAGAGACCGAAGTAGAATTACTATTGTATTTCTGTAAAAAGCTCAAAGATTTCTCACCATCAATTACTAAAAGTCCGAGATTGCTCAGTACTTATAATCGGCAAATTGCTTTGGTGCAAAAAGCAATTAAAACGCTGCATGAAGATTTGCAGTATGATTATCAGTTAGAGTTGGAAGAGTTAAATGAGTATAAAAATTTGTTGAGCTAGTAAATACTTGTAACCAAATTTATTTGTAATCGTCTTATCTTAATATTATAAATACCTAAACTAATTAACCGATGAAAAAAATCTTAAAATTACGTTTTTTTAAAATAATTGCTGTTTGTTTTTTTACAGTCAGTATTGCCACTGCTCAAAGCTTAGAATCGAAAATAGATAAATTATTGACAGAAAAATTTAAAACGAATGAAACTGGAGTAGCAGCACTCGTTGCAAAAAATGGAAAAGTAATTTATAGAAAAGCTTTTGGTAAAGCAAATTTAGAATTGGATGTAAATATGACGCCAGAAAATATATTTGAAGTAGGTTCTATTACAAAACAATTTACGGCGGTTTCTATTTTGATGTTGCTAGAACAAGGAAAGCTAAAGTTAGATGATGAAATCACTAAATTTATTCCTGATTACCCAACACAAGGAAAAAAAATAACAGTTCATCATTTGCTTACACATACTTCAGGAATTAAAAGTTATACTTCGATGTCGAGTTTTGGGTCTGTAATGACAAAACACGAGTCGCCATTAAAATTTATCGATTTTTTTAAAAATGAACCAATGGATTTTGACCCTGGGGAAGAGTATCGATATAATAATTCAGGCTATTTTATTTTAGGATACATTGTAGAAAAAGTAAGCGGAATAAGCTATCCTAAATTTATAGAAAAAAACATATTTAAGAAAATAGCGATGAATTCATCGTATTATGGAAGTCATACAAAACTAATTAAAAACAGAGCTGCAGGTTATCAAAAAAGAGGAGGTGCTTATTCTAATGCACAATACATCAGTTTAACACTTCCTTATGCAGCAGGTTCTATTATGTCTAATGTTGATGATATGTTGAAATGGCAAAAAGCAATTCGCAACAATACATTTGTGAAAAAAGAAACAATAGCAAAGGCATTTAAGAATTATACATTGAATAATGGAAAGAAGATCAATTATGGATATGGATGGAGTATTAATGAAATTGGTGGTGTGCGAACAATAGAGCATGGTGGAGCAATACCTGGATATTTGTCTATGGGAATTTATGTTCCATCAGAAAACACATATGTAATTTTGTTTTCCAACTGTGGTTGTAATTCTCCAACAGGAGTTGCTACTGAAATAGCTGCGTTGGCTATTGGTAAGTCACTTAATATAAAAGATAAAAAGGTTTCTTTAACAAAAAAGCAATTAAATAAATGGGTTGGAGCCTATAAATTTGATAATGAAGTTGTAAGGTATATAACTTTAAAAGAAGGACAATTATTTAGTCAAAGAGAAGGAAGTCAAAAGATTAAAATTTATCCAATTTCTCCAAATAAATTTACTTTTGAAGATGGTTTTATTAGCTATCATTTTTCGATGAATAATGGAAAAAAAGAAACAATTTTTAAGAATCGAATTAATGAAAATAAAGGTGTTTCTTTTGACAAAAAAGCTCTAAAAGAGAAAAAAGAAATCACTGTAGCCGCAAGCATCTTAAAGAAGTATGTAGGAAAATATGAATTGCAACCAGGTTTTGTTTTGACCATTAGTGCGAAAGGAAACCAATTGTTTGCGCAAGCTACAGGACAACCTCAATTTGAATTGTTTGCAGAAACAAAAACAAAATTTTTCTTAAAAGTTGTTCCTGCTAGTGTGGAGTTTCATAAAGATAACAAAGGAGTTACCAATAGTTTAACCCTGTTTCAAGGAGGAAGAGCAATGAAAGCTTTAAGGAAATAAAAAGAGCATGTATTTAAAAAAGAAAGGCAATCTAATTTAGATTGCCTTTCTTTTTTAGTATTATTTTTCTATATCTGTATTTTTTTCCTGCAGGTAACTTTTTTAATTTTGATATTTTGTCTACATTTTAAAATCAATTTATATAATGTGTCTTAAAATGACTTTAAAAAAGGTACTTTATAAGAATTCTGATACTTACAAAAGCAATCAAAATAGCAGTAGCTTTTTTTAATTGTACTGCAGAGAAGAGTTTGTTGCTTAATCTACTACCAATTTGACCTCCAATAAATACAGTAATCAATAAAATTGAAGTTAGATTCCAATCAACATAAAAATCTGGATTGATAAGTTGCCCCGACAAGCCTGCTAAAGAGTTTACTAAAATGAAAAAGCTTGCAGTAGCAGCAATTTTTTTAGGAGTATCCCAATGAGATAAATGAAGCAACGGAGCTAAAAAGATTCCTCCACCAATACCAACCATACCAGAAACAAAACCAATACTACTTCCGTAAGCAGAATTTTTAAGAAAATGAATCTCATTGTTTTCGGTATTACTTTGTGCAATTTTTTTAGACAGCCACATAGTAATGGCGGCAAACAATAATGTAAATCCTAATAAAACAAAAAATACCATCTGATTTATTTTTAACAAACCGCCAATAAATGCAAATGGAACACTAAACAAAACAAGCGGAAGAACTTTTTTCCACGGATAATCATTGTTTTTCATGTAAAAAAAAACGTTACTGCTTACAACTAAGATATTACACAACAAGGCAGTTGCTCTAATTTCTGTAAAACCTAAGCCAATCAATGCTAAAACAGCTAAGTAGCTAGAGCCGCCACCAAAGCCTACAGAAGAATATAAGATGGCAATGCAAAAAAACAAACCTATAACCAACCACTGACTTGTGAACACATCTAAAAGTAAATGTACTTCCATAAAGAGCAAATATACTTCTAATAACTAAATTTAGACGAGGTTTAAAGTAATCAATACTTAAAAAAATGTTATTAGTAGAAAAAAAGTAACACTATACGCTAAAATTTGTAATTTGGGTACCCTATTAAATAAGCTACATAATGAGTAATTATCACATCAAACATTTAGAAGAGTATTATCAGGTTTATAGAAAATCGGTTAGAGAGCCAGAAAATTTCTGGGAAGAAATTGCAGAAGAGCATTTTTTATGGAGAAAGAAATGGAATAATGTGTTGAGTTGGGATTTTTCTAAGCCTGAAGTGAAATGGTTTGAAGGAGCAAAACTAAACATTACAGAAAATTGCTTAGATAGGCATTTAGCAACTCGTGGAGATAAAACAGCCATCATTTTTGAACCGAATAACCCCAATGAAGCAGCAGAGCATATCACGTACAAACAACTATACGAAAGGGTAAATCAGTTTGCAAATGTGCTAAAAGATAAAGGAGTAAAAAAAGGAGATAGAGTTTGTATTTATGTGCCTATGATTCCAGAGTTAGCAATAGCTGTATTAGCTTGTGCAAGAATCGGCGCTATACACTCTGTAGTTTTTGCAGGGTTTTCATCAACAGCTTTGGCAACAAGAATAAATGATTGCGATTGTAAAATGGTGATTACTGCTGATGGTTCTTATCGCGGGGCAAAAACAATTGATTTAAAAGGAATTGTTGATGAGGCTTTACAACATTGCCCTGGAGTAGAAAATGTATTAGTCGCTAAAAGAATTCATTCAGATATTTTGATGCAAGAAGGAAGAGACTATTGGCTACAACCTTTATTAGACAACGCTTCTAAACAAGGAAAAGCAACAGTAATGGATGCAGAAGATCCTTTATTCATTTTATACACATCTGGTTCAACAGGACAACCAAAAGGAATGGTGCACTCTTCGGCAGGCTACATGGTATATACTGCCTATACCTTTAAAAATGTATTTCAGTACAAGGAAAATGATGTGTATTGGTGTACTGCAGATATTGGTTGGATTACTGGACATTCTTACATTGTATACGGTCCATTGGCAAACGGAGCAACCACTGTAATGTTTGAAGGTGTACCACATTATCCAGACTTTGGCCGTTTTTGGCAAATTGTAGAAAAGCATAAAATCAATCAGTTTTATACAGCACCAACAGCCATAAGAGCATTGGCAAAGCAAGGAACAGAATTGGTAGAAAAATACGATTTATCGTCGTTGAAAGTATTAGGCTCGGTGGGAGAACCGATAAACGAAGAAGCTTGGCACTGGTATAACGACAATGTTGGTAAAAAGAAAAGTCCGATTGTAGATACATGGTGGCAAACAGAAACAGGTGGAATAATGATTACACCAATTCCGTATGTAACTCCTACCAAACCTACTTATGCAACCTTACCCTTTATTGGAATTCAACCTGCGTTGATGGATGAAAACGGAGATGAGGTTAAGGGAAATCAAGTAGAAGGTAGATTATGTGTAAAGTTCCCTTGGCCATCAATGGCAAGAACCATTTGGGGAAATCATCAACGTTATAAAGAGACTTATTTTTCTGCGTATGATAATAAATATTTTACTGGAGATGGAGCTTTGCGAGATGAAGTTGGATATTATAGAATTACAGGTAGAGTAGATGATGTAATCATCGTTTCTGGACATAATTTAGGTACAGCACCAATAGAAGATGCAATTAACGAGCACCCTGCAGTAGCAGAATCTGCAATTGTTGGGTTTTCACATGAAATTAAAGGAAACGCGCTGTATGGATATGTAATTCTAAAGGAAGTAGGAGAAGGAAGAGATCATGATAATTTACGTAAAGAAATCAATCAAATTATTACAGAACATATTGGGCCAATAGCTAAGCTAGATAAAATTCAGTTTACTGTTGGATTGCCAAAAACTCGTTCAGGAAAAATTATGAGAAGAATCTTAAGAAAAATAGCAGGAAAAGATACCTCTAACTTAGGAGATACTAGTACATTATTAAATCCAGAGGTTGTTCAAGAAATAATTGATAATGCTCTGTAAGCTTTGAATTTTTATTCGACTTTATGTACGGATAAAATAATTTAAAAATAAAAAACTAACCGCTTTATTATTGTTTACAGTATTATTTGTTTTTTGTAGAGAAGAAGAGAAGAAGAGAAGAAAGAAAAGAAAAAGAACAATCTTTACTGGAACTATATAAAACCTCTTTCTTTGGCAGTAAGGATTAATTCTTTATCATCAGAGCTTTTCATATTAAAGATTTCTTTTAATCGCCTCTTGCGTTTTTCTATAGCTTTTATAGAAAGGTGAACAATATTGGGTAAATCTTTTGTTTTTGCTCCTATAGATAGTTCATATAAAATTGTTCTATCAATGGTGTCTATTACAAAGTCATTTGATAGTTGTTTTCTTAAAAGATTTAAAACAGTTTTACTGTAGTAAGGAGGATCATTAAGAATAGTGTTTATTGAAGAAACTAATTCTTTAGGTGTAATTTCATTTTTAATTAAAAAACCATCAGGATTGATGTTTTTAAAGATACTATGGATTCTGTAGTTATCATTAAAAGTAGTTGAAACAATAATTTTAGAATTTGGTAATAAGTCATTAATTTTTAATCCAACATCTTCTCCAGAAAGTAGTTTTCCATCTTTTGATGGAGATAAGCTAATATCTAAAAAAATAACATCTATTTCTAAGTTATTTGTATGATGGTGATGTACAATTTGATACGCAGAATCACAATCATTTGCTAAATGAACTGTAAAAGAGATGTCTTCATTATTTTCAATATAAGTGAAAGCATTTTTATAAGCTTCAGCAATTAATGGATGATCGTCAATTATTAATGCGGTATATTTCTTTTCATTCATGATTATTCATTTATAGGGATTTGTATCTCAATTGTTGTTCCTACAGATAATTTTGATTCTATTTCAACAACTCCATTTAACTTTTTTATTCTAGATCTAATATTTTTAATTCCAATTCCTTTAGACTTTTTTCCTGTATCAAATCCAACACCATCGTCTTTAATAACAACTTTAATATCATTGGTGTTTGTAGAAAAAGCTAAAGAAACATTTTTAGCATTGGCGTACTTTACCACATTCATTAAAGCTTCTTGTATAACTCTATAGACATTTACTTTTATAATTTCACTTATGTTGTCCCAAGCAATCTGTTCGTCAAAGCTAAATTGAATTTCAAATTGTGCAGTTTCAGCTTTAGTAAGGGCTAATTGTTTTATAAGTGATGTAAAATTTATTTGAGCGCTATTAAAGTTTGTATTTAATTGATGAGAAACATCTCTAATCTCTTTTTCAATTTGTTGCAGTTCATCTAAAAGACTTTGATGTTTTTCTTGAGTGCTTTCAGTACCCTTAATATCTAAAAATCCTAAGCCCATACGTGTACCAAATAACTTTCCTAAAATACCATCGTGTAGCTCTTGTGAAATTCTATTTCTCTCATTTACCTTTTCTTTTTCTAAAGCAGCTTGTTGTTGTAGAGTTAAAATATAAATTTCTTCATTAGCCTTTTGCTGTTCAGATTCTAAAAGAAGTTTTTCGTTTTTTGTTTTCTGAATTCTAATAAAGTAGAGTAGTGATAAAATTAAAATTAGTCCTACACCTGTTACAGAAATAAAAATGGTTTGCTGAGATAAACGCTTGTTTTCTTCTATAAATTCATCTGTTTCAAATGCAATACGTGTAAATTTATTTTGCACTTGTCTTTCTGCATTAACTAGGCTATCATTAAATTGAATATAACGGTCTAAATATTGTTTAGATTTATTTGGTTCTAATTCTGCTAATTTTTTTAAAGATTTTAAATAAGTTTGGCTATTTTTTATTTTTATGGCTATTTGTTTTGCCTGTTTTGCATGTGAAATAGCCTTTGCTGTATCTTGAATATATTTGTAGTAATCAGAAATATGAATGTTACTTGCCATTCTACCTGGCTTATCCTTAATACTGTCTCTTTTGCGAAGGGACCAGATTAAGCTTTTTTTAATACCAATTGTATCATTCATTAGTAGTTTTGTATAGGCAATATTATCAATGACTCTTGTAGAATCAAGAATTCTAGTTGTGTTTTTTAGGGATTCATTAAAAAAAATCAAAGCATTTTTATATTCTTTTTTATACATATATACTATGCCTAAATTATTGGAAATAGCTTTGTAATATGTTTTTTTACTTCCTTTAACCTTCGAGGCGTATTCTTTAGCTTTTTGATAATAATCAATTGCCTTGTTATACCTCTTTATGTCAGTTTGTAGAGTAGCCAAATGATTATATGCCGTATATAAATATTTATAATTTTTTAGAGATTTAAATTTTTCAATTGCTTTAAAAGTAAGTATTTCACTACCAGAATAATCTCTATAGTTTCCTTTGATATAAGCCATTGCATAAAGCATTCTAGCCGTTTCATATTCTCTATTTATATTGTTGAAATATTCATATGCTTTATTGTAATGAAAATAAGATGAATTAAAAATTTTCTTATTATTATAATAATCTGCCAAACTCCAATGTGTATCGGCAATGGTAAAAGAATCTTTTTGTTGGTAAGCAAGTTTTTGTGCTTCGGTATTAATTTTTTGAAAAGATATGGTGTCTTTTAATTCATAAAATCGATAGGCAATAATACTTAGGTTCTTTGCTGTGGAAGAATCAGTTGTATTTGTTTGAAGAGACCCATAGGCTTTATGTAAAAAGTTTTTTTGTTCTGCCTTAGAAAATGAAGGATTCCTAGCTCCTTTCAGCCATAAAGTAATACTATCTTTTCTTTCAATTTGTGATTGTTTTTTGGTTAAGATTTTATTATTACATGAAAGTATTGTAATAGATAATGAAAGATAAATTAGGTTTCTAATAATAGTTATTCTTTTCAAAGAATTTGTTTTTGTTGGTTTGTTGTAAAACAAATCTAAAAAAAAAGCCCTTAACATTAGTTAAAGGCTTTGGTTTATTTAATGGTTGACAGACTAGTTCCCTTTTCCTGAACCATTACCAGTATCTGTAGATCCATCACCTGAATCATCAGCTGGTGGAGTTTCGTTACCGGTTTCGTCAGCTCCACCGTCGTATACTTCTACTTGGTTAGTAGGGGCTTTTAGCTCATTTTCGTCAAAATCAGTACAAGAGACTGTAAACATTGCTAAAATGGCTAATAATAATATTCTTTTTAAAACTTTCATAATTTCAATTTTTAAAATTTAGTATTTGTTAATTTGCTGTAAATACAGCGGTTACAACTTGAAGTTTGGGTTGAGAATTTCACATAGCTTTCCCATTGAGAAATAAGCAACTGTTATTTCAAGTTTATGTCTGCTGCAGACAGACGGGTAGAATTTCTATTTAACTAGCTAGGTTAAAATGTGTCCAAGCAATCATTTCTAAGGCCTATGTGAAATGTGTTGGTATTCCGAAATTCATATCATATGATGTCTTGTTAATTGCAATCTTTTTATCCTTTTTGTTAAACTTTTACATAAAGCTAATGCATATATATAGCATATAAAACCTAGTTTTAGTTAACTAGCCTTATTGTTGAGTAAACGCATAAGTTTGCTTAGGATGATATATTAGGGCCATCATTGCTAAACCATATTAATTTAACAGTGTATTAAAATGACTCTAATACATCATTTTATTTGATAAAGATTTTAAGACCTAAAATATAGGTGAAGTTAGTTTTTTTCATAGCACAGTATTTCATTATAATATACGAAAAATAAATGAATTTCACAAGTAAAAAGAGTTGTTTTTTATTCTTTTTAAAGCTGTTTTTCAGTTACTTAATAATTTCAATTATCAAAATAAATACTTCTCTATGTTGTATTTCAAATTGTATGCCAAAAGAACATACATATTAGTAATACAATAAAAAAAGGCACCTTATATAAGGCGCCTTTGTAACTATAATATATCTGAGGGTTTAAATTCTCATCTTCTTACAAAAGACATCCTTTCTGTTTCCTTGTATACATACTAAAGCAATTACATTAGTTGCATTATTAACAGGACTCATTATTTCTATTCTATTCATAATTTTAAATTTAATGCATATACACTATTAGCATATATGATGTTTTTAATTTCGATGCAAAGATGTAAACTTATTTTAAATAAAACAAATAAAAAATTAATTTAATTAGCTAATAATCAGGTAGTTATATTGAATTTAGGTAATAAAATTCCTGTCCAGAAAATTTCCAGATATTGACTTTACTGCAACTTTTTGTTTTTCAATTGCTTACTGTTCAATGTTTCGTTTTATGTGATTTAACTTTTTACCATAAATTTTTATAAAAAAAAGCGTCCAATTTAATTGGACGCTTCTATATATCTTACTTTTTAAGCTATTTAATATCAAAATAGCAGCTTAAAATTTATACAAAACCTCCGTTTTCCAAAAATTGGAACTTCAAACTTAAAGCCGTCACATAAAAAATGTTGTGATTTAGCTACCATATGTAAATTAATTTTCATCATTATCCTGGCAAATATAGAGTTTTACTATCTATTTTTTATAACGTTAAGAAAAAGTAGGGAAAAGCCCTAAATAAAGTAGGGTAAAACCCTACCAAAACTTTGAATTGCTACAATACCTTTGGATTGATGTATTGATTAATAAAAATTAAGCTCAAATAACTAATGAAGTTAACAGATAAAAGGGGATTTTTTTATGAAAAAAGAAAAAATAATAGGAGATTTAAAAGAGAAAAGCTTGTTTGTGCAAATTTAAATCAATACACAACTACCATTTACCATTTAACTTAATCTTTTTTAACTCCTATTTTTAATTTCCTGCTTACCAAACTCTATTTAGTTCATTAAAAACAAAATCATAATAGTTATTCATATTAGGCACCATAAAGCTTCCGTGCTTCTTTGTGTCTTTTAGTATTGAGATATCAAAAAGCTGTATATCATCAACTTCACCTACTTGCATACTTAATTCAGAAATGTTACAGTTAAGTTTGCAAATAAAGATGTGTTTAAATTCATTATCTAGAATTCCGTTTGGATGTACAATTTCATCCTTTCTTAAACCAATTTTAGTTAACTCGTTTTCGGTAATTTTTATTCCTATTTCTTCTTTAGATTCTCTAATTGCAGTGTCAATAATTCCTTCTCCAGCACCAATATGTCCAGCAACAGAAACATCCCAATGGTTAGGGAATACTTTTTTTACCGAAGCTCTTTTTTGAAGTAAAATCTTTTTATTATCTGTATAAAACCAAACATGCACAGTAGGGTGAAACCAACCAAATATGTGTGCTTCAGATTTTAAAGCTGTTTTACCAGTCAATTCTCCTTTTGGAGTTAGTATATCAATTAGTTCATCCATAACAAAAATCCCGCAAAAAGCGGGATTAGTTTTTATTCAAAATAAGAAAATGTTTCTCCGTCCTTTATTCTTAATAATGATTCATAAATCATTTTAATCACATTTTCTACATCTTCTTTGTGTACCATTTCTACTGTAGTGTGCATATAACGTAAAGGCAAAGAAATCAATGCAGAAGCGACACCACCATTGCTGTATGCAAAAGCATCGGTATCTGTACCAGTAGCCCTAGAAAGTGCAGAACGTTGAAAAGGAATGTGGTTTTCTTCTGCAGCTTCAATAATTAAATCACGTAGTTTTTGTTGTACGGCAGGTGCGTAAGCTATTACCGGACCTTTACCAAGTTCTAAATGTCCCTCTTTTTTCTTATCTATCATAGGGGTAGTGGTGTCATGTGTTACATCAGTAACAATTGCAATGTCTGGTTTTATACGTTGTGTAATCATTTCAGCACCACGTAAACCAATTTCTTCTTGTACAGAATTGGTAATATACAAACCAAAAGGCAATTCTCTGTTGTTTTCTTTTAGTAGTCTAGCCACTTCAGCAATCATAAATCCGCCCATTCTATTATCTAGTGCTCTACAAACAAACTTATCGTTGTTTAAGATGTGGAACTCATCTGGATAGGTAATTACACAGCCAACATGTACACCTAGCTTTTCTACTTCTTCTTTAGTTGCACAACCAACATCAATAAATATATTGTCTAGTTTTGGAGTTTCTTCTTTTCCTTTTAATCTAGTATGTATTGCTGGCCAACCAAAAACACCTTTTACAATTCCGTTTTTGGTATGGATGTTCACAATTTTGCTTGGAGCAATTTGATGATCACTTCCACCATTTCTTATTACATAAATTAGTCCATTGTCAGAAATATAATTGACATACCAAGAAATTTCATCGGCATGTCCCTCAATAACTACTTTAAATGGAGCGTCTGGATTTATCACTCCAACTGCTGTACCATAAGTGTCAGTTATAAATTCATCAACATAAGGTTTTAGGTAATCCATCCAAATTTTTTGTCCCTCCCATTCATAACCAGTAGGAGCAGCATTGTTTAAGTATTTTTCTAAAAACGAAATTGATTTTTTTGTAAGTATTGATTTTTTTGCCATTGTATAATTCTATTTCCTCAAAAATAATACGATTTTTAATTATGAAGGAATAATTTTTGATAAACTTTACGCTAGTATTAATGAAATTCATTTATGTTTTTTTCATGCCTATTTATAATATCTTTGCTGTAAAATTTTAATTGAATGTTTAAAAGAGTCCTATATATATATGTAGTATTGATTTCGGTTGTGTCATATGCGCAAGTAAAAGATACAATTCCTACAAAAGACGATTACATATTTCTTAAAGCTGGTGATACCTTAAATATTCAATTAGATGAAGTAATGCTCTTGCCAAGAACAACGTTTAAAACAAAAGAAGATGCAGTATATTATTATTGGATGAAAAAGAAAGTGCTCAAAGCATATCCTTATGCAATGTTAGCTTCAAGAAGACTAGATACTTTAAATAGTAGGCTAGATAAAATAAAAAATAAGCGTAGAAAGAGAAAATATATAAAAATAGTACAACGGTATTTAGAAGGAGAATTTACCGATCAATTAAAAAAGTTAACGAGAACTGAAGGTAGAATTCTTATCAAGTTAATCCATCGACAAACAGGTAAAACGGCTTTTCAGCAAATAAAAACACTCCGCAGTGGTTGGCGTGCCTTTTGGTATAATGCTACTGCAAACCTATTTAAACTTTCTTTAAAAACACCTTACAAGCCAGAAGCTGTAAATGAAGATTTTTTAATTGAAGACATTTTGCAAAGAGCTTTTATTAACGATAGAATTGTAGAACAAGCACCAAAGCTAAAGATTAACCTTCAAAAAATGTATTCTTTCCACAAAGGATATATAAATGTAGAAGAATATAAAGCTATGTTTTCTAAGCTCAGAAGAAAGCAATCTAGAAAGAAATCCAAATAGTTCAATTTTTATATTAGTTTAAATAGTTCTGTGGTAGCGTTTTAGTAGTTGAGACATAAAAAAATGCAAGAAAAGGTTTGTGTAAGTGATAAGGGTTTGTATCTTTGCGGCCGC
>JABXHX010000026.1 GCA_013373385.1 Flavobacteriaceae bacterium
CTTCCAACCCTTCTTTACTACCAAACCTACAGGTAGTGGGACAGGATTGGGTTTGAGTTTAAGCTATGACATTATCAAAGCACATGGGGGTGATCTTCGGGTGAAGAGTATCGAAGGTGAAGGCACCGAAATGATCATCTATTTGCCCATTGAAGAATAAAATCTATGGCAGTATTCAAGAACCTACAGTCCAAAAACAACATCAGTATTTGCAATTGAAGTTTACCCCCAAATTTTATGAACCTTTCCCTTTCTAAATCCATTCGCATTTTTCCATTCTTCCTGATTTTCATTTGGGTGAACTCAATTTCGGCTCGAGCTCAAGAAATCCTGGTAGAAAACATCTCGATTTCGACTGGTTTGGCTTCTCCACAGGTGTTAGATGTGATGCAGGATAGTCATGGCTTGCTGTGGATTGCAACGGGAAATGGCCTGCAGCGATACGATGGTATTACATGGAAAACATATCGTAACATCATCGGCAATCCAAATAGTCTTCAGCACAATTTCACAATAGGAATAGAAGAAGATGAGAAAGGGAATTTATGGATTGCCAATGAATTGGGACTCACTTATTTCGACCGGGCAAATAATACTTTCAAAAATTACAACTTAGATTCTACTTTTCAGACTGCGGGAACAAGCCGAACCTTTAAGGTATTTCAAGATTCTCAAGGAAGAGTTTGGGCTTCCACAGTAGCATTTGAAATTATACAATTTGACGAAGAATCGGATTCCTGGAAAATGGCACCTTACGCCAATATCAATGGAAAACCTGCAGCCCACACCAGTACGTCACGCTTTATCTATGAAGATCGGGAGGGGGGCATTTGGGGTTCATCTTCCCTACATGGTCTGATGTATTTACCGAAAGATGCATCTGAGTTTAAACCGGTAAAATTCAATATTGAAAATACCTTTAATAGTCTAGAAAATGCTATCACCAAACTCTATCAAGACAAAGATGGAATTTTATGGATCACGAGCCGACAAGGTATTTATAAATATGACGTGGATAAAAATAATCTTCGTGAAATAATCATATATGAAACTGGAAATGAAGATTTTGCAAACTTTTTTAATTCAATTGTAGAGGACTCAGATGGGAACATTTGGATGTTGAACAATAACCGTGGGGTTTTAAAATTTAAAGGTAACAGCGATCAATTTGAAGAGGTCATTATCCCAGGAAATACTAAAATGAATTCCGGTTTATGGCTAAATCGCTTTACCAATATAATAATTGATCAAAGCGGGATTTTTTGGTTTGGTTCATGGGCAAATGGACTATTCAAATATGATCCGGTAAATCAGCCCTTCAAATTTTACAGCCATGATCCTGGGGATCCTGCATCTCTAAGTCCAGGTGGAACCTTTGGCCTGTTTGCATCTAAAAAATCTCCAGGAAAAATTTTCATTGGTACTAGGGGACAGGGAATTAATATTTTCAATGAATCGGAGGAAAGTATCCAGAAAGTCAAGTTTTCCTCAGCTAACGACATGTTTGGTGGATCGGCCAGAGCGATTTATGAACAGGAAGATGGCACAATCTGGATTGGCACCTGGGGAGATGGGTTAATCAAAATGGACCAAAACTTCCAAGAAATCAATCGTTTCAAACGGGATTCAGAGAACAAGAAGAAAAGCCTACCCAATGATCAAGTCAGAGTCATCCGGGAAGATAAAAAAGGAAATATATGGGTAGGCACCAATGGAGGATTGACTGTTTTAAACCCTGCAACTGATACTTTTAATGAAATTATCAGTCAGTATAACCAGACCTATTCTGATGAGATTATTGACCAAATAAAAACTTGGCTAGAGGGAAATAAAGAAGTTACCAGTATCAAAAGAGTAGGCCAAATCGAGGATCTCACCCAAGGTTTTGAAGTTTTAGAGCGTGGTACTTATTTCCTAGTGACAGTAGGTGAAGGAGATCCTGCGAGTATGGCAGACTATGGATGGCTTCAAAATTCCTCAGGGGAAACCATCATCGGGATGGAAACCATAGACGATTCATTTTGGGCCGGAGGAGCAATAAAAAACAGGCTTCAAATTTCTCAGATAGAACTAAACCCCGGTAGCTATTCCCTACGCTATATCTCAGACGACAGTCATCATTACGATAGTTGGAATGCTCCAGAACCTGACCTTTTGCCACTTTATGGTATAGCTATTTTCAAACAGGAAGATCAAATAGAAAGTCAATCCCTTGTAGTTGATGTAAATGAACAGAAAACAGAAATCATCATTCAGGATGCCAATATCTCTGATATCGAAATCGGAGAGAAATATATTTGGATTGCAAGTGTCAATGCTGGAGTAACCCGAATCGACCCAGAAACAAATGCTGTAAAATACTACACCAGTAATCCTACTGATCCAACTACTTTGAGTGACAGACAGGTTTACGATGTATTAGAGCATAATGGCCAAGTTTGGATGGCCACCTACGGGGGGGTCAATATTCTAGATATTGCCAGCGATGAAATCTCCTATTATACAGAGCAGGACGGACTCCCTACTAATTTCATCGAAACAGTTCTGCCTGGGGAAAATGGGGAGATGTGGTTTTCAACCCAAAATGGCCTTATTCAAATGATAACAAATGAAGCCTTAGACAAGGTTACATTTATCAATTACAACGAAGATGAAGGCATAGGGGGAGAGTCCTTTCTTTCACTGGCTGCCGATAAATCCCCTGATGGAAACTTCTATTTCGGTGGAGACCACGGAATCACTACTTTCTCTACCGTAGCCTCCAACAAAATCCCCCCATCGGTCATTATTTCCAATTTTTCAATTTCCAACCAATCGGTGTATGATATGGGCGAGAATTCTCCCCTAGATGTGGATTTGCTCTCCACGGATAAAGTTACACTCCGTCATGACCAAAACGATTTTAGCTTTGAATTTGCTGCTCTTCACTATGCAAATCCATCTAAAAATCAATATGCACATATGTTGGAAGGCTTGGAGCAGGACTGGATTTATGATAACAGAAACTTTGCTTCCTACACTAATCTCGAACCGGGAACTTACACGTTCAAAGTCATAGCTTCCAATGCCTATGGGGTCTGGAATGACATCGGGAAATCTCTCACAATAACCATTCTTCCTCCCTGGTGGCAGACATGGTGGGCCTATTCACTCTATGCCTTTCTTTTGGTAATGATAGGTTTTGTTTCCTACTCCGGTTTGAAGCGAAGAATTCGCATGAAAGAACGGGCCCAAAGTCTAGAACGGGAGGTGGCACAAGCAAAAGAAATTGAAAAAGCCTACACAGAACTAAAAGCCACACAATCTCAACTTATTCAAGCTGAAAAAATGGCCTCCCTTGGTGAACTCACCGCGGGTATAGCCC
>JABXHX010000018.1 GCA_013373385.1 Flavobacteriaceae bacterium
GGAGTGAATTCCTGCACTATTTTTTGCAACGTGTTTGGCTATGGTTTCGTTGCGGAATGGTTCGGTAGAACTATTCCGCCGTAAACCAAAGTTAGCAAATACGCAGGAATTTCCGAGAGGAAATTCCACCGCAATGAACTATAGCCGGTGTTGTATGCTGTGCTTTTAATTTATTTTCTTTTAAAGGTGTTTTCTTAAAAATGATTTTATGTCAATTTCGTTCTGTAACTCTCTCTCTTATTGAAAAGCACTATTTTATTCGCACTTTCAATTCGATAAAGTCCGATATTCGCATATCTCAAAATCACCAATCTTATGTTCTTTTTTCTTTTGTCAGATAGAAATTTGTAACGTCTTAAATTCCCAAATACACGTTCGTATTTTACATAAAGAACTACATAATAGATAAAAGGTAAAAATAGGATGGTAAATATTGGCGGAAGCAAAAAAGATTTGAGATTACTCAATGTGAAAAATTCATTGTAGTTGCTAATCAATTGATAAAATCCATAAATTAAAAATCCGAATCCTAAAACTGCCAATACATTTTTTAAAAAATTCGCAACCAATTTATAACTTCTGTCTTCTTTTTTCATTTCGGCTAAAAAAGCTAAAATCGAAATAAATGTGAGAGTCGGAATTAAAATCAATTCCCAAATCAGAGAAAAATTATAGAATCCAACTATGAATTCCAGTATTATTGTAAGTGAAGTTGCCGTTAAAATTATTTTGAAAAAGTCTTTATAGGTATTTAAGTCGGAAACGCTAAAAAATAACACCATTCCAGTTGTCAAAAACCAATAAACAAAATCTTTGTAAAGGGAAAATTCCCAAACGCCAAACTTATTAAATAGCGTAACAATTAGGGCTAAATAAATTCCAATTCCGATATAGAAAGGAATTATTTTTTTAGCAAACAATGCTTTTAATACTAATAAAAATTTTCCGAAACTGCCTTTCGAACTGGCAGTCAGAACTATGAAAATCAGAAGCAACCAAATTATGATTGATATTTCACGATTGGATAATAATTTTAAAAACTCTATCATTTAAAATATTAGTAGTCAGTTTGATAGATTTGTTACGATTTTTTCGGCATTGCATACAACGGTTTTGTATAAGAATAGTAGCGGATTTTTGAGCACTAACTTTTCGGCTAAACACAGACCTTTTTTCTTATTAATTCATTTCGATTAAGCGCTTGAACCGCTATTATTTTTATACATTGTTGTAGCCAGTTAGTTTTCAATTTTTATTTTGTCAATCAATCGAACAGGCAATATAAAATTGTTTTTAATAAAATTATCATTATCACCATCTCCAGCGTAAATACCATACCTTGCTTGAATTCCTGTATGTGTAATTGAAATTGTGTTATTTGCTACTATATTTTGAATATTATAGGAAGTATTCTCAATATTTTCTATATGAATACCACTATATAATATGGGGTCATTATTTTCAGGATTTTTTCCAGAAATTTTAATATAACTGTGTCTATTAAAATTTCTTATGGTGTTTGATTGAATAGATGAATTTTTAGATCTTTCTAGGTAAATTCCATGAAATCTTTTATTCAGTATCTGATTATTATGTATAGTGCTATTATGGGCATATTGAATGTGGATTCCGTGTCCACTTGGGAAATTAAATGTATCGCATTCATTATCGGAATTATCATTACAGTCCTTAAAAGGATATAGTTTATGAGGATTAAAAGTGTGAGATCCATCTATAATATTATTAATGATAGTGCCATACAACCCTCCAGTAGCTTTAATTGCTGTTCCTCCAGAGTATAAAATTAAATTTCCATCAATTTTAGTTCTATCAATAATTCCTTCGAAAAAAGTTTTACAGTCATCAGAGTAATTATCCGAAATTTCATTGTAAAACCCTCTTACGGTATATGTTTCCGATACTACTCCAAAGTTTGTATAGGGTTCAGCTTCTATTTTTATACAATTTGAACCAACTAAAGTTATATGTTTTGAAGATCCACCAAGTGAATGAAATCTATTTTTCAAGATTCTGTGTCCTCTTGTTCTCGCTAAATGTTTATTTTGATCAATATGTTGAGCTCCTTGAATATATACACCATTATAGCTAGCTGTAAAAGTATTTTCAATAATGTTCAAGTTAGCTCCTCTACCGTAAATGCAATGCTTGAAATTTTTAAAAGAACAACCAGTTACTTCCCCATCTAAATCTTTGCTATTATTTGTTCTAATGAATGATATAGCTTTATTAATAGTATTCTCTCCTTTTGTATGGTTATTTATATTGTTATTTGCGTTGTCAGATGAAAAATTGGGAATATAACCTTCAAAATTTAAATCATTAAATCTTACACCATATTCTCCTACTAAAAACATAGAAGGTACATTGTTATTTATAGCAATGAAATTATTAGTGTTATCTAAACCAGCAAAGTAAGTTCTTTTTCCTTTTAGAGTAATTGAAGCTGTTGTAATATTTATAACCGCTCCTATTAGATATTGATTACCGTTAAAGATTATTTCCCCGCCAGTAACTAGGGAATTAATGGCTTTTTGAATAGTGGGTTTGTCATCTGTTATAGATGAATCTTGATAACTTATCAGTCCAAACCATTCTGGGTACACGCTTTGATTAAAGATTCTGATATTGTGGTTTTCAGTAGTAGTTTCAAAAATTTGAGATGTTGTTGATAATACTTGTCCTTTTATTTCTAGAGATTTTCCATTACTTACGATAAACTTATTTCCTGTAAGTATATTAAGTGTTACTTTTGAAGGAATATTTAAATTTTGCTGTATTAAAATATTACCTTTTATAGTAATTGTTCCATATCCGTTATTTGAGTTATTAAAATCCGTAATCGCCTGTTCAATATTAGATTGATTTCCTCCAGATAAAATAATTTCAGATTGTGCGAAACATAAAGTTGGAATTAGTAAGATAAAAATGAGCCCTTTTTTCATAGTTAAATTGATTTTACAGTTATTTTTAATTATATCTAAATTTCATTTTATCAAGAGTAGCTATAATTGGCTACAACGTTGATGTATAAGGAAAGTTGCGTGTTTGTGTGCGAGGATTTTCCGAAGGAAAATCGGAAGCTAGCAAACGAGCAACTAACATTGGTTTAGGTAAAACTAGCAATTTTTTTTATACGGTGTTGTATGCTGGCTTTTCATATTTTTAATTCAAATAATGATTTGTTGATTTCAGAAGACATTCCAAATAATGTTTTTACTTCGTCTAAATATTTGTTTATTATTGTAATAAAATAGTCAACTACTTCATTGGAAAAGGTCAATTCAAAAATATCTGATTTCACATCTTTTAATTTTCCAGAAATAAGATTTTGTTGTTTTAAGAAAGTAAATATTCCTTCAAATTTATTGGGTTCTAACCTTTCGGATGTCTTATTTTCATAATTCCATTCTATTAAACTTAATTTATTTCCGTGAGTTAGGATGTTTCTATATTTAAATAATTGATTCATTCCATTAAGAGTTTCTTTCTTAATTATATGATTTATTTCGTTATTTGTTATTTTAGTGAATAGTTTTAGTTGCTTGTTTCATTCAGAAGATTCTATTTCGAGAATTAATTCGTCTGTTAATCGTTCTAATAAGAAATCTCCCATTGATATATCCCAATTTGGCATTTCATCATTTTCAGGTTCATTTTCATTTTCAGGTTTTGATTCTGATAGATGGTTCTTAATCCAACTAATCATAAGCTCTTTATTAAACGATTCAATTAAAGATGTCAAATTGAGAATAATTGAAGAATTTATTCCAATTAAATTGTCTTTATTTTTATCTAAATCTCGATGTTTGATAATCCACAAAATTGTTTTTGGAATAAATTCAAATGGTCGATTGTAGCTTTCTTTTATAGTTAAAATCATTAATAGGAATTCGTTTTTTTAGCTTGCATACAACGTTTTTGTGTATGATTTGGTTGTGGAAAAATCAAC
>JABXHX010000077.1 GCA_013373385.1 Flavobacteriaceae bacterium
ATTGGAAAATTCCGCCACAATGAATTATACACGATGTTACCACCTTTTTAATTCTTACTATTGATTACCCTAACATCGGTTTTGAAAGGTCCAATGTTATTTCCGTTTATTGTTACGTTTAATCCATTTTCATCGATGTTATAAATTGGTTCAGGGTATACTCCAGTTCTATGTCGAGAAACAATTTCAACTTTATTTCCATAAACATTTAAGTACATATGATGTCTAGTAAATCTAACCAAATCTTTGACAGTATCTGCTGCTCCTGGTGAAGAAATTTCTATCCAACATAGAATATTATAATTCTTATCGTTGATTTTGAATATTTGTGTCTCAACTCCTTTTTGAATATTTTCAACTTGCTGATAATCTTTGTAAGTTGTATTTGACGCAATAAAAATATTTCCTTGTAAAAGATTCATATTTAAATCAATCATTGAATTATTTAGAATATTTCCTGTAAACTTTAGAATATTTATTTTCCTGTAGATATCATTATATACATTATTTATGTTTTTAAATGAATTATTTTCAACAGATAATGAAGAATTTCCATCTGCTCTTTCTGAAACCTTAATGCCATTAGTACAATTTAAAAAACGGTTTTGTGCTATGTAAGTATGACCTGAATTTTTCCCTAAACTTATAGCTGTATTAAAATTTTTGAATTCATTGCCAAAAATATTCCAAAGCTCTTTTGTTTCTGATTTTGCAATTAAATTTATATTCGTATCATTTGAATTGTTGACAAAAATATTATCTTTTATATTCATTCTGGTAGAGTCTATATCAGATGAAATAATTAGCTTATCAGAGTCATCTAGAAAACTCTTATTGATCTCAACATAGTTATTTGAAAAATTGATATGCCTTTTGGAAGTAGCAATACTATTACCTCCAATGTTAAAAATTAATCTACCATATCTTCCATGTGGGTTTTTAATTATATTATTTGTTATTATAACTTTACCCGTAAATCCTTCAAAATGAAATGTTGCATCGCCAGCAGTATTTTCGATTGTATTATTACTTATCAAGATACCATCTGTATTCGTAACTCCAATAAATCTAGATTCCACTCTCGTTGAGTCTGAAGAGTCCAATCCAATGTTTTTAACCAGATTATTCGTAATTACCCAATTTTTGGAAGGAGCTTCTTTTTCACTGTCTAATTCAATGAAATCATTTTTACAATTTCTAGAGATACATTGATTCACCAATACATCATCTGAAGAATGTCCAGATCTTTGAAGAATTTGATAAGCAGTATTTAAAAACACGCATTCTTGTATTTGTATTTTAGAACAATCGAATAAAAGAATACTTGCAGACGACAATTGCTCAAATGTAATTTTAGATAATTTAATTGATTCAGAATTGTTTGATATAGCAACACCAGAGTCTCTTGTACCTTTTATTTTGAGATTTGAAATCGTAATGTTAGAACTGGAATTAATCTTAAAAACACTTTGATACCCTGTATTTACATTTAAAACAGTTCTCTCTCCTTCACCAGTAATACTCAAAGAATTTATATTCTCAATATTTATAAATTCATCATTATGTATAAAATACTCTCCATCAGGGATATAGATATTCTTGTTTTGGCTTATAGCATATTGAATGGCTTTATTTATGGCTAACCTGTCTGATATATTACCATTTGATTTAAACCAATTTATGTTGATTTTTCCATCATAGACTCTAAACCATTTTTTTGTAGGAATAGGTGAATTAAAAATAGTTCCATTATTAGAAGATAGATTTGTATCTTTTAGTAGATAATATCCACGTCCATTATCTCCATGTGTAATATATCCTTTTAGATAAACGTAATCATCTCCGTGATATGATTCGAGTTGTTGTAAATCATTAATTATAGTCTGTGAGTATGAATCACTAAAGGTTATTATAAAAAATGATGTTAGAATTAAAGTGTTTATTTTCATCGTTTTCATGTTTTTTAAAATTGGTGGTAACGTTTTGGGCTATGGTTTCGTTGCGTGAAAATCCACGAGGATTTTCCGCCGTAAACCGAAGATAGCAAATTTGCGAGGACTTTCCGAGAGGAAAGTCAGAAGCAATGAACTATAGCCGGTGTTGGCTGTAGTTTTTATGTGTTAACTGCAGTATGAATTTTACTTATTATTAATTGCACTTTACTTTTATAGTCTTCCTTTGAATGTTCTTCTGGATTTGGCCAAATCAACGCAAATGTATCAACCAATGAAGGAGAATAGTCATATACTTCTTCTTTACTTATCCCGTACCATAAAAGTAAGATTTTTCGAGAGATAAAAAAGTTGATGCTTTTTATTTTTTTTCTAACTTTTCCAATCTCTTTTGTAATTCAAGAAGTTTTAAATTCATCTTTTTTAAAGATTCATTTTCTTTTTCAAGTTTTTTAACCTTTTCTTTTTGAGTATTAATTTCTTTTTGTTGTTGAATAGTGTAAAGGGTAAGTTCTTCTATTTTTTGAAGTAATTTAGAATCCATTTCTCCAAGGAAAATTCCATTTTTTTCAACTTCTTTAGCACTCGGAATATCTTTTAAATGTCCTTTTTCTTTAATATGTTTTTCTACTTCTTTAAGAGTAAGTGTAAGCTTCCCTAAAAACCGAACTGTTTAAAAGTAGAATAAAAGTATTAATTTTAAACAGTAATTATGAGAAAAAGTAAGTTCAGTCCGCTGCAAATCGCGAAGATTTTAAAAGAGTTTGAAAACGGTAAATCTGTTCATGATATTACCAGAGACCATGGTGTTAGTTCCGCAGCTTTTTACAAATGGCGTTCTAAGTATGCAGGTATGAGTTCTAAGGAACTTAAGCGGTTAAAGTCATTAGAAGACGAAAATCGCAAACTCAAACAGATGTATGCTACCCTAGCCTTAGACCATCAAATGGCGAAAGAGATTATAGAAAAAAAGCTATAAAGCCCTGTCGTAAGCGTATAATAGCGAAACAGCTTATTCATTATGGTATTAGTAGGGCGTGCCGTGTTTTAAATATGAGTAAAAGTGTTTATTATTATAAACCACAGGTAACTGATGATACAGAGATAGAGCAAGCTTTACAAGAAAAAGCAGAGCAACACTCAGAGGAAGGCTTTTGGAAGGCTTACAACCGTTTACGCAATGAAGGAAAACTGTGGAATCACAAACGCGTTCATCGTGTTTATAAAGCCTTAGGATTATCATTAAGACGAAAAGTAAAAAAGCGTTTACCAGCCAGAGTAAAAGAACCCTTAGAAGTTCCACAGACTATAAATCATACTTGGAGTATGGATTTTGTCACCGATGTCTTGGATAATAAGACACGTTTTAGAGGCTTTAATGTTATTGATGACTACAATAGAGAAGTGCTTTTTATAGAAATAGATTACTCATTACCAAGTAATCGTATTATTTGGGTACTTAATCACTTGATAAATAAAAGAGGTAAGCCAAAACGTATAAGAATGGATAATGGTCCAGAATTTATAGCAAATATAACAGCAAATTGGAGTCTAATGCATGATATAGAGTTTAAATATATAGAGCCTGGGAAACCTACTCAAAATGCATTTATAGAACGATTTAATGGCAGCTTTAGGCGAGGTGTTTTAGATAAATATATTTTTGAGTCTTTAGAACAGGTTAGAGAACAAACGCAAATTTGGATGCATGATTATAACCATTTTAGACCACATGACGCCCTAGAAAATATGCCACCAATAAAATATGCGAAAATTAAATCAAAAGGGGCTAGCCCCTTTTGATTTAAAAACAATAAATTTGAATAGATTAGAAATATAAACAGTTCTAATTAGGGGAAGCTTAC
The DNA here is from genome assembly GCA_013373385.1 of Flavobacteriaceae bacterium. Lineage (GTDB taxonomy): Bacteria > Bacteroidota > Bacteroidia > Flavobacteriales > Flavobacteriaceae > Polaribacter. The sequence goes on from JABXHX010000077.1 coordinate 3,818, forward strand.
A
>JABXHX010000020.1 GCA_013373385.1 Flavobacteriaceae bacterium
CCTCGCGGCACTAGATCCTAAGTCTAGCGTGTCTACCAATTCCACCACACCTGCAAAAGGACTGCAAATATAAACATTACTGAGAAATTGCAAAGAAGTTCTTTAGGAATTTTAGTATTTTTGGTTATTCATCAAAATAAAATTATGAGCGACATTAAAGATTATATTGAAAAGCATAAAAATAGATTTATAGAAGAGCTAATAGAATTGTTGAAAATTCCGTCTATTAGTGCAGATCCCGCGTTTAATCAAGATGTATTAAATACTGCTGATGCCGTTAAATCATCATTAGAAAAAGCAGGTTGTAAGCATGTTGAAATTTGCGAAACTCCTGGGTACCCTATAGTCTATGGAGAAAAAATAATTGACACCAACCTACCCACTGTATTAGTGTACGGTCATTATGATGTACAGCCAGCAGATCCTATCGATTTATGGGATTCTCCTCCATTTGAACCTGTTATCAAAAAAACAGAGCTACACCCTCTGGGAGCTATTTTTGCCCGTGGCGCTTGTGATGACAAAGGGCAAATGTACATGCACGTAAAAGCGTTAGAATATATGACAACTACTGATAACCTACCTTGTAACGTAAAGTTCATGATAGAAGGAGAAGAAGAGGTCGGCTCAGAGAGTTTAAGTTGGTTTGTAAAGCATAATCAAGAAAAACTAGCAAACGATGTTATCCTAATTTCTGATACAGGAATGATTGCCAATGACATTCCGTCTATCACCACAGGATTAAGAGGTTTAAGCTATGTAGAAGTTGAAGTAACAGGTCCAAATAGAGATTTACACTCTGGCTTATATGGTGGAGCTGTAGCCAATCCAATCAATATTTTAACTAAAATGATTGCATCTCTGCATGATGAAAACAATCATATTACCATTCCAGGTTTTTATGATAAAGTAGAAGAACTGTCTAAAGAAGAAAGAGCCCAAATGGCAAAAGCTCCTTTTTCTTTAGAAGCTTATAAAAAAGCTCTTGACATTGATGCAGTATATGGAGAGAATGGATATTCTACAAATGAACGTAATTCAATTAGACCAACCCTAGATGTTAACGGAGTTTGGGGAGGCTATATTGGTGAAGGAGCAAAAACGGTAATCCCTTCAAAAGCCTTTGCAAAAATATCTATGCGATTGGTACCAAATCAAGATTGGAAAGAAATTACACAACTATTCAAAACACACTTTGAGAGTATTGCTCCAGATGGAGTAACAGTTGTGGTAACACCACATCACGGCGGACAAGGTTACGTTACACCAACAAATTTTGATGGCTACAAAGCTGCGAGTATGGCTTATAAAGACACTTTTGGAAAAACACCAATTCCGCAAAGAAGTGGAGGAAGCATTCCAATTGTTGCTTTGTTTGAACAAGAATTAAAAAGTAAAACAATTTTAATGGGATTTGGTTTAGACTCTGACGCGATACATTCACCAAATGAACATTTTGGAATTTTTAATTATTTAAAGGGAATTGAAACCATTCCGTTATTTTACAAGTATTTTACAGAATTAAAAACAAAATAATTAACTGTTTTTTAACTCACAAAAAACTCAGATAAAAATACATTTACACAAACTAATTTAAACGCAACCAAAAATGAAACATTTACTTCAAAAACTGAGTATTGTAACAGTTGCCTTACTGCTTTTTGCAAGCTGTAACACATCACAAGAAAAAAAGCAACTTACCGAAAACCATTATAAAAATGCTGCCAAATTCATGCAACGAAGTTGGTATAGCAAGGTTCATAATCAAATCATTTCACAAAAATGGAATGACGAAGATGAATTAATCTATGCTAAAAGAACAAAAGACGGAACGGAATATGTTTCTGTAAACCCAAAAACAGCAGAAAAAAAGGTCTTAAAAGATTATAAGGCGCCAAAAAGAAAACCCTCTAAAGCCAAAAGAAATGAACACGTTTCCCCCAACGGTAAATTAGCCGCTTATATAGACAATTATAATCTTTGGGTAAGAGATTTAGAAACCAATAAAAAAACACAACTTACTTTTGATGGCAAAGAAGATTATGGTTATGCTACCAACAATGCTGGGTGGATTAAATCTGACAATGCCGTGTTAAAATGGTCACCAAATTCTGATAAAATAGCAACTTTTCAGCAAGATGCTAGAGGGGTTGGTATGATGTATTTAACCTCTACCAATGTAGGTCACCAAAAATTAGAAGCATGGAGACATCCGTTGCCAGGAGATAAAACAATTTTTACCATAGAACGCGTAATCATTCATTTGGGAGCAAGACCAAAAACAGTTCGCTTACAAATGGGCAAAGACTTACAAAGAGGCACAACTACAGACCATATTGCTGGTCGTGGCGGTGTATTGCTTGACGCCCAATGGAATAAAGAAGGAACACAGTTTGCTTTTGTTTCTGGCTCAAGAGACCATAAAGAAGCACACTTACAAATCGCAGATGCAAAAACTGGTAAAGTAACCTCTATCCATAAAGAAGTGGTAGATACTTATTATGAATCTGGTGTAAATGCTGAAAACTGGAGGGTATTATTTGATTCGAATGAATTTATTTGGTATTCAGAAAAATCTAATTGGGGACATTTGTATTTGTATGATTTATCAACCAAGAAATTAAAAAATCAAATTACTTCTGGTGATTGGATTGTAAAACAAATAAGACATATTGACGAAAAATCAAGAGAAATTTTCTTTACTGCTGGAGGAAAAGAAGCAGGAAACCCATACCATGATTATTTATATAAAGTAAATTTTGACGGTAAAGGCTTCACCAATTTAACTCCAGATAAAGGGCATCATGCAATCAGTTTTTCTCCTAACAATTCATTTTTTGTAGATACGTACTCTACAACTTCTACTGCACCTATTTCTGTATTGAGAAATAGAAACGGAGACAAAATAGCTGATTTAGAAAGTGGAGATATCACAGCATTAAAAGCCGAGGGATGGATTGCTCCGATTGAATTTAACACCAAGGCAAGAGATAACAAAACAGATTTATACGGTGTGCTATTTTTACCATCGCATTATAATGAAAGTAAAAAATACCCAGTTTTAAATTACATCTACCCTGGACCACAATCTGGTAGCGTTGGTTATTACGGGTTTAGACCTGTTTGGAGAGATTTTCAAGCGGTAGCAGAATTAGGCTTTGTAGTTGTGGCTGTTGATGCTATGGGAACTCCAGCAAGATCAAAATCTTTCCACGATGCATATTATGGTAATATGGGTGATAATGGATTACCAGATAATATTACAACTATTAAGCAATTGGCTAAAACATACAAAGGAATGGATATTGAGCGCGTAGGAATTTGGGGACATTCTGGTGGTGGTTTTGCCTCTACTAGAGCTGTATTTGCTTATCCAGACTTTTATGATGTTGCTGTTTCTGGAGCTGGAAATCACGATAACAGAAACTATGAAGCAGATTGGGGAGAAAAGTGGCAAGGCTTGTTAGTAGAAGGAAATATTGAAGGCAAAGGAGATGGAACTACGAATTATGACAATCAAGCAAATCAATTAATTGCTGGTAATTTAAAAGGAAAGTTACTTATTACACATGGTTCTATGGACAATAACGTTCCGCCATCTAACACCATGTTGGTTGTAGAAGCTTTGATTAAAGCCAATAAGGATTTTGACATGATCTTATTTCCGAATAAAAGACATGGGTATGGAGATATGACCAATTATATGACTCGAAAACGTTGGGACTATTTTGTAACGCATTTACGTGGAGAAACACCTCCGAAAGAATTTGATTTAGCAAATTTTAAATAGTAAAAAAGCCGCTCATTAGAGCGGTTTTTTTTATGATTCTTGTATTACTACTTGATAACATATGCTTTTTTGATATAATCTACTTTTGGGTATTTTTCTCGTAAAAATTTATTTCCAAATTTTGTTATTGAATCTTGATTTCTGCCCAGCTTATCTCCATATTCATCATAAAATTTTAAAACAACCTCTTTTCCTGCAATTACTTTAGCAACAACCGGAAAACCTTTGACACCAGAATATTCAATCTCATCTAAACGATGGTTATCTTTTAAATTAATAAATAGTTGATTAGATCTTGTTCTTTGTCCGCCACGAGCAAAAGAAATTGTCATTGCAGCATTTTTTGCTAATACAGGTTCATCATCAATCCCTTTAACCCAACTAGCATTTATTAGTGAGTCGTTGTGAATTCCGAATTGTGCCACAAAATTAGGCACTACTCTAAATATAGCTACATCATCATAATATCCGTATTTAATCAATTGGTACAGTCTATCTACGCCTTTAGGAGACCAAGCTCTTCTTGCAACAATATCAAAATTACCTTGAGTAGTTTCAAATCTAGCTTTAAATGTTGTTGGTGCTTGAGTCTTTAACCATTTTTTATTGAATTTCTTTGGCGCGCAAGAAGCAATCAATATTATACTTACTATTAATAATACTCTTTTCATTCTTAATTTATTACTGGTTTATTTTTTGATATCAACAAATGTAAAAAAAGAATTGAATATTTTAACTCTACATTTGTAGAATTATTTTTTTATTCTATATTTGTAGAACATAATCTAAAAACGTAGAACAATGCAACTATCAAAATCAGAAGAACAACTTATGCAATTTTTATGGAAACGTAAAAAGGCCTTTCTAAAAGATTTACTAGAAGATTTTGCAACACCTAAACCAGCAACCACTACCGTTGCTACTTTGTTAAAAAGAATGAAAGACAAAGGTTTTATAGATTATACACTGTATGGTAAGTCTAGAGAATATTATCCTTTGGTTAAAAAAACCGATTATTTTTCTAAACATGTAAACGGATTGATTAAGCATTTTTTTAATGATTCTGCCACACAGTTTGCATCATTTTTTACTTCAGAAACAAATATGTCTAAAGAAGAGTTAGAAGAGTTACGCGCACTTATAGATCAACAAATAAAAAAGAAATAAAATGCTTGTCTATATTTTAAAATCTACCGTTTGTTTGGTATTGCTGTTGGGCTTTTATCATTGGGTATTAGAAAAAGAAAAAATGCATCGTTTTAATCGATTCTTTTTATTGAGTAGCATTGTGTTTTCTTTATTAGTCCCTAGCTTTATAATTACAATAGCTCCAGAGGTTTCTGCATTTACAGAGCCTATTGTGTTTACACAAGAACCCGTAAACGTAAATAGTGCAATTGTATTAGAAGAAATAATTCCTGTAAAAGAAATTGATTATGCTACCTACATCACTTTAGCGTATGTGTTAATCAGTGCCATCTTATTTATTTTACTAGGAAAAAAAATAGTTATTATCCTACAAAAAATTAAACAAAACAAAAAGGTCAATTACTTTACAGCAACGGTAGTGTTGATAAAAGAAAAAGTATTGCCACATACATTTTTACATTACATTTTTATTAATAAAAAAGAATACCAAACAGATGGTGTAAAGCAACAGATACTTACACACGAATTAGCTCATGTAGAACAAAAACATTCTTTAGACATTTTGTTTATAGAGATACTACAAAACCTGTTCTGGTTTCATCCAATTTTTAGGTTATACAAAAAGGCTATTCGGTTAAATCATGAATTTCTTGCCGATGACGCTGTACTTAAATCGCACAAAAATATCACTGAGTATCAATACTTATTATTAAATACAGTTGCTCAGAAAAACCATATTCAATTAGCCAGTAATATTAATTATTCACTCACTAAAAAAAGACTAATTATGATGACAACACCTAACTCTAAGACAAAAATTTTACTAAAAAAATTATTGGTAATTCCAATTACTGTTCTATCAATCGTTGCTTTTGCACAAAGAGTAGAAGCAAAAGAAAAAAGTAATATTGAAAAGCCAACAACAACTGAGAAAAATTACATTCTTAATAAAGATATTAGGATTGTTAAAGTTAATGAAAGTAAAACTTCACATAATGGTATTATGTATTCTTATACAATCAAAAATAACGGAAAGGATAAAATTTATTCTAAAGACTATACAATAGTATTTAAAGTTAATGGACATAAGGTACCATTTAGAAAAGAATTACCTCACTTAAACCCAGGAGAAACCTTTATAAATCATTCGGGATATACATTCTATACTGACCTAAAAAGAAATAGTCTAACAAAAGATTTTGACAAAGTATCTCCAAGAAAAAGTATTGAGTATAATTTATATATAAATTACAAACCTGATGAAAATACGAGCAATAATTTTCTAAAAGGCACCTCTTTTTTTAACAAAACTGAAAAACAAGAAAAAGGCATTTCTAAAAAAGAAATGACAGAATACAAAGCACTTCTAAAATCTGGTAAAAGCACAAAGATTTACAAGCAAAAAGATGTAGAAAGAATGCAGGCATTGTATAAAAAAATGTCTAAAACACAACAGGACACTGTTGAAAGTATTTTTAACATAATTCCACCTAAACCACCAGTTTTTTTCAAGACTAAAACACCAAGTATGGCACAATTTAACTCTTGGAAAAACAAAAGAAATTTTGCCCTCTGGATTAACGAAAAAGTAGTCGAAAATAGTATACTTAACAACTACAAGAATACAGATTTTTCTTACTATTCTGTAAGCTATGTGTATAAAAATGCAAGAAGTAAAAGGTTTCCGCAAGAATATCAAATTAGTATGTATACAAAATCATACCATAAAAAACTACAAGAGAAAGAAAAACAAGAGTCTAAAAATGTTGTAAAAATTGGTATCAATGAAAACGGAAAATTATTAATTAATAGCGGTATCATAGCTAATGCTGGCAATTTAAAAAGTACTTTAAATAAAATGAACATTGATAAAAACAAAGCGGCTATTTTTATCAACATTGACAAAAGAACTAAAAAAGAAGATGTAAAGGCTATTAAAAATATACTAATGCGTTATGGTATTTATAATATAAATATCGATGAAAAATACTTTCGTCAACCGCCGCCAATGGATACTATTTTTACATACAAAAGATTAGCTGCAAGAATAAAAAGAACAAGTAAAAATAGAAAAGCTAATGTTATTTATTTAAAAAAACTATATGATGATATGACTCCAACACAAAAGAAACAAGTAACAAAACCTTCTTTAGTGATAGCTACTTATACAAAAACTCAAAAACCTATAAAAATAAAGGTTATTGAAGAAAAATCTAAAAATAAAAAATCAAGAAAAAACAATAATCCCCTATCAATTAAAGTAATAGACAAAACAAACAAAGAAGAAATTGTTGAAGAACCTGAAGTAGAAATTATAGAAGAGGTTATTGAAGACGTAAATGAAATTGAAGAGATAGAAGAAGTTGAAGAGATAGAAGAGGTTAAAGAACAGCCTGAGGTAATTGAAGTTCCAGAAATAGTAGAAATTACTGAAAACGAAAAAGAAGTTGAAGATAGAATTATCAACTTACAAAGTATTCAAAAATCTAATCTAAAAAAAGAGTACTACATCAATAATAAGAAAGTCTCTGAAAGAAAAATTAACCGCTTAAATTTTAATAAAATTAAAAAATTAAGCGTTCAAAAAGGAGCTATTTACAAAATCTACATTACTACAAAAAACTAACAAAAAGCCGCTCATCTGAGTGGCTTTTCTTGTTATAGGCTAAAGAAAAACATTTATACATTTTATCTATCTATTTATGTAACATATTTAGTAAAAAAGCGTTCTAATAGGGTAACTTTTTTTATTCTTTACTATGTTAAAACGCTTTTTCTTGATGTGTTCGGGGGCAGATTCTATGATCATTGATGATTGCTCTGATGGCGAACAAAATAAATATGTTGGTATAGGAGCCACTGTTTTTTTTACTGCTATAATGGCTTTTATTGCATCTAGTTATGCATTATATACAGTATTTGACAACTACTTTATTGCTGTAATCTTCGGAATTATTTGGGGTTTGTTAATTTTTAATTTAGACCGTTTTATTGTATCAACCATCAAAAAAAGAGCACATAAATGGAAAGAATTAGTACAAGCTACACCAAGAATTATATTGGCAATAATCATAGCAGTTGTAATTTCTAAACCTTTAGAGTTAAAGTTATTTGAAAAGGAAATCAATCAGGTGTTGTTAGTAGAAAAAAACCAAATGACGCTAGACAATAAAGCTCAAATTGCGGAACAATTTACACCTAAAATAGAAAGTTTAAAACAAGAAATAAATACTTTAAAAAACGAAATCACTTCCAAAGAAAAAGAAACTAATGCCTTATACGAAACCTATATTGCCGAAGCAGAAGGGCGTAAAGGAACATTGTTAGTAGGCAAAGGCCCCGTATATGCAGAAAAAAGACAAAAACACGATGCCGCTTTAGCAGCATTAAAGGAACTAAAAGCTACAAATACTCAAAAAATAAAAGATAAAGAAACAACCATTCAGCTGTTGCTAGCAGAGCAGAAAAAATCTGAAATAAAAACACAGCCTATTATTAGTAGTTTTGACGGACTTATGGCTAGAGTAAATGCATTAGGTAAACTTCCGTTAGCTCCTTCTCTTTTTATTTTTCTGCTGTTCTTAGCCATTGAAACTTCTCCTATTTTTGCAAAATTAATTGCACCAAAAGGTGAGTATGACTTTAAGTTAGAAGACAGAGAAACCGCTATTAAAAATTGGGTAGCTCAAAAAGTAGATCAGCGAAATAAAATGCTAGAGACCGATGTCATCATCAATAAAAAAGTATATGACGATATCTCTGAAGAAGATGAATTGTACACTTATAAAAGGAAAAAAGCTCGCGAATTAATGCAATTACAAGCAGATGCTTTTTATAAGAAACAACAAAAAATGTTGTAATATTTTTAATGTCTGATAACTATTCTTTATCAGACATTTTTTTTACGTAATCAGTAATAATTACTATTTGAGTAGCACCAACTTTACCTTCAATATATTTAGCATTTTCTCTATCTAAAGAAATTCTTCGAACTGCTGTTCCTTGTTTGGCAACCATACTAGAACCTTTAACTTTTAAATCTTTAATCAAAACCACTGAATCTCCAGCTTGTAAGATAGTTCCGTTTACATCTCTATGAACTACTTTCTCACTTTCGTCTAAATGCTCACCAGTAGCCTCGGCAAAACGAAGCTCTTCGTCTTCTAAATACATCATATCTAGTAAATCTTGTGGCCAACCTTCTTTTTTTAAGCGGTGTAACATCCTCCAAGCCAATACTTTTACCGCCCTATATTCGCTCCACATAGCATCATTTAAACAACGCCAATGATTTACATCTGTTGTTTCAGGGTTTTCAATCTGATTTACACAAGTATCACAAGCTAATACACTTCCATCTACTCCACCAGTTGAGACAGGCTTTACTTCATAAACCGATAAATTATTTGTTACTGTACATAATTCGCATTGATTTCCACTTCTAGTCTCTAAATCTTGTAATAAACTCATGATATTTTTTTAGTTGCACAAAAGTACATTTTTAAATTTATCTACTTACTTTTAGCACATGGAATTAAAATCTAATCGTTTATTACTAGAAGAATTTACAAAAAATGATGCGTCTTTTTTTTATGAATTAGTTAATGAACCTGATTGGAAACAATATATTGGAGACAGGCAAATACATACCATACATGATGCAGAAAATTATTTGCTAAACAAAATTATACCAACCTATCAAAAATTAGGATTTGGTTTTTATATTGTTCGTTTAAAAGACAGTAAAACGCCGATAGGCATGTGTGGACTGATAAAGCGAGATTGGATGGATTATGTAGATATTGGCTATGCATTTTTAGCACAATTTAGAGGAAAAGGATATGCTATCGAAGCGAGTATTACTGTAAAAAAACACGCAAAAACAGTGCTAGGTATTGCCCAACTAGCTGCCATTACCAATGTAAATAATGAGCGTTCTGGGAACTTGTTAAAAAAACTAGGTTTTGAATATAACAGATTAATTAGCTATCCTGGAGAGGAAAGTAAATGCAAGCTATACCTCGAAGTGATTTAATTAAATTTCTAAAGAAGTAAACTGAAAAGAATCACCATTAAACAATCCTTTGTCACTTAATTTTAAAGACGGAATTACCAATAAGGCCATAAACGATAAACTCATATAGGGTGCTCTTAATTGACTTCCCATTTCTTTTGCCATTTTGTCTAACACTGCATAAGCATTTCCTACTTCTACTCCACTTTTATCAGACATAATACCAGCTACAGGAAGAGGCACCACTTTTTCTTCTGTATTAGAAACAGCGCACACTCCTCCTCTATTTTCAATCAATAGGTTCACCGCTTTACAAATGACTTCATCAGAGACTCCAACAGCAATAATATTATGAGAATCGTGCCCAACTGAACTAGCTATAGCACCTTCTTTTAATCCAAAATTTTTAATAAATGCGATTGATGGCACTACATTTTTATAGCGATTAACCACCGTCATTTTCAACACATCATTTTGAATGTCTGAAACCAAATTTCCTTTTTCAATTAATGAGTTTTCTTCAATTTCATTAGTAACCAATTCTCCATCCAGCGCTTCAATTACTCGTATTTTTTCTGCTGAAGATTGGTATGCAAAATCTTCAACTTTTTTAAAGTCAGTATTAAAATTATTCAATACTTCAAAATCAACTGATTTGATAAACGATTTACCATTTTCAGCAACTAAAACCCCATTAATATAGGTTTGTAGTACATTAAATTTTTCGAGATCTTCAATAATAATAAAGTCTGCATCATCTCCTTCTTTTAACAATCCTACATCTAACTTATAATGGTTTACTGGATTTACACAAGCTACTTGCAATACCTTAAATACATCCATTCCTTTAGCAATGGCTCTTTCACACAATTGATTGATATGACCGACTAATAAATCATCTGGATGTTTATCATCTGAACAAAACATCATGTTTTCGAAATGCTCAGGAAGTAAATCAATCAATGCTTCAAAATTCTTCGCTGCACTTCCTTCACGGATAATAACCTTCATTCCTTTCTGAAGTTTCTCTAAGCCTTCATCATAAGTAAAACATTCATGATCAGTAGAAATTCCTGCCGAAATATATTTAGTAATAGCATCTCCTCTTAATCCAGGTGCATGACCATCAATTGGTTTATTATTATCTTTTGCATGTTGTATTTTTTTCAAAACCTCTTCGTCATCAAACAGCACACCAGGGTAATTCATCATTTCTGCTAAATACTTAATATCTGGATTAGACATCATTAGTTTAATATCATCAGAATCAATAACAGCACCAGCACTTTCAAAAGATGTTGCAGGAACACAAGAAGGAGCTCCAAAATTAAATTTCAACGGAACTTTCTTTCCGTTTTCTATCATAAAATCAACACCTTCCACACCCAATACATTGGCAATTTCATGTGGGTCAGAAACTGTTGCTATTGTACCATGTAATACCGCCAATTTCGCAAACTCAGAAGGTACCAACATTGAGCTTTCTATATGAATATGAGCGTCTACAAAACCAGGTAGAATGTAATTTTCTACAGAATGATTAGATTCCTTAACTGAAGAAATCTTTCCATTTTCAATAGTTATTTCTCCTTTAAAGACTCTTCTGTTTTGTATGTCAACTATATTTCCTTGTACAATCATTCTGTGTTCATTTATTTCACACAAATTTACAAAGAAATACAGCAAAACTATACGTACACTATCTAATTTACATTTTAAAACACATTTAGGTAAAGAGAAGTAAACCAATCAAAATGATAGTATTTTAACCAAGTATTCGCATATGTTATGCTAATACAAGTTAGCATGCTATTATATCAAGCCTTTTACTTATTTTTAGCCTATGGATAACATCAAGCAAATTAGCTCTGAATTCATTGAAGAAAACACTCATTTTAAAGAGTTAATTTCTGAAATAAAAAATCATTTTTCTTCTGATGAAGTTATTGTACCTATGCGTCATCATCATGACTTCCCTAACCCTAAAGTTCAAGCAGATTCAACTTTATTACTAATGCCTGCTTGGAATCCAAGTAAGAATGCTGGAGTAAAAATTGTAACTGTTAGCCCAGAAAATAGACAATTTGATATGCCTTCAATTCAAGGGACTTACATTTATTTTGATGCAATTAAAGGATCAATCAAAGCAATTTTAGAAGCTAAAAGCTTAACAGTAAAGAGAACTGCTGCAGCATCTGCATTAGCATCTTCTTTTTTATCTAAAAGTGATGCTAATTCTTTATTAATGATTGGAACTGGAGCACTTTCTATCAATCTAATAAAAGCACACGCTAGTGTTAGACCTATAAAAAATGTATTTATCTGGGGACGAAACTTTGACAAAGCAAAAGAGATTAAAAATCAATTACAGCATGAAGACTTTTCTACTACTGCCATAAAATCTATTGAAGATAAAATTAGCCAAGTAGATATTGTTTCTTGTGCAACTTTATCTAAAACTCCATTAGTTCTTGGTAACTATTTAAAAGAAGGTCAGCATATTGATTTAGTTGGAGCTTATAAAAAAGACATGCGAGAAGCAGATGATGAAACTATTTCTAAAGCATCTGTGTTTATTGATACATTTCAAGGCGGATTAAATGAAAGTGGAGATATTGTTATTCCATTGAAAAACGGAACCCTAAAAGAAGAAGAAATAAAAGCAGATTTATTTCAGTTATGTGCAAATCAAAAAACAGGTAGACAATCAGCAAAAGAAATTACAGTATTTAAATCTGTGGGTCATGCTTTAGAAGATTTGGCTGCTGCTAACTATTATTACAATAAATTTACAGATGAGTAGAACCTATCAAAATATACTTTCAAAAACCAAATTTTCACCAAACAAAGATTGGTTGCAAATCAAAACTATAGATATGCACACTGGTGGAGAACCTCTACGAGTTATTGTTGATGGATTTCCTGAATTAAAAGGGAGTTCAGTCTTAGACTACAGAAGGTATTGTAAAGAAAATTATGATTATTTACGTACTGCTTTGATGTTTGAACCACGTGGGCATGCAGATATGTATGGTTGTATTTTATTACCTCCAAATGATGAAGATGGTAATTTCGGAATTATTTTTTTACATAACGAAGGATATTCTACCATGTGTGGACATGCAATTATTGCCATTTCTACACTCGCTATTGAAATGAACTGGATTGATGTACAAGAGGGAGACAATATACTAAAAATTGATGCTCCATGTGGAAGAATTACTTCTTATGCTAATGTAAAGAATGGAAAAGTAACAGGAGTCCGTTTTCATTGTGTACCTAGTTTTGTAGTTGGATTAGATCGAACAGTAGAAGTTGAAGGAGTTGGAACTGTTACTTATGATTTAGCTTATGGTGGTGCTTTTTATGCTTATGTAGATATGGATAAAAATAATTTTGATTTTGACTTGACACCAAATTCATACAGAGCATTAATCAATAAGGGAATGGATATTAAACATGCAGTTATGAAAGCCGACAAAGAAATTCTACATCCATTTGAAAACGATTTAAGTTTTTTATACGGAACTATTTTTATTGACAACAACAAACAAGCTTCTGGAAATGACAGTAGAAATGTGTGTATTTTTGCTGAAGGAGAAGTTGATCGTTGTCCTACTGGATCTGGAGTTTCTGGAAGAATGGCCATTCATAAAGCAAGAAAAGAAATTGATTATGGAGAAAAGATGACTATTGAAAGTATTACTGACTCTGTTTTTATAGGCTCAATTGTTTCTGAAGAAGATTATGGTCCATTTACAGCAGTAATTCCACAAGTAGAAGGTACTGCATATATTACAGGAATGCAAACATTTCTAATTGACCCAAATGACCCAATGAAAAACGGATTTATACTACGATGACACACTAAGTGTGATTAATTAAAAACATACAAATTGAAAAAAATTATTTATTTATTCGCTATTAGTATTCTTTTGGGTTGTTCAAATGAAAAAGAACAGCAATCCTATTTAAAATTTAGTGAAGACGTTTTAAATTATCAGATTACTCCAACTAAAAAATTTGACAAAAATGGATTAATGTTCTCTGATCAAGGAGCTTGGTTTGCATATAGTATTCCAAACTCAACCAATATTACTGGGTTTACCGGACCTTTTTTAATGACACAACAAAACGGAGTTTGGTCTAGTGCAGCGTTAACTAATTTGGTAATTGATAAGAATAATTGGAAATCTCATACAAGTAAAAGTTATAACAGTCATTTAGAGCAAAGCTATACCTCTGAAAAGCTAGAGCTTCATCAAAAATTAGTTTTTTTATCTGGACACACTAGCCTAATAAAGACAACAATAAAGAATATTGGAACAACTAAAATTCCAATTACCTATCAAATAAAAAACAATCCATTACTGGCCGACGTGCTGACATTTTCAGCAACAAACAACCAACTAACTATTCTATCAACTAAAACCAATGCCGTCGGCCATATTGTTTTTCCAGAAGCTACAAAAATTATTGCTAGCGATAGTATTTATACTACTATTAAAAATAGAGTTTTTCTTGAACCAAACGAGACCAAAGAATTTACGATTTCTCAAACTTTTATTTTCCCTGAGTATTCTTGGGATACTGAAAAAAACAATATTAAAGACAACTCATTTAATACTGTTTTAAATAATAGAAAGAATGAAAAAAACTTACAATTAAAGTCAATAATAGAAAATAGAAAATCGAATTTCTTAGATGACAACTACGCTGTAGTATTGGCAAAAGCTCAACTAACATTGCAAAACAATTGGCGTATTCCTGCTGGAGAAATCAAGCACGAAGGTTTATTTCCAAGTTATCATTATAAATGGTTTAATGGCTTTTGGTCTTGGGATTCTTGGAAACACTCAGTTGGCTTATCGTATTACAATACAGATTTAGCTAAAAAGCAAATCAAATTAATGTTTGAATTTCAAAACCCAGATGGGTTTGTTCCCGACTGTGTGTATAGAGACACAACCATTGAAAATCATAATTATAGAGATACTAAACCACCTTTATCAGCTTGGGCTGTAGCAAAGATTTACGAAAAGGATAATGATATTGAATTTGTAAAATACATGTATCCAAAATTAAAACTATATCATCAGTTTTGGTATGCAAAAAGAGATCACGATCAAGATGGATTATGTGAATATGGTTCTACAGATGGAAGCTTAGTAGCTGCAAAATGGGAAAGTGGAATGGATAATGCTATTCGTTTTGACAATTCTAAAATTGTAAAAAATGGGAAAAACGCCTATTCTATAGATCAAGAATCTGTCGATTTAAACGCTTATTTATATGCAGAAAAAAAATATTTAGCTCAATTAGCTACTGCATTAAATAATGAAAATGACGCTACTAAATTTACTCAAGAAGCAGCAATTTTAAAAACTAAAATTCAAACTCAATTCTACGACGCAAATGATGGATGGTTTTACGATACAAATTTAGATGGAACTCAATTTATTAAAGGAGAAGGAAGTGAAGGGTGGACAGCACTTTGGGCAAAAGCAGCAACACAAGAGCAAGCTGAAGCTGTAAGAAAAAGAATGTTAAATCCTAAAAAGTTTTTTACCAAAGTTCCATTTCAAACTATGAGTGCAGACCATGAAAAATTCAATCCATTAAAAGGGTATTGGCGTGGACCAAATTGGCTAGATCAGGCGTATTTTGGTGTTAAAAGTTTACGCAATTATGGTTTTAATGAAGATGCAGATAAAGCTACCATGCAAATATTAAAAGGTGGTGAAGGTATTTTAGGTAAAGGAAAATCAATTAGAGAAAATTATCACCCACTAACAGGTAAAGGATTAAATGCGCAGAATTTTAGTTGGAGCGCTGCTCATATTATCATGTTATTACAAAAAGAATAAATGTCAGTTCGAGTGATTCCGAAAACGGAATTATATCGAGAACAATTCAAAATAATGGATTATAATCAAATAAAAATATCAACTCAACAAGCTGAAGAAATTCTCTTCAGACTATATCATATAAAAGGAACTGCATCAGAGTTGCCAGGAGAAATAGACTTTAATTTTAGAATTAAAACCAGTAATTCTGAAGGGTATATTTTAAAAATCTCTCGTCCAAACGAAAATGAAAACTACTTAGATTTTCAACAAAAATTACTACAATATGTAGAAGCTAACGGGCAAAATATTATCGCTCCTAAAGTTATTAAAGATGTTAAAGACCTAGCAATTTCAACAATTACAGATGAGTTTGGAAATGACAGAAAAGTTCGGTTATTAACTTGGATTTCAGGAAGAGTGTGGAGTTCTGTAAACCCACAATTAGATAGTTTACGTTTTAGCTTAGGAGAACAATGCGGATTACTAACAAAAGCTTTACAAGGGTTTGAACACCAAGAAGCAAAGAGAGCATTTGAATGGGACGTTGCGCAATCTTTATGGACTAAAAACCATATTCATTTATTTTCTGGAGATGAAAAAGAGATGATAACTTATTTCCAAAAACTATTTGAGTCAAACAAATCAACTTATGATTTACTAAGAAAATCAGTAGTTCACAATGATGCAAATGACAACAATGTTATTGTATCTGAAGAATTGATAAACCCAACTGTAAAAGCAGCCATTGATTATGGAGATGCTGTATACACACAAATTATTAATGATGTTGCCATTGCTTGTTACACAACAATTAACCACCCAAATCCATTAGAAGCAGCTCTTCCTATTGTAAAAGGGTATCATAGTTCATTTCCTTTAACAGAAAAAGAATTGTCGCATTTATACAATGCAATTGCGATGCGATTAGTCATTTCTGTAACTAAATCAGCAATGAATAAAATTGCAGAGCCAGACAATGAATATTTATTAATTAGTGAAAAACCTTCTTGGAATATTTTGAGGAAATGGCGAACTATTCATCCAGATTTTGCTGAATATTCTTTTAGAGAAGTATGTGGTTATAATGCTCATCCAAATGAAGAACAATTTAACAATTGGGTATCTGACAACACCTTTTCTTTAGTTGACTTATTTCCTACGATTCACAAAAACGAAACGCATCATATAGACATGAGCGTTTCTAGTGATTGGATTGGTCATCAAGAAGATTTCAATAATTTGGATGTATTGCAATTTAAAATAGAGCAACTGCAAAAAGAAGTTCCATCAAAAATAATTGCTGGCGGTTATTTAGAGCCTAGAGCACTATATACTTCTACGGCTTATGATACTGTAGGAAACTCTGGTAAAGAAAGTAGAAGTATTCATTTAGGAATAGATTATTGGCTGCCAGAATATACACCAGTTCATGCAATCCTAGAAGGTGAAGTTGTAATTGCTATAAATGATGAAGGAGATAAAGAATATGGTGGTTTAGTCGTATTAAAACATACAATAAATGATTTTAACTTCTACACATTATATGGACACAACACTATAGAAAGTGCAACGAAACACAACGTTGGAGACACCATTTTAAAAGGAGAAAAAATTGTTGAATTAGCCAATTATCCCGAAAATGGAAATTGGGCTCCTCACCTACACTTTCAAATACTATTGTCTTTATTTGATTATAAAATCGATTTTCCTGGAGTTGCATACTTGAGTCAAATTGATGTTTGGAAAAGTGTGTGTCCTGACCCTAATTTGTTGTTCAAATCAGAAGGCCTTCTAAATAAAAATGAAGTTTCTAATGAAGATATTATTAACTACAGAAAACAACACCTAGGCAAAAGTTTAAGTCTGCAATACAAAACACCCATAAAAATGGTACGCGGAGCAGGCCAATATTTAATGGATCAGTTTGGAAATAAATATTTAGATACTGTTAATAATGTAGCGCATGTAGGTCATGAAAATTATAACGTGGTAAAAGCAGGTCAAAGACAAATGGCTTTAATCAATACCAATTCTAGGTATTTACATGAGAACATAAATGCCTTAGCTAAAGAATTGATAGAAACTTTACCTCAAGAATTAAATGTGTTGCATTTTGTAAATTCTGGTAGTGAAGCTAATGAATTGGCCATTCGAATGGTTAAAGCAGTTACAGATTCAAAAGATATCATCGCTAGTGAGGTTGGCTATCATGGAAACGCCAATATGTGTATCGATATTTCATCCTATAAATTTGATGGAAAAGGCGGGAATGGTGCTCCAGAACACACACAAATATTCCCATTACCCGATGCTTTCAGAGGAAAATACAGAGGAGAAAATACCGCAAACAAATATGCTAAAGAAGTTCAAAAATGCATTCATAACATTCAAGGAAAAGGAAGAAATGTTGGCGGATTTATCATTGAACCAATCATTAGTTGTGGTGGACAAATTGAATTACCAGATGGATTCTTAGCAGAAGCATATAAGTTGGTTAGGCAAGCAGGCGGAATTTGTATTTCTGATGAAGTACAAGTTGGTTGTGGACGAATGGGGAAAACATTTTGGGGATTTCAATTACATGATGTAGTTCCTGATATTGTAACTATCGGAAAGCCTTTAGGAAATGGTCACCCTGTTGCTGCCGTTGCATGTACACAAGAAGTAGCAGATAAATTTGCAAATGGAATGGAGTATTTTAATACGTTTGGCGGAAATCCGGTATCGTGTGCCATTGCTACAGAAGTTTTACGAACAGTGAAAAGAGATAAATTGCAAGAAAATGCTTTATCGGTTGGAGAGTTTTTAAAATCAGAATTACAACAGCTTTCTAAAAAGTTTCCAATTATAGGAGATGTTAGGGGACAAGGGTTATTTTTAGGAATTGAATTGGTAGATAGAGATTTAAATCCGCTAGCTGCTCAAACAGATTATTTGGCAAACAGAATGAAAGATCATGGAATATTAATGAGTACTGATGGACCAGATTACAACGTATTAAAAATTAAGCCTCCTATTATTTTTACAAAAGAAAATGCAGAAGAATTAATCTTCTACCTAAATAAAATACTAAATGAAGATTTTATGCAACTACCTAGTTAAATATAAATCTTACATTTATAATCATAAAATTAAAATCGAAAAGTTATGCATAAAATTCTTTTAGCAGTATTAGCTCTTACTTTTTCAATGACTTCTTTTTCACAAAAGAAGTCTGCAAAAAAAAGCACAAAATGGGATGTAAATAACCCACATAAAGACTGGAAATACAAATCATTCAATTTAAACACCAATGAAGGTACTTGGATGAACTTAGATGTGAGCCCTGATGAAAAAACTATTGTTTTTGATTTGTTAGGAGATATCTACACAATGCCAATTTCTGGAGGTAAGGCTACTCAATTACGTGGTGGTTTAGCATATGAAGTTCAGCCTAGGTTTAGTCCAAACGGAAAATACATTTCTTTTACAAGTGATGCAGAAGGTGGAAATAATATCTGGGTAATGACAGTTGATGGTAAAAATGCAAAATCTATCACAAAAGAAAAATATAGGTTATTAAATAATGCAGTTTGGGCACCAGATGGGAAGTCTTTGGTTGCTCGTAAACATTATACATCTACTCGTTCAGTTGGGGCAGGAGAAATGTGGCAGTACCCATTATCTGGTTCAGCTGGATTAAAACTGACTAAAAGAAAAAATGATCAACAAGATGTAAACGACCCATCAATCTCATCAGATGGCAAGTATTTATATTATGCAGAAGACATGTATCCTGGAGGATATTTTCAGTACAACAAAGACCCAAATAAACAGATTTATGTAATTAAACAATACAACTTTAAAACAGGAAAAACCAAGCAAATAACCGGTGGCCCTGGTGGAGCCGCTAGACCCGTAATTTCTAAAGATGGCAAACTATTAGCTTTTATTAAACGTGTTAGAACCAAAACCATCTTATACATTCACGAATTAGCAACTGGCAAAGAGTGGCCAGTATACCAAGAATTGTCTAAAGACCAACAAGAAGCTTGGGCAGTTTTTGGTGTGTATCCACATTTTTCTTGGTTAAAAAACAATAAAGACATTATTATTTGGAGCGGAGGAAAAATCAACAAAATAAATATTAAAACGAAAAAAGTAACCAACATTCCTTTTCAGGTAAATGAAAAAATAAAACTAGCGAAAACACATCGAGTAAAAAGAAAAGTATTCCAAGAAACGTTTACTTCTAAAATGATTAAAGATGTGCAAACATCGCCAAACGGAAAATCAATTGTTTTTACTGCTCTAGGTCATATCTATAAAAAAGATTTACCAAACGGAGCTCCAAAAAGAATAACAACCTTAAACGACTTAGAAGCCGAGGCTAGTTTCTCGCCTGACGGGACATCTATTGTATTTGTTACTTGGAACGATGAAAATCTTGGTGCAATTTACAAAGTAAACACTAATGGTAGTGATTTGCAGAAACTTACAACAAAAAAAGGAATATACAGAACTCCAGTGTTTGACAATACAGGAACTAAAATCACCTACAGAAAAGAAAGTGGTAATAGCGATCAAGGATTTGACTATTCTAAAAACACAGGTATTTACATTATGGATGCCAATGGGCATAATGCTAAGAAAATTTCTGACGATGGTGAGTTCCCTGTGTTTTCAGCAGATAACAAAAGAGTATTTTTTCAAACAGGAGGTTCTTTTATGGGTGGTTTAACCAAACGTTTAAAAAGTGTGGACTTAGATGGAAAAAATGAAAGAAGTCATTTTAAATCTAGATTGGCAAATAAATTGGTACCGAGTAAAGACAACAAATGGATTTCTTTTATTCACCTTCATAAACTGTATGTAGCGCCATTTGTTCACAACGGAAGTGAAATCAACCTAGACAGCAATACCAGCTCTTTTAAGGTAGAAAGCTTATCAAAAAACGCAGGAATCAATTTGCATTGGTCTAACAATAGTCAAGATATTCATTGGACTTTAGGGGATGCCTATTTTACAAAATCAATCCAAAATAACACAACCAATCCTTTTGCCAAAAGCAATTTACTTACTGGTAAATCGAATAGTATCAACATTGGTTTAACATCAAAATCGGATGTTCCTAACGGAAGAATTGCCTTTACCAATGCTCGATTAATTACCATGAAAGGAAATCAAATTATTGAAAACGGAACTATTGTAATTCACAAAAATAAGATAGAGCGTATAGGCAAATCTATTCGTATTCCATCGGATGCAAAAGTATACGACATGAAAGGCAAAACTATTATGCCAGGAATTGTAGATGTACATGCACATGTTGGTGCTTTTAGAAATGGATTAAGCACACAAAAACACTGGCAATTTTATGCAAATTTAGCTTTTGGAGTTACCACATCTCATGATCCTTCTGTAAATACTGCAGCAGCTTTTACCTTAGAAGAGTTACAACGTAAGGGAACTTTAGTGGGACCAAGAATGTTTTCTACGGGCTTTATTTTATATGGAGCAGAAGGAGATTTTAAAGCGGTTGTAAATAATCTAGAAGATGCGCGTTTTGCTGTTGCAAGAACCAAAGCATTTGGTGCTTTATCTGTTAAAAGTTACAATCAACCAAGAAGAGAACAACGTCAGCAAATCATGCAAGCTGCAAAAGAATTAGGAGTGAATGTAGTCCCTGAAGGTGGCTCTAACTTCTACTCTAACATGTCTATGATTTTTGATGGACATACAGGAATTGAACATAACATTCCCGTTGCTCCATTATATAAAGATGTACTTACTCTATGGAGTAATAGCAAAACTGGTTACACGCCTACGTTAATTGTAAACTATGGCGGAATGAGTGGTGAGTATCAATGGTATCAAAACTTTAATGTTTGGGAAAATAAAAGATTGTTAAAATACACACCCCGACATGTTATTGACCCAAGATCTAGACATCGAATAATGGTTCCAGAAGAAGAATATGTTAACGGACATATTTTAACTTCTAAATCTGTTACTAATTTATCTAAACTTGGAGTGAAAGTAAATTTAGGTGCTCACGGACAATTACAAGGATTGGGTGCTCACTGGGAATTATGGATGTTACAACAAGGAGGCATGTCTAATCATAATGCGCTAAAAGCTGCAACAATTAATGGTGCTGCTTACATTGGTGTTGCTGATGAAATCGGCTCTTTAGAAAAAGGAAAATTGGCAGATTTAATTGTTCTAGAAAAAAATCCTTTAGAAAATATACAAAATTCTACATCTATTATTTACACCATGATTAATGGTAGATTGTACGATACAAATACCATGAATGAAATTGGAAATTATACTAAAAAAAGAACGAAATTTTATTGGGAAAGTGGTAATTACAACCAAGGAGTTCCTATTAATTTAAAGACCAATAGTTTTACAATTCCTACATGTAGTTGTCATAATTAATCTAATTGCTAATTTATTTTTGAGAAGTAGATGAAACTAAAAATCACATTTCTAATTTGCTTGGTATTTTTACTATCAAACTGTCAGCAAAAAGAATTGACAAAAATACCCGAACAAAAGAATCATTACAATCATCAAATCTTTGAAGAAAATAAATTAGCACCTAGAGCAAGTTTTTTTGCTTTTGAAAACCCTGATATTTCTAAAAAAGAGCGTTCAAAGCGGTTTTTAAGTTTGAATGGCACATGGAATTTTCATTGGGTTAAAAATCCGAATGACAGACCAACAACTTTTCATCATTTAGAGTATGATGATGCTGATTGGAAAAACATACAGGTTCCTGGGAACTGGGAAACTCAAGGTTTTGGAAAACCTATCTATTTAGACGAGCGTTATCCGTTTACCACTAAATGGCCAAATGTACCACAAGAATACAATCCGGTTGGCACCTATCGTAAAATAATCTCTTTAAATAAAGATTTTTTATCTGAGGATATTATCCTCCATTTCGAAGCAATTAAAGCTGTTTATGTTTATATCAATGGTAAATATGTTGGGTATTCTCAAGGAAGTAAAACGTCGGCCGAGTTTAATGTTACTAAGTATCTGATTGAAGGAGAAAATATAATTGCTTTACAAATGTTTCGTTGGACTGATGCAAGCTATTTAGAGAGTCAAGATATGCTACGAATGAGCGGAATTGAACGTGATGTCTATCTATACACAAGACCTAAAGTGTTTATCGCTGATTATCATGCTAAAACAACTCTAGATAACTCATACAAAAATGGAATATTAGAGAACACAGTTACTATAACTAATAATACAGAAAAAGAAGTTTCTAAAGAATTAATGATTCGTCTAGAAAATGAATTTCAAAAATTGATACAATTTAAGATACGAGCTAATGCAACGTTTAACATCGACATTGATAAAACAATTAAAAATGTAAAATCTTGGTCAGCTGAAACTCCTAATCTGTATGATTTACAAATCTCACTAGATAACCAATACATAAAAAAGAAAGTTGGATTTAAACGTGTTGAAATAAAAAACTCGCAAGTATTAATTAATGGAAAACCAATTTATATTCGTGGAGTAGATAGACATGAAACAGATCCGTTTACTGGACATGTTGTTTCTAGAGCATCTATGGAAAAGGACATCAAATTAATGAAGCAAAATAATATTAATGCTGTACGTTCTGCACATTATCCAAATGATCCATATTGGTTAGACTTATGTGATAAATATGGATTATATGTAGTTGATGAAGCTAATATTGAAAGTCACCCGTTAGCCATCAACAAAAATACGCAGATAGGAAATGAGATGAATTGGTTACCAGCTCATATGATGCGTACCAAACGAATGTATTACAGAGACCGTAATCATGTTTCAATTTATTCTTGGTCTTTAGGAAATGAAGCTGGAGAAGGTGAAGTTTTTAGAACGACCTACAAATGGTTAAAAGAACAAGATGATAATAGGATTGTACAATATGAACCAGCAGGAAAAGAAGATTATACGGATTTGTATTGCCCTATGTATCCAAAACCAGAATATTTAATCAACCATGGAAAATCAAATTCTGACAAACCATCGATTATGATTGAATATGCGCATGCTATGGGGAATTCTGTCGGGAACTTACAAGATTATTGGAACATTATCGAGAAATACGACAATTTACAAGGTGGTTTTATTTGGGATTGGGTAGATCAAAGTTTAGAATATACTGATAAAAATGGCAAACCTTACTTAGCTTATGGTCATGATTATCATCCTGATTTACCTACAGATGGTAACTTTTTAAATAATGGATTGGTAGATCCATATCGCAATCCACATCCACATTTATCAGAAGTAAAAAAAGTTTATGAACCTGTTCAGTTTCGATATTTAGGAAATCAGACCATAAAAATTACTAACAAGAATTTCTTTGCTGATTTTTCTGATAAAGAATTGCGATTTAGAATCTTAAAAAACGGAAAAGTAGTATTTGAGAAAAAAGGAATTTCAATTGATATAAAACCTCAGTCTTCAAAAAACATGCGATTTAGAGATATTCCTGAAATGTTTATTCCAGAAAACGAATATTATTTAGAAGTAAGTTTACATCAAAAAGAAGCTACAGAGTTAATTCCTAAAGGTCATGAGATTGCTTGGGATCAATTCCCTCTAAAATTTGGAGCTGTAGTTCATTATCCTACAGAAAAAAATAATGCGTTACAAATTACAGACACAAATACCAACATTTCTATTCAAAATAACAATACACAATTTGTAATTAATTCAAAAACTGGTGAAATTTCATCTTGGAAATATAAAGGTAAAACCATTACAAATCATCCAATAAAACCAAATTTTTGGCGTCCACCTACAGATAATGATTTAGGCAACGGCATGGACAAATGGGCAAAGATTTGGCAAAATGCAACTTATAATTATAATGCTAAACTAGTAAGTAAACCTATGTTTGAAAATGGACATGTTAATTATAAAGTACAATACGTATTACCTAAAAATGAAGCATTAGTTTTTGTCAATTATACACTTAGTAATGAAGGAATTTTATCTATAAAATACTCTTTTAAACCTAACCTAAAAGACTTACCTAATATTCCGAGATTGGGAATGTACTTAACGCTACCTAAAACTTTCACTGATGTTTCTTGGTTTGGAAAGGGACCTGAAGAAAGTTATTGGGATCGAAAAACTGGGCAAAAACTGGGTATTTATTCTGGAAAAGTAACAAAGCAATTCCATGTATATTCTCGTCCACAAGAAACTGGAAATAAAACAGACGTTCGTTGGATGAAAGTATCATCAAAAGACTTAAAGTTAAAAGCTACCGGGCAAAAATTATTAAACGCTAGTGTATGGCCTTTTAATATGAAAGAGTTAGATTTTAATTCTGATGAAGGTGCTCAATCTGCATCGGGGTTGGTGCCAGTTACTACAAAACATGGAGCTGACATTAAAATTGGAAACATTATTCAGTGGAATATTGATTATTTACAAATGGGTGTAGGGGGTGATACTTCTTGGGGAAGATTGGTGCATCCAGAGTATACAATCCCAGCAAACAAAACATATAAATATTCATTTACAATCACACCAACTAAAAACTAAGCTGATAATCGGCCTCTATTAAAAATATTTATCATGAAAAAAATACTAGTACTTCTTTTCACTTTTATCGTTTTTTACTCTTGCGAAACACCAAGTACTGAAAAACAAGATAAAGCTGATGTTATTGCAGTTTTAAGGGCTCAAGAAAAAGCTTGATCTAAACATGATATTGAAGGATATATGCAAGGCTATTGGAAATCTGATTCGTTAAAATTTTATGGCAGCAGTGGTAAAATAGCCTATGGATGGAACAAAACATTTTCAAATTACAAAAAAAATTATCCTACTCCAGATCATACTGGAACGTTGAAGTTTAAAGTAAATGATATTACTCAAATTCAGGATAAATCCTATTATGTTATGGGTGAATATCATTTGACACGCAACGTAGGGAATGCCAATGGCGTATTTCTGATTATCTTTAAAAAAATAGACGACGAATGGAAAGTTGTTGCTGATTTAACTCCTTAATTTATGAAACCAATTATTAGACTTGCTACAAAAGAAGACCTACCAGTTTTAGATACATTTATGGATGGATTGGTAGATGCCGAACGTCCAATGGATGTTACCATTAAAGATGGTAAAGTTGTGTACTATGATTTAGAGAACTTTATCAATTCTGATGAAGCTGTGCTTTATGTTGTAGAACTCAATGATGAATTAGTTGCTTCTGGATATGCAAAAATAAAACAAGATAGAGTCTATTTAAAACATGATCAGCATGCCTATCTAGGGTTTATGTTTGTGCCAGAAAAACATCGTGGAAATGGTTACAACAAATTGATAGTTGATGCTTTATTAAGTTGGAGTAAATCTAAAAATATAACTGAGATTAGATTGGATGTTTATAGTTCTAATCCATCAGCTATTAGAGCGTATGAAAAAGTTGGTTTTTCTAAACACCTGATTCACATGCGTATGGATATTTCTAATACTAATTTTTAATTCATCAATGCTTCAATCTCATCAATTTCAATTGGCATCGCTTCTGTTAAATTGATGTTTCCATCTTTGGTGATTAAGTAATCATTTTCTAATCGACATCCGATCCCTTCTTCTGGTATGTAAATTCCTGGTTCGCAAGTAAACACCATACCTTCTTCTATATTTCTAGAATACAGTCCTACATCGTGTACATCTAATCCGATATGATGTGCTGTTCCGTGCATAAAGTATTTTTTATAGAGTGGCTTTTTTGGGTCTTGACTAGCAATCTCATCTGCATTTAACAACCCTAATTTTATCAATTCAGTTTCTACCAAAGTAGCCATATTTTTTTCATACTCGGCATGCATCATTCCAGGTTTCAACAATTTACTCCCTTCTTTAAGACAATGTAACACTGAACTATATACTTCTTTTTGTCTGTCAGAAAATGTTCCATTTACAGGAAAACAACGTGTGGTGTCACTATTATAATTTGCATAACATACTCCAAAGTCTAACAAAAGCATTTCTCCATCATTACAAATAGCATCATTGATATTGTAATGCAAAGCACATGCATTTTTTCCTGAAGCTACAATTGGTTTGAATGCATGACGTGTTGCTCCAGATTTTGTAAACACATAGGTCAATTCAGCTTCTAATTCGTATTCTTTCATTCCTGATTGGCAAGCTTTTAATACTTTTTTTAACCCTTCAATACTTATATCTACTGCTTTTTGAATCTGTTCAATTTCTTCTTTTGATTTAATTGGACGTAAATCTCTTGTGATTTTTGCAACTCTATAATATTCATGTAAAGGATACTTTTTCTTACACCAAGCAATCATTCTATCTTGTTGCGTTTCTTGGTCTTTCGTTACTCGCTTTAAATGTTCGTTATGTCCTAAGTAAAACCCATCAGCTTCAAATGCCATGTATTGCAAGGTCATTTCAAAATTAGTTGTCCATTCTACTCTATCAATTCCAGAAACTTGTGTTGCTTGCTTTTTTGTTAACTTTTCTCCATCCCAAATTTTAATATGCTCATTGGTTTCTTTCACAAATAAAATTGTTCTATTTTCTGCTTTAACAGCATCTGGATATAACACTAAAATTGTTTCTTCTTGATCAATTCCTGATAAGTAAAACAAATCATTGTTTTGTGCAAACCCCATCACATCATCGGCATTATTGTGCTTTACATCATTGGATGTTAAAATTGCTATGGAATTTGGTTTCATTTGAGCAATAAAATTTGCTCTATTTTTTATAAATAAACTATTCGGAATTGGATCGTATCGCATAATTAAAATTTTCTATCTGGATGAAATGGAGTTAAATCTAGGGATGTTTTCTTATTTGAAATAATTTCTGAAACTAATTTTCCTGTCGCAGGGCCTAAACTCCATCCCATCATAGCATGACCCGAAGCTATTGTTAAATTAGTACACTTTGTTGATTTACCAATAAATGGAACTCCATCAGGAGAACACGGTCTTAATCCGCATTGAACATCACTCTTTTCTTTTGCTGTTATTTTTAATCCTTTGTAATAATTTTCTCCTGCTTGTGCAATGGCATTTACTCTAACCGGATTAATCGTATGATTAATTCCACCAACTTCCATTGTACCGGCAAATCTTGTAAAACCTGTCATTGGAGTTACTGCTACTTTTGCTTCCATTAAAATGGTTGGAATGGTGATTCCTATTTCTCTAGCAACATTAATTCGATATCCTTTTCCTGCTTGTATCAATAAATTTAATCCTATTTTTTTTGACAATAATGGACTCCAACTACCAGCAGCTAACACAAATTCGTCAGCAATTATTTCTCTTTTATCTGTTATCACTTTTGATATTGTTTGATTAGATATTTCTATATCTTTTACTTCTTCTTTTGCTAATATTTCAATTCCTTGATTTTTCAAATACTGAAGTAATTGCGGCATAAAATCTGATGGTGTTGTATGTGCGTCACAATCATAATACACAGCTCCTTTTACATCAATATTTGTATTTGGCTCTAACTTTTCTACTTCTTCTTTTGATAAATGTTTAGCACCTAACCCTTCTATATTAGCTCTTTGACCAACTTTCCATTCTGCTTCACCAGCTTTATCTGTTTTATAAGCCATTAACAAGCCTTTACGCTCATAGTGAAAATCAAATTCATTAGAAGCTTTCATCTCTTCATACAAATCTCTGCTAAGTAAGTTGATATTTTTAATAACAGGAATCGACTTTTCTACTTTTAAAGCTGTAGCAGATTTTTTAAAAGCCCATGTCCATTTTAAAAATTCAGATTCTAATCTTGGTTTTACATAAAACGGACTTGCAGCATTAAACATCCATTGAATCCCTTTAGTAATCATACCTGGTGCGGCTAAAGAAATAAAATGACTTGGGGTTAAATATCCTGCATTTACATAAGAAGCTCCAGTTGTAAAATCTGACTTATCAATAACAGTAACCTGATGCCCTTCTTTTAGAAGATAATATGCAGTACTTAAACCTACGATTCCACCTCCAATAACAATTACTTTTTTACTCATTTTTCAATCTTAAATTACTTGAAAGCCATGTGCATACGGATCATCTTCATCGTCAATAATGATATTATTATATCCATACACTTTGGCCCAACCTTGAATGCTAGGAACAATAGCTGTTTTACCATCTAAGGTAGTTTCCTCTTCAATTCGACCAATAAACTTACTTCCAATAAAACTTTCATGGATAAATTCTTCACCCATTTTCAGTTTTCCTTTGGCATGTAATTGGGCTATTCTTGCTGAAGTTCCTGTACCACATGGACTTCTATCTATAGCTTTATCACCATAAAAAACAGCATTTCTCCCTGTTGATGTTGAGTCAATTGGATTTCCTGTCCATAGCATATGTGTTACATCTCTAATGGTATCATTTTCTGGATGGATAAACATATCTGGATATTTCTCATTAATTCTATCACGAACTACTTGAGAATATTGAATAATTTTACTTGCAGTAAAATTGTGAACTCCAGAAAAGTTCTTTTGTGGGTCAACAATTGCATAATAATTACCACCATAAGCCACATCAAATGTAATTTTTCCTAATTCAGGACAATCCACTGTTAACCCTTCTGCTGCTAAATAACTTTTTACGTTGGTTAATTTTACCCAATCTACTTTTTTACCAGTTTGACCATATTCAATTTGCACCAAACCAGCTGGAGCTTCCATTCTAATTTTTCCAGGTATTTTAGGAGTAACTAATCCTTCTTCTATAGCAATGGTAATGGTTCCAATTGTTCCGTGTCCACACATTGGTAAACATCCTGATGTTTCTATAAACAAAATACCAAAGTCGTTTTCTGGATTGTGAGGTGGATATAATATACTTCCACTCATCATATCATGACCTCTAGGTTCAAACATCAATCCTTTACGAATCCAATCGTATTCTTTTAAAAAATGTTGACGTTTTTCACTCATATTGGCACCATATAAATTGGGTCCACCACCAGCAACTACTCTTACAGGATTCCCGCAAGTATGTGCATCAACACAAAAAAATGTTTTTCTACTCATGCTGTTTATTCTCTATATATTTTTTAACTCTTTTATCCATAATTGATAAAGTAACTGTCCCTTCTTCTAAAATGATTTCATGAAAATCACGAACGTCAAATTTATCTCCTAGTGCCTCTTCCGCTTCTTTACGTAATTGTCTAATTTTTATTTCTCCGATTTTATAAGACAATGCCTGTCCTGGCCAAGAAATATAACGATCAGTTTCAGTTCTTACTTCATGTAATGACAATGCTGTATTTTCTGCCATATAATCCAACACTTGTTGACGTGTCCAACCTAATGCATGTACTCCAGTATCTACTACCAATCTACAAGCACGCCACATTTCATAGGTTAGTTTTCCAAACTTTTCATAAGGTGTTGTGTACAATCCCATTTCATCAGCTAAGGTTTCAGAATATAACCCCCAACCTTCTCCATATGCAGATAAATACAAGCTTCTTCTAAAACTTGGAATTGTTTTTGGCAATTCATTATTCAAAGAAATTTGTAAGTGATGTCCAGGAACTGCCTCATGAGCAGTTAATGCTGGAATAGTATACAGCGTTCTACTAGGTAAATTATAGGTATTCACCCAATAATAACCCGCAGTTGTTTCACTATAAGAACCTGAGTATCTGCCACCAGTATAATTCGGTGCAATTGCTGCAGGCACAGGCACAACTCCGTATGGTTTTCTTGGCAATGTTTTAAAGAATCTAGGTAATTCTGCATCCGCTCTTTTAGAAATATCTCTAGCAAACATCAACAACTCTTTCGGTGTTTTTGCATAAAATTGTGCATCTGTTCTTAAAAATTTTAAAAAGTCTGCAAACGAACCTTTAAAGTTTAAATCTTTAATGATTTGTTGCATTTCAGCTTTGATTCGAGCTACTTCTTTTAACCCAATTTCATGAATATCTTTTGCGGTGTATTTTGTACTTGTTGTATAAAAATTGATTCTATTTTGATAGAATTCTTTTCCATTTGGAGTGGTCGTAACACCTAACCCTTTTCTCGTGTTTGGAAAATATTCTTTCTCAAAAAAATCTCTAATCTTCTTGTATTGATCAATCGCATTCTTCTGTACACTATTTTTTGCAGCAGTAATAATTGAATCTTTTTTCTCTTTAGAAAGTGAACTTGGTAGTTTTAAAAACGGCTTATAAAAATCACTTTTAGCAACATCAGAAACAATATGTTTGTTGTAGGTTTTATCGTATTCGTTAAAAACTGCTTTCGGTTGAGAAATTCCTTCTTCAACTCCTGCTTTTAACAAAGCTAAATTATAATCAACACGTTTTGGTAAATTTTCTAATTGCTTAAAATACGATTGAATTTGCTTTTCATTTTTGAATGTTCTGTTTGCCATTCTATTCAATCTTAAATGAAATGCCGACTCTGAAGTAATCGGATTTAAATACATTTTAAATGTATGTTGAGAAATTTTATCTTGTAACACAAACAATAACAGTTCGCGGGATATTTTATCTGATTCGGATAAATTTTCTGGAGAAACTTTTTCTATTTCAGCAATTAAATCTTTAGAAAATGTTGCTTCAGACTCATAATATTTTATAGTGCTTTCTACAGATTCATCTCTTTTAAAATCATACACTCTGGGCTTTTCATATTTGGCAATTAACAATTCTAATTGTTCGCTTGACGTGGTACTTTTACAAGCAATAAAGCTTACTAAAATAAAAAGCCCAAAGAGTTTACTAATTTTCATGTGTTTAAAATTTTATTGTTTTATCTACTAACAAATTTATACACTTCATAATATTCTGTCACTTCGAGTGATTTCGATTGTAATCGAAATTGTATCGAGAAGTCTCACTTTCTAGTTCTCGACACAAATTCACTCTAACTGACATTTTTTCGAAAAACTTTTCTAAAGCACTCCCTTCAGTGACTACTTATATTTTATCTGTTGTTTTTACGCCATCTACATTTCTTAAAATGTTTAGAGGATTTTCGTTTTTCAATTCGTCTGGCAGTAAATTATTTGGCCATGCTTGAAAACTAAAAGGTCTTACCCAACGTTTGATAGAATCTACTCCAACTGCAGTAAATCTCGAATCAGTAGAAGCTGGATATGGCCCTCCATGTAACATAGATGGACAAACCTCAACACCAGTTGGAACACCATTAAAAATAATTCTACCAACTCTATTCTGCAATGCAGAAACAATGGCTGAATTCGATGCAATTTCTGAATCGGTTGCAATGATAGTTCCTGTTAATTGACCTTCTAAATTATGTAAAATTTCTTCTAATTGACTTTCGTTTTCACATTCTACTAGTAATGAAAATGGCCCAAATACTTCATGATGTAATGTTGGATTTTGTAAGAACGTTGCTCCTGAAACTTTGGAAACAATTTGACGTCCATAATTTGCAGAAGATTCGTTGTTATAATCTGCCAATACTTCTAATCCATCTTGAGAAATTGCTATTGCTTTTCCAGATTCATATGCTCCATAAATATTTGGGTGCAACATACAAGTTGGTTCTACCTTTACTATTTCTTCTGCTAATGTTTGTCCAAATTTATCTAATCCTGCTCCTTTAACCCCTAATAACAATCCTGGATTGGTACAAAACTGCCCTGCTCCTAATGTAATAGAACCTGCATAGGTTTTTGCCCAATTCTCTGCACCTGAACTTAATGCTTCTGGCAATAAAACTACTGGGTTGATAGAACCCATTTCTGCAAAAACAGGAATTGGTTCTGGTCTTTGTGCTGCTAAATCGTATAATGCTCTACCTCCACGGATACTTCCTGTAAAACCTACTCCTTTTACATTTGGATGCTGAACCAATTGTTGACCTACTTCAATTCCACTACTGTTTAAGTTTGAGAATACTCCATTAGGCATTCCTGTTGTTGAAGCCGCTCTAATAATTGCTCCAGAAACTAACTCTCCTGTACTCGCATGCATTGGGTGTGATTTTACAATTACAGGACAACCTGCTGCTAATGCAGCTGCTGTATCTCCTCCAGCTGTTGAAAATGCTAATGGAAAGTTAGAAGCTCCAAAAACTACAACTGGCCCTAATGGCACATTCATTTTACGTAAATCTACTTTTGGCAATGGTTGCCTTTCTGGTTGTGCTGTATCGATAGATGCATCCACCCAAGAACCTTCTTCTACATGAGTAGCAAACGCCCTTAATTGACCTACTGTTCTTCCTCTTTCCCCTGCTGCTCTTCCTGCTGGCAAACCAGATTCTGAAGTATACACTTCTACTAAAGTATCACCTAATGCTTCAATTTCATCAGCAATTGCTCTTAAAAAAGTAGCTTTCTCTTTACCCGATTTTTTTGAATATGATTGAAATGCTTCTGCGGCCAATGTTACAGCAAGATTGATTTCATCCGTATTTGCTTCAGTAAATGTATGTGTATTTTGTGTATTTGTTTGTGGATTGAACGTGTTGAATGTTTTATTTCCGTTGGCAGATAATTGGTTGCCTATGTAATTTTTTCCTGTAATCATTCTTACTTATTTTTTATATGATTTTTTCAAATTTACTGGTTTGTAAGCTATTTTTAATATTTGAAAAGCTTAATCTATTAAGTCCAGAACTTCAAGTCTTTCTTTTGCTAGCATATATCTTGCACGGACATCATCAATTTGCTCTTGCGTTAATTTCTTACCAAAGGTACGAAGTCCTCCAGCAACATCATTATGATGAATTCCCATTGCAAGTTTAAGATATTCCATAAGCAAAGGCTGTGCATCTAGATATGATAATGAATTTAAAGCCTGAGAAATTTTGTTAGCCTCATCCCATTGTCCATTTGAAACATATTCCTGCATCGTAACACTCGCTTTTGGGAAGATACAACCAACACCTGTTATTCCACCACATGCACCTGCAAGTCCTGCATGTACAGTTACTGTGTCTACTCCTGCTAAAATTTTCAAGTCTTTGTTCGCTAATAGCATCGTTTCAATAATTGAAACATCTATCGTCGATATTTTAAGAGCAGTAACATTTGGGAGCACAGAAAGTCTAAGAAGAAGATCCGTTGAGAGTGCATGATAACCAGCTGCATCTGGATTGTTATAAGGCATAATTGTTACACCTGCTCTTCTTGCTGTTGATTCCGCAAGCTTATAGTAAGCATACATTTCTTCATCAGAAGGAAGTCCCTTAGTTTTTGGAGGCATAACCATTACTGTATCTACACCAGCTGTTGCAAGTTCTTCTACGATTTGTGCAAGTTCTTCCTTAGTTTCTGCTGCTGCTCCGCTAATCAACGGGACATTGTATTCTTTAGCAACCTCAGAAAGGGCTTTAAGTAAAGAAACACGTTGTTCTGAGCTCAGGTAGCTATTCTCACCCAACGTTCCAGAACCGACAAGTCCGTTCATTCTGCTTCCGCCCTTTCCTTGAACTTTTAAAATACCTGCTGCCTGTTTTTGTGTTGCATCAAAATCAATTTCAAGAGCGCCGGATTTTGATTCTTTCAACCATGTAAAAACTGCTGGCATAACACCATTCCATTGTATACTCATTTGTAAAATATTTTTTTAACAAAGCTAAGTCAGATTTGAGAAATTTCTTTACCAATTATTAACTACTCATTATACTTTTTTAACTATATTTTTAATTATTATTTTATTTTTATGTGAATATTAGCATATATTTGTGTAATTATTGACTTTTACCAAATGAAAGTACTTCCTTTTAAAATACCAAAATCAAAACAAGTTTCCTTGATTTATCAAGAAGACAAAGGAAAGATTTTGTATGACAAATTACATCAGCATGAAGAAATTCAGTTATGTGCAATTATTGAAGGAGAAGGAAGTTTGGTTGTTGGAGATTCTATTAACGATTATAAATCTGGTGATATCTTAATTATTGGGAGCAACTTGCCTCATGTTTTTAAAAGTGATACTACTAAATTTGAATCTACTTTAATGCTTTCATTGTTCTTTACACGAACTTCTTTTGGTGAACATTTTTTTGAATTAGGAGATTTTACCGAAGTTGAAAAACTTTTTAAGATTAGTGAAGCCGGCGCAAAAGTTTCTGAAAATCAAGAGCAAATTTTAGAATTATTTTCTTCCATTAAGAATGCTTCTAACTTAAATCGTTTTATTTTATTTTTAAAAATAATTAGTGAGCTTTTAAAAGCGGATATTCAACCCTTATCAACATTTATTTACCAGCGTAAATATTCTGACAATGAAGGTAAACGTATGAGTAATATTATGGAGTATACCATGAATAACTTTCATAAAGAAATTGATTTGGAGACTATTGCCAACATTTCTAATATGACTCCGAATGCCTTTTGCAGGTATTTTAAACAACGTACCAATAAAACCTATTTTCAATTTTTAATTGAAGTACGAATTGAAAACGCTTGTCGATTATTAAAAAATCAAGATATTTTGATTGCTGAAGTTTCTGAAAAATCTGGATTTAAGAACATTTCCAATTTTAATAGAAAGTTTAAAGAAAATAAAGGTGTTACGCCTTCTAAATATCGGATTCTAAGCTAAGAGATTTCTCGATACAATTTTATTTTCACTTCGAGTTTGCTCAGTGAGCAACAAAATCACTCGAAATGACAAAAACTATAAACTAAGGTATTCTGTTTTTAATTTTTTAGGAAAATTGCTTACTACCCAATTATAGCATTCATCTATAAAATCAAAAACTTCTTTATCAGAAACTTCTTGATTAACATGTACGGTAATCCAATGCTTTGCATGTACATATTTTGCATTTTCACTTCTACCTTGTTGCAATCCAGCAAAAATAGACTCGTATAATTCTGATAATTCTAACACTCTTTCTGGGTTCATTTTTAACACAATTGGAGTTTCTCCTTTTTCCCATCTATCTAATGCAATCATTACAAACATTTTTCCCATTACTTTAAATACCAGTGTATCTTGATTAAATGGAAACTCCTCTGTAACACCTTTTTTTGCAATACAATATTCTCTGAGTTGTTCTATGTGCATCGTTTGGCTATTTGCTATTTGCTAAATCAACTATAATATTCTCTCCATAACTTTATCTGAATGTTTCAATTCAGTAAATCCGAATTGTTTGTACAATCCATGCGTATCAGATGTTTTTAGCATCCAAGTTTTACAATCTTTCAATTCTTCTGCTTCTACAATTGCTTTCATTAGTTGTTTTGAATAACCATTACCACGGTATTGGGGCAAAATAAAGATATCCATTAAATAGGCAAAAACAGCATAATCTGTGGCAACTCTACCAAAACCTACTTGTTGATTATTCAAATACACCCCAAAACACAAACAACTATCTATGGTAGTTTTAACTTGTTTTATTGTTCGTCCTTTACCCCAATAAGAATTGGTAATAAATTGATGAATAACTTGTATATCAAGTTTTGATTTATCTGTAGAAATTAAAACCAATTTTATCTTTTTAAAGCTTTGCTGAATATACAAATTTTAATTACTTCAATAAGTATACTTATTATAAGTAGTATTTTTTATCTAAATTTAACCACAAAACTACTACAATAATTACCACCAATTATATTATGAAAGAAAAGAAACCTCAAGAAAAGAATAATGAAATTCCTATACGTTATGAAGACCCCATTTTTTCTGCATATGAAACTTACGAGGAGTATTTTGAAAGAAAATTATTAGATAAAAGACAAAAGGCTTTAGCCGATAAATCAATTATTGCTAATCTAGAAGTGATACTTGGTATGATCTTAACAAACACAAATGTGTTAGACGTAACTTCTCTCGAAAAAAATTATAGCTTTTCTAAAACAGAAATAAAAATTTTTAAGCAAATAATAGATAATAAAACACAGGCAGAAATTGCTAAAAATTTAATCCGTTCACAACACGCTATTAACAATTATTATAAAAATATGTGCGATAAACTAAAGATAAATCGAAATCAACTGTATAAAATAGCAATTATGATACGTAAAAACCTTGAGAAATTATAAGATAGTTATTTCGTACAAAATAGGTTTGCTAGGTGCTGCATCATTTTCAAAAGGAGCAATCATTAAATTTAACACATAAGCACCATCATCTACCGCATTAGGTACATATATAAATTCTGTAATAGTTGCGTCTAAACGTACCTTTCCTGAAGTATTCCAAAAAGCATTATGAGATACAAGAAGCCCATCATCTTTTTCTCTATCTACAGAAGGCAAATCAATCAATAAATGTTTAATTCCTTTTTCTCGCAAATAAATTGCCGCTTCCTCTAATAGATATGGTGGATTTGTATTAGAATATTGTGCTGATTTTTTATCAGATAGATTAGGCAAAGTTCTAATAATTATGGCTTCTCTTTTTTTATTTCCTAACACAAATTGTAATTGCTTTTTAGTAATTACAAAATCTTCTTCTATTTGCGTAGGAGCAATTGTTACTACTTCTGCTAAAAAGAAAAACTGCTTTAAGTGTTTATTTATAGAATGTACTTTTTCTGTAATATGCCCTACACATTCTGTATGTGTTATATGAGAATGCGGGTTGAATTCTATATTATTAAAATTCACAGCTGCCCCTTCTGAAACTTTAATCTTTTGACCATCGAAATCTACTGGATAAATTTTTGGTGCATCAATATACCATGCATTTATATTTTGTCTAGAGACATTAATAGCTACAGAAATATCAATTGGTTTTGATAAATCTATTTGACAGTTTTTAGAATTTAATTTTATGCTAGCAATCATTTCATACTGAATTTATTTCAGTATCTTATAGTAAGATACTACAACATCAAATATAAGTTTTTAAATTCAATTATTATGACCTTTCTACTTCACTCTAAGGTAACAATTACTATTAATTAAACTAACTAAGAACAAATAACTCCGACGCCAATCCATCTGCTAAAAATTTTCCTTTTGAAGTTGTTTTTAACTTCTCGATACAATTTTGATACTCATCAAAATCACTCGAAGTGACTATTAACAAACCTTCCTCAATATACTTCTTTGCGGAATTCACCAACTGCTCTTTAAAATTACTTCCAAATTCAGTTTCAATTTTAGTCAATGAAACTCCCCAAATTGTCCGTAAACCTGTCATAATATACTCATTGAATCTATCATTAACCGATAGTTTTTCAACTTCATTTGGCAGTTTATTTTCTTGAAGAGTTTTAATATACCTAGTGTTATTAGCTACATTCCAACTTCTATGCGTTTTATTAAATGAATGAGCAGAAGGGCCAATGCCAATATACTTCTTCCCTTGCCAATAACTGGTATTGTGTTTCGAAAAATAATTTGGTTTTCCAAAGTTTGAAATCTCATAGTGGACAAATCCCTCTTTTTGTGTTTCTTCTACTAAAATTTCAAAATGTGCCCTAGCTACTTTCTCATCAACATCTGGATACTTTCCTTGTTTTATAAATGATTCTAACGCTGTCTTTGGTTCAATGGTTAACGCATAACTAGAGATATGATTGATACCAAAATCAAAAAGTATTTGCAAATTCTTCTTCCAGCGCTCATTCGTCATATTCGGAATCCCATAAATTAAATCTACTGTAATATTATCAAAGCTGCCAATGGCAGCAGATAAGCAATCTTTTGCTTCTTGTGCATTATGAGCACGATTCATTAGCTGTAGATCTTCTTCAAAAAACGATTGTACTCCGATACTTAAACGGTTAATTGGAGTCTTTGACAATTCAATGATTTGATTTTCAGACAAATCATCTGGATTCGCTTCTAAGGTAATTTCTGGATTTTTAGAAACACAATAATTTTTATAGATAGTATCAATCAACAATTGCAATTCATCAATCGACATTAAGGAAGGTGTTCCCCCTCCAAAATAAATGGTTTCAACAATGTCATTTTCTAATTCTCCTTTTCTTAATTCGAGCTCTTTAACCAAACAAGAAACCAACTCATCTTTCTTTTTTAATGAGGTTGAAAAATGAAAATCGCAATAATAACATGCTTGCTTACAAAAAGGAATGTGTATATAAATTCCTGCCATTTATTTAGACCTTAACCAAACAATTAAAAACGATAATAAAAAGCCTATTCCAGAATATAAAACAAATGAAAACAGATAAACAAAAGAAATTTTAATAAATGTAAAAAAGCTTTTAGATTGAAAAAAGTTGCTTATAGCATAAAGCATATAAAAGTAGAAAAGTATTACAGGCAACATCTTAAAACCTGAATTAAAATATTTTAAATAAAACATTAAAATTGTACCAAGAATGGTATAAATACCCATTGCATAAAAAGCAACTGCAATATATTCTGCCAAGCTATATTTCTTCCAAAAAAATATTTTTAAAAAAATTCCAAAAGTAAACACAAACAAAAACATAATATTGTTTATGTTTTTAACCATGTACTGCCCTGCTTCAATCAACAATTCTCCACCAACTTTAACTCCTTCTGGAGTTAAGGGATTATAATCAATTATTGACCTAAGTATGATATAAATAAATGTAGTAATAATGAAAAACGAAACTGGTTTATAAAAACTTTTTCTTCTTCCGTTTAAGTATTCCCTAAAAACAATACCTGGATTTGAAAACAATAATAGAGTGGTGTTTATTAATGGAGCATTGATCGAAAAAGTTACATCAACAAAATCTTGAAATGTTTCTTTAAATGTAACTTTATAAACAGCACTTCTTTGTCCGCATTGATGACAAAAATCACTTATCAATTCTGTATTACAATTTTTACATTTACTCATACAACTACGACTTTATTTTCTTTGGATTTTGTTTTACAAAACTTGCCCATCCAGTATAATTTTTACCTCCAACAACTTTTCCTTCATTATAAAAATGACATACTGCTGCAGCCAATCCATCTGTCGCATCTAAATTTTTAGGTAATGATTTTAACCCAAGTAAGCTTTGTAACATTTGAGCTACTTGTTCTTTACTAGCATTTCCGTTACCAGTTATTGCCATTTTAATTTTTTTAGGCAAATATTCTGTAATAGGAATTTGACGAGATAGGCCAGCTGCCATCGCAACTCCTTGGGCTCTTCCTAATTTTAGCATCGATTGAACATTTTTTCCGAAAAAAGGAGCTTCAATAGCGATTTCATCGGGATGATAGGTTTCAATTAACTCAATTGTTCTTTCAAAGATTAGTTTTAGTTTTATATAGTGATCATCATATTTTTTAAGTTGTAATTCATTCATTTGAATAAACTCCATTTTCTTTCCAACAATCTTAATGATACCGAATCCCATAATGGTCGTTCCAGGATCAATTCCTAATATGATTTTTTCTACACTCAAATTTTACGTTCTTTGTATCAATGCAACAATCAACTATATACAAATCTAAGCAATTCTTTACGCTCGTAGTAAAACTTTTTATAGTTATTGGGTGTGGTTATTTTATCTACTATAAATTATTTAAAAATCAACAACTTCAGTTTGATGCTTTTTTTTCAAATTCAGTAAAAAATGAACTGTTTTCAATCAAAAACATTACTTTTTTATTAATTTTAACTGCTTTTAATTGGTTTTTTGAAATTAAGAAATGGCAAGTTTTAGTTAGTTACTTAAAGAACATTTCTTTTTTTGAAGCTGCTAAACAAAGTTTAGCTTCTTTAACTGCATCGTTAATTACACCAAACAGAATTGGTGAATATGGAGCAAAAGCCTTGTATTTTGAATCTGGGGACAGAAAACAAATTTTAGCATTGAATCTAGTTGGAAATTTATTTCAACTTTTAGCTACTATAGTTTTTGGAATTTTTGGTATAATCTATTTTGCCTTCAACTTTACTTTAGATAAAAGTCTACTAAATTTTATGCTAGTTATTGGCACACTCTTTATCGTTTTAATTATTGCTGCATTACTCTTAAAGAAGTTGTCTTATAAAGGATACTCACTACAAACATTCATACAATACACAAAAAAGACATCTAAAAAAAGTAATCTTAAAGTTCTCATTTTATCATTTGCCAGATACAGTATTTTCTTACATCAGTTTTATTTTATGCTATTGCTTTTTAATGTGGAGATTCAATATACCGAAGCAATATTTTCAATTTTTACAATGTACTTACTAGCTTCTCTAATACCAATGCTTAGTTTTTTTGATGTTGTGGTTAAAAGTTCTGCTGCAATTTTAATTTTTTCTTATTTCAATATAAATGAAATCGCCATTTTATCTACTGTAATGCTCATGTGGATTTTCAATTTTGTAATTCCAAGTATTGCTGGAAGTTATTTTGTACTTACTTTTAAATCGGTAAAACTTAGCTAGATGTTTATGATTTCAATTAGTATTTTATTTTTCTTCTATCTACTCATCATTTCTTTACTAAGCTATGGATTTGATAAAGTAAACAAATTTTCTACCAAAAACCATTTCCCTAGAACTAAGTTCACTGTAGTAGTTCCTTATAGAAACGAAGCAGTAAATTTACCAGAATTACTACATAGTATTGCTGAATTAAACTACCCAACAAGCCTAGTGGATTTTATCTTTGTTGATGATGATTCTAATGATAATTCTACTGCAATCATTCATGAGTACACCAAAGAAAACGATTCTAAAATTAAAGTGATTTCAAATGAACGCATATCGAATTCTCCCAAAAAAGATGCGATTACTTTAGCTATAAAAACTACGACTAATGATTGGATACTTACCACTGATGCTGACTGCATATTGTCAAAAAACTGGTTGATAACTATTGATAATTATATTCAAGAATACAATTGTAATATGTTAGTTGCGCCTGTTACATACCAAACCAATAATAGTTTTTTACATCAATTTCAGTTTCTCGACTTTTTAAGCTTACAGGCTTCAACCGTGGGAGGATTCGGGATAAGGAAGCCTTTTCTATCTAATGGAGCGAACTTAGCTTACAAAAAAGAAATCTTCACTAAGGTAGATGGTTTTGAAAACAATTATTCTATTGCCAGCGGAGATGATATTTTTTTATTAGAAAAATTTATTCAACTAGATAAAACAAAAGTCAAGTATTTAAAATCTTTTGATGCCATTGTAAAAACACAACCAGTAAACACAACAAATGATTTGATTCAACAACGAGTTAGATGGGCTTCGAAATCTGCAAAATACAAGCTGCCTTTTGGAAAAATTATTGGGATTATAATTTTATTTGGAAATATGATTATTGCTTTGAGTCCAGTATTATATCTCTATAACTATATAAGTATCTATGCATTTATAGGATATTTTTTAATGAAGTTATTTTTTGATTTTCTATTGATTGAACGTATGAGTAAGTTTTACAAACAACCTATTGCTGTTGGTAGTTATTTAGCATCGAGTATTGTGTATCCGTACTTTACTATTCTTGTATTTTTCATTTCGCTTTTTGGGAACTATCAATGGAAAGGGAGAGATTTTAAAAAGTGATTTACGGCAAGAATCTGGCAACAATTGACTCTGCATTCATCCAGAGATAAACAACAAGAATTAGTAAAATAATTAACATAATCCCTCTCTTCGGGTTTGATCTTTTTCGTTCTCTTATTCTTCGAAATTTCATTTTTCTTTCCATTTTAATACCGTTAATAATTATACCTTCTTAGCTCTAAGCATTTCTCTTTTTCCTGGAGGACCAGGCAGTCGTTCAACCATAAAACCAACTTCTTGCATAGTTCTTCTTACTGCTCCTTTGGCCGAATAAGTTACTAAAATTCCATCAGGTTTTAATGCTTCAAACATTTTTTCAAAAACAGATGCAGTCCACAATTTTGGTTGATGCCTTGGTCCAAATGCATCAAAATAAATAATATCAAAGGTGTTTTTATCATTTATATCTTTAAAAAATTGTTGACGCTTAATTAATGAAAAATTAGCAGCAATTTTATGCTCTTCTTCCCAATTAATAGCATGTATTTTCTCAAACACAATTCTTTCTTGTTCTGCTTGCAATTCAGATACGTAATTTAAATTTTGTAATTCAATTTTTGTAACTGGGTAAGCTTCTACACCAACATAGTTTATAGTACTATTCTTTTTTAGATTTTCTAAATACGTAATAAAACAATTCAACCCAGTTCCAAAACCAATCTCTAGAATTGCTACATTCTCTTTAGGTTGATTATTAAATCCATGCTTTATAAAAACATGCTTAGCTTCTTGAATTGCTCCGTGTGTAGAATGATAACTTTCACCCCAATCTGGTAAATGAATCGTGGTAGAACCATCTGCAGTTATCTTAATTTCTCTTTTCAAAATTATTGAATCAATAATTTTTTAATACGAGGAATAGGTCCAACACAAGTTGTTTCATGGCAAGCAATACAACTATTAATTGCTGTATTGTGCTTATTAATTAAAGAATCTTGAGGAGAATTAAACACCTGCTGCATACTATTTATATAATAGTTAGAAAAGGTTTTAAAATCTTGATTCCTATCAGTTGAATCTGTTAGTTTGGCAGTGTGAATTTTTAAAAATTCTTCAGGAAAAGTTTTAGGTGATTTTCCTGCTAATATTAGTTTTTTATTTTCTGCGTTCTTCTCATACATCAGCAACATCAAAGCAGCCATTTCTGACTGCTTATAAAAGTTTGTTACTGGAGTAATTTCTACTTTAGTTTCTTTTTTTGAATTACAACCTACTACAAGTAATGTAAAAAAAATTAAAACAAATTGTTTCATTATTTTTTCATTAAAACTCCATCAGCCTCAAATGCAAATTCAATTTTCGGCTCAGTAATTTTTGCAATTTCTTCTTTAGTTTTTCCTGCATCTTCTGCATAATGTCTTAGTTCTTTTACAGAAGTTTCTTTTACAAATGCTTTACCATTTACAATTACTTCTCTGTCTTTAGAATCAAGTGGCATAAAGAATCCATAA
Organism: Flavobacteriaceae bacterium; assembly: GCA_013373385.1. GTDB lineage: Bacteria > Bacteroidota > Bacteroidia > Flavobacteriales > Flavobacteriaceae > Polaribacter. Next base: position 43,687 of record JABXHX010000020.1, read on the forward strand.
TCTTTAAAACGAACCATTGTTTCTGTTCCATCAGCAAGTGCTAACCTCATCCAACAACCTTTTTTAGAACATACTTCGTTAATTTTAGAAGAAAACTTTACAGCTAACGTATCTCCTGCTTTTAAACCTTTAAACTTATTTAACATAGCCGTTGCATCAATACTATTATCTGCAGTAATCTCTGCTCCAAAAGAATCATATTTTAAAGTAGCGACTTCTTTTTTGTCTTCTGATTTTTCGTTTTTATTTTCTTTACAAGCTGTTAATCCAACTAGAAAAATCAAGCAAATTTTTAATACTAATTTCATTTTATTCTGATATTTAACATTTTACTTACAAATGTACAAAATATAACAACATTTCAGGGGTTTTCATAAGTTAATCGTCTGATAAAATCCCTATCTTTGCAGCGTAAAAATCATTTGAAATAATGAATACCAAAATAGATATAAAACGTACTCAAAATTCTAAGTTAAAAACTGTAGATTTTGATAATTTATCATTCGGAAGCACTTTTTCTGATCATATGTTTGTATGCGACTTTAAAGATGGGCGTTGGCAAAATGCCAGCATAGTACCTTATGCTCCAATTCAGTTAGATCCTTCTGCAAAGATTTTCCATTACGGTCAATCTATTTTTGAAGGAATGAAAGCCTATAAAGACGCTGATGGAAATACATTATTATTTAGACCATTAGATAATTGTAGGCGATTAAATAAGTCGGCCGAAAGAATGGTTATTCCTCAAATCCCAGAAGAAATTTTCATGGATGGATTAACCGAATTATTAAAAGTTGATGAAGCTTGGATTCCTACAAACGAAGGAAGTTCTTTATATATCAGACCTTTTATGTTTGCTTCTGGTAACGGTTTTCATGCTTCTCCAGCAAATGAGTACAAATTAATAATTGCTACTGCTCCTTCTGGTTCGTATTTTTCTGGAAAAGTAAAAGTACTTATTGAAGAAAAATATGCTCGTGCTGCTAATGGCGGAGTAGGTTTTGCGAAAGCAGGTGGAAATTATGCTGCACAGTTTTACCCAACACAATTGGCTGTAGAAAAAGGATATCAACAAGTTATTTGGACTGATGATAATACACATGAATATATTGAGGAAGCTGGAGCTATGAATATTTTTGTAAGAATTAATGATACCTTAATTACGAGTCCAACTTCTGATAGAATTTTAGATGGAATTACTCGTAAGAGTATTATTCAAATAGCAAAAGACAATAATATTACTGTTGAAGAACGTAAAATAACAGTTACTGAAGTTGTTAATGCTGCTAAGGATGGAAGTTTAAAAGAACTATTTGGAGCTGGTACTGCTGCAGTAATTTCTCCAATTGCTGGTTTTGGTTACAAAGATGAAGATTTTGATTTGCCTGAATTAGAAGAAACTTTTGCAGCTTTTTTAAAGAAACAAATTACAGATATTCAAACTAACAAAGCTGCTGACCCTTACGGTTGGAGAGTGATTGTTAAGTAATTATTAGTTAGATAAAGTAAATTATAGCAAGCATCAACTTTTTAGTTGGTGCTTTTTTTGTAGCTTTAAATTCTTAAATAGTGAACCATGAAACTTAGACTACTCACTTTATTCATAGCTGCTTTTTCGTTTATAAACTGTACTACTAAAAAAGAAAAATCAACAGCAAACAAACCCAATCAATATATTACTATTTTAGGTATTGCACAAGATGGTGGTTACCCTCATATAGGTTGTCAAAGAGCATGTTGTGCAAACTATTATAATGGGACAAATAAAAAGAAGAAAGTGGTTTCTTTAGGACTGGTTGATAGCCAAAATAAACAAAAATGGATTTTTGAAGCGACACCAGATATATCTACTCAGTTAGCAGATTTAGAACAACATCACTTAAAAAAAGAAACTATTATTGATGGTGTATTTCTTACACATGCGCATATTGGACACTATACTGGTTTAATGTATTTTGGTAGAGAAGCTTTAGGAAAACAAGGCATTAAAGTGTATGCGATGCCTAAAATGAAATCGTTTATAGAACAAAACGGACCTTGGAGTCAATTAGTTAGCCTAAAGAACATTGAGCTGCAAACATTACAAAATGACTCAACAGTAACGCTAAATAGTCAACTAAAAGTGATTCCATTTAGAGTGCCTCATAGAGATGAATTTTCTGAAACGGTTGGCTATAAAATAATTGGCACAAAAAAGACAGCTTTGTTTATACCTGATATTGATAAATGGCAAAAATGGAATAAGAGCATCATTGAAGAAGTTAAAAAAGTAGATTATGCTTTTTTAGATGCTTCCTTTTTTAAAGATGGAGAGCTCAGTAGACCTATATCTGAAATTCCGCACCCGTTTGTTAGCGAAACCCTAGCACTATTTAAAAATAAATCTACACAAACAAAAAACAAAGTAATCTTTATTCATTTTAATCATACCAATCCTGCCCTACAAGAAAATAGCAAGGAACGTAAAGAAGTAGAAAAACTTGGGTTTCGTTTTGCTAGTGAAGGACAGAATTATGAGTTGTAGTTTGGTTTGTTTCTTAGTGTGTTTAGTTAACAAAACATTCCAATCACTTATCCAAAACCGCTTTAATATCTGGTTTAAAATAATTGGGTCCTTTTAACACTTTACCATCTTCACGGTAAATAGGTTTCCCGTCTTCTCCTAATTTACTCATATTACTTCGTTGAATTTCATCAAACACCTTTTCAATTTTATCTTGCATTCCGTGCTCTATAATAGTTCCACATAAAATATATAACATATCCCCTAAGGCATCAGCAACTTCTACCAAATCATTGTTTTGTGCAGCTTCTAAATACTCCTCATTTTCTTCTTTCATCAAGTTAAAACGCAACAGGTTTCTATCTCCCAAATCTGCGGTTGGCTTATTTTTTATTCCTAATTTAAAGGCTGTATGAAAGTCGTGTACAGCAGCGATTCTTTTTTTCATGTATTCTTTGTATTTATTTATTTCTTATGCTCGATTTGACTAAGAATTATAGTTAATTCTTTTATGTTGCTTTTTTCAACAACCATGCTGGTACAATTTTTAATACTACAGCAATCAGTGCCCAACGTTTTGAAATATAAGCGACTCTTTTTTTCTTTTTAATGGCACTATATATTTGCTTGGCTGCTTTTTCTAAAGGAACCAACCAAAAAATCCCGTCTCCTAAAGCCATGGCTGTATCTACAAATCCAGGGCGAATATCGGTAATAAAGACTTGTTTAGATTTGATTGATTTTGTTTTGATATACAAACTTTCTAAATAGGCTTTTTGATACGCTTTCGATGCAAAATACACTGGTGCAGAGCGATTTCCTCTAAGCGAAGCAATGGATGAAATCCCTACCAAATGTCCATGTTCTTGTTGTTTAAATAAATTGTATGCCAGCGTATATAACTTTGTAACACCTACTACATTGGTATGAATGGTTTGCGCTTCTTTATCCCAAGCTAACTTTGGATTTACAAATCCGACTCCAGAAGATTGAATTATCAAATCAATAGTATTAAACTCATCTACAATTTCGAAAAAGATTTTCTCAACTTCATCAACTTTTTGAATATCATTTTGCTTTACTACAATTTGATTTGGGTAACTCTGCTTTAACTCTTCTAGTTTTTCTAATCTTCTTCCTGTTACTGCTACCTTATAATTGTCTTTTATCAACAATTCTACCAGTGATTTTCCAATACCCGATGTAGCTCCAAAAACAATTGCCGTCTTCATACTTATTTGTAAATTTGCATAAAAATACAATTTTATGTTTACCAATGGTCAATTAATTTTTGCTGGATTTTTTGTAGTGGCTTTTATTGCTGTAATGATTTGGAGTTACAGAAAAGACATTCAAAATCATAAAAAATATTACAAAAACACCGCACTTAAAGTTGGCTTTTGGATGCTTGTTGTTATTGTAGTCTGGAGCGCTATCAGAATTTATAGCAAAAGCTAAATTACATCTTTTCTACTTCGCTCAATTTATCGTGGTCTAAAATGGTAAAGCCATCTTCATCGAATCTATACGAAGTGGTAAATTTTACATCTGTTTCTACATCAGAAAATTGATACGAATGAATTTGATATACATTTTGCGCAAATGATTCTTCGTGGTATTGCAATAATAAATATAATTCTGCTTGCAGCTTTTCTATTTGCTTGTTTGTAAAATTAAACAACGGACTTTCTTCATTAATCTCATGTACAACAGTCCATACTGTTGGCAAATACATGATAGCATCTCTTTCTAACTTTAATTCGTAAAACTTTTTCTCTTTGGTTGTTTGGTCAGAAATAGAAAGCGTAACGGTAATTTTAGGTTCTATCATTACTGTTTTTCTACTATTCATCAATCTGAACATCAATGCTCTGTTGCCTTTAAATTCTCTAAGGATGAGTTTATCACTAAACTTAATCGCTGCTCTTGGTTTAGAAAACCTACCGTATAACAACCCTGTTATGAATGAAAAACTCAACAAGCCTATCATTGCTTCAAAAGCCGCAATAATGTTAGAAGTAATTCCGTGTGGCGCAATTCCTCCATATCCAACTGTTGTTAAGGTTTGTGCACTAAAGAAAAATCCGTTTAAAAAATCAGTAAAAAAATGACCTGTACTTTTCGTTATTTCTTCAATTCCGATAAGTGTATAAATAAATCCGAAAATAATATTGATTAATGTATACACGAGCACGATTAAAAAAAAGAATTTAATCCAAGATATCTCTATAAAATAAGCATACAAATCATCTAGACTTCTTTTCTTGTTTAGATGAATTACATTTGATGTACCATCTTTATTAATGATACTCTGCGCATTTTTTGTCGATTTATAACCAAATCCTGGATCTTTTATTTTTCTTGCCATCTATTTTGCTTTGTTTATTTGCCTAATACGCTTCAATCTCTTCCAAGCTTTTTTATTTACTAAAGTATAGGTTACAAAACAACCAATATCAAGTAAAAAGTAAAACAAGCTTATTCCGCTTGGAGGATTGTTGCTTGGCAAGTTTTCAAATATTCCAAAAGCTGTGTCTGGCCAATACCAAGCCCCATAAGCTGTACCTCCAATTTCTAACACAGCCACTGTTATATACATAGTTAAAAAATACATTCTGTCTTTTGGTCTTTTAAGTAATAAAGCAAAAACCCCAAGTGTCATAATTAGCCCAAATAAGTCATTGAAAAAATACCAATAACCAATAGCAAATAGAGAAATAATTAAGTAAAAAAAGTTTTCAATCTCTTTATGATATTTCCGAACTATTGGTGCTTTAGCAAAAACAAAAACACGCGCATACACTGCTGCGTGGCCAAACGGAACATACAGCGGAACATTGCCCAATCTGTAGGTGTACATACCTAAATAAACCGAGAAAAAATACTCGCCAATAAAACCAATAATTACTGCGTAAATCATGAGTTCTCTTGTACGCTTTGTAGACTTTTTATACAGTAAATAAAAGCCTGTAAGCATTACAATATTGATAACAATTTGATTGTACTCAAATTTTTCTGCCAGCGTAACACTGTCTAAATACAATCCTGCAACTCCAATAAAAAATAAGCCAATCTTTCTAACAAAAAGCTTGGCAATTTTTACAATATCTGTTGTTGGTATAAAATGCATTTTTATTGTTTAATTTGGATAACAAAAACAATTAGTTGTATGATCATTTACCATACCTGTAGCTTGCATAAAAGCGTAAATAATAGTAGAGCCCACAAACTTAAATCCGCGTTTTTTTAATGCTTTAGAAATGGCATCTGAAATTTCTGTAGTAGCTGGTACTTCTTCTCTTGTTTCGAATTTATTGACTATGGGTGTGCCGCTTACAAAAGACCATATAAATGTAGAAAAAGAACCAAACTCTTTTTGAATTTCCATAAACAATTGTGCATTTACAATCGCTGCTTTTATCTTTAGCCTATTTCTAATGATACCTTCATTTACAATCAATTCATTAAACTTTTTCTCATCGTAAGTTGCAATTTTACGATAATCAAAATTATCGAAGGCTTTTCTAAAATGCTCACGTTTTTTTAAAATAGTAATCCAGCTTAATCCAGCTTGAAAAGACTCTAACAATAAAAACTCAAACAAAGTTTCATCATCATATACAGGTTTTCCCCACTCCTTATCATGATACTCTATATACAATGGATCATCGCTTACCCAAAAACATCTATTTTTCATGCATTGAATATACTTTTTTATTTTATCTTGTTAAAATTATTTGTATCTATATTTTTGGAATAATTTTTGTTACTTAAACAACATAAAAACTACTGATTATGAAACACTTAAAAACCTTTCTTTATCTATGCCTTATTGGTTTTTTTATTTGGAGTTGTAGCTCTGTTCCTAAAAAAACCAACACAACAAAAGAAGAGCCAGTAGTAATTGCCAATGACAGTTTAGAATACGAAATTATTATTATTGATGTTGGGTTTACTGCTTTTTTAAACTCAGAAGCCAAGCCAAAAACGTATCTTTCTGAAAGTTATTTGAAAAATAAAAATCAGCGTTATGTTACAGAGTGGAACGCCAGAGTAAGAAACCCTCAACGATATAATCCGAATATTTACGAAAATATAATTGACTACAACCCAAATCTAAATTACGGATTGGATGTAAACTATAAATTGTATTGGTATTTTAAGTTTGCAGAAAAGAAATACAGAATGCGACTTGAGTAAGCTTCAGCTTCTTCTTGTATAACTTACAAAGCTATAATTGTATTTATTTTTTGCATCTGCAGCAAAATATTCTCTGGATGTTTCTTGCCAAACTGCTGTATCTATTTCTGGAAAGTACACATCTGCATCAAATGTATGATGTACCTCTGTAATATCTAATTGATTTACAATAGTGCTTGCTATTGCTTGCTTGTATATTTGAGCACCACCAATTATAAAAATATGGGTATCGTTTTTAGCAACCTCAAAAGCTGCTTCTAAACTATGCACCACCACGCAGCCTTCTGCTTTGTAATTTTTATTTCTAGTAATAATAACGGTTGTTCTGTTAGGCAAGGGTTTACCAATAGATTCAAACGTATTTCTACCCATAATTATATGATGACCAGATGTTACTTTTTTAAAACGCTTTAAATCTGCTGGCAAATGCCAAATTAAATCATTGTCTTTTCCCAACGCATTGTTATTCGCAATAGCGGCTATAATTGTAATATTAGTCATAATTATACAGCTACTTTTCCTTTAATATGCGGATGTGGATTGTAATCAACCAGTTCAAAATCTTCAAATTTAAAATCGAAAATTGAGTTTACATTTGGATTGATTTTCATTGTTGGCAATGGTCTTGTATCTCTAGATAGTTGCAACTCTAATTGCTCATAATGATTGCTGTAAATATGAGCATCTCCAAAGGTATGCACAAAATCTCCAGGTTCGTATCCACATACTTGCGCCATCATCATGGTAAACAGAGCATACGAAGCTATATTAAATGGCACTCCTAAAAAAATGTCTGCACTTCGTTGGTACAACTGACAAGATAGCTTTCCATCTGCTACATAAAACTGAAAGAACGCATGGCAAGGTGGCAAAGCTGCTTTACCATTTGCAACATTTTCTGAAAACGAAACAGAAGTATCTGGCAATACACTTGGATTCCAAGCTGACACCAACATTCTTCTACTATCTGGATTCTTTTTTAATGTATCTATTACTTCTTGCAATTGGTCTATATCGTCACTGTTCCAATTTCTCCATTGATGCCCATATACTGGTCCTAAATCTCCATTTTCATCTGCCCATTCGTTCCAGATTCTTACACCATTTTCTTGCAGATATTTAATATTGGTATCTCCATTTATAAACCAAAGCAACTCATAAATAATAGATTTTAAATGCAATTTTTTAGTCGTTACCATTGGAAAACCTTTGCTTAAATCAAATCGCATTTGATAGCCAAAAACACTTTTTGTTCCTGTACCTGTTCTATCAGATTTTTCGTTTCCGTTTTCTAATACATGCTGTACTAAATCTAAATATTGTTTCATTTTTTTCAGCGTTTAATCGTTGAAATGTGTATCTTTTTAATTGTGCTTAAAATTAAAAAAGCATCAACAAAAAACTGTAAATGCTTTTAAAATATATTCATAAGTTATTAACTGTTTTAAAATAACTTCTAAACCTTTAAACAAATAAATTATTTAACAATAATAGTTATCCAATAATCATTCCTGCTATTGTTGCTGACATTAATGAGGCTATGGTACCACCAATCAATGCTTTCATTCCAAATTCGGATAAAGTTTTACGCTGTCCTGGAGCTAAAGAGCCAATACCTCCAATTTGTATCCCTATTGATGCAAAATTGGCAAAACCGCACAGCATATAGGTAGCCATAATAACTGATTTATTGTAATTTAAGTGTACGGCACTAGCAACATTTTTCAATTCTGCTAATTGTATATACCCAACAAATTCACTTGCGGCAAGTTTAATTCCTAATAGTTGTCCCATCATTGCCATGTCTTCACTAGCCACCCCAATCAACCACATTAAAGGCGCAAAAAGATAACCTAACACAAACTCTAAAGATAAATTTTTATATGGTGTATTTGCTAAAATCCATTCATTCACACCGCTTATCGAACCTAACTTTAAAAAACCATAATTTATCATTGCTATAAAGGCAACAAACACTAATAACATTGCTCCTACATTTACTGCCAAACGTAAGCCTTCGGTTGTTCCATTTGCAATCGCATCCAACATATTCGAACCAATTTTTTCTGTAGACACATGCACATCTGTGTTTATACTCTCGGTTTGTGGATATAAAATCTTAGAAATAACGATAGCTCCCGGAGCTGCCATTACAGATGCTGCTAACAAATGCTTAGCATATTGCAATCTTAAAACGGGATCATCTCCTCCTAAAAACCCAATATATGCTGCTAGTACCGCTCCTGCAACTGTTGCCATCCCTCCAATCATTACCAAGAGCATTTCAGATTTATTCATTTTCTCTAAATAGGCTTTGATTAATAGTGGCGCTTCAGTTTGTCCTAAAAAAATATTACCTGCAACCGATAAACTTTCTGCTCCAGATATTTTCAATATTTTAGCTAAAACAATCCCGAGTCCTTTTACTATCCATTGAATAATTCCTAAATAAAACAGCAATGAAGTTAAAGCCGAAAAGAAAATAATAGTTGGTAGCACTTGAAAGGCAAAAATAAATCCGAAGGTATCCATATCTACTACTAAACCTTCAAATAAAAATTTACTTCCTGCTCTTGTAAAATCTAGGACTTTAACAAATAAGCTTCCAACAAACTCAAATGATTTTTGTACAAATCCAACTTTTAATACTCCAATAGCAATTAGCAATTGAAAAGACAACCCTATACCTACTGTTTTCCAATCAATTGCTTTTTTGTTACTAGAAAATAAAAAGGCTAAAACAATTAAAGAAATCATTCCTAAAATTCCTCTCCAGATACTTGTAAAGCTTAATCCATTACTTGGAATAATCTCTTTTATTGCTTCTGTTGTTCCTTGTGGAAAAACTGCGACTGAAAAGAGGCAGAAAATAATAAATAGTACTTTTTTCATAAATAAATTTTAATAGTTACTAAGAACGCTTACTAATTTCGTCTCTTATTTTTGCTGCTAACTCATAATTTTCATTTGCAACAGCAGCGTCTAATTCTTTATATAATTCTTCGATTGATTTTTCTGTATAATGCTCTTCTGATGATTCAGAAATAATTTCGGCTACCAAATCATCTGCCTGTAAATCAGATTCTTCTATAGACAATTGTTCTTCCACTTTTAAATAGATTCCCGCTTTATCTAAAATTTCTTCGTAGGTGTAAATTGGTGCGTTAAAACGAACTGCCAATGCTATGGCATCTGATGTTCTGGCATCAATAACTTCTTCAACTCCATTTTTTTCTGATATCAAACTAGAAAAGAATACACCGTCTACCAATTTATGAATAATTACTTGTTTAACCTGTATCTGATATCTATCTGCAAAGGTCTTAAATAAATCGTGTGTTAAAGGTCTTGGAGGTTTTATTTCTTTTTCTAGCGCAATTGCAATCGATTGTGCCTCAAAAGCACCAATAATAATTGGCAAGGTTCTGTTTCCGTCTATTTCACTTAGTACCAAAGCGTAGGCTCCACTTTGAGTTTGACTGTAGGAAATTCCTTTTATTGTTAACTGTTTTAAACTCATTATAACACGATCATCAAAAAAGAAAAAGGCTGTCTAAATTGGCGAAAACCTATTAAATAGACAGCCCTTTTATGGGCACAATTTACTAAAAATTATGAGTTGAGTTTGAATTTATTTAAAAAAGAAAACCGAACTAGTGAACAATTAGTAAATAATATTATTTAACAAAACTAAGCTTGCTTAAACGCTTTTAGTTTTTCAATTAATTTTGGAACTACCTCAAAAGCATCTCCAACAACTCCATAATCTGCAGCTTTAAAGAATGGCGCTTCGGCATCTGTATTAATTACAACTTTTACTTTAGAGGCATTTACTCCTGCTAAATGCTGTATCGCCCCAGAAATACCTATGGCAATATATAAATTAGAAGCAACTGGCTTACCCGTTTGTCCAACGTGCTCACTATGCGGTCTCCACCCTAAATCAGAAACTGGCTTAGAACATGCTGTTGCAGCTCCTAATACTTCTGCCAACTCTTCAATCATTCCCCAGTTTTCAGGACCTTTTAACCCTCTACCTCCAGAAACAACAACATCTGCATCAGCAATGGTTACTTTACCAGACGCCTTGTCTATACTCACTTGTTTAACTCCCAAATCAGCGTCTGAAATTTGAGCATCAAAACTTTCTGTAACTCCGCTCACAGCTTTTTCTACAAGTCCAAATGAATTTTTAGCCAATCCAATTACTTTTATATCTGTAGAGATGGTAGTGTTGTTAAATGCTTTGTTTGAAAATGCTTTTCTTTTTACTGTAAACGGACTTGTAGCTGATGGCAATGCTACTACATTAGATGCATAACCTGCATCTAATTGTACAGCTAACATTGGCGCTAAATACATTCCGTCTACACCAGAATCTACAATAATTACTGATGCATTTTGATTTGCTGCAACTTGCGATATCACAGCTGCATAAGCTTTTGCATTAAAGCTTGATAAATTATCATTAGAAACAGCTACTACTTTTTCTGCTCCATAATTGTATAACTCCGAAGCATCTGCTACATTCACTGTTACAGCCACCATTTGAGTACCTAATTGTTCTGCTACTTTTTTTCCGTATGATACGACTTCAAAAGCTGCTTTTTTAAATTTTCCTTCCGATGAATCGGCAAAAACTAAAACTGACATATATTTTTTGAATTACGAATTTTGAATTACGAATTGCAATTCTAGATTCTTAGATTTTTTAATTAAATTACTTTTGCTTCGTTGTGTAAAAGATTGATTAACTCATCAATATTATCTGCGTCTACCAATTTTACTGCACCTTTTGGAGCAGGCTTTTCAAAGGATGCAATGGTTGTTTGACTTGCTGCATCAACCGCTTCTAAAACTTGTAATGGCTTTTTTCTCGCCATCATAATACCTCTCATATTAGGAATCCGTAAATCTTTTTCTTCTACCAATCCTTTCTGCCCAGCAATAACCAATGGTAAGTTAACAGTTAAGGTTTCGTTACCACCATCAATCTCTCGCGTTGCAGTAGCTGTATTTCCTTCAACCTCCATCCCTATACAACCATTAACAAAATTGTAATCTACTAAAGACGCTAGCATACCTGGAACCATCGCTCCGTTATAATCAATTGATTCTCTTCCTGCCAATACTAAATCGTAGCCTCCATTTTTAACAACTTCCGCTAATTGCTTTGCCACAAAAAAGCCATCAGTAGCCTCTGCATTTACACGTATTGCATCATCTGCACCAATTGCTAAAGCTTTACGCAAAGTAGGTTCTGTAGTTACATTACCAACATTTACAACAGTTACGGTTGCTCCTTGTTTTTCTTTAAACCACATGGCTCTTGTTAAACTAAACTCATCATATGGATTGATCACAAACTGTACTCCGTTGGCATCAAACTTCGTATCGTTTTCTGTGAAATTAATTTTTGAAGTGGTATCAGGTACATGGCTGATACATACTAATATTTTCATGTAATTATTTTTTGGTAAAAATTGTAATTTTAATGGCTACGAATTTATAACTTTTTTTTCAATTTATTATGCATGCATAATAAATAATTTTGATTTATTAGCAAATAATTCTACGCTACTCTTCTTTTTTCATAAAAAATAATCATGTTTAATGGTTCTATGTAAAAAAATGAATATTAATTTTATATTTTTGCTACGCAAAATTTAAGACGAAAATAGAGAATGAAAACAGTTCAATTTAGAGAAGCTATTTGCGAAGCCATGAGTGAAGAAATGCGCAGAGATGAAAGCATTTATTTAATTGGTGAAGAAGTAGCAGAATACAATGGTGCTTACAAAGCATCTAAAGGAATGCTAGATGAGTTTGGTGCAAAAAGAGTAATAGACGCTCCTATTGCAGAATTAGGTTTTGGAGGTATTGCTGTAGGATCTGCCATGAACGGTAACCGACCAATCGTAGAATATATGACATTCAACTTTTCTTTAGTTGGTATTGATCAAATCATAAATAACGCTGCAAAAATTAGACAAATGTCTGGTGGGCAATTTAATTGTCCTATTGTATTTAGAGGACCAACAGCTTCTGCAGGTCAATTAGCAGCAACGCATTCACAAGCATTTGAAAACTGGTTTGCAAATACTCCTGGACTAAAAGTAATCGTACCTTCAAATCCGTATGATGCAAAAGGATTGTTAAAAGCTGCTATAAGAGATGATGATCCTATTATCTTTATGGAATCTGAGCAAATGTATGGAGATAAAATGGAAATTCCAGAAGGTGAATATGTGTTACCAATTGGAGTTGCAGATATCAAAAGAGAAGGCTCAGATGTAACCATTGTATCGTTTGGAAAAATTATCAAAGAAGCATATAAAGCAGCAGACGAACTTGCAAAAGAAAATATTTCTTGTGAAATTATCGATTTAAGAACAGTGCGCCCAATGGATCATGAAACAATCTTAAGCTCTGTAAAAAAGACCAACCGTTTGGTTATTTTAGAAGAAGCTTGGCCATTTGCTAGTGTTGCTTCAGAAATTACATTTAGAGTTCAAGACGAAGCTTTTGATTATTTAGATGCACCAATTAAGAGGATAACAACAGCAGATACACCTGCACCTTATTCTCCAGTATTATTAGAAGCTTGGTTACCAAATTATACCGATGTAGTTAAAGCTGTTAAAGAAGTAATGTACATCTAAAAAAGAAACACCTTTTTAAAACCCGTTTTAGTTTTCTAAAACGGGTTTTTGTTTATCTAAAAATAACCTAAAATTATAGCTCTTAAAGTATAAATTATCAGTACTTTTGTCGTCCGAAAAAAATGAACTAAGAAATATAGTAAACATGAGTGCAAAAGAAAGAAAGACATTTGATGTATTGATAGAGATACCTAAAGGAAGTAGAAATAAGTATGAGTATGATTTTGAATTGAACAAAATTCGCTTTGATAGAATGCTATTCTCTTCTATGATGTATCCTGCAGACTACGGTTTTATTCCTGAGACATTGGCATTAGACGGAGATCCTCTTGACGTATTGGTATTAGGTACAGAGCCTACATTTCCTATGTGTGTGATGGAAGTAAAACCTATAGGTGTTTTCCATATGGCAGATGAAAAAGGTCCGGATGAAAAAATTGTTTGTGTTCCTATTTCCGATCCTATTTGGAATAACCTGAATGATTTATCGGATATAAATCCACATCAAATAAAAGAAATTGAACACTTTTTTCAAGTATACAAAGATTTAGAAAAGAAAAAAGTAGATGTTGGAGGTTGGGGAGATGCAAACGAAGCCTATGATATTGTTGATAAATGTATTGACAGATACCAAACAAGCGAGCATAAAGTAAACAGAGATTTTACAATCTAACCAACCTTTTTAAAAAGAAATAAAAAAAGCCTTACAATCAATACCTGTAAGGCTTTTTCTTTCACATTGATTTTGTTATATTTACGGCCGTTAAAAATTAATCAAATCAAATATATAATATGGAATCAATGATGATTTACATGCCAATAGCTTTGGCAGCCTTAGGCTTAATTTACATGATTGTTAAGCAAAAATGGGTTATGAAACAAGATGCAGGAGATGGTAAAATGAAAGAAATTTCAGATCACATCTATGAAGGAGCATTGGCTTTTTTAAATGCTGAATATAGACTCTTAGCAATTTTTGTAGTAATCGTAAGTATTTTACTTGCAATAGTATCGTTTGTAGTACCTACAACGCACTGGCTAATTGTAATCGCATTTGTTTTTGGAGCCGTATTTTCTGCATTTGCTGGAAATATTGGAATGAAAATAGCAACAAAAACCAATGTAAGAACTACTCAAGCTGCTCGTACAAGTTTACCAAATGCATTAAAAATATCTTTTGGAGGTGGAACAGTAATGGGATTAGGTGTTGCTGGTTTAGCCGTGTTAGGTTTAACAGCATTCTTTATTATTTTCTATAACTTCTTTATGGGAGGTTCTTGGACATCGACTGGCGATATGACTATTGTTCTAGAAACTCTAGCAGGATTCTCATTAGGAGCTGAATCTATTGCATTGTTTGCAAGAGTTGGTGGTGGAATCTATACAAAAGCTGCCGATGTTGGTGCAGATTTAGTTGGTAAAGTAGAAGCTGGTATTCCAGAAGATGATCCAAGAAACCCTGCTACAATTGCAGATAACGTTGGAGACAATGTTGGAGATGTTGCTGGAATGGGAGCAGATTTATTTGGTTCTTATGTAGCAACCGTATTAGCTGCAATGGTTTTAGGGAATTATGTAATTAAAGACATGGGCGGAAGTATTTCTGATGCATTTGGAGGTATCGGACCAATCTTATTACCAATGGCTATTGCTGGTGCAGGAATCATTATTTCTGTAATTGGTACCATGTTAGTAAAAATTAAAAGCAACGATGCTAAAGAAGCACAGGTTATGAGTGCTTTAAATGTGGGTAACTGGACTTCTATTGTTTTGGTTGCTGTTTCTTGTTTTGCATTGTGTTACTATATGTTGCCAGAGACCATGAATATGGAATTCTTCGGAGAAGGATTACAAGAAGTTTCTAGAATGAGCGTTTTCTATGCTACTTTAGTTGGTTTAGTTGTAGGAGCTGTAATTTCATCAGTTACTGAATTCTATACTGGATTAGGAAAATCTCCTGTCTTAAAAATAGTTCAACAGTCTAGTACTGGAGCAGGAACAAATATTATTGCTGGTTTAGCAACGGGGATGATTTCTACTTTTCCTTCAGTTTTATTATTTGCTGGTGCCATTTGGGCATCTTATGCTTTTGCTGGATTCTACGGAGTTGCCTTAGCCGCATCTGCTATGATGGCAACCACAGCCATGCAATTAGCTATTGATGCGTTCGGGCCTATTTCTGATAATGCTGGTGGTATTGCTGAAATGAGTGAACAAGAACCAATCGTAAGAGAACGTACAGATATTTTAGATTCTGTTGGAAATACAACTGCCGCGACTGGAAAAGGTTTTGCTATTGCTTCTGCTGCATTAACTTCATTAGCTTTATTTGCTGCCTATGTAACTTTTACAGGAATTGATGGAATTAACATTTTTAAAGCGCCCGTTTTAGCAATGCTATTTGTTGGAGGTATGGTTCCAGTAGTATTTTCTGCATTAGCAATGAACGCTGTTGGTAAAGCTGCCATGGAAATGGTACATGAAGTACGTAGACAGTTTAAAATGATTCCAGGAATTATGGAAGGAACTGGGAAACCAGAATACGATAAATGTGTGGCAATCTCTACACAAGCATCGTTAAAAGAAATGATGCTACCAGGCTTGTTAACAATCGGATTTCCTTTAATTATTGCTTTTGTACCAATGATTTTTGGAATGGATAATTTAGCTATTGCAGAAATGTTAGGAGGCTATATGGCCGGTGTTACTGTAAGTGGTGTTTTATGGGCTATTTTCCAAAACAATGCTGGAGGAGCTTGGGACAACGCTAAGAAATCTTTTGAAGCTGGAGTAGAAATCAACGGAGAAATGACTTACAAAGGTTCTGACGCACATAAAGCGGCTGTAACTGGAGATACTGTTGGTGATCCTTTTAAGGATACTTCAGGACCTTCAATGAATATTTTAATTAAATTGACCTGTTTAATTGGTTTGGTTGTAGCTCCTATTTTAGGAGGACATTCTTCTGATAAACATGCTGTTGTAAACGAAATCAAAAAAGAAGTGCGTGTAGAGGCAAATACCAATCATAATGATATGGCTAAAGCTACCATAACAATTTCTACCACAAAAAATGGTAAAACAGTAACTGAAATTAAAGAGTTTGAAGGTACAGTTGAAGAAGTTGAGCAGAAAGCCAAAGCTCTTGCTAATAAAACAGAAGGCGTTAAAATTGAAATTAAAAAAGAGGTAACTAAAACGAACTAAGATTTTAATACAATATAAGAGGCTGACTAAAAAGAAGTGTTTTAGTCAGCCTCTTTTTTATTGTCCTTTTTTAGGCTAATAACTTCTTCTTTTTATTACACCTACTGATTTTCTTTCTAACCTATTTTTAAGCACCCTCACAGTTAGAAAAAACAATTGTTTAAACTTTGCCAAACGTAATACCAACTCACTAAATCGCAATAATTTACCAAATTCTTTTTGCAATTCTTTTTGATAGGATGCTAAACGCTCTTCAGAAAAATCATTTTCACGAATACATTCTGCTATCTTTTTTGCACATATAATACCAGACATCATCCCAGTACCCACACCTTCTTTATAAAATGCATTTGCCAAACCTGCTGCATCACCTACTAATAAAAATCGATTTCCATACGCTTTTTGCTTTCTAAACTGATAAGGTATTCCCCAACCCCTCCATGCGTTCACCTGTTCTGCATCTTTAAATTTATCAACTACTTTTGGATGAGAAGTAAGAATTGTGGTAACCTCTTCTTTCAAGTTAATATTGTACGCCTGAATTTTTTTAGCATTACCACCTAACGTTACATTTACTTGATTGTCTGCTAATGGAAATACATAAAAAAACAGCGGTATTCCTTTGTAGACAATTCTAATTTCCGCCTCATTTTTTAAAGACAACCCATTAACATCTTTAAAATAAGCGCTAATAAATGTAGATACTTTTGATCTATCAACTGTATTCTGTCCTAATTTTCTAGAAACTATAGACTGAATTCCATCTGCGCCCACAATAACTTTTGATAAAATTTCTTTACCATCTTTCAATCTCACCATATACCCATCTGGATGTGCTTCTATTTTCTTTACTGCATTCCCAAACTCTTTTATAGCATACTGTTCAGACAAATGGTTCACTAAAAAAAAATCAAAATCAATGCGTTTGCCATAAGATATGACCATGTCTCTTTTTTCGCTTTCTTTAAACGTAACCCGTAAGGTATTGTTTAAATGCAAGTTTATTTTTTTACTGTGTATAAACTTTGGGTGCTTTAAAAATCGCTCTAAAAGCCCCAATTCTTTAAGTGATTTATAAGCGTATAGTATTAGTCCATCGCCACAGGTTTTGTCTCTTGGAAAAGTTGCTTTATCAATAATATAATGGGGTACTTTGTATTTTGACAGCATTAATGATGTACTCGCACCAGAAGGTCCAGCTCCAATTATACAAACATCTGTTTTTATCATTTTAAGTAAAAATATTTCTATAAAAATAGGAAAAACTATCAACAAAAAAAGCCACTCAAATGAGTGGCTTCTTACTAATTTTATTTGCATTTATACTATTGGCCCACCTGCAATTATTTCTTCGTTTGCAAATTCTTCAAACTGTGCAAAATTCTTTTTAAATGAATTTGCCAATTCCATTGCTTTTGCATCGTATGCCTCTTTATCTGTCCAAGTAGCTTTAGGATTTAAAACATCGCTTGGCACATTCTCGCAAGATTGCGGTACAAGCAATCCAAATACAGGATGCTGAACATACGCTACATCATCTAATTTATTTTCTAATGCTGCAGTAATCATTGCTCTGGTATATTTTAGTTTCATTCTACTTCCAATACCATACGGGCCACCTGTCCAACCAGTATTTATCAGCCAAACATTTACACCAGCTTCTTGCATTTTCTTACTAAGCATTTCTGCGTATTTAGTTGGGTGTAGCGGCATAAAAGGTGCTCCGAAGCATGCAGAAAAACTTGGTTGTGGTTCATTTACCCCCGCTTCTGTACCTGCTACTTTTGCTGTATATCCAGAAATAAAATGATATGCAGCTTGTCCTGGCGTTAGTTTAGAAATTGGAGGCAGTACACCAAACGCATCTGCTGTTAAGAAAAATATATTTTTTGGATTCTTACCTATAGATCCAGGCTGAATATTATCTATATGATAAATTGGGTAACTTACTCTTGTATTTTGAGTTATTGAAGTGTCTGTAAAATCTACAACCCCATGCTCGTCCATAATTACATTTTCAAGAATAGCTCCTTTTTTAATGGCGTGGTAAATTTCGGGTTCGTTTTCTTCTGTTAAATCTATTGCTTTTGCATAACAACCACCTTCAAAATTAAATATGGTATTTTCGTTTGTCCAGCCATGCTCATCATCACCAATTAATTTTCTTTCTGGATCTGCAGATAAAGTGGTTTTTCCAGTACCAGATAATCCAAAGAAAATAGCGGTATCTCCATCTTTTCCAACATTTGCAGAACAGTGCATTGGTAAGGTATTTTTAAATACAGGTAGGACAAAGTTCAAAGCAGAAAAAATGCCTTTTTTAATTTCTCCTGTATAACCTGTACCACCTACTAAAGCAATTTTTCTTGTAAAATTTAAAATGGCAAAATTATGTTGCCTGGTACCATCTATTGCTGGATTTGCCATAAACTCTGGCGCATTAATTACTGTCCACTCTGGTGAAAAATCTTTTAATTCTTCTTTTGTTGGACGTAAAAACATGTTATAGGCAAACATATTACTCCAAGGATATTCGTTTACAACACGAACATTCATTTTATAATTATCGTCTGCACATACATAACTATCTCTTACATATAACTCTTTGTTGGCTAAATAAGCGACAACCTTGTCATATAATTTATCAAATTTTTCTGATGAAAAAGGAATGTTTATTCCTCCCCACCAAACTCTATCTTTGGTAATCTCATCTTCTACAATAAAGCGATCTTTTGGAGATCTTCCTGTAAACTCTCCGGTATTTACTGCTATTGCCCCAGAGCTAGCTTCAACACCCATTTCTTTTTCTAACGTTGCTGCATGCAATTGGTCTGACGTTAAATTGTAACGAACGATTGCGTCTTTAATTCCTAAATCATCTAACGAAATCGATTTCGTATTTAAATCTATCATTATTTTAATTTTAAGTTGTGTTTAGTATTTGTTACTACTAATTAGTTGGTACAAAAGTAAAGATTATTTTAAGATTTGTAATGTAATTTTTTCTTTTTATTAACTATTTATTGTTGATTTCTTCTATAAAAACCAATTGACATAAGTACCCATCCAAAGACAAAACAAAGACCACCTAACGGAGTAACAAACCAAATACTTTTGGCTGTTATTGATGTTAATTGTATCAAATAGATTGAGCCAGAAAAGAAAAGTATCCCTAGAAAAAACAGGTAGCTAATTATTCTTCTTTGCTTAGTAGTAAACCCGTTATAGGTAACAACAAATAACAATACAATTACATGATATATTTGGTATCTAACTGCTGTTTCAAAACTTTTTAATCCTGCCTCAGATAAGCTTTCTTTAAGTGCGTGCGCACCAAATGCCCCTAATAAAATGGCAGCTGCGCCAAGTAAAGCTATGATTGTTAAATTTTTATACATTTTAATGATTTTTGTTTTATTTTAAACTTTTTTAGATGAATTGTGTATTTTAGCTCACAACAATTTTATCAAAAAAATTACAGTAAAATTACTTATTAATAATTAGAATGAGAAATATTTTAATCATTGGTGCAGGTAGATCTAGTGCTTCGTTAATCAAATATCTACTAGACAAATCAAGTCAAGAAAATTTACATATTATAGTTGGTGACATCTCTAAAGAAGAAGCTAATAAAAAATTAAACAATCACCCAAATGCAACTGCTATACAACTTGATGTATTTAATCAAGAAGAAAGAGCAAAAGCCATTGCAAATGCTGCTATTGTTATCTCAATGCTTCCAGCGAGTTTTCACATTGAAGTTGCAAAAGACTGTATCAAATACAAAAAAAATATGGTTACTGCTTCTTATATTTCTAAAGAAATAGAAGCTTTACATAACGATGTTGTAGCAAACAACTTAGTGTTTATGAATGAAATTGGAGTTGACCCAGGTATTGATCATATGAGCGCCATGCAAGTTATTGATAAAATTAGAGACAATGGTGGTAAGATGTTATTGTTTGAATCGTTTACTGGCGGATTGGTAGCTCCTGAAAGTGATACCAATTTATGGAATTACAAATTCACTTGGAATCCTAGAAATGTTGTTACAGCGGGGCAAGGTGGAGCTGCTATGTTTATCCAAGAAGGCACCTATAAATACATTCCGTACCATAAATTATTTAGAAGAACTGAGTTTTTACAAATCAATGGTAGCGGAAAATTTGAAGCTTATGCCAATAGAGATTCTCTAAAGTTCAGAAGTATTTATGGTCTAGACGATATCCCTACTATGTATAGAGGTACTATCAGAAAAGTTGGTTTTTCTAGAGCATGGAATATTTTTATTCAGCTTGGAATGACAGACGACACCTATACCATTGAAAACTCTGAACACATGAGCTATCGTGATTTTACCAATCTGTTTTTAGCCTATAGCCCATCTGACTCGGTAGAATTAAAACTGCGTTCTTATTTAAAAATTGACCAAGATGATATTATGTGGGATAAATTGATTGAATTAGACATTTTTAATCCAACAAAAAAAATTGGACTAAAAAATGCTACTCCGGCACAAATTCTACAAAAAATACTAACTGATAAGTGGACGCTATCCGAAGATGATAAAGACATGATTATTATGCATCATAAATTTGGTTATGAAATCAAAGGAGAAAAGAAACAAATTGAAAGTAGCTTAGTTTCTATTGGAGAAAATCAAACCTATACTGCCATGGCAAAAACAGTTGGATTACCTGTTGCTATCGCAACATTGAAAATCTTGAATGGTGAGATTAGCAACCCAGGTGTTCAAAGACCAATTACAAAAGAAGTATACAACCCTATTTTAAAAGAACTCGAAGCATACGGAATTGTTTTTAAAGAAAAACAAGTACCTTATTTGGGATACAACCCAGAGAATGTGCTCGGCTAATACTACTAAAAAAAGGTTTTGAAAATTTTCAAAACCTTTTTTACATCTTAAGATAAAAATCTTTTGTTAAGTTAACGTATTCTTTAGTATAATTATGCCTCCCTTGTTCTATTACTAACACTTCTTCTGTTAGTTGATTTTCTTTAAAAGAAAAAGTTAATAAACTTCTTTTTAATTCTGAAGTTGACATACCTTTTACTCTACAAACTTTATTTAAAAACAACTTATATTGTTTAGCTAATGCTATAAATTTTTGCTCTTCTTTATAAGGGATAATTACAGAAAATTCACCCAAAACTGATAATAATTTAGAGGCACCATAAATTAAATCTTCAAATGACAGAGATGATGTAAACCGTGCTTTATTCCTTTCTTCATTATCAGATTCATAATTATCTGAATAGAATGGCGGATTACTAATAATTAAATCATACTTTTCATCTTCTTCTTGCAGTTCATCAGCAAAATCTTCAAAAGAACTGTGATAACAAAACAGCCTATCTGCCCAATTACTCTGCTCAAAATTTTCTACACATTGCTCGTAGGCACTTCCCTCCACCTCTACAGCATCAATAGTTATCGCATCTGTTCTTTGCGCCATCATTAAAGCAATAACACCTGTACCTGCTCCAATATCTAATATGCTTTCTGGGAAAAAATTTATAGACACCCAAGCACCTAATAGCACAGCATCAGTACCAACTTTCATTGCTGCTTTATCTTGATTTATAGCAAATTCTTTAAATTGAAATGGTTTACCTAAAGAAATAATTTTTAGCTTTAAATTATATTAGAGACAAAAATACTTATTTTTTAAGACCCAATAAGCTTTTTAAATCTTCTTTATCTGATTTTAAATCTAAAATTTGTTGCTGCAATATTTTTATAACTGTATCTTTTTCTAAACAACTAGCACAAGCAATTTGATACTTGTTTTCTTGCTCTTCAACTATACCTACTTTGTCAGAATTCCTATCCTTAGCTACTCCATTTAGCAACCAATACAAATCTACTTCTGGATATTTTGTAATTATATTTACAATAGCATTAGAGTTTAGTGGTGTACCTTTTGCTTTACCACGAAAACTTGCTGAAGTCATACCTATACTCTTAAAGAATTCCTCTTTACTAATATCTTGGCTTTCTGCAATAGCAACAACTCTATCTTTAATACTTGTAAATTTATTTTCCATTTAAAATTTGTTTCGTAAATTTATTTACGTATATTAGTCTTATACTAAAACAATAACAATATAACAACAATTTTAGTATTATCAAAATAGCTATTACTATGATTACAGAAACTGAACAAAAGCAATTAAAATTACTTTTTAACGGCCACTATACAGAAGATGTTTTAAAAATATTGAATGATAAAAACATACGAAACAGAAATGGTAAACCTCATAGTGCACCTTATATAAGAATGGTGTTTCAAGGCATCAGAAACAACTCAGATATTGAGGCTGCAATATGGCAATTGGCTGAAAAGAAAAAACAAGCGCTTGCGTGGAAAAAACTACAAAAAAGTAAAGTATTTAATAATAATACCTTAAGATAGATGAGTTGGGGTGCTATTTTCTTAAGGGGCCTAAAACAAAAAAATTAAAATTGCTTTAGGTTTGTTGGATAGTACGTACAGTAGTTACTTATATTTCTACTTACGTGCTATTCTTTTTAATTGTCTAAGTACAATTCTATTAGCCCTGCTGGGGTTTCTACTTCAATCGTTTTGTTTTCGCGATCTACCTTTTTAATAAAATCATCAATCATGGGAATAAAAACTTCTTTATCTCCGTTAGAAATTTCAAATAAAGGCTGTGCTGTTTTATCATTTACCCCATCAATTGTTCCAACCAAACCGTAGTTTACATCTACAATTTTAAAATTGATAATTTCATGAAAATAAAATTTGTTCCCTGTTAATTTCGGCAACAAATCTAAAGGTAAGTATACATCTGCTTTTAAAATAGCATCGGCTTCTTCTTCTGTATATACATCTTCAAACTGTACTCGAAGCTGATTTCCTTTTTGCAACAAACTTTTATCAATAAAAAATGGAATCAGATTATTGCCTAAATCGACAAATACTGATTCCATTTCTTGATACAATTCGGGCTCATCGGTATCTAATTTGATAACAACTTCGCCCTTAAAACTATGTTTTTTAACGATTTTGCCTAAATAAAAACAATCTTCTTTACGCATCGTTAAAAGTAGAGTTTACTCTTTTGTTTCCTCTTCTGTAGTTTCTTCTGCAGCAGCTTCAACCTCTTCAGTTGCTTCCTCTGCACTTGCTTCTGCCTCAGCAGCAGCCTTTTCAGCTTCTAACGCAGCTTCTGCTTCTTTAGCAGCATTTACACGTGCTTCGTTCACAGCTTTTTCTGCTTCTAAAGCCTTAGCCTTTGCTTCTTCTTGCTCTTTGGTTAATCCATCTTTCTTAGCAGCAACTCTAGCAGCCTTCTCTTCTAACCAAGCATTAAATTTCTCTTCTGCTTGCTCTTCAGTTAAAGCACCTTTGCTAACTCCACCTGCTAAATGATTTTTTAACATCGCTCCTTTGTAAGATAAAATTGCTCTTGCAGTATCTGTAGGTTGCGCACCGTTTTGTAACCACTTTACAGCTCCATCTACATCTAAATCGATAGTTGCAGGGTTTGTGTTTGGATTATAGGTTCCTAATTTTTCTAAGAATTTACCATCTCTTTTTGCGCGTGCATCAGCAGCTACGATTGAATAAAATGGTTTTCCTTTTTTACCGTGTCTTTGTAATCTAATTTTTACAGGCATAATTTGTTAATTTTTTGAGGTTCTCGACCTCGATTATTAATACTTCTAGCATCTCGTGCTAAGTGGGCGCAAATGTACGACTTTTTTACTGAATTAAAAGAATAAAAATCAAGGAATTAAATTTTAAAAAATTAATCTATAATTGTTAATAAAACAACATTGTAGAACAACTAAACATCATTCCATTTTTCTACTTTTACACAAGCGTTTGTACAACTAAGCCAATCAACAAATAAACTTCTTTCATGTATTTAATTTTTGATACCGAAACTACCGGATTACCAAAGAGTTGGAATGCTCCAATTACCGATACCGATAACTGGCCTAGGTGTATACAAATTGCATGGCAGTTACATGACAAATTAGGAAATCTGATTGAACACAACGACTTTTTAATTCAACCAAACGGATTTAACATTCCGTATGATGCAGAAAGAATACATGGGATTTCTACTGATTTAGCCTTAGAACAAGGAATATCTTTAGAGAAAGGGCTAAGCCTGTTTAATGAAGCGTTACAAAAAGCAACATTCATTGTGGGTCAAAATGTAGGTTTTGATATCAATATTATGGGTTGTGAGTTTTACAGATTGGGTATAGAAAACAACCTAACACAACTCCCTGTTTTAGATACCTGTACCGAAGAAACTGCCATATTATGTCAAATTCCAGGTGGACGTGGCGGAAAATTTAAGTTGCCAACCTTAACAGAGTTACACAAACATTTATTCGGAGTAGATTTTGCCGAAGCACACAATGCTACTGCCGATGTTGAAGCTACAACTCGATGCTTTTTAGAATTAATTCGTTTAAGAGAGTATACTGCTAAACAATTAGATGTTGATGAAAATTATTTTCAGAATTTCTCTGAAGCCAACCCAAAACCTATACAAGTTATTGGCTTAAAGCATATCAACTTAAAAAAGGAAAGCGATAAAATTCGTAAGCGTTTAGAAGATTTAAAAGAAGTAGAAACCACTACAATCTCTACACAAACGCTCAACGATTTAAAAGATGTGCAATTTGCACATTTACATAATCACACACAATTTTCTGTCTTACAATCTACCATACAGATTGGCAATATTGTAAAGACTGCTGCCAAAGACAATATGTCTGCAGTTGCTTTAACAGATACTGGAAATATGATGGCAGCTTTTCATTTTACCAGTGCTGTTTTAAATCATAATAAACAAGCAGAAGCAAAAAATGCTGAGGCCTTAGAAAAAGGAGAAGTTCCAACCGAAACCATTTTAAAACCCATCGTTGGTTGTGAATTTAATGTCTGCGAAAATCATTTAGACAAAACAAAAAAAGACAATGGCTACCAAGTAGTTTTTCTAGCAAAAAACAAAAACGGATATCACAATTTAGCCAAAATGTCTTCCATCGCTTTTGTTGAAGGTTTCTATTATGTGCCTAGAATTGACAGGACAATTATCGAAAAATACAAAGAAGATATCATTGTGCTTACTGGTAATTTATATGGAGAAGTACCCAGTAAAATTTTAAATGTTGGAGAGCATCAAGCAGAAGAAGCCTTGCTTTGGTGGAAAGAAACTTTTGGTGATGATTTATACATCGAATTGATGCGCCATGGGCAAGAAGACGAAAAGATTGTTAATGAAACTTTGCTTGAATTTTCAAAGAAGCACGCAGTAAAAATCATCGCATCAAACAATACTTTTTACTTAGATAAAGAAGATGCCAATGCACACGATATTTTGCTATGTGTAAAAGATGGCGAAAAACAAGCTACACCAAAAGGAAGAGGGCGCGGCTATCGTTATGGATTACCAAACGATGAATACTACTTTAAATCTTCTGATGAAATGAAGCAGCTTTTTGCAGATATTCCAGAAGCAATTATCAACATTCAAGAAGTTGTAGACAAAATAGCCCCCTACACATTAGCCAGAGATGTATTATTACCGGCATTCGACATCCCAAAAGAGTTCCAAGATGAAAAAGATTTAGAAGATGGTGGTAAACGCGGCGAAAATAATTACCTACGCCATTTAACCTATGAAGGTGCCAAAAAGCGGTACGGAGAAATTACAGAAACCATTGGTGAGCGCTTAGATTTTGAATTAGATGTAATTGCTAAAACAGGCTATCCAGGTTATTTCTTAATTGTAGAAGATTTTATTAGAGAAGCCAGAAACATGGGAGTTTCTGTGGGACCAGGACGTGGTTCTGCAGCTGGGTCTGTAGTTGCCTATTGCCTTTGGATTACCAATTTGGACCCTATTAAATATGATCTACTTTTTGAGCGTTTCTTAAATCCAGAACGTGTTTCAATGCCCGATATTGATATTGATTTTGATGATGAAGGGCGTGGAAAAGTAATGGATTATGTGATTGATAAATACGGTGCCAATCAAGTAGCACAGATTATTACCTATGGTACAATGGCTGCCAAATCATCTATTAGGGATACTGCCAGAGTATTAGATTTACCACTCTTTGAAGCCGATAGGATTGCTAAATTAATCCCCGGAATGAAACTATCAAAAATCTTTTCTTTAGATGACAAAGCGCTGAAAGAAAAATTGCGCTCTGAAGAAATCGAATTGGTAAACGAATTAAAAAGACTTTCTGACGGTAGTGATTTAAGTGCAGAAACCATCAATAAAGCAAGAGTTTTAGAAGGTTCGGTTCGTAATACAGGAATTCATGCCTGTGGTGTAATTATCACTCCGTCTGACATTACCAACTACGTACCTGTTACAGTAGCTAAAGATTCTGACATGTATGTTACGCAATTTGACAACTCTGTTGTAGAAAGTGCGGGCTTACTAAAAATGGATTTCTTAGGATTAAAAACTCTTACCTTAATTAAGCACACCGTTAAAATTGTTAAAGCTAGACATGGAATTGAATTAGACCCCGAAAACTTCCCATTAGATGACGCAAAAACTTATGAGCTTTTTCAACGAGGAGAAACCGTAGGAATATTTCAATACGAATCTCCTGGAATGCAAAAACACATGCGCTCTTTAAAGCCAACAGTTTTTGCCGACTTAATTGCAATGAATGCATTGTACAGACCGGGACCAATGGAATACATTCCTTCTTTTATCAACAGAAAACACGGTGTAGAAGAAATTCAATACGATTTACCCGCCATGGAAGAATACTTGGCAGAGACTTACGGAATTACCGTATACCAAGAGCAGGTAATGTTACTTTCGCAAAAGCTAGCAAACTTTACCAAAGGTGAAGCCGATGTATTGCGTAAAGCTATGGGTAAAAAGCAAGCTGCTGTGCTTGCTAAAATGAAACCTAAGTTTATTGAACAAGCCAGTAAAAATGGGCATGATGCTGAAAAGTTAGAAAAAATCTGGAAAGACTGGGAAGCTTTTGCTAGTTATGCCTTTAACAAATCACACTCTACCTGTTATGCTTGGATTGCCTACCAAACTGCTTATTTAAAAGCACACTATCCTGCAGAATATATGGCCTCTGTTCTTTCTAATAATATGAACGATATCAAGTCGGTTTCATTTTTTATGGAAGAATGTAAGCGTGCCGGTATTAAAGTATTAGGGCCAGATATTAATGAATCGTATGCAAAATTCTCTGTAAATAAAGATGGCGATATTCGTTTTGGTATGGCTGCCATTAAAGGGGTTGGTGGTACTGCTGTAAAAGCAATTATTGACGAACGTAAAAAAAATGGAAACTTTACATCAATTTTTGATGTAACAAAACGTGTAGACCTCCGCGTAGCAAATAAAAAAGCTTTTGATGGATTGATTTTAGCTGGTGGATTTGATTCTTTTAAAAACACGCACAGAGCACAATATTTTGCTATCGACGAAAAAGGACAAACTTTTATTGAGAAAGCCATAAAATATGGAAACAGGTATCAAGAAAGTCAAAATTCTTCGCAAGTTTCTTTGTTTGGCGAAGCATCTGACATACAGTTACCAGAACCAACAATTCCTGCTTGTGAAACTTGGGGCACTATGGAATTGTTAGGTAAAGAAAAAGAAGTAGTGGGAATTTACATTTCTGCGCATCCGTTAGATGATTTTAAAAACGAATTGAATTTCTGCAACGCAAACCTATCATACTTTAAACAAGATTTATCGCAATTTGTTGGTAAAAATATGGCATTTGCAGGTATTGTTACAGATGTACAACACAGGGTTTCTAAAGCTGGTAAAGGTTGGGCTAGCTTTGTAATAGAAGACTATAATGATAGTTACGAATTTAGAATTTTTGGTGAAGAATATTTAAAATACAGACACTTTTTAGTTCTTAACTCTTTTTTATTTATCAAGATTACCATTGCTCCTGGATGGACAAATAAAGAAGGTATTACTGGCGAACCTAGATTGCGCTTTACTGACTTTAAATTACTACATGACACCATGGATGATTTGTGTAAAAAAATCACAGTTCAAATTCCGATTACAGAAGTCACAAACGAACGTGTTAATCTATTAGAATCCATATTATCAACCAACAAAGGTAAACAATATGTACACTTTACTATTTGGGATGAGCACGAAAAAATTGAGCTAAACATTCCAAGTAGAAATACTAAAATAAAGGTAACAAATGAGCTGTTACGTATTTTAGAAAAAGAACAAATTGATTTTAAACTAAACTAGCTCGCTAAACCTGCTAACAAAGCCAAGCCTCCAAACATAAATAAAAAAACCATTGCTAAAATAAAATAGATTAACATTAGCAACAGAGAACCTTTTGCCCAGTTCTTTTTATTGATGGGAGTGCTTGTATCAAACGCCCAAACGAGCACTAAAATAAGGCCAATAATTGGCAATGATGCTAAAAAAATAGTTAATGCCCATTCTTTGGCAGACATTACATTGGTTTCTTGATGTGTATTCATATTTTCCATAATACATTATTAATTCTTTCAAATATACACTTTTAACAACATATTATCAATCAGTTAGTTTTCTTCAGTTATCTTTATAAAAATTTATTTTACCATGAAAAAACAGTTTCTTACCCTACTATTAATAACAATTGTTTCTACTGCTTTTGCTCAAAAAGAGGTAAAGATTTCTACGGTTGATTTTATTCAAATTCTTAATAACAATAAAAAAGAAGTACTGTTTTACTATCAAAACAACTGGGAAGAATTACGAAAAAAGGCAGTTAAAAAAAGTTATATCGATTCATATCAACTTCTAGAAACTACTCCAACAAAAGATGCTCCGTTTAGCTTTATGCTAATTACAACTTATAAAAACAAGGCGCAGTTTGATAAAAGAGAAGCACATTTTCAAGAGTTGATTAAAGCGCAAGGAAAACTAAAATTACTAAATAACAAAAAGCCAAAAGAATTTCGAAAAACCATCTTTGGTAAAGATGTATATCATAGAGAATAAGTAGCACACGCTTAAAAGTTTACAACCATATCTCTAACAGTACCTTCTTTTTTTTATATTTACCATAATTTAATTTGATTCAAATAAAAACTATGTTAATCTCTTTAAAAAAAATAACTATTGCCATTTTAATGACAATAGTAACAGCTCAATATACATCTTCTCAAATTATTAATGTTAAGCCTAAAAAAGTAAAAGCATCCTCTTTTCATTCTGGTGGTTATACAAGGTATATTCATGATTCAAATAAGAATACTGCTTGGGCTCCTAAAGGAACCAAATCTAGAAATCCAAAATCCGGAATTGGCGAATACATAAACTTTAAGTTTTCTAAAAAATACATCTTTAAAGAGTTTAAAATTTATAATGGCGTGTATGGTTACAGGTGGTACAAGAAAAATAATAGAGCTACAAAAATCTCTTTGACTTTTGATGGTAATAGAAAAATAGAATACAGCCTAAAAGACACTCAAAACCAGCAAACTTTTAAAATCCCTAATATTAAATCTTCCTCAATACGCTTAACTATTTTAGACAAAAAGCTTGGAACACATAAAAAAGCAGACGAGTATACACTTGGGATTAGTGATGTTAGCTTTTATGCTTTAAATCAATTACTTTATGATATTAAGCAATTACCTCTAGGGACTTCAAAAAGAGCGTATACAAAAATCATAAAAAAATTATCAACAAAAATATATAGAAGATCAAAGGTAAAAGTTGATATTAATAAATATAAAATTGATGGTCACACTCTTTTAGCTTATGCTATAAAATCAGGAAATTACAATCTTACTTTAGCTTTATTAGAAAATGGTGCTTCTGTTAGTTCTGTTAATATTGGTCACCTTTCAAAACAAAATACAAATGAAGAATTTGCTGATTTTGCCAATCATGTAAAAAATAAAAGAGTTATCTATCAACAAGATGTTAATACTCTGAAAAGTAATCACAATTTTTCTCTTATGGAGTTACAACAATTCTCTAAAAAATTATCTAAAGATTATTATTATTTATGGGACGAAGAGAAAAAAGAATTTAAAGAATTAATTGTTTCTAAAGAAAGTTATGCCTATCTAAGAGATTTAAAAGATAAAGTCTCTGAAATAATTAGTAAACCACACAATAAAAATACTCTAGAACTAGCAACAAAATTTAATAGCCATAATTATAATCGCTTACAAAAAATAGATTATTCAGAAAGAAAAAAGTTAAACGAAAAGTTAAAACAGAAAATCAATGAAATTTTAAGTGACTTAACTTTAGAAACACAAAGTCAAATTTCAAATTGGTCAACTTTTAGTGATTTAGCTGCGTTAAACAACTCGTATAATCGTTTTAAAAAGGAATACAAAAAATACAATAATTATGAATCAGTTAAAAATATTCGCGAAGCTTATAAAAATCAGAAAGCTTTAATTATTGAAAACAGCTATGACTTAATAGCATCAAAAGTAGAAAACACTAACGATTTAGATTTCATTGAGGTAATGGAAAAAATTTATTTTAAAAACATAAATAAAACTCCAAAAATCAGAAACTTAATTACATTAACAAATAGTAAAAAAACTCAATTAAGATCTATTATATCAGAAAGACGAAATAAAATAATTTCTAGCCTTAAATACTCATTAGACTCTATAGAAATCAAAGCTGCTAAGTTAAGAAATAGAGCTGCTACTCAAAGAGTAAAACTAGAAAACAAATACAAAGTTAAACTTCCTTCTCACTCACAATTAGCAACAATGCTATCAAATTTTATAACCGTTAAAAACAAACCTACGAAAAGGAATAAGGATAAATTTGTCCGTTATATTGAAGAATTAGGCTACATTAAAACATCTAAAGAAGTATATTCTGATATTAATATTTTTAAAAATAACAGAAATCATAAAATTACGATTGTAACAACAAAAAAAGATATAGCAGAAACTATTTCTTTAGATTTTCCTAAAGCAAGTAAAGATATGATTAAACTGTATTACGAGCAATTTGCAAGCAATCTAAGAGATGTCTTTAAAACTACAAAAGACCCTAATCATTATAATAATAGTACTAATTTAAATAAAAAAAGGTTTACAGATGATAAAACTGATTTTATATATGTAATTAGTTATGAAAACAAGAAGTTAAATGTTTCTATATTATCTAAATTTTTTCTAGAAAACCCAATTGTTATGAAAAGATTAGATTATAATAAGTTTAAACTCACTTCTTATTCTTCTTACTCAAATATTTATTTGAAAAAAGGAGAAAAAATAAAAATAAAAGCTACTAATCCTGCATCAAAATATCATCAACCTTCTGGATATAAGACTAATTCAAACACATTCGATAAAAGATTTAATCATAATGCTCTAATAGCAAAAATAGGAGATAGTGATTGGTTTTATGTTGGTAAAGGTAAAACTATTACTGCTCAGAATAGTGGTATACTAAGATTTAAAATTAATAACAAATACAAATCCATCTACCCTTATATAATTGAATACTCTTATTAAGATTCTTAATTTGTATAATCTCTAAATAAGTTTTCTAAATTTTGATTGTGCGTATTTAATCCTAAAATCTTCAATCCGTTTTCTTGTGCAAAATCAAAAACATCGGCACGCATATCTTTATCTGTAGCAAAGGTTAAAAACCAAGTTGTATCATAATTATTCTTATATGATTCTAGATTTGGCAACTTCTTTATAAACTGCTCTTCAATCTTATAATCAAAAGTTACTTCTATTGTTTGATTAT
The DNA here is from genome assembly GCA_013373385.1 of Flavobacteriaceae bacterium. Classification (GTDB taxonomy): domain Bacteria; phylum Bacteroidota; class Bacteroidia; order Flavobacteriales; family Flavobacteriaceae; genus Polaribacter. The sequence continues at coordinate 76,039 of JABXHX010000020.1, forward strand.
GATTTGAACGAATTTCATTCATTAGCTTATCTACAACAATCTTACCTTTATTGATAATAATTACACGATCACAAACAGCTTCTACTTCTTGCATAATATGAGTTGACAACAATACTGTTTTATCTTTACCTAACTCTTTAATTAAAGCTCTAATTTCAATCAACTGATTAGGATCAAGTCCAGTAGTTGGTTCATCTAAAATTAATACTTCGGGGTTGTGTAATAAGGCAGTAGCTAAACCTACTCTTTGCATATATCCTTTAGAAAGCTGACCTATTTTTTTATGCGATTCTGGGGTAAGCCCAACTCTATCAATAATTTCTGAAATAGCCTTTTTATGTACTTTATAAATAGCTGCTTGAAATTGTAAGTACTCTTTTACATACATCTCTGTATATAACGGATTATGTTCTGGTAAATAACCAATACATCGTTGTGCATCGATTGGATTCTCCAACACATCAATTCCGTTTACACAAACAGCACCTTCATTTGGCTCAATATAGCCCGTAAGTATTTTCATCATTGTGGATTTCCCTGCACCGTTAGGCCCTAAAAAACCCACCACTGAGCCTTTATCAATTGAAAAACTAATATTGTGTAAGGCTTTTTGAGAATCGTACAATTTGGTAACACCAACAACTTTTATTGACATAAAATGAATCTAAAATTAAAAAGATAACGCACAAAGGTATCTTTTAGTTTTTCAAAAAAACAATTAATCAATCAAGATTTTTTTAGAGACTTTTCCCTGTCCGTTGTTTACTTTTAAAACATACAATCCCTTTGCTAAGCTTTGATAGTTTAATTCTTGCTTAAACGTACTTGAATGAAGTGTAAACATTTTGTTATCTATCAATCTACCACTAATATCAAACAACTGTATTCCTACTGCTTTATTTGATGAATTGCTATCAAAACTAACAGTAATATTACCATTACTTGGATTTGGATAAATACTAAAATTAGCAAAGAGTACATCTGTTACACTAGCAACTTTATCAATTGTAAAATTAGCAGCATTGACAGCATAAAAAATATTATTAACTGGCACAATTTTTATTCTTGCTGATGTTGTATTCTCGTTGATTAACTGTACTTGTTGAGCTCCATCATTTGGGGTATTCGCCACCAAGGTATGCGAAAAAGTTTGCCCTCCATCTGTAGAAAGCAGTATGTTCACATGCGAGCAATTTACAGGAGCTGTATTGGTACCCAATACATTCCAAGTAATTGTTTGAGTTGAACCTCCTTGCAATGTTGTACTTGTATTTTGTGATGTAACCACAAAAGGTCCAGAATTACCATCAACAGTAACTAACACATCATCTCTATCAGTAGCACCTCCATTGGCAACATCATCTCTTACAGTAAAAGCAAAGTTTAAATTTCTTGAGACAGACGGCAACACCTCCCACGTTGTAGCTGTATTTCCTGCCAATACGGTAGACAATGCTGGCATGTATCTGTTTGGAGATATTGACGGAGCAATTGATCGAAACATAGGACCAACTGTACTTGAAGCTGCAGGTGGCATGCTTCCTACTTGGTTATCTATTTGTTCCCAAGTATATTTGAGCGAATTTCCAGAATCTGGATCGGTTGCTGTACCTTTTAAAATAAAGGGTGTAGACTTAGGAATTGTATAATTACTCCCTGCATTTGCTTGAGGAGGGTTATTTCCTGTAATGGTTTCTACGGCACAAGATTTTGTTTTTACAAAGTTCCACATCTCTGCGATGCTCACAGCATGAAAATACACATCGCTATTGTTTTGAATACTAGGACTACACCACCCAGCATATCCCATAATGGTAGAACCGCTGCCCGGCTCAATAGCAGTTGCATTATTTCTATTACAATTATCGTTATTTTGTGTATGATTTGCACCTAATTGATGTCCAAATTCATGTGCGGCAACATCAATATCAAAAGCATCACCTATTGGGGTACTTTTAATTGAAGCACCTTGTGCTTTTCTTCCTGTTGCACATAGCGATTGAAAATCTGCCAATCCGTTATCTCCAGAAGGAGTACTAGACCTACCAAACACGTGTCCTATATCATAATTAGCATCACCAATAACAGCATCACATTTTGTTTGTGAATCTGCTAATAACGTGGTAATATTATCGTTTGTCAAACCATCTGTAGCTGGGTCTAGGAATATCAAGTTATTATTATTAGCTACCAACTGCATTCTAACTCCTAAATCTCTTTCAAACACAAAATTTATACGTGTCAATGAGGTATTCATAGCTGATAAAACAGCTGCTTTTTTGGTTGCATCTGATGCGCCAGACGAAATATTCTGATTCGTTAAATGGAATTGAGAATACTCTCCAGTAGCCACCAATGCTAACTTGAATGTTCTTAGTTTACCATCTTGTGCATTTGTAGATTTTTGCGTTTTAGGCTGCGCAAAATTTTCTTGCACCATACATTTAAAGTCCTCTTTTACAGTATTGGTTTTAAAGTATGCGATAGCTGTTTTTTTATCTTTTGTATAAGGATCTATTAGGTAGGTAGCGTAACTCCCAGAAGAAATGATAGCATGCAAACCAACTTGCGAATAACTAAACCTTGCTCTTGCTGTTTTATCATCGATACCAATACCTATATACGATTTTATTGTTGGGTATTTTTTTGCCAACTCATCAGACATTACAGAAGCCTCTTGTACTAAAAAGCGTTGCACTCCGTTTGGTGTTGGCAACTCAATGATGTTTTCTGAGGTTACTTTTTTTATTGCTAGCTTTTTAGCAATTAAATCCTTATCTACCGAAAAAAGAGTGAATGATGTTGGCTTTGTATTTCTAAATGCTAATTCAGATTCGTGAATTCTCAACTTATTTTCTTTTTTTGTCCAAACTTGTTGTGAAAACACAGAAACAGAAACAAAAAAGAAAAAAAACACTGTTAGTTTTTGACTTCTATTCATTGCTTTTTATATATAACTTTTTAGTCTTACTTATTGCAAATATATTACACAAATGTAATTAAATATTTATCTTTGCAACCTACTACTATGAATAAAAACATATTACTCAAAAACTTAGGAAGAAAAGATTACAAGGAAACTTGGGATTATCAAACCGAATTGTTACAAGAAATTGTTGATTTAAAAATTAGCAACAGAAAGAATAATGAAGCTATTGAAACTAAAAATCATTTTTTGTTTGTAGAACACCCGCATGTGTATACATTGGGAAAAAGTGGAGATGTCAGTAATTTATTACTAAACGAAAATCAGCTAAAACAGAAGGGTGCTACTTTTTATAAAATTAATCGTGGCGGAGATATTACCTATCATGGTCCTGGGCAAATTGTTGGTTATCCAATTTTAGATTTAGAAAACTTTTTTACCGACATTCATAAATACTTACGTTTGCTAGAAGAAGTTATTATTCTAACCTTGGCAGAATACGGAATTAAGAGTGAACGTAGCAAAGGCGAAACAGGAGTTTGGCTCGATGTTGATACTCCGTTTGCACGTAAAATCTGTGCTATGGGCATTAGAACAAGTAGATGGGTAACCATGCACGGATTTGCATTAAATGTATCGCCAAATTTAGGCTATTTCGACAATATTATTCCCTGCGGAATTAAAGGTAAAGCAGTAACTTCTATGGAAGCCGAATTAGGAAAAAAGATTCCGATAACTGAAGTGCAAGAAAAAATTTTAAAGCATTTTAAAGTGTTGTTTGAAGTTGACAGCTTTATTAAATAATTTATATTTTTCACTCTATATTAAAAAAACACATTACAGCTTTCGTAGGGTGACACAAAATTATTTTTCTTCGTTAAAATAAACTTTGTAATACTTCATTTTCTTTTCTTCGTCGTAGCCTCTTTCTAGATATTCTGAAGCTGCATCTGGCGCATCAACATCTAATTTTATTTCGATGTTTGTATCTAACTTAATGATGTTTTTAATTTTCTGCTTTTCTTTTTTTAAGACCACATCAGAAACCTCAAAATTATTTCTAATCAATACATCGTTTAAGGTTTCGAAGTGCTTTTTGTAATCTTCAAAAAGATTTTTCTTCTGATCTTCTTCAAAGATTTCGTCTTTAAATTCATGATAATCAACCGATTCATGCTCTTTAAAATAATCTACAGTACTTGCCAAAAACTGACTTTGTTCTTGCTTGCCAAACTCGGGTTTTATCACTTCTTCAGAAAACTCTTTGCACAGCTCTAGATAACTTTGCGTGTGCTGGTTTCTATCATCTGCATAAGTTACAGATAAGAAATTTTTAATCCAATACTGTGCGTCGTATTGATTGTTATCTACACTCAACACCACAGTACCTTCTGCATCCGAAGTATTTAAAATTAAACAACCTTTGTCAATTTTTTTGGTACTGATTCCTTGCTGGACCGCTACATCAAAACTGTTCTCATCTAAATACGTTTGAAAAAAGTCAATCTTATTTTCAACTTTAAAAATTCCAACAGCCTCAGTTAGTACATCTTGATATTCTATACCTTCAATCAACGCAATAATTACATCCCCCTTTTTTATTTGAGCTGAATTAGATTGCTCGTACAAATGATTGACAATGTTTTTTGAATAATTAACAAAAGTACTTTCGTCTTTAAAAATCTCTGAAGTATAATTGTTAATCTCGTTTAACCGAACATCTGCATGATGACTAAAACGATAACTCTGGGCTAAATTTGCAAAGGGTTTTAACAAAAAAGGCAGCATCAAATTGTAGCTCTCTTCATCAAAACGTATCACATCTTCAGAAAAAGAATTTTGTCCGCTATTGTATTTGTTAGCTACTTTATGAATAATGCATTTGGTAATCTCTGCACGTGTTCTTTTAATCATCTTTTAAATTTTTAAAGTCGCTAAAATAATTGAAGTTTTTTGAACATAATCATTTATTTTGATGAGATTTTTAGACAAGCTCAAAAATGATATTAAAATTGGAGTTTTAATTGTTCTGGAAGTAACTTAAACGATTTTCTGTGATACTTGGTTGCGCCAAATTCTTTAATTGCCGCTCTATGCTGTTTGGTTGGATAACCTTTGTTTTGTTTCCAATTATACATTGGAAATTCTTCATGGATTTTCTCCATAAACTCATCTCTATAAGTCTTTGCCAATACAGATGCAGCTGCTATGCTTAAGTATTTTGCATCGCCTTTTACAATGGTTTGATGCGGAATTTCTTTATAGGGTTTAAACTTGTTGCCATCTACAATAATAAACTCTGGTTGTGGCTCTAACTGTGCTATAGAACGGTGCATTCCAACAATTGAGGCTTGCAACACATTGATTTTATCTACTTCTTTTTCATCTACAAAACAAACTCCAAACGCAATTGCACGCTCTTCAATAAATGGCCTTAACTCTTTGCGCTGTTTTTCGGTTAATTGCTTAGAATCATTTAAAAAAGGATGCTTAAAATTTTGAGGCAAAATTACTGCTGCTGCCACTACAGGACCTGCCAAACAACCTCTACCTGCCTCGTCTGTTCCTGCTTCTAAAACACAACCGCTGTAATTACTTTTTAACATGAGTACAAATTAACAGATTTACAAGAAATTATTCATCTTTATTTCCGTTTAAAAATTTTACATTTGTTCTGTTAATCATTTTCAATGAAGTATCGGTTTTTTATTGTCTTTTTAGGGTTGCTTATTAGCAATCAGCTTATAAATGCTCAAATTAATCCCATTAATAACAATAATGGTATCAATCAAATTGATTCTACTTTTATCAATAAAAAATCGACTATTGTTGAGTTAAGCGGAAAAACAAACTACAAAGATTACAAAGTAATTTCTTTAAAGAATGATACTACTTATATTGATACCACCCTTACTATTTTAAAGGAATATCGATATAACTTTTTACGAAAAGATCTTTTTGAGTTATTGCCATTTCACAATCAAGGGCAAACTTTTAATAAACTTGGTTATGATTATAACACTCAACCACTAACTCCAAGTATAGGTGCTTCTGCAAAGCATTATAATTATTTAAGTGCAAATGATATTTTTTATTACAATGTACCAACACCAACTTCAGAAATTCTTTACAGAACAGGCTTACAACAAGGACAGGTTTTAGAAGCTTTATATACGTTAAATTTCTCTAAGAGGCTTAATGTAGGTATTTTATACAAAGGCTTACGTTCTTTAGGGAACTACAGAAATTCGTTAGCTTCACACGGAAACTTTAGAACAGTTTTTAGTTACACCAACAAAAGCGAAAGGTATACATTAAAGGGGCATCTTGCCATGCAAGATTTAACCAATCAAGAAAATGGTGGGTTGACACAAAATGGTTTGACTGCTTTTACAACTAACGATCCCAATTTTACAGATCGCGGAAGAATGGATGTCAATTTAGAAAAAACAGAAACCTTGCTAGAAGGCGAGCGTTACTTCTTTACACATAGTTATAAATTATTTGGCAGTAAAGACAGTATAAAAAGCAATTACACCAATTTAAAATTAGGGCACCAATTTAGTCATGAGGCAAAAAAATATTCATTTTCAGAGCCAACTATAAATACTGCTTTTTTTGGAACATCTATTTTGCAAAGTTTTACTGACAAGGTAGAAGATAAGAGAATCAACAACGAATTGTTCTTAGAATTCAATTCAAAATATATTTTAGGTAGGTTTAAAGTAAAAACCAATTACATCAATTATAACTACGGATATGATTCTATTGTTAATAAAAACTTAGCTACTGTTTCTAACCCTAAAATTAAAGGTACGGCAATTAATTTTGGAGGTAGTTGGAATGCTAAGATCAAGAACTTTCAGTTAAATTCTGAAGTAAATTTTATTCCTGGTACACATCAACTTTCTGGTAGTTCTATTTACAGCGAAGCCATTTTTAAAAAAGACAGCGTTTTTACTTTAAAAGGTAGTATTGGCATTAATTCTAAATCTCCCAACTTTAATGCGATACTATTTCAAAGTGCTTACGAAAACTACAACTGGCAAAACAATCAGTTTAAAAACATCAACACCAGAAACATTTCTTTTGGCTTAGAAACAAAATGGGTTCAAACAACGGTTTCTTTAACTAATATTGAGAATTATGCGTATTTTAACGAATCTTCTAAACCAAAGCAATCAGGAGAAAACGTTACCTACTTAAAAGTAAAAGCAAGCAATGAACTTAAATTCGGAAAATTTGCTTTAAACAATACCGTACTTTTTCAGCAAGTAAGTAGTGGACAAGATGTTTTTAGAGTTCCTAATTTTGTAACTAGAAACACATTTTATTTTACAGATTATGTATTTAAAGGCAACCCAATGTTATTGCAAACCGGAATTACCTTTAAGTATTTCTCTCCATACAAAGCACATGCTTTTGATCCTTTGCTAAACGAATTTAGGATTCAAAATTCAACAGAAATTGGCTATCCAACTTTAGATGTTTTTATCAACACACAAGTACGCAGAACACGTATTTATTTAAAAGCAGATAATATTAGTTCTAAGTTTTTAAAGAAAAATTATTTTTCTGCTCCAAATTATCCTTATAGAGATTTTGTAATTCGTTTTGGGTTGGTGTGGAATTGGTTTATTTAACTATGAATTTTATCTTTATTATTGTATTGATTTTGTTTTGGGTAATAAGTTTTATTATCCTTTCTCCATGGAAACATTTTTATAAATTCATCATTATAAATATTATCATTTTTGCTATTTACTTTTATATTTTCATCTTTAAAGGAGAGTATATTTGGGGACATGATGAATATGGCATAGGTACATTATTGAGAATATCGATCGCAATACTAACACACACCTTAATTAGTCTTATTTTTGCACTTATTATAAATCATTTGATGCTGAAGAAATGAAAAATCAACTTAAAAAAAACTGGAAAATCTTTTTAATTGCAAGCCTAACACTTGGTTTAGCTCCTTTTAACCCTCCACATATTTGGGGTAAAATTCAGTGGATAATGGGCGGCAATGCTTTTAGTGGAGAACATGCCATGCAGGCAATGGATTGGTTTGATGTTTTTTTACATGGTTCTCCTTGGGTCTTACTTGTTATTTCTACACTAATAAATCTTTCTGGAGTATGGGCAAAAAGCGATTCGGAATAGTACTTTCTTTTTTATCTATTTTATAAAACCCTTGGCTTTTATAAAAATCAACTGCATGTGGATCTGCTAATAAAGTCATTGAGACAACATTCAATTTTATCGCTTCTTTAAACGCATGTTGTATTAATTGCTTTCCAATGCCCTTTCCAATAAATTCTGGTAATACAAATAGCATTTCCAACACAACAGAATTTCCTTCAGGTGGATTCAAAATATAAAACCCAACTGTACTATTTGTTATGTGAAATTTAAAAATAGTACAGGTTTGAAACATTTCTGGAGTGACTGTTAAATCGTCTCTCCAACCATCAATCAATTCATTAGAATAGCCCCAAAAGGCTTTTGATTTTAACGCAATCTCCGTTAATCTTTCTGCATCAAATGATTGTGCTTCAACAATCATTATTTTTTAGCTAACTGCCTAATTTTAATATTGAATGCTGCAAAAATTAAAGTCATAAACGGACTCAACCAGTTGAAAATCGCATAGAAAAAGTAGTCAAAAACTGGCACACCTAGCACCCCTGAATGGTAAGCTCCACAAGTATTCCATGGAATTAGCACAGAAGTAACAGTACCTGAATCTTCCAAAGCTCTACTTAAATTTTCTGGCGCTAAACCTTTTTCTTCGTAAGCTTTGGCATACATTTTACCTGGTACCACAATAGCTAAATATTGATCTGAAGCTGTAACATTTAAACCAATACAAGTAGCCACTGTACTTGCAAATAATCCAAAAACAGAATCAAATAAGTTTAACATAAATCTACTGATTCTTGCTAATGCTCCAATTGCATCCATAATTCCACCAAAAACCATAGCACATAAAATCAACCATATCGTATTCATCATTTTTGCCATTCCACCAGCTGTAAACAAATCAGCTAAAGCTTTGTTCTCGGTTGCTACCGAAGTTTCAACGGTTATCGCTTTCATAACACCTTTATAAGCCGAATTAAAGTCTAATTCTTTTACCCCAGCAATTTGCGCAACCACTTCTGGTTGAAAAATCAAGGCAAACACAGCTCCTAAAATTGTTCCTGCTAGTAACGCAATGAGTGGCGGTGTTTTTTTAATAATCATTACAATTACAATTACCGGTACCAAAAACAACCACGGACTAATATTGAATGCTTTTTTAATATCAACTAACAGGGCGTTTGTATCTGCTTCTCCTGTTGCATCTTGAGTGAATCCAATAATAATAAATACAACTAATGTAACAACAATTGTTGGCACCGTTGTATAAGCCATATAACGAATGTGTGTAAACAAATCGGTTCCTGCCATAGCTGGTGCTAGGTTTGTAGTATCTGACATTGGAGACATTTTATCACCAAAATACGCACCAGACAGTACTGCACCTGCTGTCATTCCTAATGATATCCCTAAGGCTTCACCGATACCAATTAATGCAATACCCACAGTAGCTGCGGTAGTCCAAGAGCTACCAGTTGCTATAGAAATTACTGCACAAATAATCAATGTTGCTGCTAAAAATATGGTAGGATTTAACACTTGCAGTCCGTAATAAATCATTGACGGAATGATACCGCTTATCAGCCAAGTACCTGCCAAAGCACCAACCATTAATAAAATTAAAATAGCACCTGCTGTCGATTTAATGTTTTCGGCAACTTCTTCTATCATTCTATCAAACGAGACTTTATTTCTAAAACCTACAATGGCAGCTACTGCTCCTCCCATCAATAAAATAAACTGATTAGATCCACTCAATGCATCATCTCCAAAAATAAAAACATTATACGCCAACATTCCAATTAGAATAAGTACAGGCAGAATTGCCTCCCAAATATTGAGCTCTTTGTTTTCTATAATTTTTTGGTCTTCAATTTTAATTTCAGAAATATTTTTACCGTCTTGCATTTGTAGTATTTTTTAGAAGTGTAATGTTACGATTTTATGCAATGCAATGCAAATCAATTTCTTTGGTATATTTGCCGCTATGGATTCGTTAACTCAAATTGTTTTAGGAGCTGCTTGCGGAGAAATTACCCTTGGTAAAAAAATAGGAAATAAGGCGATGCTATTTGGTGCAATTGGAGGTACAATTCCAGATTTAGATGTGTTTATTGGTGGATTGATTTATGGTAATAAAATTGATGCTATGGCATTTCATAGAGGGTCTATGCATTCATTCTTATTTGCTTTTTTAGCACCATTTGTCTTTGGATGGATTACACATAAATTGTATGATTTTGGAAAAAGAAAAGGTACTACAAACTATAAGAATTGGATTTGGCTTTATTTTCTAGCCATTTTTACACATCCAATTTTAGACAGTTTTACTCCATACGGAACTCAATTATTTTCTCCTTTTACAGATTATAGAACTGCGTTTAATACCATTTCTGTAGTTGATCCTTTTTATACACTTCCTTTTTTATTGTGCTTAATTATTGCAATGTTTTTTAATAGAAAAAATACTAGAAGAACTTGGTGGTTAAAAGCGGGTATTGTTTCTAGCTCACTGTATTTATTATTTACAGTAGGCAATAAAATATACGTTGATTCAATTTTCAAAAAATCATTTGATAATGCCAATATTAATTACAGTAGATTTTCAGCTCAACCAACCTTTCTCAATAATATTTTATGGTATGGAATAGCAGAAACAGCAACTAATTATAAGGTTGGATTTTATTCTTTGTTTGATTCAAAATCTGAGCTTGATACCATTTTAACCATACCTAAAAATAGAACATTATTAGATATACATCATCCAGATATTAAAACCCTTAGGTGGTTTAGTAATGGTTATTATAACTTAGAAGCCGTAGATTCTTCAAACAATGTGCTGTATATAGATTTACGCTACCCAATGTTGAATCCTAAAGATATCAACACTTCTTTATTTCGATTTGAATTAAAGAAAGATAATAACCGTTGGGATATGGTTCCTTTTAAAGGAGGCAGACCTACAAAAGAGCATTTTAAAGAATTTACAAATCGACTTTACAGTAAGTAAAAAATCCCGCTAAAGCGGGATTTTATCATGTGTTTAGTATATCTAACAGTATTGGTTTTAATCCATTGAAAAAGAATTCAACTGCTATTACCATTACAATTAACCCCATCAATCGCATCATCACATTAATTCCTGTTTCTCCTAAAACTTTAATAATCTTTGAAGAACTATAAAGAATGATATAAGTAACTATAATTACAAGTAACGTTGCTATTATCAATATTATTTTTTTATTGATAGAATTAGCGTCCTCCATCATAACTATTGCATTTGTTAGTGCTCCAGGACCACAAATCATTGGTATTGCAAGTGGCGTTACAGAAATATCATTCACATACGATTTTATTTCAGAATCTTTAAGCTTTACTTTCCCTAACCTTGCTTGTAACATATCCATTCCCATTAAAAAAAATATTACACCACCTACCACTCTAAAACTATTGACAGAAATTCCGAAAAAATTGAATAATAATTGCCCAGAAAATGCAAAAATGATAATGGTTATAAAACTTACTATTGATGCCTTTTGCGCTGTTTTAGTTCTATGACTTTGATCTAAATCTGCCGTCATTGTCATAAAAATAGGCATTGTTCCAAGTGGGTTTATCAATGTAAAAAACGACGTAAATGATAAAATTCCAAAAGTTAAAAGTTCATTCATTATGATAGCATTTACAATACTCCTACTTCTTTCATACAAGCATTCATCATTTCATAGGTTCTCTCAATATCATTATCTAACCCAATCGAAAAACGAATTAATCCATCCGTCAATCCCATTTCTGCTTGTTCATCTTCTGGAATCTCTGATGATGTAGAGGTTCCGGGAGCAGAGAATAAGGTTTTATAAAATCCTAAACTTACCGCTAAGTATCCTAAGTTTTTTTCTTGCATTAATTCCATCAATTCATTGGCTTTTTCTAAAGAACCCGCATCAATTGTTAACATTCCTCCATAACCATATTCTTTATTCATCATACTTGTAAATACTTCATGTGATGGGTGTGATTTTAAACCTGGATACACTGTTTTTAAACCATCAGCTTCAAATTTCTCTGCTAAAAATGCTGCATTCTTACTATGCTGTTTCATTCTGATATGCAATGTTCTCATGTTCTTTAAAATAGATGCAGAACGCATACTATCCATTGATGCTCCTAGCAACATACTCGCTCCGTCAATGACACTTTTTTGTGAATTTATAAAATCTGAACTTGCACAAACCACACCACCCATAGTATCTGAAGAACCATTGATAAATTTGGTTAAACTATGCAATACCACATCTGCACCTAATTGAGCTGGTGCAATTGATAGTGGAGAAAAAGTATTATCAACCACTAATTTTAAATCATATTTTTTAGCTATTTTAGCCAATGCTTTAATATCTGCTACTTCTAATAATGGATTACTTACTGACTCACAGTAAATCATTTTGGTATTATCTGTAATTGCTGCTTCAACAACATCTAATTTTGTAATATCTACAAAAGAAGTTTCAATTCCCATTCTTGGTGTAAAATTCTTTAAGAAAGCATAAGTACCTCCGTAAATTGTTCTACTTGAAACGATGTGATCTCCGTTACCGCATATTTGTAAAATAGTTGGGGTAATTGCTCCCATTCCTGAGCCTGCAACATTTGCTGTTTCTGTCCCTTCCATTGCCGCTAATGCTTCCCCTAAGTATAAATTACTTGGAGATGAATGACGAGAATACAAATAACAACCGTCTGTATTCCCTTCGAAAGTATCGAACATGGTTTTTGCCGATAAAAAGGTATAGGTAGATGAATCTGAAATCGATGGATTTACTCCTCCAAATTCTCCGAAATATTGTAAATCTTGAATATTGTTTGCTGGTTTAAATTTCATGATTGTTAGTTTTAATCATACAAATAAACCACATGATAGATTATTAATCAATACATAAGTAATTTTATAGATTTTTTTTCTTTAATTTAGCACTTTATTAATTTTTAACATTACAACTAACTAATCAAACATTATCTGTTAGAAAATTTTTCGGAATGAACTTAGACGCAATTGACAAAAAACTCATTTTTCTTTTACAGAAAGATAGCAAACAAACTACAAAACAACTATCTCTGCAATTAAACTTATCAGTTACAGCAGTTTATGAACGGATTAAAAAGCTTGAAAAAGTAGGTGTCATTAAAGAATATGTTGCTATTATTAACAAAAATAAAGTAGCAAAATCGTTTTTAGTTTTTTGCCACATCAAACTCATACAACACACTAAAGAATACGTGAGTAATTTTGAGAAAGAAGTTTTAAAATTACCTGAAGTTTCAGAATGTTTTCATGTAAGTGGTGACTATGATTACATCTTAAAAATCTATGTAAAAGACATGGAAGCCTACCGAGATTTTATGATTACTAAATTGACCGCCATTAAACATATTGGTAGTACTCACAGTATTTTCACCATTGGAGAAGTAAAAAACACAACTGCTATTAGTCTATAAAAAGAACACCCAAAACTTTCGCTTTGGGTGTAGTTTTTATTCTTTATTCTTTTACAAAAACTATCTTTTCTGCTTGCTTTTTTATCATCCTGTTAAAAAACTCTTTTAACTCGTTATAAAATTCTGGTGTTACAACGGGTGAATTGACTTGTAGTTGAGAAATAACACTTATTTTACTACCTTTTGCAATCACCTTGTATCCATACACACACATTTCATTTGAAATTGTAATAACTTCTGAGCTTGGCAAGCTTTCTATTTTATAGCCTTTTGGCGCTTGAATTGATACAGAAATTTTATATTTTAAAGGCACACCAAAATCAACTGGAAATTTTCGTTCCTTTAACTTAAATGGGTTTGTGGTTGTTGCCAAAAATAATAATGGAGTGACATAAATTTTACCACTAATCTCTTCTACCATATCTTCTCCAGAAAATTTAAAACTTCTTAGAATTGGTTTCCCTATCATTAATTTATTTGCAACCTTAAACCCTTCTGTTTCTATCTTATAATTTTCTTCAAGCTTATTTATCAAATCTTCATCTTTCACATGATTTTTAGCATTTCTATAATCTAATGCTAGTGAGTTTGCATAAGAAGTTCTCAACATCCCTTTTACACTAAAGTCATCATTAAACGTTACAAACAGGTTGCTGTTTTCTAAAGAATATTTGTTTGGTGTTAAATCTAACCAAGCAGAACTACCGTCTGGATTCACAATTCTACCTTGTCTGGTTATAGCTCTTAAAGGCAACACATTAGGCTCACTATACACCTCTGAAGCATCAAACACCACATATCCTTTTCCTAATTTTACTGCGGAAACTACATAGTTAAACCCGTCAATAGTTGGCACTGATAAAACGCCCGTATCATTATCTCTCGTACTAACTAAGATAGGGTTTGCATCTAAGCCTGCTGCTCTAAACATTGAAGTTAGCATTAAATTAATGTCTGCAACATTTCCTGTGCCTTCTCTATATGCTTTTTTTACTCCTTTTTGCGTATATACACCATATTTTTTATTCCATTTCATTTTATTTTTTACAAAGGTAAAAATAGCCGATATCTTTTGAGTTGCTGTTGTTGCTGATTTGACAACACTAGCTAGCTCATCTTTAAAATAGTTAGATTTTCTTAACTCATCTCCAAAATTTGAGCTTTTGTAGATTTTCTTAACAACGTCTTCCCAAGTTGTTGTAAAATACTTTGGAGAAGAATTTGGATATTTGACAAAGTTTAATTCAAACTTTACACCACCAATATAGTTTGTTATATTAGAAGAATATGGTTCGCTAGGGTTGATAGCCGGTATGTAATTTTCGTTTAACGTATACACCATTTCTTTCATATCTACACGCTGTCTATATTGAGATGTTGTTGCGCCAAAATCGCTATCTTTTTCTCTGTACGTAAAGTTGATTGTTCTATTTTTAGCACTTTCTTTAAAATAGGTAAATAGATATCCTTTATAATGCTTTTTAAACACAAAATATTCTGGAATTCGAAGTCTAATATCTAATTTTTTTATCGGTATATAATGCTGAAAGGCAATATCGTCTATATAATAATGATAAGGCGATTTCTTTTTATACGACCATTCAACAATACAGCCATCTTGTAAATTAGGCATGGTAAATTTTTGAGTTTTCCAGTTTTTACTGGTCTCTTCATTAAATACATCTCTACGACTTAACTTTTCTCTTTTAATTCTATTTCCCACTAAGTTATATGTATACGCTTTTAAAGACGATATTTTCTCATCATGACCACCTCTTTTAAACAGCTTAATAACTTTAGTTGCTGCTTCTTGCTCTGACTTTGAATATAGTTTTATCCTTTCGTGCACCTCAGTTACTAACCTCCAACCAGTTGTTCCATCGTATTCATAATAAATATTTTTGCTTTTATAGAGATATGCAGCTTTTGCTGTTGAATCTTTTGGGTATACTTTTTCTGACAATTCTTCTTTGGTTACTTTACCAAACTTCATCTCTTGAGCATTGGCAACACCCAAAAAGCAACAAAGAATTGCTGCTAGTACAATTTTTTTCATTTTTACTATTTTTTAATTAAGGCTATTCTAATATTATCGTATTTAGAAACTTTTTTTCTAAAGGTTCTATATTTTTTATAGGACTCTTTTGGATATACCCCTTCTTTTACAAACAACACTCTTTTGTATTTTAATTTATGAGCATCAATTTGCTCTACAGAAACTGTATACAAACCAAATTCACTTTCTATTTTAATTGGCTGCAATAAGGTGCCATCTAATTTGTAGTTCTTTGGATAAGTATACACAAACTCATCTACATCTTTATAACCTCTAACAATTTTTAGTGGCATTTTTCTATTTCTATACCTTTTTGGCACATACGCATTTCTGTTAAATGCGTTAAGCCTAATCAGCATTCTATCAGGCATTAATGTTCCGTAGTCTTTTATGGTGGCTTTTATGTTCTCTGTAAAGACAATACTATCTTTGTTATTGTGTAGTTTTACACTCTGAATAGACAAATTATTATTGTATTGCCAAACATTTGATTTGTAATAATCTATTTGCTCATTTTTATTCAAATTTTCAATAGAAAACTTACGATCGTATTGAATACCTTCTGACTTTACTTCTATTGCAGCCGATAGCCATCCTTTTTCATCTATTGTAATTACAGCATGCGTCTTTTGCAAATTTTGTTGATTTTTATACGAAGCTGTTCTTTTTATTACTCCTCCTTCTGGAGTAATCACTAAAGCGTCTCTATCATCAGTAAAATCTCCTAAAAATCCAAATGGCATTGTCTGACTGGTACATTCTAACCAAATATCGTTACCGTTGTTTGGTATATTTAAAATTACATGATTGCCTTGCTCCAACGATGCAAAATCTTTCTCAAAAGAAATTGGCACATATTTGTTAGCTTCTATATGCGTGTAATAAGAAGTAACACCTACTAAATCTAACAATGCCTTTGTATAATTGGTAAGTCCTTTACAATCTCCATAGCCTACATTATCAACTTCACTTGCAGGTATTGGTTGAATTCCTCCAATACCAACTTGAACACTAATATAGCGTGTTTTTTCTTGCATAAAATTGTAAACAATTTTAGCTCTTTCTATTGGATCTTCTACACCTTTTACAAGTTCTAAAACTTTAATTTTTGTCGCTCCATCAATAACATCTCTTCCTCTCAAAAGAGTATTGTACATCCATTTACCAAACTCATTCCAATTGGTATAATAGCCTCTTACCCCATCTGTTTTAAAGTTATTAAGCGCCACTAATGCTTTTGGTTTAAAAGTGTTTAATGACGGACTTAACGCCTCGCTTTTTACAGCTGCAATATTTTTAATGGCAAAGTAAATCTTATCTTCTGCTATAGATTTTTCTATATTATACCCATCAAAGTTTTTTTCTTTTACCCTGGCTTTACCACTTTTTAAATACAATGTATATGTGTTTTTCATCACGCTTATTAGGTACCCTTCTACTGGACTCCAATTTGGCAAAAAACCTGTTGAAGATGTTATAAATTCGTACTGAAGATGTACGGTATATGGATACATTATAGGCGTATAATCAAGGTATTTTACTCTAGAATCTGAATATAATGTAGCACCATCTACAGCACTTACATCAACAAACTTTTTCTTGTTTATTTTTTTTATTAGTTTTCCAGTAGCATCGTATACTCTTGCAGTAAGTTTTGATATTTTTGAATTGTTATCATAGTGTACGTATGCTCCAACTTTAGCATTTCCTAATTTATTCAAAACCGTCACAACTCTATCTACATTTACCACCATTTGATCTGTACCTAAAACTTCAATCTGTGTATGATTACTTCTAACTACAGCATTGGCATTTTCTTTTAACTCTTTTGGAATTAATAAAGTAGAATGTTCAATATTTTGTGTAATTGCAATTTTTGTGGATAAAAGAAACACTAAAAATAGTGTTTTTAAGACAACATTTTTCATAGTGATAAATAAGCAGCAGCAATTTAGAAAAAATAAGCCGTAAATCAAATTTGATTTACGGCTTATTTTTAAGTTTAAGTAAAAAAGTTCTTAACTTTTTGCCTTCACTACAAAAGACATTTCAACTAAATCGTTTACAAACTTGTCTTTTAAGTTATCAAAGAATTTTTTTGATTTGTACTTTACGTTAAAATCTGCTCTATCTATATTAAACTTTTCACTTTTAAACACATAGGCTCCGTCTACTTTTTCTACAGTAGCAGGAATTGTTATGCTCTTTGTTACATCTTTTATTGATAGATTTCCTGTTACTTCTAACTTTCCATCTTTTTCTACAACATTGGTTATTACAAATTTTGATGTTGGGTATTTTTCAACCTCAAAGAAATCTGGAGATTTTAAGTGACCTTCTAAATTTGTAGCTCCTTTACTACCTTTCATATCAAGATTAGTAATTGTATTCATATCTACAACAAACTCTCCAGCTTTTAATTTTCCTTCTTCAATTAAAATACCTCCACTTTTTAAGTTTACTGTACCATTATGTTCTCCAGTTGGCTTAGCACCTTTCCAGTTTAATACTGACGCTTCTAAATTAATATTGTTTAAGTTGGCAACATTTTTTTCTACCTTAACTTCTTCTTTAACTTCTACTTTTTCTTTTTTATTCTCTTTACAAGAGATAAACATTGTTGAAACTGCGATAGCCCCTAAAATTATTTTTTTCATTTTTTAATAGTTTTTATATTATTGATTTTGGTTGCACAAATATAGTTAGTATTTATTTATTTTCCCAGGAAAATATTTGTTAATTTTTTGTAAATTTTTTTAATGCTATTCTCTATTTTTTGTATCAATGATAATGGTAACTGGCCCATCATTTACCAAAGCAACTTTCATATCTGCACCAAATTGTCCCGTTTGTACTTTTTTACCAAACTCTAATTCGAATTGCTTAATAAATTGGTTGTACATTGGAATTGCAATTTCTGGTTTTGCTGCTTTGATGTAACTTGGTCTATTCCCTTTCTTGGTACTTGCCTGTAAAGTAAATTGGCTAACTACAATTACCTCACCATCTATATCTTTTAACGATGTATTCATTACATTATCATAGTCGTTAAAGATTCTGAGGTTCGCAATTTTTTTTGACAACCATACTACATCCTCTAACAAGTCATCTTCAGCAATACCCAATAAAATTAACAATCCCTTTTTTATCTGAGAAATGGTGTGTCCTTCTACAACAACACTTGCTTCTAATACTCTTTGAATTACTGCTTTCATTTTTGGATTATTGGATTGTTATCTAATTTTCCCAAACATCTGTTCTGTAATGTTCTTCTTCTCCTTGAATGATTTGCAAATAACTTCTGTATCTTGAAAAAGAAATCTCTTCGTTTTCTAGAGCTTCTTTTACAGCGCACTTTGGCTCTTCTAAATGCAAACAATTATTGAATTTACATTTATTTTTTAACTCAAAAAACTCTGGAAAATAATCTCCCACTTCATCTTTTTCCATATCAACAACACCAAAGCCTTTAATGCCAGGTGTGTCAATTATTTTTGCTTCAAAACTCAAATCAAACATTTCTGCAAAGGTTGTGGTATGTTGCCCTTGTTTATGCTGATAAGATATTTCTTGTGTCTTTAAATCTAAATTTGGTTCAATAGCGTTCACTAGGGTAGATTTACCGACACCAGAATGCCCAACAAACATTGATGTTTTTCCAAGCATTAACTCTTTTATGCTTGCTACATTTTTATTTTCTGTTGCAGAAACTTCAATGCATGTATAACCTACATTTTCATAAATATCTTTTAAATACAACACCTCTGCTCTTTCTTCTATCTGATAAGAATCTATCTTATTAAAAACTAAAACGGTGGGAACTGAATAGGCTTCTGCTGTAACTAAAAATCGATCTATAAAACTTGTGAAGGTTGGTGGATTATTTACAGTAACCAACAAAAAAACCAAATCTACATTGGCAGCAATAACATGGGTTTGTTTTGAAAGGTTTACCGATTTTCGAATGATGTAATTTTTACGGTCATGAATATGATTAATTACTCCAGTTTCTGTATTGTTCTTTGTCTCGATATCAAAATCTACCACATCTCCAACTGCAATAGGGTTGGTACTCTTAATTCCTTTAATTCTAAATTTCCCTTTAATTCTGCATTCGTAAAAACTGTTATTTGTTGTTTTTACAAGATACCAACTACCCGTAGATTTATATACGATTCCTGTCATGTAACAAAGATGCTAATATTTTAGAAGTAATCATAAAAAAACCGCCAAATGGCGGTTTTATTTTATCCTTTGATAATTTTTTCTTGATGATTGATTGATTCTTGGTGAATTGCTTTAAACATTTTTAGTATAAATTCTTCGCTCAGTCCTTTGCTTTCTCCTTCTAAAATCATATTACCAAGAATTTCATTCCAACGTCTAGACTGCAATACCGCTACATTTTTTTCTTTCTTTAATTCACCAATTTTATCAGCTACTTTCATTCTTCTACCAAGCAACTCAATTAACTGATCGTCTACCACATTAATCTGTGCTCTTAAATTATCTAATGATTCTCTATAACTCGAATCTGTTTCTGTTGGTTTTCTTACTTTTAAATCTTCCATCATTTGTATCAATGTTGATGGTGTTACTTGTTGCGCAGCATCACTCCATGCATTTTCTGGATCGTGATGCGTTTCTACCATCAATCCATCAAAATTTAAATCTAAGGCTGTTTGAGACACATCAAAAATCATTTCTCTGTTACCTGTTATATGAGATGGGTCACAGATTAAAGGCAAATCTGGAAATTTATTTTGAAACTCAATTGCCAACTGCCATTCTGGAATATTTCGATATTTTGATTTTTCATAAGTTGAAAAACCTCTGTGAATAGCACCTAAGTTTTTAATCCCAGCGGTATACAATCTTTCAATTCCGCCTAACCATAAAGCTAAATCTGGATTTACAGGGTTCTTTACTAACACTATTTTATCTGTTCCTTGTAAAGCGTCTGCAATTTCTTGCATAATAAATGGAGACACAGCTGTTCTAGCACCAATCCACAACAAATCAATATCATGCTCTAAAGCCAATTTTACGTGTGCAGCATTGGCCACTTCTGTACAGGTTTTCATGCCTGTTTCTGCTTTTACTTTTTGCAACCATTTAAGTCCTAAGGCACCAACGCCTTCAAAATTCCCTGGACGTGTTCTAGGTTTCCAAATTCCGGCACGGAAATAATTTACATCAGAATCTTTTAATTGATGTGCTATTTGTAACACCTGCTCTTCGGTTTCTGCACTACAAGGCCCTGCTATTACTAGTGGATGCGACAGCTTCATATCATCCAACCATGTTTTTAATTCTTTTGTGTTTTTCATTTTAATCATTGTTTGTGCTAAGATTCTTCGACAAATTCAGAATAACAGCGATTGTGGCTTTTTATTTTATGCCGTTTAATATTTGCTTTATATGATTTGTGTTTTCCATTTCGTTATAAATTTCAGAAAAATCATCTTGTTTCATTAGGTTTTTAAATCGTTCTAAATTACTAATATATTCTTCTAAGGTTTCTATAACATTGGCTTTATTTTGTTTAAAAATTGGCGCCCACATAGCTGGTGAGCTTTTTGCCAAACGTACTGTAGAGGCAAATCCACTACCTGCCATATCAAAAATATCGCGCTCATTTTTTTCTTTTTCTATTACTGTTTTTCCTAGCATAAATGAGCTGATATGCGATAAATGTGATACGTAAGCAATGTGTTTATCATGTGCAGTAGGATTCATATAACGAATACGCATTCCTATTTTTTGAAAAATTTCTAAGGCTTTTTCTTGTAGTTTAAATGCGGTTTTTTCTACTTCGCAAATAATATTTGTCTTTCCTTTAAACAGTGCTACGTGCGCTGCAGTAGGCCCAGAAAATTCTGTTCCTGCAATAGGGTGCGTAGCTAAAAAATTTCTTCTTTTGGGATGATTTTCTAATAAGCTACAAATAGCCTCTTTAGTAGAACCTACATCTATTAGTAATGCAGCATCAGAAATGATGTCTAATACTTTTGGAATGACTGTAAGCTGCGCATCAACAGGGATGGAAACAATAACGATGTCTGCATTTTTAAGCTCATTAAAGTCTGCCTTTTTATCAATAATATTTAATTCTAATGCTTTCTCTAAATGCTCGTCATCAGCATCAATTCCCGATACTGTTGTATTTTTATAGTTCGCTTTTATATCTAAAGCAAAACTACCTCCAATTAACCCGATTCCAATTACAAATACATTCATTTTACAATCTATTTAAGGCTTCTTTTATTGTTTTTAAAGGTACACATAAAGAAAAACGAATGTACCCTTCTCCTTTACTTCCAAACACAGTGCCCGGAGCTATAAAAAGATGTTTTTGATACAGTAAATTATCTGTAAAATTTTCTACGGCTTGTCCGTTCGGAATTTTTGCCCAAACAAATAATCCTGATGCACTTTTATTATAAGTACAACCTAATTTATCTGCAATTTTGAAAATCAATTTTCTACGCTCTTCGTACGCTTTATTCTGATTTTTGAACCAATCATCTGGAAGGTGTAAGGCTTCAATTGCTCCTTTTTGGATTCCGTAAAACATACCAGAATCTATATTGCTTTTTACCTTTAAAACCTGTTCAATAAAATTAGCATTGCCCAATAGCATTCCAACGCGCCAACCAGCCATATTAAATGTTTTACTTAGTGAGTTTAACTCTAAAGCAATATTTTTTGCTCCATCAACTTGTAAAATACTTAGTGGTTCATCATTTAAAATAAAACTGTATGGATTATCATTTACAATTAAAATTTGATGTTTCTTTCCAAATGCAATTAAATCTTTAAATGTTTGTTTTAATGCATTTGTACCTGTAGGCATATGCGGATAATTAACCCACATAATTTTTACTTTCGATAAGTCTAATTTTTCTAACTCATCAATATTTACTTGCCAGTCATTTTCTTCGTAAAGATTGTAATAAATTGGTTTTGCTCCAACTAGTTTTGTTACCGAGGTATAAGTAGGATAACCTGGATTTGGAATCAATACCTGATCTCCTTCATTTAAAAATGCCATAGAAATATGCATAATTCCTTCTTTACTTCCCATAAGAGGTAAGATTTCATCTACAGGATTTGTAGCTACATTAAACTTGTACTTGTAAAAGGCTGCTATTGCATTTCTTAATTCTGGCAGTCCTTGATAACTCTGATATTTATGAGCTACAGCATCATTAAAGCTTTTTTGTATTGCTTCAATTACCTTGATTGGCGGCATTAAATCTGGACTACCAATTCCCATGTTGATAATTGGTTTACCAGCGGCTGCCAGTTCTCTTACTTCTCTTAACTTTTTAGAAAAATAATATTCTTGAACGCTATTTAATCTATTAGCTGCGCTTATCATTTTCTTCCATTTTTATAAGTTCCTAATACTTTTAAGTCTTCTGCCATTATTTTTAAAATCGACTCAGCTTTTACATAATCATCATACTTATCAAAAGTTACATCAACAAAAAACGAATATTTCCATGGCATCTCTATTACTGGTAACGATTGTATTTTGGTTAAATTCATTTTACAATCGCTCAATACATTTAAAATAGCTGCCAAGCTTCCTCTTTTATGATCTAGTCGAAATTTTAGAGATGCCTTATTAATTATATCAATATTATTATGAGTTTTTTTTGTTTGCACAATTACAAATCTTGTAGCATTGTCTTTCATGGTTTGTATTTCATCTTCTATCACTTCTAATTCGAAAATTTCTGCTGCCAATTTCGGAGCAATTGCTGCAACACCTTTGAGCTGGTATTTTGAAATTCTCTTAGCAACCTCTGCGGTATCAACATCTTCTATCAACTTGATATGCGGGTATTTTTTAAAGAATTTTTTACATTGTTGTAATGCCATTGGATGCGAGCAAACCTCTTTAATATCTTCTATTTTTTGATTGGGCAACGCCATTAAATGATGATGAATATTTAGGTACCGCTCACCAACAATATGCAAGTTACAATCGTCTATCAAAGCGTAATTTGGGATGATAGAACCTGCAATGGTGTTTTCTATAGCCATTACACCTTGAACTGCCTTGTTGGTTTGCAAACAATCTACCAGACTATCAAAAGACAAACATTTTTCTAAGCTGATATCTTGTCCATAAAAATCTAATGCTACCTTATGATGATTAGAGCCTTCTATTCCTTGAATTGCGATATTTTTTTTCATTTTATATCAAAAAAAAAGCCTCGAAAAATCGAGACTTTATAATATATTATTTAGGTTACAATACGATACAAAGCCTCAACTCTTATTAAAAAAATAAAAGTAAAAATAGAAACCTTGCCAAACATTTTGTAAACTCATTACTGTGCTTTTTCTTATACGCAACAAATCTTAGAAATAAATTCTTAATTGCCAAATTTTTTTACAGAAATGTAAAAAAATATTTCAGTGGTCTTTTTAACTGCATACAAAGTCAGTAAATTCTCAAAGAAATGAGTATTTTTGACTAAAAACCAACAAAATAGCTTTCAATTTTATGATTTTCTTCAAAACAATCCTTACTTTTTTTCAAGACAAACAGTATAGAAGTTTATTATTAACTTCATTAATTATATTAGCTTTTGGTAGTACAGTTTACCATTATTTAGAAGGATGGAGCTGGTTAGATGCTGTTTATTTTTCTATTATTACACTAACCACAATTGGTTATGGCGATTTTTCTCCGAAAACAGATGGAGGTAAATTGTTTACTATTTTTTATATCCTTATTGGTATTGGTATTATTTTAAGTTTTATCAATACTGTTTACAGTCATTACAATACTGTAAAAACTAAGAAATAGTTTTTAGTATTTTTTCAAGGCATTCCATTCTGCCATTGTAGCTGTAGATTTTTGATACTCCATTACACCTAACCATTTGTCGTTCTTTTTTACCAGTAACATTTCAAAATGTGTTGGATAGGATTTTTCATTGCTTCCATCTGCATTAGACGTTTTATAAAGGAAGATTCCTTTTTCATGCGCTGTGGTTGCATCGCCAATTCTTTGAGAAAACCGAAATTCAACACTGCTCTTATTTTTGCCATTTTTAGTATCTACAAATCCTTGTTTCCAACCTGCCAATGCTTTTTCTGCTGGCATAGAAGTTTTCTTTTTACCAAGCGCAAAAATTAGTACTGCATCTTTATGGTATGTTTTTGCATAGCCTTCAAAATCTCCTTCTGTAACTGTTTTTGAAAGATTGTTCCAATATTGATTTAACTCTTGAATTCTTGTTGAAGTTTGTTTGTAGAATGCATTAGAAATACTGGTTGTTTTTGGTGTTCCGCTTACAAGACATATAAACAAGAGGATTAGTAAACTATTTTTCATGATTATTAATATTAATTTGTGCTACCAAGTTACAGAAAATATCAATATATTGAGGGAAATAAAAAAAGCATCTCAAATGAGATGCTTTCTGCGGTCTGGACGGGACTCGAACCCGCGACCCCCTGCGTGACAGG
>JABXHX010000022.1 GCA_013373385.1 Flavobacteriaceae bacterium
AATGTATAACCGCAATTACGGCGGATTCGACTACGTCCGAATCCACTCGGAATTGCTAACGTCTGTGCTAAACCGAAAAACATTAACTTTAATCCCGTAACTGACGGTTATACGAGACCGTTGTACGCAAGCTGAAAAAAAGCCAACCCACGTTCAAGCACATTTTATTTTGCTCGTACCTCACAAAACAAAAAGAGCTTTCACTTCCCCACCACCACCCAAAATTATTTTGATTTAATACACTATATTTTGAGATATAAATGTAAATTAGTGGACTGACAAAACATCTGAAATGAACCGAATCAAGGAAGTGTTAGAAGAGAAAGGAATAAAGCAAACTTGGTTGGCTGAAAAGCTCGGAAAGAGCTACAATATGGTAAATGCTTATGCTCAAAATCGCCAACAACCGAGATTAGAAGATTTGTACAAAATTGCCGAAATACTAAATGTGCAAGTCAAAGATTTATTAATAGAAAGAACCAAACTATAAATGAAACTATACGAAACATTAGAAACTCAACTAAAAACGGAAAACAACTTTGTTGCAGATAACGGAGAATTAAAAAAATGGGTGGTTATCAATAAAGCACAGAATTATGATGCTGACCTAATTGGTTTATTGTTGGACAATAAAGAATTAAAGCAAAAATTCTTTATTGATGTAAAAGGCACTTTAGTTTTTAACCAAAATTTATTCGTGCAGTTTCTGGAACAGAAAAATTACCTAAACGACAGTTATACACAATACAAAAATAAAGTTGGACTTACTATTAATGGTAAGTATATTAAACAACGGAATGAAGTAGCATTAGTTTGGCCTTTTAAAGATTGTGTTTTAGAAGGAGGTCAAAGCAAAGAAGAAGACAAAAGAGAAGAGATTTTCTTTAACGAAATACTTGCTCAAGATGAAATCACACAACTTTTAGAACCAAAAGTTTTAACCAGTGCCAAAATCTACGATAAAGATGGAGAAAAAGAATTTTCACTTTTTACAAGAGATGCAGAGTTAAACAAAAAAAGAGGTTTACCTGAAAACACAATTAATGACAACCTAATCATTAAAGGGAACAATCTTTTAGCATTACACTCACTTAAAAAAGAATTTACAGGTAAAGTTAAACTTATATACATAGACCCGCCTTACAACACAGATGGTGATAGTTTTGCTTATAATGACAGTTTTAATCATTCCTCTTGGCTTACTTTTATGAAAAATCGGCTTGAAGTAGCAAAAGAACTTTTAGTTGAAGACGGTGTGATATTTGTTCAAATTGATTACATAGAGCAAGCATATCTTAAAGTTCTGATGGATAGTATCTTTGGTAAGAATCAATCTTTACCTGAAGTATCAGTTAAGACATCTACACCTGCAGGATTTAAAGTTATTAACCCAGGTTTAGTTAATGTTTCCGAATCTATTCTAGTTTACGTAAAGGGAAATAAGAAAAACGCATTAAAAAAAGGATATGTAAAAGCTGGATATCAAAAAGATTACAATAAAATTATCCTAAACAAAGATGAACCTTCGTCAAATTGGATTATAGAAAACATTTCAGATTTTGCTATTAAAAAATTAGGTTTTAAGTCAAAGGCTGAATTAAATAAAAAGTTCGATAAAAAAACCGCTCAAAACCTTCTGGAAACAGAAATTGAAAATATAGCTTTAGATAATGCTAACTCTGTATTTGCTACATATGGACCACACAAACCATCATCCAAAATGAAAGAAGGAATAAAATTATCAAAAGCAAATCCACTAAAGGTAATTGAAATTCCGAATGAAAGTAACGGTTTACATTATCTAATTAAAGGGAGGTTGTTGGCATTTTATTCAAATAAGCTACAAAACATTGATGGCGAAACAGTTCCTACTCAAAGACTTTCAGATTTTTGGGATGATTTATCTTGGGATTCACTTTCAAACGAAGGAGGAGTTACTTTAAAAAATGGAAAAAAACCAGAAGCACTATTAAAACGCATAATTGAGATTTCAACAAACGAAAATGATATTGTACTTGATTATCATTTGGGTTCAGGAACAACTTCAGCTGTTGCTCACAAGATGAATCGTCAATACATTGGTATTGAACAACTAGATTACGGTGATAATGATAGTTCCATCAGACTTCAAAATGTGATTGGTAAAGATTTATCTGGTATATCAAAATCAATTAATTGGCAAGGAGGAGGCTCATTTATATATCTTGAACTCAAGAAGTACAATCAAACCTTTATTAATCAAATTGAAAAAGCGAAGGATATAAATACTCTCTTGGCCATTTGGGAAGAAATGAAAGTTAAAAGCTTTCTCAATTACAACGTAGATATTCAAAAACAAGAAGAACATCTTGAAGATTTCAAAAAACTAGATTTAGCCAAACAAAAACAACATTTGATTGAGATTTTGGATAAAAATCAATTGTATGTGAATCTATCTTCACTTGATGATAAAGACTTTTCTTGTTCAGAAAAAGAAAAGCAAGTAACAAAAGATTTTTACCAATTAAATAACGATTAATTATGGCATATTTATATGATTCATTAATCAAGGAATTTGGTAAAAGAGAAGTTGCTAGAACTGAAGTTCCAAATTTTGTTTCTGATAATCTAAAATATCAAATTAGACCCTATCAAGAAGAATCTTTTCAACGCTTTATTCTATGTTACAACGAGGATTTTGACGATAAACCTAACAAGCCATTCCACTTACTCTACAATATGGCAACAGGTAGTGGTAAAACTTTGATAATGGCAGGTTTGATGCTGTATCTCTACGAAAAAGGTTATCGTAACTTTTTGTTTTTTGTTAATAGTAACAATATCATACAAAAAACTAAAGACAACTTCTTAAAACCTGAAGCATCAAAATACCTTTTTAGCAATAAGATTGTAGTTGATGGAAAGCAGGTATTAATCAAAGAGGTTGACAACTTTGAGGAAGCGGACAACGAGAATATCAATATAAATTTTACCACTATTCAGCAATTACATATCGACTTAAATAACACCAAAGAAAATAGCGTTACTTATGAAGATTTCAAGGCTAAGAAAATTGTATTGATTGCAGATGAAGCACATCATTTGAGCTCTGGAACAAAAAGTGGAAATTTATTCGGCAGTTGGGAAGGAACTGTTGAGGAGATTTTAAAACAGAACTATGATAATATTCTTTTGGAGTTTACAGCAACACTAGATTATGACGCACGAGAAATTGTTGAAAAATATCAAAGTAAGGTTATCCAAAAATATGACTTGGCACAATTCAGAATTGATAAGTATTCAAAAGAAATAAATTTAATTAGGTCGCTGTATGATGAGCAAGAACGTATAATTCAAGCATTGATTTTAAATCTGTATCGTCAAGAGTTAGCAACATCAAAAGATATTAATTTAAAGCCTGTAGTTCTTTTTAAGGCAAAAAAAACAATTAAAGAATCAGAACAGAACAAAGAAAACTTCCATAAATTAATTGAAGATTTTTCTATTGAAATGGTTGAGAATATAAAGAAAACTTCTACAGTAGAAATTGTTCAAAAAGCATTTGATTTTTTTGAATCGAAAGGCTTAACAGCAAATGATATTACAAAACGTATAAAATCTAACTTTAAAGAAGAAAACTGTATTAGCGCTAATAATGATAAGGAGGCAGAACTAAACCAAATTCGTCTCAATACATTGGAAGACGAAAACAATCCAATTAGAGCAGTTTTCGCTGTTCAAAAGTTAAACGAAGGTTGGGACGTTTTAAATCTATTTGACATTGTTCGTTTGTACGAAGGACAAAACACGGGTGGTTCAAATACTACCATTGGTAAAACAACATTGTCTGAAGCCCAATTAATTGGTAGAGGTGCTAGATATTTCCCTTTTAAATTAGAAGAAGGACAAGACCTGTTTAAGCGCAAGTTTGATGATGAGCCTTCAAACGATTTGAAAGTACTTGAAGAATTGTATTACCATACGAAAGAAGATAATAGATACATTTCTGAATTGAAGAAAGCATTGGTGGAATCTGGTATTTATGAAGATGAAGAAAAATCAATTCAGCTTCAATTGGAGTTAAAACCAGAATTTAAGCAAACTGATTTTTATAAAACTGGCAAAGTTATTTACAATAAGAAAGTTGAGAAAAGCTACGACAATGTAAAATCGTTTTCAGATTTAGGAGTTTCAAAGAAAAATATTGATTTTACACTTTCCTCTGGAATTGGAATGAAATCAGGTGTATTTGAAAAGGATGAAACTGAAAAAAAGACAGGGAAAGTCGAGCAAAAAGACGTTAAAGTTTCAGATATTCCAAAACATATTATTCGTTATGCTTTAACACAAAATCCCTTCTATTATTTTGAAAGTTTAGAGCGTTATTTTCCAAACATAGAATCTCTCTCGAACTTCATTGAAAGTAAGGAATATTTAAGTGGTTTAGAAATAACTTTAAACGGAACGAACAAAAGATTGGATGAAGTGTCAAATTTGGACTTTTTGCTAGCTATTCAAAAGTTATTGCAAACAATAGAATCTGAAATAAAATCAAACTTGACCGAGTATGAAGGTTCTGAATACTTAAATGAATATGTGCATAAAATCTTCTCTGAAAAGAAAACAATCAAAGTTTACAAAGATAGTGAGCGTGCAGATGGTCAATTTGATGTCGTAAGTGAACCTGAATGGTATGTTTATAACGCAAATTATGGAACTAGTGAGGAAAAGGAATTTGTCAAAATGTTTGCAAGAAGATTTGAGTATCTTGAAAAAGCATTTGAAAACATTTACTTAATTAGAAACGAAAGAGAAATTAAAATCATTGACAAATTAGGTAGAGCATTTGAACCAGATTTTGTTCTTTTCTGCAAACAGAAAACTGGAAAGGAATTGACCTATCAAGTGTTTATTGAACCTAAAGGAAAGCATCTGAAAGCTCACGATAAATGGAAAGAAGATTTCTTGAAAGAGATTAGAGAAGATAAAAAGACAATTGAAATTGACTCTGATA
Organism: Flavobacteriaceae bacterium; assembly: GCA_013373385.1. Classification (GTDB taxonomy): domain Bacteria; phylum Bacteroidota; class Bacteroidia; order Flavobacteriales; family Flavobacteriaceae; genus Polaribacter. The sequence continues at coordinate 4,994 of JABXHX010000022.1, forward strand.
AGTATTTGATAACTGGAGTTCCTTTCTATAATAATGAAAACGAAAATGAATTTAAAGAAACATTGGAAAACACGTTGAATGATGCCAACGCTTAAAGCCATACACATTTACAATTCGCACAAGCCAACGCTGCAACCCAAAATTGCAAAAGAGTATGTCTTTGCCAACGCTGAAAACCAAGCTGAACCGAAAAAAGCCAGCGTACAACAACGTATATAAAAAATGGCGGTTTAATCGCTTAATCGAATGGAAATGAATAAATTAAAGACCTGTTATAAATCGAAAAGTTAGTGCTTGAAATCCGCTACTTTTCATATACAAGGCCGTTGGGCGTAATTCCCCATATAAGAACCTCCGAAACAGATTTAAGGCAAGATATCTATTTCTCCAGTTCTTATTGAATCCTCTTGCTAACGTAAAAAAGGAAGAGTAAATTTGGAAAAAATGAGTTTTTTTTAAAAACCATAAAACATTGATAAACAATAAATTAATTTGACGTTAGTCAGAATTAAAAAAATGACCGAGAAAGATTTAAACATCCTGAAATCCTTATTAAAACGGACTGAAAATCTTCCGGAAATTCTGCATTTGCGAGCAGCACCTTTGGAATATGAATTAACTCAGAGTGACAAAGATTTACTTCTCGAAACTTATCAAAAATTAGATGATATTTTAAAAGAAGTTGCAGCTTTTATCAATGTTAAATTTCCAGGGAGACAAGATTATATTCAACCTTGGAATAACATAGATTTTGACACAAAGATTGGTGGAATGAAGATAGTTACGACTGACAGAGAACACACCAAATCAGCGTGGAAAAAAGGAATGTTTGATTTAAAAAGTTTAATAAAATCGCTTATTAACGAAGTCAAACTTCTTGTTGACCAAGAAAATGAAATGAAAAGAAACCCATTGTTTGATGAAAAAGAATGGGACAAGTATTACGACAAGCGACTTGAAAAAAAAGCTGACCAAGCGGATTTTTTTATTGATATGATAATCGAAAAAGGACTTATCAATTTAGACAAACCATCCGTAAGAAACCATTTTAAAAGATGGTTTAACGAGACTCAAAATTTCGATTTACAATTTAAAGATGGAGACTTAGCGATTGAAGATGGAGATATTCAAACTGTTCCAGATTTCAATAAAAACAACATTCCTGAATTTCTAAATTGGTTCGAAAAGGAAGGAAATAACTTTATGGATTATTTAAAAGAACAAGGTGTGAATGTTAAGAAAGGTTCAAAAGAGACAATTATCAATAATGGAAATATGATAATTAACAAAAAGTCAAAAACTGGAAAACAAACACTCAATAACGGAGGAGAACAAAAAGAATCGAATTGGACAAAAGCAAACGTGATAATAGCTTTAATTGTTGGAATAGCAACAATAGTTGGAATCGTTTGGCAAATAATAAAAAGCTAACCTTAGCATTAAATTTTTAGAAGTTCAGAAATAGAAATTTCTAATCCATCTGAAATCTTCATCAAAGTGAGCAACCGTGGATTTGTTCTGCCTTTTTCAATCATATATAATTGAGTTCGACCAATCTCACAATCAAAAGCAAAAGATTTTTGATCAATCCCCTTTTCTTCTCTTAATCGTTTGATTTTAGCTCCTAATTTTTGAAAATATTTCGATTCTTTCGTGTTCACTATACCGAATTTCGATAAATTATTTATATCTTGTGTTCGGGATAACGAACAAGTCATTAATGAGTCGATTTAGAAAGCTAAGAATCTATCAAAAACATCAACCTCGTGAATGGAGCAAATATGCGGTTGTTCCTGAAATTCGGCTTGAAGGAAAATGGTTGAGAGAACTCGGATTTGAAATCGGAAAAGAAATTGAAATTAAACAACAAAAGAATAAACTGACTATTACGCTGACTGATAAAAAGGAAGAAAAATAACTACGCCCAACACGGTATATAAAAAATAGTGGTTTAAGTGCTTAAACGAAATTGAATTTCATAAATTTATGGTCAATGTAAAGCTGAAAAGTTAGTGTATAAATCCACTACTTTTCATATACTAGACCGTTAGCTACAAGCTGAAGAAAATGAAAAAGTTACTATTTCTATTATTTCTGACTCTAACAAGTTGCTCAATAAAAACTGAATTCTTTATTTATAATACAAGTAATGAATTGGTTACAATTGAATAT
>JABXHX010000078.1 GCA_013373385.1 Flavobacteriaceae bacterium
GCAGTACCAATATCTTGCGTCATGTATACCGCAGTTCCGTCTGAACGTAATACTAATTTTTCATCTAATCCTTCATCGGTTAAATCACACCAAACGGAACCGTCTTCTTTTTTGTAGAAAACTCCGTTTTGTAATCCTTCTTCAATAATATCTTTTCCTAATAAATAGGTATTGCTTTCGTAGTATAATTTATCAAAGTTAACACCAATGTTTTCATAAGTAACGTCGAAACCTTTGTATACCCATCCGTTCATCATTTCCCAAAGAGAAACAACTTCCTTATCTCCAGCTTCCCATTTACGCAACATTTCTTGTGCTTCTAAAAATAATGGGGCTTGTTTTTTAGCATCTTCTTCAGAAGTGCCAGAAGCGACTAATTCGCTAATTTCTTTTTTATATTCTTGATCGAATTTTACGTAGTAATTACCAACCAATTTATCACCTTTCAATCCTGTAGATTCAGGAGTTTCGCCTTCTCCAAATTTTTTCCAAGCCAACATCGACTTACAAATATGGATCCCGCGGTCGTTGATAATTTGTGTTTTGTACACTTTATGCCCCGCAGCTTTTAAAATTTCAGCAACAGAATAGCCTAACAATACATTACGAACATGCCCTAAGTGTAAAGGCTTGTTGGTGTTTGGAGAAGAATACTCAACCATTCGAGCATCTGTTTCATCTTCTTTTACAAAACCATACCTTGCATCTGCTGCAATTTCATTAAAAAAGTTTACGTAGAAAGAATCGTCAACTACCAAGTTTAAAAAACCTTTTACAACATTGTAGTTGGTAACTTCGTTGATGTTTTCAACTATATATTTACCTAAATCTTCACCAATTTGAACCGGATTTCCTTTTTTGTACCGTAGTAAAGGGAAGACAACAACAGTAATGTCTCCTTCAAAATCTTTACGGGTTGCTTGAAATTCTACACTGGGAATTTCTACATCATATAAGGCTAAAAATCCTTCTTTTACTTTCGTTTCTATTAACGATTGAATATTCATTGGTTCTTTTTGATTATCGCACAAAATTAGTGTTTTTAATTTTTTCTTCCCACGATTTGCCTTATGATTTTTTGATTCATGATTATAGCATACTTAGTTGATGCTTTTGTACCTTTGCACCATGGATAAAGACCTTGAAAACTTACCAAAATTAGCCAAAGACGCTTTACAAGAAAATAAGAAGTATTTTCAACGATTAAAGAAAAGAACACCTAAACGTTTAGATTTGCTAATGCAAGAGTTGCATGAGGAAGAATTTGAACGTACCGATTGTTTAGCATGTGCGAACTGTTGTAAAACGACTTCACCAATATTTACTGAAAAAGATATAGAGCGCATTGCAAAGCACTTAAAAATGAAGGTGATTGATTTTACCGATCAGTATTTACAGCGAGATGAAGATAATTTTATGGTTTTACAATCGGCTCCGTGTACTTTTTTAGACGAGTCTGATAACACTTGTTTTATTTATGATGTGCGTCCAAAAGCTTGTTCAGAATATCCACACACGAATCGAAAAAAGTTTATTCAAATAACAGATTTAACAATTAAAAATACGGAGGTTTGTCCTGCAACGTATCGAATTGTTGAAGAGCTTAAAAAAAGGTTACCTCAGTAAACGCTAAGGGATAATTTATTTTTTCTATTTTTAGAAAAAATATAATACATTGGAGACCCTTGTAAATTACTTCGAAACCATTCCATCAACGCATAGAGCGCTTATTTTAACAGGAGGTATTACTTTTTTTTGGTTATTGGAAGGTGCTGTACCATTATTTAGTTTTAAATACAATAAATGGAAACATGCATGGCCTAACTTATTTTTTACTGCAACTACGGTAATTATCAACTTTGCTCTGGCTTTTGTATTGCTTAAAACAGCAGACTGGGTACAAGCAAATGACTTTGGGTTAATCAACTGGCTACCTGAAATGCCATTATGGTTGTATGTAGTTTTAGGTGTGTTATTTTTAGATTTTTTCGGAGCCTATTTAGCACATTTGGTAGAGCATAAAGTAAAACCTTTATGGATGGTACATTTAGTACATCATTCTGATCATAAAGTTGATACAACTACAGCAAATAGACATCACCCTATAGAAAGTGTTATTCGTTTTACATTTACATTACTAGGTGTTTTTTTAGTAGGAACTCCAATTGCAATTGTAATGTTGTATCAATCAATGTCATTGGTGTTCACGCAGTTAACACATGCTAATATAAAAATGCCTAAAAAGTTAGATAAGGTATTGAGTTATGTGATTGTATCACCGGATATGCACAAAGTACATCATCATAACGTATTGCCATATACAGATTCTAACTACGGAAACATTTTTTCTATTTGGGATCGCTTATTAGGTACCTACATGGAATTAGACCGTGAGAAAATTGTGTACGGAGTTGACACCTTTCCTGATGAAGAAAAGAATTCTAGTTTAAAAGAATTGTTAAAGCAACCTTTTCAAAAATATAGAAAGCATACTAATTTGTAGGACTCAGAAAGGATTTTGTAGATTACTGACTATGCAGGAATGACAAATCACTCATAAATCAAATACTTCTTTCGTATTTTTTTAAACGAATCCAAATCTTTTTGCCAAGATTTTCTGATTTCCTTTTCAGAAACTCCTTGTTCAAGCTGTTGTTGTAACTTTTCTGTACCAGCGTGTATGGTAAATGTTTTACCAAAAAACTTTTGGTCTTTAGGTGTGCGTTTATAAGCATCTATTAAAAAGGATAAATCTAAACGATTGATATGTTTGTAGTTACGTAAATCTACACCGTAGCATAATTTGTTTTGATGCTTTGGGTATTTAGCTCCTTCGTTGGCTTTTGGTGTATAGCTAAAGGTGGTTTTTTTAAAAAAAGGAGCACCGTACACCTGAAATTGGGTATTGGTTCCACGACCTGCATTTATAGTAGTGCCTTCAAAAAAACCTAAACTAGGATATAGGTTAATACTTTTATCATTGGGTAGATTTGGAGATGGTTTAATTGGTAAACTGTACTTAGAAGTGTGCTTGTAATTTTTTAACGGAATTACAGTCAACTTACATTGAATGCCATTTTTTAGCCATTTTTCACCATTAATAAGTTGCCCATATTCGCCGATTGTCATTCCGTAAACTACTGGTACAGGGTGTTTGCCAACAAAACTAGAATGCTCAGGTTCTAATACTGGCCCATCAATATAATGCCCATTAGGATTGGGTCTGTCTAGTAGTATCACTTCAATACCAAGTTCAGCACAGGCTTCCATAACATAATGTAAAGTAGAAATATAGGTGTAAAAACGAACGCCCACATCTTGAATATCAAACACAACTACATCAATATTTTTTAATTGTGTTTCGGTTGGTTTTTTACTTTTTCCATGTAAAGACAAGATTGGTAAGCCAGTTTTAGCATCAATACCATCCTCTACATGTGCACCAGCATCGGCTTTTCCACGAAATCCATGCTCAGGAGAAAAGACTTTAGTAACTTTTATATTTAAAGCGAGAAGACTATCTACTAAATGCGTAAAAGATTTTTTATTGTTTTTAATAACAGAAGTTTGATTGGCAACCACAGCAATGTTTTTACCTTTTAAATAGTTTTTATAAAGCTCAGTTCTTTCTGCTCCAGTTTTTATAAATAACTTCTGACTCAAACCTTTCAACTTTTGACTTTCAACTTTTGACTTTTGACTACCAACTTGTGGTCTGCAAGAAACCAGCTGAAAATTCATCAGTAAAAACAATAATAAATATGTACTTTTGAAACGAATTAAGGAAACCATAGATTTGAATTACGAGTTATTTATTGCAAAACGTATTATTGCTGGTAAAGAGTATAAAAATAGTATTTCATCTCCAATAATAAAAATTGCTATTACAGCTATTGCTTTAGGAATTATTATTATGTTAATTTCTATTGCAACTGGTGCTGGTTTACAACATAAAATAAGAGACAAAATATCTGGTTTTAAAGGACATATTATCATTACAAATTACGATGATAATAATTCAGAAGTTTCAGTAACTCCCATTGAAAAAGAACAAGAATTTTACCCTGAGTTTAAAAATATTACCGGAATTAAAAATGTACAAGTCTTTGCAAATAAAGCAGGATTAATTAGAACTGCAACCGATTTTGAAGGTATCCTTTTTAAAGGGGTTTCTAAAGATTATGATTGGCGTTTTTTTGAAGAATATTTACATGAAGGTAAGCTTCCTAACTTTAATCAAAAGAGAAATAGAGAAGTGTTACTCTCTAAAACATTGGCAAATAGACTGCAATTAAAATTAAATGACACCATCAATGTTTTTTTCTTAAAATCATCAAAAAGCAAGTTGCCAAGTAGGTATAAATGCATTATTATTGGTATTTATAATACAGGGTTTAATCAGTTTGATAAAAATATGATGATTGGTGATATACGTCAAATACAGCGATTAAACAATTGGAGTGAAAATCAAGTAGGTGGTTTTGAGGTGTTGATAGATAATTTTGATGACATCAAACAAAAAGGAAACGAAGTATACAGTGCTATTGGGTCAACATTAAACAGCAACACCATTGTAGATAACTATCAATTTATTTTTGAATGGATAGAATTGTTTGATAATAACATTTGGTTTATCATTGGTATAATGGTATTGGTAGCAAGCATTAATATGATTACTGCATTGCTGGTCTTAATTTTAGAGCGCGTGCAAATGGTAGGAGTGTTAAAAGCACTTGGAAGTACAAATTGGAGTATTCGTAAAATCTTTTTGTACAATGCTACCTATTTAATTTTAAAAGGCTTGTTTTGGGGAAATATTATTGGCTTAGCAATCCTCTTTTTGCAACAGCAATTTGGCTTTATTAGTTTAGACCCAACAACCTATTATGTAACCACTGTTCCGGTTCATATCAATGTATTTACAGTTTTAGCATTAAATGTAGGTACACTTATTTTATGCTTTTTAATGTTGATAATTCCGTCTTATTTAATTACAAAAATACATCCTTCAAAATCTATTCAGTTTACATAATCTATGCTTAATTCCTAAGGTTATCTCTTAAATATTTTGTTTCTTTGCAGCACAATTTGAAGAGATGAATTACGCTAAAAATATATTAGAAACTATTGGAAATACACCTTTAGTAAAATTAAACTCGGTAACAAAAGAGGTCGATGCTTTGGTGTTAGCTAAAGTAGAAACCTTTAACCCTGGAAATTCTGTAAAAGACAGAATGGCTTTAAAAATGATTGAAGATGCAGAAGCAGACGGACGTTTAAAGCCTGGTGGAACTATTATTGAAGGTACATCTGGAAATACCGGAATGGGATTAGCTTTAGCTGCCATTGTAAAAGGCTATAAGTGTATTTTTGTAATCTCAGACAAGCAATCAAAAGAAAAAATGGATATTCTTCGTGCGGTAGGAGCAGAAGTAGTTGTTTGTCCAACAAATGTAGAACCCGATGATCCTCGTTCTTATTATTCTGTTTCAAAGCGATTAGGAGAAGAAACACCTAACTCTTGGTATGTAAATCAATATGATAACCCAAGTAATGCAAAAGCACATTATGAGCAAACCGGACCTGAGATTTGGGAACAAACTGCAGGTAAAATTACTCATTTTGTAGTTGGAGTAGGGACAGGTGGTACGGTTTCTGGTACTGCAAAATACTTAAAAGAGAAAAATCCAAATATTAAAATTTGGGGAGTTGATACCTATGGTTCTGTATTTAAGAAATATCATGAAACAGGAATTTTTGATGAGAATGAAATTTACCCTTATATAACTGAAGGAATTGGAGAAGATATTTTACCAAAAAATGTAGACTTCTCTTTGATAGATGGATTTACAAAAGTAACGGATAAAGATGCAGCAGTATTTACTCGCAAAATAGCAAAAGAAGAAGGAATTTTTGTAGGAAACTCAGCAGGTTCTGCTATCAAAGGATTATTGCAGTTAAAAGACAAATTTAAACCTAATGATGTGGTTGTGGTGTTGTTTCATGACCATGGTAGTAGATATGTTGGTAAAATGTTTAATGATGAGTGGATGCGTGAGCGTGGTTTCTTAGACCAAGAGATTACGACTGCAGCAGATTTAATTAAAGACCATATCGAATTACCTTTAGTAACTGTAAAAACAGAAGAGTTGGTTGCACATGCAATAGAAAGAATGCGAGAATATAAAATATCTCAGATTCCAGTAGAAGATGTAACTGGGTTTGTAGGCTCTGTTGATGAAACTACTTTGTTAAGAAGTTATTTAGAATCTAATGATATTGCTGAAAAACCGATAAAAGATGTTATGGGGGACTCGTATCCAGTTGTTCAAAAAACAGCTTCTATAGAAGAGGTCTCTAAATTGATTACAAAAGAAAATCAAGCTGTATTGGTAGCGTTAGACAATGGAAAGTACAGTATTATTACAAAACACGATATTATTAGTGCCATTTAACATCCACACCAAATTTCAATTTTACTGTTGTTTTTTGTTTGCTTTATTTTGTAATAACATCCAGCTTCACCTCCTTTTGGTCCATATTCATTTTCATTATGCCATTCAGTTTCAATTATCGCGTCGGCAGGTAGGTTAGATTTGTACATTAATTTAATCCACTTTTTTAAAATACTGGTTTTTGTTTTAGGAAAAGTTATTTCTTGAATAATAGGAGCTGCTTCTCCACAATTAGAGTATTTGTACAGGATTCCGAAGTTGTATTTTTTCGAATACCCGCAAATTTTATTGTTAAATAGGGAATCTAATTTAATATTGGTTTTATCTGTTATGGCTTTATAAGCATTGTCTAAATATAAAGCAACAACGTTAGCTTCCATGTTTGTCTTTGTAGTTATTTCTTGTAGTTTTTTTACATTCGGAAATTTTAATTCGAATTTGTTTTGATAATAAACGGAAGTGAAACAACACAAAGGTATAAGAATTAAGTAGATAGCTCTCATATATCAAATATAGTAAAAAACAAAAAACCACTTCAAGCGAAGTGGTTTTTTAATCAACTAATTCAAATAATTTACACAATGAAAACAAGTCTCTCACCTTTGTTTTCATTTTTGTTATTTACAAATCGTGTGCCAAAATAAATTTTTAGAAGAAAAAAAGTTAAAAAAATGTGATTTTTACATTTTGTTAACATAAAATCAAAATTTTCTAACTAAAAAAGAATTTAAAAGGTTGTTTTATTGTGAATATCAAAAAAAATAATTAAAAATATTGTGAAAATTAAAAAGCTCATAATTTATAATTATGAGCTTTTTAAAATATACTGTTACTTTTTTAACTAGCATGTTTGTGTGCTTTGTAAGAAGAGCGTACTAGGGCACCACTTTCTACAAACATAAAGCCCATTTTTAAGCCTAAAGTTTCGTATTTCTTAAATTGCTCTGGTGTAATAAACTCTTGTACTGGTAAATGTTTTTTGGTTGGCTGTAAATATTGCCCGATAGTAATAATGTCTAACCCAACATTGCGTAAATCTTTCATGGTTTCTATCACTTCTTCTTCGGTTTCTCCCAGCCCTAACATAATTCCAGATTTGGTACGCATTCCATTTTCTTTTAGGTATTTTAAAACGCCTAAACTTCGGTCGTATTTTGCTTGTATTCTAACCTCTCTAGTTAATCTTCGTACAGTTTCCATATTATGAGAAACGACTTCTGGAGCCACTTTGATAATTCTATCTAATAATTTTTCGTTTCCTTGAAAATCTGGAATTAAAGTCTCAAGTGTTGTTGTAGGATTTGCTCTACGAACTGCATTTACGGTTTCTGCCCAAATTATTGAGCCGCCATCTTTTAAATCATCTCTATCAACAGAGGTTAGTACAGCATGTTTGATGTTCATCAATTTAATAGAGCGTGCTACTTTTTCTGGCTCGTCCCATTCAACTGTTTCTGGTCTTCCTGTTTTTACGCCACAAAATCCGCAAGAACGTGTACAGATATTTCCTAGAATCATAAATGTAGCAGTTCCTTCTCCCCAACATTCTCCCATGTTTGGGCAACTACCACTTGTGCAAATAGTATTTAGTTTGTACTTATCTACTAAGCTTCTTAACTCTGTATATTTTTTGCCAACAGGTAATTTTACACGTAGCCATTTTGGTTTTTTGGTTTTTTGTGGTGTTGCAGTAGTTTGTTCTGACATAACTTTACTTTGAGCTGCAAAGTTACAAAGAAATCATTTGAGAATTTATTTGTTTTCAATCAAATTAAGTATTTCTTTTTCTTGTAGTGAATCTTAAAAAGAAGGATAATAGTAGTAAAATAAAAATGCCAAAGAAAACTTTTTTTAATGCTGATGATTTTACAGGGAATTGTCTCAAATCTTTATTTTCATCAAAGGTTATAGCGTCAAAAAATAATTTTTTGTCAGCTTTAACTAAACCGTTAATGTTTGTATAAGTGAAACTGTAAAGGTGTTTATTGACTAATACTAAATTTACTTCTTGTATAGGTTGATTATTCTTGTTCTTAAAAAGATATTTATTACCAACTAAATGATGATACTTTATATAATTACTTGACATTAATTCTAGTCCAAGAAATTCAGAAAAAATCTGAGTAAAATTTGAATAAAACTCTTTTAAACCATTAGTATCATAAGGCAGAGGCAATGTTTCAATATTAGAATATAGTTTTCCTAAGTACATTCTTTTTACATTGAAACGAATGGAATCATTACCAGAAAAAAGCTCATAAATTTTCTTATAATTAATAATTGTATCTATCTCGTATACATCAAAAGGCATGTCTACACTTACAATAGAATCAAAATCATAGGTGTTCCACTCTTTTATTTGGGAATAAGATGTTCTAGTAGTTAGAATAAAGAGAAAAAAAGTAAATTTTAGGATTTTCATTTAAAAAGGAAGGTTATAAATTCATTAAAAACCAGATACTAAATCCTATTAAAAAGATAATTCCCAACCAACTCAATACTTTTAAAAGCAGTCCTGGTCTGTGCTCTTTGGGCGTATGTTTTCCACTAATTAATAAAAAGTTTAATATGGCATAAAACGGAGCGGTTAAAAAAGAGAGGATGGTAGCAATTTTTACTAAAAACCCCATATTACTCATAAAATACATAAGAATAATATATGTACCAATTGCTAAAAGTAATATCCAAAACCAATAATTATACCTGCTTTTCTTTTCTAGCAATAAGTTGGTAGTTTTTGTCATGGCTCTTGGAGATGCATCTAACGTAGTAATGGTTGTACTAAACATGGTAGTAAAAGCAGCAATGGCAATAAATATATGAGAAAACTCTCCCAGGTTTTTAGTGTATAAATTGATTAGTTGCGCAGCAAAAACACTCCCTTTGTTTGAAAAGCTTTCGCCAGAATGAAACATAACGAAAGCACCTAACAAGACAAAGCAAACCCCTAAAAACAATGTACCTATATAGCCAATGTTAAAATCAAAAATGGCTTGTTTTCGTGCTGTTTGTATATGCTTAGTTTTGCCTTTTTCTAAGGTCCAGATAGAGTGCCAAATAGAAACATCTAAAGGTGCTGGCATCCATCCTAAAAAAGCAATCAAAAAAGTGACTTCTAATGTTCCGCTTGGAATTACTTGTGTAAAATCGAAGGTTTCTTTGTTGTTCACAAAAGCAACACTCACAGCAATGATGGTGCTTATTGTGAGTAATACAATGATAAGTTTCATTAGGTTATCTAGTAATTTGTATTTACCAACAATTAGAATTAAAAGGCTGACCACGGTTAGTATCACAGACCAAATTACCAAGTTATTTGTAATACCAAAAAGCTGTGAAGCCAAGCTCGCTGTAACAATGGTTACTGCTGCTTGAATAATAAACATAGTAACAAAATTAATTAAGTAATAAGCAATCAAAACAGGTTTTCCCATTTTTCTATAGCCTTCTAATAAGGTTTCTCCTGTTGCTGCAGCATATCTTGGGCCAAATTGAAAGAAGGGGTATTTAAAAATATGTATCAGTAATAACGCCCACAATAACCCAAAACCAAATTCTGCACCTGCTTTTGTTGATTGTACAAGATGTGATACGCCAATAGCAGCACCAGCAAATAACAACCCGGGGCCTAATGAGTTTAAAAAAGATTTTTTCATTTTAAGATTTCTTTATAATCTCTGCCAATAATTTTTTTGCACGTAACAATTTTACCTTTACGTTATTTATGGGTTCACCAATCTGTTCAGAAATTTCTTTGTAAGTCAATTCTTGAAAATATCTTAAATGAATGACTTTCTGATATTTTGGTTTTAACTGCTTGATATCTTTAAGCAATTTTGCTAAATTTTGCTCAGTAATTATTTTATCTTCTGGCGTAGGATTTTCATCTGGAACTTCATATACTTCATGACTCTTTGTTTTGTATGTTTCGGCTGCAATCGAAGAATTTTTCTTTCGCAATGAGTCTATATGTATGTTTTTTGATATGGTAATAAGCCAAGTTTTAAACTGATAATTTTCATTAAACGTATGTATCTTATCAAAAGCTCTAGAGAAGGTTTGAATGGTGATATCTTCTGCATCGTTTTCATTTTGATGTCTTTTTAGCTGAAAACTATGTACGCTATTCCAAAAGCTATCTAATAAAGTATTAAAAGCTAGTTGATTGCCTTCTTTTGCTTTTTTAATAAGAGTGTGCAGTTCGTCTTCTTTTAGTTCCAATGTGTTGGTTTTGAAAAAGTATTGGAGATAAATATAGTAAATTGAAATAGAAGAAGAAAAATTTCTAAAAAAGGTAGGTATAAGAGTAGGTTTTTTTCTTTGAACTTTTTTGTTGCAAATCCAATTACTACATAAAGACTTAGAATGTATAACGCAAACAGAACAATGCTAAACTGCCAATTAACAAATAAAAAGATGGCAGTTAAACTGTACAATAATACTTTACTAATAAAATATAAACTCAAAAAAAATTGATGTTTGAATTTGTAATGACTTGATGTAGAAATGTGCCTTCTTTTTTGTCTAAATAATTGTTTCAATGTTTTTGGGCTTTCAGAAAAGGTGTAGCTTTCTGGACGGATTGTAAATGTTGTATTATCGTTTGTGGCTGCTTCTTGTATAAATAAATCATCATCACCAGATTTTACTTGTATGTGATTTATGAATCCTTTTGTTTTAAAAAACTCTTTTTTAGTGTACGCTAAATTACGTCCAACTCCCATATAAGGTGATCCTAGCTTTGCATAACTAAAGTATTGAATAGCAGTTAGTAATGTTTCAAATCGAATCAAACGGTTGAGCAATGAATTTTGATATTGGTATTTTCCGTAGCCAAGTACAATGCTTTTAGCGTTAGAAAAGCAGTTCATCATTTCCTGAATCCAATGTTTAGATACAGGCTTGCAATCTGCATCAGTAAACAATAAATGCTCGTAGGTTGCAGCTTTGATTCCGAGTGTTAATGCGTATTTTTTGTTTCCCCAAAACGCTTCAATGTTTTCAACATTAACAATACGAATACTGTTATGTTGTTTTTTGAATTGTTGCATTACCTCTAGGGTATCATCTGTAGACGCATCATTAATCAACAAAATCTCAAAAGTATTGTATTGCTGATTGATAATAAATGGCAGGTGCTTTTTTAGGTTTTTAGCTTCGTTTTTTGCGCAAATAATAACCGAGACAGGTATGTTCTGTATGGCTTTTTTTTTATCTTTTGTAAAAAGGATTGTAGAAAAACAAAGTAAGTAAATGATTTGTATGGTTGTACTTGCTACTAAAATGTAGAATAAAACCGTAAGAATCATATGAAATTAATTGTGTTGAGGTTCTGTACACGTGTCAAACTGGTCTGGAGTTTTTCCGCAAAAACCACAAGCTTCACCATCTTTGTTTAACATAGGGTTTTGACTAGCACAAGTACCAGAAAATTTACCGTCTTTCTTTGCCCAGATTTTAATGGCAATTCCTGCAATAGCAAGGCCTAATAAACCTATGGTTAATAAAAAAAGTTTCATTGTTGTGAATTTTGATACCGCAAAGATACCTAATAATAAGAAAAATGTTGCTTAAAATAGAAGAAATTCCGAAGAAAACAATCAAACAATATTCACTTCAATTTCTAATTGGATTCCGAATTTTTTAACAACTGATTCTTGAATTGTTTGTGCAAGTTCGTAAATTTCTTTTCCACTTGCATTACCATAATTTACCAAAACCAAGGCTTGTTTTTCATGAACTCCACAATTTCCATAACGCTTCCCTTTAAAACCACATTGTTCAACTAACCAACCGGCAGGGACTTTTATTTCAGTATCAGATATTTTATAACTTGGAATAGATGAGTATTCTTTTTGTAGTGCTATAAACTGAGAAACAGAAATTACTGGGTTTTTAAAAAAGCTCCCGCTGTTTCCAATCTCTTTAGGATCTGGTAACTTAGATTGTCTAATTGCAATTACAGCGTCAGAGATGTCTTGAATTGTTAGGTTGGTACTATTTTTTTTATCTAAAGCAGTTTCAATTGCTCCGTAAGAAGTATTTAGTTTATGCTTGTTTGTTGTTAGTTTAAAACTTACCGAATTGATGATGTATTTTCCTTTTGCTTCATTTTTAAAAATTGAGTTGCGATATCCAAATTTACAGTCTTTATTAGAAAAAGTAATTTGTTTTCCTGATGCAATCTCAATTGCTGCTACTTTGGTAATGATATCTTTAACTTCAACACCATAAGCACCAATATTTTGTATGGGACAAGTACCAACATTACCAGGAATTAATGATAGATTTTCTAACCCTCCATAATTTTGAGAAATACACCACAGCACAAACTCATGCCAATTCTCTCCAGCATTAACTGTTAAATAAACCGAGTTTTCATTTTCTCTATCAATAGAAATACCTTTAATATTAATAAAGACAACAAGTTTGTCGATATCTTTTGTAAGCAACATATTACTTCCACCACTAATTAAAAAGATATCTTTCTCAGTTTTTAATAATTGTTGCAAATCATAAAAAGACGTTATAGAAACAAAACGTTTGGCGTAACATTCTACACCAAACGTATTGTATTTTTTAAGTGATATGTTGTGTTGGATTGTCACTAATCCTTATAAACTTTTAAAGCTTCTTTTAAAATATTTACAGCTTTTTTTAAGCTATCTTTGTTTAACACATAAGCAATTCTAATCTGATTTAGTCCTACATTTGGTGTAGAATAAAATCCTGCTGCTGGTGCAACCATTACTGTTTCTCCATCAATATCAAAAGATTCTAAGAGCCATTGTGCAAAAGCATCTGCATTTTTTATAGGCAATTCTACAATACAATAAAATGCTCCTTTTGGTTTGGCAACCTTAACTCCGTCTATTTTTTGCAGTTCTTCAATCAAAGTGTTTCTTCTATCAACATACTCTTCAATCACTTCATCAAAATAACTTTGTGGAGTTTCTAAAGCAGCTTCAGAAGCAATTTGAGCTAGTGTTGGTGGACTTAACCTTGCTTGTGCAAATTTTAAAGCAGTTTTTATAACTTCTTTATTTTTAGAAACTAAGCAACCAATTCTTGCGCCACACATACTGTATCTTTTAGATACAGAGTCAATAACAATTGCATTGTCGTTTAGAGATGTTTCTTGTAAGATAGAGTAATGTTCTACACCATCGTAAGCAAATTCTCTATACACTTCATCAGAAATTAAAAACAAATCGTGCTGCTTTACAATTTCAGCTAATTTTTTAATTTCTTCTTTGCTATAAATATAACCGGTTGGATTTCCAGGATTACAAATTAAAATAGCTTTAGTTTTCGGTGTAATTAACTTTTCAAATTCTTCAATAGGAGGTAAAGCAAAATTATCTTCAATTTTAGATATTACAGGAACCACATTCACACCCGATGCGGTAGAAAACCCATTGTAGTTCGCATAAAAAGGCTCAGGAATAATAATTTCATCATCAACGTCCATAATGCTTCCAAATGCAAATAGCAAGGCTTCAGATCCACCAGTAGTTACAATAATGTCATCGTGCTGTACAGCGATGTCATGTTTACTATAATAATTGGCAATTTTTGATCTGTACGCTTCAGAACCTTCAGATCTAGTATAAGCAATAGTTGTTAGTGAGTGCACAGAAACAGCATCTAGTGCAACTTGAGGAGTCTTAATATCTGGCTGACCAATATTAAGATGATATACAGTTTTTCCTTGTTTATAGGCATTTTCTGCATAAGGTACCAGCTTTCTGATTGGCGATTCTGGCATTTGATTTCCTTTCTTAGAAATTGAAGGCATAGTATTGATTTTTATTTGTGTAAAAGTAGCGCAAATTTCTGAATTTATTTTAACATTTTATGTCACTAAATCACATCTTTTTTTGATGAAAAAGGTTAAAGATTTGCTAAAATGATTTTTCGATTGAATGAATTTTGTATATTGTATTGTAAATTTTAGACAACCTTAAAATCAAAATTTCATTGATTAAAAAAAATATTCTTTTTCTAGCTTTTCTTTTATTTTCTATTCAGACTCAATCACAATTTAAGTTTTTTGGAGCTGATGAGAAAAAAATGACCGTCCGGTTTAAATTAATTAACAACTTAATTGTACTTCCCCTTGAGGTAAATGGCAAACCTTTATCATTTATTTTAGACACAGGAGTCGGTAAAACATTGCTGTTTAATCTATCAGAGAACGATAGTATAGATTTAAAAGATGTAAATAAAATTACGTTAAAAGGCTTAGGAGATGGAGAACCTTTAGAAGCGCTATTGTCACGGAACAATACCATTAAGATTAAAAACTATATCAGTAATAAAGAAAACATCTATGTAATTCTAAAAGATAAGTTTGATGTTTCTGGTAAAATGGGGGTAACAGTACACGGGATTATTGGTTATAAGATTTTAAGAGACGTAATTGTATATATCAATTATAAAACTAAAAGAATTACTTTTTACAACCCGAAATTTTTTAAATATAAAAAGTGTAGGAGGTGCGAGGTTTTTCCGTTGCAGTTTTACGGAAATAAACCTTATATAAATGCTCAAGTACAGTTAGATACGGTGGGTAATAAACAAACAGACGTTAAATTACTGATTGATTCTGGAGGTAGTAGTGCTATTTGGTTATTTGAAGATACAAATGAAGAAATTAAAACACCTAAAAAATACTTTAAAGCTATTTTAGGAGAAGGACTTAGTGGTACTATTCATGGTAATAACAGCAGGATAAAAAGTTTAACTCTTGGAAGGTATAAAATAAAAAATCCTACAGTTTCATTTTTAGATTCTGCATCTACTTATTATGCAAGGCAGTTTAAAGAAAGAAACGGAAGTATAGGGGGAAATATTTTAAAACGATTTAAAGTATGGCTAGATTACCCGAACGGAAAAATTACTTTAAGGAAAAACGGCTCTTTTAGAGGTGGTTTTGAATATAATATGAGCGGGATAGATGTAGTCTATAATGGGAAAGTATTGGTCAAAGAAAAAGAAGTAAAAAGTAGCGGAGTTGGTCAGTATAACTTAAATCCAGAATCTAATGATATCAATACTATTTCTTTATATGTAAATTACAGATATAGATTTAAACCTTCTTATAAAATAAAATACATTTTACCAGATTCTCCAGCAGATAAAGCAGGGCTAAAAGCTGGTGATGTTATTATTAGTATCAATGGTGTTAAGGTGCATAAATATTCCCTAAAAGAATTGCTCAGTAAATTTCAATCTGGTCATAGAAGAAAGATAAGAATGAAAATAGAAAGAAAAGACGTGCAGATGAAATTTGAATTTAGATTGAAAAAAAGAGTTTAACTTTTAACTACAAATCCTTTTATTCTAAGCATTTTTCTGTTGTTTTTTGCATTAGAGAAAATAGTTATTTGCTTGGAAAATCCACCTAGTTTACTGGTGTCATAAGCTACCTCAATTTCTCCTTTTTCTCCGGGCATAATTGGCTTTTCAGGTTTTTTAGGGATAGCACAATCACAAGAAGTTTTAATATCTTTAATTATTAGAGGAGCATTTCCAATATTGGTAAATTTAAAGACTCTTTTACCATTTGTATGTTGTTTAATCTTTCCATAGTTAATTAGTTCTTTTTCAAACTTAAATATAGGTTTGGTGTTTTGACCAAAACTTACTGTTGTGATGCATGCTAAAAAAAGCAAAAGAATATATTTATTCATCTTCATTCTATTTTAGGTAAAAGTAGTATTTTTGCCCTTTATATCTCAAAAATTAAGCCAAAAGAATGGAAATCCCATCAAAATATAACTCTAAAGAAGTAGAAGGAAAGTGGTACGAATACTGGATGCAACACAATTATTTTCATTCAGAAGTAGATGATCGTGAACCGTACACAATTGTAATTCCACCACCAAACGTCACAGGAGTTTTACATATGGGACATATGCTAAACAATACAATTCAAGATGTGTTAATACGTCGTGCCCGTTTGCAAGGAAAAAATGCATGTTGGGTTCCAGGTACCGATCATGCTTCAATTGCTACAGAAGCGAAAGTAGTAGCGAAGTTAAAAGAACAAGGTATTGATAAAAATGATTTAACACGTGAA
>JABXHX010000083.1 GCA_013373385.1 Flavobacteriaceae bacterium
TAATAAACCCAAACATAGATGCAACAATTATTAAAAAAAATAAAAATATAATTCTTGATATTGGATATAAGCAAATACCTGTATCACAATCATATCAAGACAATTTTCTTTAACATAACAAATTTACTTGTTCTTATTACTCATAATATTTATCAGTTCATCTTTACTTGTTACATGTAACTTTTCGTAAATATTTCTTATATGATATTTAATTGTGTTCAGTTTTACATCCAAACTTTCGGCAATTGAAATGTAGCTTTTTCCCTTAGATAATAAATGTAGTACTTCGTTTTCTTTTTTTGTTAATGAATTTATGTTTTTTACTTGAAAAGATTCTACAACCATTCTAGCTATATTTATACTCATAGGAGCACCTCCTTTAACCATTATATCAAGAAAATTAATTAAACTATTTGCTCCTGTAGTTTTTGTAACATAACCTATAGCTCCCACATATAAAGCTTTAAAAACAAATTCAGAATTTTCATGAACAGTTATTACCAATATTAAGGTCTTAGGACATTTTTCTTTTATTAAAGGTATACCCTCAAGACCACTCATACCTGGTAAAGTTATATCTATTAACACTATATCTGGTTGTAAATTTTCAATAATATTTAAGGCTTGTTCACAATTGGTAAATGCTCCTTTAACATAGTATTCGGAAGAAGTATTTACTATCTCTGTAAAAGAGTTTAACAAAATTTCATAATCTTCTATAATGACTACACTTTTCATAATTACTTTTTAGTTTTTCCTTTTAAAACTACTATTGTTCCTCTATTAGAAAAAATGTCTAAATTACAGTGAATTTTTTCTGCTCTAAATCGCATGTTGTTTATTCCATTTCCTCTAACAATAGTTCTTTGATTGAATCCTATACCATCATCAGAAAGTTTGATGGTTAATTCTTCGTTATTCAATACAAAATCTAAACTCACCTCTTCAGCTTTAGAATACTTTAAGGTATTAGTCATTGCTTCTTTAAAAATTAACAAAATATGCCTACTCCAATAATTAGGTAATAAAATATTTTTTTGATCTAACTTTTTATTTAATCTAAATTTTATCCCAGTATCAAAAAAAAGTTCTTCTCCAAAATCAGAAATGTAAAAAATTAGCTCATCAAGTCTATCACTTTTACTATTTATTCCCCAAATAAAATCCTTGATCCCAAAGTATAAACTACTTGCACTATTATTTATTAGTTTAATTTTATTTGACAAGTTGCTCTTATCTATGTTAGTTTTATCTTTCAGAATTAAATCTGACATTACGATTATTCCAGCAAGCTTATTCCCTAACTCATCATGGAAATCTCTAGCGATGTTTTCTCTTACGTTTTGAAATTCTTTTTGTATTTCACTTTTCTCAAAGATGGTTTTTCTTAACAAGTTATTTTGTTTTTGAATATTAATAACTTGCCATAGCATTAATAACAGAATTAATAAACCTATAGATAAATAAAAGTATATTGTTTTATACCATGGTGTAGGTTTTGAGAATTCGAAAATTTTGGAATAAACCCAATCGCTACTCTGTAGCCTAGATCTAAACTCTATCTTATAAGTACCATAATCTATACCTGTTAAATCTAATTTGTTGGTTTTTACAGGCTGCCATAAAAGAGAATTTAATTTATATTCTGTTATTACGTTTCCCTTATCATATGTTATTATATCTAAATTAAAAATACCTTTTTTCTTATTATTCACAAAAAGCTTTGGAGGTTTATTTGGAATAAAAGGTAATTTATTATTCAATACAATTATTCCTTTATTTCCTGCAATACATATTTTATCTTTTTCAAACTCATTAATTTTATTTACAAAACTGGAAGTTAAACCTGTTTTATTACTAAAATTATAAAACATATTATTTGTATACACAGAATACCCTTTCTGATGTGCAATCCAAAGAACATTATGTTTGTCTAAATAGAGGTTGTTTATAGATGTTTGTGGTAGTTTATTGATTGAATTTATGTTTACTATTTCTCCATTTTCAATAAGACTTAATCCGTTAGCAGTACCGACCCAAATTTTATCTTCATAGATCTGAATATCAGTAATTTTATCACTTAATAATCCATTTTTTTTATTATAGTAAAATATAAATTCTCTATCTACTTTAGAGTATACGTATAAGCCATTGTTAGTTAAAAACCAAATTATATTTTCTTTTTCAATTATTTTATTAATGTCATTTGTATAGCTATTTTTAAAAAATAAATCGAGTTTCGTAGATGCTGCCTTTATACTTTTAAAATTAATTTTTAGCCTAGCTAATTCTTTATCTACTACCTTTATCTTCTCTTTAAAATCTGATCGCGTAGAAATATAATTATTCCCTAATTTAAAAAAGTTACTATTATATTCTCTAGTAACGTTATAAATTATTAAAGTGTCTTTTAGTAATGAAAGACGATTATTTATTATACCTGTATTTAGCAAATGAGATATACTTCTTTTGTTTGTTTCTTGTATTATTAGTTCTTTTGGGGTTAAAAAGTATTTAACATTTACTTTTTGAGCTAAATCTATAATGTTTTTATTTTTCAAAAGGTGAAATATTTCTTTTATTTTTCTAATTAAAAACACCCCGTTACCATTTGTAGTTAGCCAAAAGTTATCATTACTATCTTTTAGAACACTACTTACTTTTGTGTTAAAACCCTTTTTTTCTAACTCTAAATCTTTATATTTTTTTGTTTTTCTATCAAAAAAAACAACTCTTTGCTTTCCTTTTTTTTCTTCAAAAACAATTAAGTTAACATCTTTTCCTGGTTCAAAAAAAACTATAGTGGCTTTATCATTTTCTAATTCAATATGTGTTTTAAGGTTTTTATTAGTTAACTCTAAAACTTTATTTTGAACATTTACATAGTATTTCCCATTGTGGTATTTAACATCACTAATAGATTTGTTTTTCAATTTGGAAGTTACTTCTTTAAGAGTATTCTTTTCAATATCATATTTCCATAAACCTTTTAAATTAGCTTCAGGATTATAAAAATTATCCATAAAAAATATACCTCTACCTTCTCTCTTTATTTTGCAACCAGCACTTTTATGATATATTATATTTTTATAATCACCTGCTGTTTTTTTACTAAAATTGTAAAAGCCTTTAGAAAAACTATTAGATCCATATATTTGATTCTTATAAACAAATACTGAATTAATCTTAGTGGTATTTAATATTTTATTTGGAGTAAAATTAACAACACTATCATTCTCTATTAGTTGTATTCCTCCACCCCATGTTCCAATTGCTAGAGAATTATTGTATTTAGCTATATCAATAGTATAATTTGAATTTAAGCCTTCGTTAATTGAGAGTCTTTTAAAGGATCTTCCGTTAAATTTAACTAAACCATCATCAGTAGCTATCCATATATATCCTTTATCATCTTCAAAAACTTTATAACAAAAATCGTGTGGTAAACCGTCTTTTGCTAAATAACTAATAACCTCATATTGAGCCATTAAACAATTAGAAAAAAAGAAGATTAAAGAATATAAAACAAACTTTTTCATTACAAATATGTTAATTCAAAGTTAATAAATTTCAAAAAACCTTTCCCCACCCTATTTGGGTGAGATTTTATATTTCAAAAATCAATTTCTTTGTTAGCATTTTTAAATTAAAAATTTTAAGGCATGAAATTAATCTTTTTCTTTCACTTGCACAGTATTAGTAATTCTCTCAGTTTCTACCTAAATAGTTATGTGTTTTTATTAATCTTAGTTTTTATAATTTTATCAATCTCATGGAACTTGTTTTTTCTCTTTAGAAGAAAAAAAGAAAAAAGAAAAAAGAAATTAGTTTTTAAATCTGAAAACAAAAAAGATACTTTCTGTATCTCCAGTGACAAACTACTTTACCTAAAGGCTTCTGGAAACTACACAGAAATTCATTTCCTTTCTGATGAACTCCCGAAGTCTCTTCTTTTAAGATCTACCTTAAAATCTATTGAAAAAGAATATCAAAATATTTTACTTAGATGCCATAGAAGCTATCTAATAAACCCAAACATAGATGCAACAATTATTAAAAAAAATAAAAATATAATTCTTGATATTGGATATAGCCAAATACCAGTATCACAAACATATCAAGACAAAATTTATAGGTCAACTTAAAAAAATAGTAACACATACTTGGGTTTCATCCCAAAAATCATTTAGCATTTTTTTCCTACTTATCTATTAATTAGATTTAAAATAAATTCAATACAAACAATTATGAAAACTAAATTATTTACGTTAATTCTTTTAATAATTAGCCTTAAAACATATTCTCAAGATGTAAATATTCCTGATGAAAACCTTAAAAGAGCTTTAATAGAGCATGGTAAACTAATTACTGGAAATAACATAAGTATTATAGATACTAATGACGATAGAGAAATACAAGTTAGTGAAGCAGAAAGCTACACAGGATTTATTGATATTGGAGCTAAGAACATTAAAAACACTACTGGATTAGAAGCTTTTATAAACATTACAGGTCTAGATTGTGCACTTAATAAATTTACATCTATTGATGTTTCTAAAAACACAGAATTAACTTTTCTAAAAGTAAATCAAAACGATCTTACAAACTTAGATGTTACCAATAATATTAAACTAGAGAGTTTATTTTGTTATAGAAATAAATTAACAGACTTAGACCTTGCTCAAAACACAAAATTGGTTGAGTTAAATGTTAACAATAATCAATTAACAGGGTTATACACTTATAAAAATGTTTTGCTAACAAAATTAGAATCTGAATCAAACAACATAGAAACTATTAACCTTTCTAATAACCTATTATTAAAAACATTAAGAATTAGCTTTAATAATCTTACTTCAATAAATCTTTCTAATAATTCTGAGCTAGAAAATTTACATCTTACAGGTAATAATCTAAATTCAATTGATATTTCTAATAATGGAAAATTGAAAATTTTAAACCTCAACAACACGTCTTTACAAACTCTTGATATTACTAAAAACAAAGAACTATTAGTTTTAGATTGTCAAAATAACCAATTAAAAGAGATTAACACATATGGGAACACAAAATTAAAAGAGTTAGCCTGTAGTTTTAACTATGGACTGAAACTGTATCTTTCTAACAATTTAAATTTAGAATCTCTAGATTATTCTAATACTGGAATAGATACATTTGATATATCTTCAAATACTGAATTAAAAACTTTTATTTGTAAAAATAATATCTTATCAACCATAGATTTATCGAAGAATGTTAAATTAGAAGAGCTAGATATTTCTGGTAATCGACTAACCGAAATAGACTTAAGCAACAATCTTAATTTGCAAACTTTTAAAGGAAATAGAAATGATATAAGATATAATTTAAATTTTAACAACAACCACAAACTACTTTATATTCAAATACATAATAATCCTTATTTAAGTAGTATTAATGTTAAAAACTCTAAAGATTTACATACGTTAGATGCTACACACAATTATTTACTGAATTTAGATTTATCTAATAATCTAAAACTAAAAAACTTATACGTAAGCAATAATAAAATTAAAACCTTAACTCTTCCTAAAAGTCTGGTTCTGGAAAAAATAAATGTAGAAAATAATCAATTAAAAGAACTTGATGTTTCTAGTAATATAGCATTAAATTATCTAAAATGTAATAACAATAATTTATATTCTCTAAATGTAAATAATAATAATAATAATAATTTTTATTTTTTAGATACAAGAAATAACAAGTATTTAACCTGTGTAAAAACAGACGAAAACCTAACTCCAGTAATTTATAACAACAACTTAAGTAATTGGTATAAAGATGATACAGTTGTTCTTAATTCAGATTGCTCAACTGTTGATAGAGCTATACTTTTTAAAGACGAAAATTTTGAAAATGCATTATTAATACATGGGCAAATAGATTACACATCTATAATAGATTCTAATTCTGATAATGCTATTCAAGTCTCAGAAGCAGAAAGTTATACAGGAACAATCAATATAGATGAAATATATTATAATTACGGCTCTCCTAAAATATCTGATTTATCTGGTATAGAGTATTTTAAAAATGTAACTAAATTATTCTGTTCTAATAATTCTTTTACAAGTATTAATCTTTCTCAAAACACCAAACTTATAGAAATAAACTGTTCTTTGGGGGATTTAAAAAGTATTGATATAAGTAAAAACATAAATTTGGAGAAATTAGTTATTGAAAGAAATAAATTAACCGAAATAAATCTTACAAAAAACAATAAATTAGAATACATAAGTTTATACGGGAATAATTTAGTCAAACTTAATGTTGCTAATGGTAGTAATTCTTTAATAAATTACTTTGACTTTAACTTAAATAGTCTAACGTGTGTTCAAATAGATAATAATTTTACTCCTCCAAATACTTGGTATTATGATACAAGTAATGTTAGGTTTAGTGATGATTGCTCTAATTCTATTGTAACAATCCCCGATACTAATTTTAAAAATGCTTTGTTAGAACATGGTAAAAGTATAACTGGGTCAGAAATTAGCATTATTGACACTAATAATGATGGTGAAATACAATATACAGAAGCGCAAGGATATAATAAAAATATAAATGTAAGTTCAAAAAACATAGTTGATTTAAAAGGAATTGAAGCTTTTCAAAATATTACATCTTTAAATTGTTCTTCAAACCAAATAAGTTCTTTAAATATAAATAACAATATTTTTTTAACAGATTTAGATATTTCTAATAATCAATTGATTGATTTAGATTTAACAAAAAACACATTATTATCTAATGTTAATATTAACAATAACCAGTTAACAAATATTGATATCTCTAAAAACTCTTTTACAAAGTTTAAAGCAAGTAACAATAAACTAGAAGAACTAGACTTTTCTGGTCATCAATTTATTGAGGAACTACTAATTACTAATAATCAATTATCGGTATTAAATATTGCAAATAACAACAGTTCTAATATTACAAGTTTTGATGCAAGAAACAACTCTAGCTTAACATGTGTTCAAATAGATTATTATTTTACTCCTCCAAATACTTGGTTTAAAGATGATTCTGCTACATATAATACAGATTGTAATCTTTATACAACCATTGTACATATTCCTAACAGCAATTTTAAAGAAGCATTGTTAGCTCATGGAAAAACTATTACTGGAACTAATATTCAAATAATTGACACAAACGATGATGGCGAAATACAAATTACTGAAGCAGAAAATTATACAGGAAAAATATTAGTTAGATCAAAAAGTATTTATAATTTAAAAGGTATAGAAGCCTTTAAAAACAGTACTGAATTAGACTGTAGTTATAATTCGATTAGTAATTTAGATGTAACTGCTAACACTTCCCTTAAAGTTTTAAATGTAGAAAACAATCAACTTACGGAAATTAACGTAAATAGCAACAACCAATTAGAAAGCTTAATTGTAAACCGAAATCAAATTACAAATATTGATATTTCAAATAATACATTGTTAAAAGTATTTTCTTGTAGCTCTAATAAAATAGCGTCTTTAGATGTAAGTAAAAATTTATCTTTAAATGAATTAAACATTAAAAATAATCAAATACAAAATTTAAATATTTCTAATAATACTGATATTAATATTTTAAACATTTCATCTAACACTTTAACGAGTTTAAATCTTTCTAATAATAACAAATTAGAAAATATAAATCTTTCAAACAATATCTTATCAACTTTAAATTTAAACAACAACAATAATTCAATTATTACCAATTTAGATGTTAGAGATAACGATTTATCTTGTGTGCTAATAGATACTGACTTTTCTCCTCCTAATACTTGGCTCAAAGATGCAAATACAAATTTTAAAGACGACTGTACTGTAGATAATACTATTATTAATTTTACAGACATCAACTTTAAAAATACGCTATTAGATCATGGAGTTGGAATTACAGCTGGTGGTGGTTTAATTTCTAAAATTGACACTAACAATGATGGCGAAATACAAATTAACGAGGCAGAAGCTTACACTGGTCTAATTAGATTAATTGATAAAGACATTCATAATTTAAATGGCATTGAATATTTTGTAAACATTACTAGATTAAACTGTACTGAAAACCCAATAACTACGATAGACATTTCTAATAATTTAGATTTAACAAGTTTCACACTATCAGGTAGTAGTGTATCAAGTATTGATTTTGAAAAAAACACTAAACTAGATCATATTGATATACGTAATACTATCATTAATTCTATAGATTTATCAAAAAATAAAGAGCTAACTACTTTGTCACTTAGATTCAATAATCAACTAAATACTATTGACGTAAGCAAAAACATTAAACTAACATATATAGATGCATCCGCTAGTAAATTTTCAAATTTGAATTTACTTAATAATACCTTATTAAATTTTTTAAATTGTAGTAACAACAACTTATCTGAATTAGACTTATCTAAGAATATTTCATTAAATATAATGAAAGCTAATAATAATCCTAATTTAACCTGTATCCAAATACCATATAATTTTACCCCTGGAACAAACTGGTTTAAAGATGACACTGCAACATATAGTGAAGATTGCCAAACAAGTGTGGCATACACATTTATACCCGACCCTAATTTTGAACAAGCTCTAATTGATTTAGGACATGATACTGGAACTCTAGATGGTAAAGTACTTACCGAAAACATTAA
>JABXHX010000076.1 GCA_013373385.1 Flavobacteriaceae bacterium
ATACATGGTTCATTTTACATTCATTGGCAAGAATTTGGTAAAAATGAGTCCTGTGAGGTTCTGATAATTTTTCCCCTCTACGAATTCTCCGAGCCATGGTCATGACGACGTCTACTCCATATAACAATAGGAATAGAATAATGGACCATTGCTCCACTTCAAGGTACCACTTGGTAAGGAAGTAAATTATTAAAAAAGCCAAACTTATACTGCCCACATCTCCAGCAAACATAAGCGCTCTTTTTCGCAGGTTAAAAAGAAGAAACACGCAAAGAGCTAGAATTTCATATTGAATTAATTCATTTTGGAAAAGTGGCAAATAGGTATTGACAGCTAACAGGGAACCAAAAAACACCAATCCATAAAGTCCGGAGATTCCATTGATTCCATCCATGAAATTGATGGCATTTATAATTCCCAAGGCAATAAAGTAAAAGATGGGCAGGAAGTACCATTCAATCTGAGTATATAGATCCAAATCGTAAAAAGCCAAAGAGAGCGCAATAAATTGCATCAAAAAGCGAAATTTTCTGGAAAGCGACTGGATATCATCAAAGAAACTGACTACTGAAATAATCACCAAACCAAGAATCATCAGCGTATTCTGGAATCCAAAAACCACCCACCAGATAATCGCTGCAATCGGGAATATAATCCCTCCTCCCCTAACAGTTACTTTGGAATGGGAAGAGCGTTGATTGGGTTTGTCAACGATGTGTAACCTAGCAGCAGCATAAAAATAAATCATTGAAATAAATAAAATTATAATAAAAATCGAAAAACTATAAATTGTCATATAATTATATATTGATTAATTGATCAATTCGAAATAGAATTTTTTGAACTACCTTTTGAGGGCTCAACTCGTTTTCAAAATAACCCCTTGCATTCTTTTCTAGTTTTTCCCTTACTTTTTTATTTTCGATTAAAAATTCAAGTTTTTCCTTTATGTCTTCTTGAGAACCATCCGTGTACAAGAGATGTTCATTATCTAATAAATCCAAAGGAAGCTTTCTCGTTAGTTTTGTTGAAATTATAGCTTTACCAAAACACAAGAATTCTGCTAATTTCCAACCATGACAATCTAGAACTGCAGGCGTATTAAAAGTAGCAATAGAAAGTTTGGTTTTTTTGATATACGATTCAATTTTATCCCTCGAGTTCATAGTCAAACCTTCAAATCCTCTAATATCATTTTTTATTCTAGGAGCAAATCCTCCTTCAAACTTAATATTTAAAGATAAACAAGCCTTAATAAAATTGGCTCTATACATATTCGTCTTTGGTTCTTTTTTCCACAATGATCCAACAAAATATAGGTAATTTTCTTGTACAGTGCCGGGAAAGTAATCGTAAATTGTCGGTCTTTTATATTGAGCTTTATAATTTGAGAAAAATCTCCTAGTATCACTAATTTTAATCCGTCCAAATGATTTGAAATAATTAGAAAAGGCTAAAAAAAATGTTTGATAAAAAGAAAAAATTTTGATTCCAAAACTAGGACCAATGCTCAGAATTTTATTTGAATTATAATCTTTCTCTTCATCAATATTTATTTTATAATAAATATCACACCAATCCAAAGCTACCTTGCTTACCTCTGATGAATCAGAATAATCAATCACAACATTTATTCGGCTTAATTCTTCTTCTATAATAAAAGCAAAGTAGTGGTTATTGAATTTAAACCTTCTAAAAGGTTTATTTCTAAAAAATAGATTAGAAAAACCAAAACATTCTTCAAGACCTTTTATATAAAAGGAAGAGTAAAGAACATCACAAGCCGAATCAATATAGATATTTATTTTTTTCATTAATTAACAGATTAATAAAAACATGTTTTTAAAGCTATCATTTAATTACATGCTATTTCTGAAATAATCAGTTTGTTTGTTCAACCATTCAAATTTTCAGATTAACAAAAATTGTTTCTTTCATCTGGAACCCATTTATCCATTAGGTTCATTTATTCAATACGAATCCTAAGCAATTGATAATTTAACATAAAGGGGACACCTTTCAAATTTGGTATAAAAATACTCGTTTTTCAGACAGAAAATTAGTTTTGAGAAAACATTTTTAAAGGCTTTCTCATTCATTGAGATGGAATGTTGTTTTCTTTTCCAATCTTAAATCTCGAACCAGCGCTTCGGTTACTTCCGAATCCTTTACCCGATGTTAAACCTTGGCCTATTAAAACCATTTCGTACTTACGGTGGGGGTAATTAAGTGACAAAGGTTAAAACCTGATCTTTTGATTTAAAATAAAAAATTTATATTGTTTAATATTCCATTTTCGGATAATTATCGAAAAGGACTTGACCCATATTTATTGGAGTTTTTTGGAAAAATCTTCTAATTCTACCCGTATTGCGCTTTCATATGGCCACCAAACAAACCATGTTCCGAAAAATCATCTTTACTAAATGCATTAGCGTTTTCACGTTGCTTTATGAATATCTAAAAATTCAATTTTAAACCAATTTGGACTTTTTAAAGTCAGATATTTCACCTACTTATAGTGGAAAAAATGAACTGTTTATCCATTGCCAAATAAAAAAACTATTGTCATTTTGACCGGTTTTATAATTCTTCCACTCTTGTTCCAAGATATTTCTCTCAAACCATGGACTGGATTTCAATATATTAATTCTTTCTTCCACATAATCAGCCA